>JAJZDW010000076.1 GCA_021851405.1 Pseudomonadota bacterium
GCCCCCGGAGCTACCCACCGCAGCCTGGATCAATCCGCCCAAAAAAGAGACGACACCACCCTCGATCACACCCGCGTGCTCTCTAATCTCATGACACCAGGTGTTCCAATCTCATTGACACGTTCCGACTTCGACTACCAGTGGCCGAAGCAACTCGATCGCACGCTCCTCGAGGATCTCTTCACCTTCGAGTTCCTGCAAGCCGCCGCCAACATCATCGTGATCGGTCCAAACGGCCTTGGCAAGAGCATGATCGCCAAAAACCTGCTGCACCAGGCGGTGTTGCGCGGCTATACGGCACGCTTCACCGCCGCCTCCGACATGCTGCACGATCTGGCCGCCCAGGACAGCTCCACGCAACTGGCGCGGCGCCTGCGTCGCTACACCACTCCCGCATTGCTCTGTTGCGATGAGGTTGGATATTTGGCCTACGACACCCGCTATGCCGACCTGCTCTTCGAGGTCGTCACACGCCGCTATCAGCTGCGCCGCCCCTTGATCCTGACAACGAACAGGCCGTTCAGCGAATGGAACCAGGTCTTCCCCAATGCCACCTGCGTCGTCGCGCTCATCGACCGGCTCGTGCATCGGTCCGAGATCCTCTCGATCGATGGAGAGAGCTACCGACTCAAGGAGGCGAAGGAGCGCGCCGCAAAGCGCGCCGCCGCGCGCTCCACAGCCAAGAAGCCCCGCGCCGCGAGCCGTTAGTTATGGAACCGAATGACCTGCCGATCGTCTGCCTGCCGCTGGAACTGTCCGGTGACGCCGCCGAGAAGCTCATCAACTTCCTCTACCAGCTCACCGAGGCACTCGAGCGCCACTACTCCGGACTGCTCATCAACCGCGCCCACCAGCTCGCGCCCTCCTGCCCGCCGCCCCCGCCAAGCCCTGCGACCGACGACACGCCGTTCTAAGCCTTAGCGACAGCCGCCGCCGTCTTGGCCGGTGATGCGATGCCGCTCGTGCCCAATCCGCCTCTCGTCCCCAAAATTACGCGGATTTACGTCCCCGCCAACACCGCGGCTTACCGATGGCTAAGCCGCTTTGGGAGCCCGGCTGAAGATCCGCGCGTGCAGAGGGGAACGATCACCGTCAGGTATTCAGCGACGTCCTGTTCACGGTGCCACGATGCACGCTTACACCGGCGCCCCGGCTCAAAGTCTGGCATGGTGCGGTGCCGTGCCGACCACTTCCTCGTTGCGCATCGGCAAGGGAGCGAGGCTGGGCAATGCCCGCCAGAGCCGCAGGGCAGCGCTGGGTGACAAATTGCGGGAAGTTTGCGGGAATCGGTCGTGCTCGGTTGTGCTTCGTCGTGCCAATCGCAACGGGCGCCCTGTGGCAAGTTATTGAATTTTAGGCCTATCTTGAGCGGAGCAGCATGCTCATAATGCCGGGGTCGAGGGTTCGAGTCCCTCCCTTTCCACCAGCTCACTCTAGGCGTGACAGGCGCTGCATGCGCTCCACGATCAGCGGTACGCGGCCCTGACTCACTGGATCGCCGGGAAGATGTCCTGGCAGGGCATTGAGAAACGCGGAGCTTTGAAGCAGGAGTTTGACTTGCGCGCTGAGGTGCTTACGGATCTCAGGCGAGGCGACGGCGGCTTCATCTACGAGCTCTGGGCGCCCATCAATGATAGTGGTGATGTCTTCGAGATCATGGCTGGCCAGGAAGTCTCCGTCACCGCGGCCTGCGAATGCTTCAAGCTTTGTCGCGATGAACACTGGTGCGGTGATCAACCGAATTGAGGTTCCGCTGGGCAGCATGCGGGTGACGGCCGTATGGACTGCTTCTTCGTACCAGCGGTTCCCGAAGCCCAAGACCGTCCTTTCTGTCGGCATCACATCTAGGAGAGCGCCGCCAGCCAGCCAGCGGCATACGGGCGCATCTTGGCTGCGATCATGACGCAATCCTGCCTGTTCGAGCTGGCGCTCCAACGTGTGGTATTCGCCGAGTGAGACGACCTCGACGATGACGTCGACGTCGCGAGTGGTACGCACAGGTGGAGTGGCTGCCTCGGTAATAAGGAGGCCGGTGACGCAGCCGCCGACGAAAACGAATCGCGGACACAGTGGGCCCAAGGCGGCGACGACCGATTCCAACAGCGGGAGGTTAGGGTTCGCGGTCCTCATGCAAAGCGTTCCTCCAGAAACTTGGCAGCCAGGTTGCGTTCCCGGGCCGCGCCTCCGCGCAGGGCATCAAATAAAGCGAGGGTTTCGTACAGCGCCGGATCTTTGCGAGCCGCCTGTGGAACCGAAGGGTACAGCGGATAGAACGCGATTCCGCGTCGTTCGCCGTCAGCGGTAGGCCACACTGGCGGCAATTCACTGTCGGGCTGGACAATCTGATCGCGGAGCGGCGGTGCGGCATAGCCCGTCGGCACGCCGCGTGTCGGTGCGCCGATCGTTGCCGGAAAGGCGTATTTCGCACCATGCAGCAGGAACTCCTTCAGAGCGGCCTTGGTGACTTGCAGTTCACCGGTTGCCAGATGAAGCAGTCTGGCTTCCCTCGCCCGGCCGACGCTGCCATGGACCTCCGATGCGGACATCGACAATTCTGCCGACAATTCGGCGAAGCTGCGGCGCTGATCGCCTATTGCCAGCAGCTTCAGCAGGACGACGAGATCCTGTGGCTTTAGGACGATCTGCAGGTTAGTCTGGCGTTTCAAAGATATTCTCTATTCGCGATTCGCGAATAGAGAATATAGCGCCCTTCTGGCGCATCATCAACCCCGTGATTCGCTTTAGAGGCGCGGGAATTTTGCGGGAATCGGTTGTGCTCAGTTGTGCTTCGTCGTGCCAATCGCAATGGGGCGTTCCTTTTCAAGCTATTGAATCTAAAGGCTATCTCGAGCGGAGCAGCAGGCTCATAATGCCGGGGTCGAGGGTTCGAGTCCCTCCCTTTCCACCAGTTTGCCAGATGCGCGCGCGGATCAGGTAGAGGGCGTTTCGCCGAAAATTCGGGCGAAACCGCCCCCCGGGCTCTACCCACGCGATCCTTCTCGACGAAACGACCGGGCAAAAGACCACCAGATCATTAGATGACCCAGCCGTTGCCGGCCTTCCACTGCTGCGCGATTTTTTCTCCGCTGGCAAGTGATCGGAACGCCGGCATTGCGAAGGTCTTAATATCTTCGATGATCTTACCGAACCCATCGATGAGCTCCTCCTCGCCCATCTTTCTTACGAAAGCGTTCCACTGAACGCGATGCGTTCCAGCGAAGGTTGCCGTCAGGGCCTCAAACTCTTGCGCCGGGACTGATGTTTCTCGATTCTTGAACGTCGCGCTGATGGCCTTGAGAAGCGTGCCTGCGTTGAAATCAAGGTGTTTCGAGCAGATCCACACGTCATAGAAGTCCTTCATGCGGCTGTTAGCGCTTCCGAGCGCTACCATGGCTTGGAGCTTCTCAGCGACTGCGGATTCGACCGGATAGGCGAGTAGTTGGATCATGTCTCCACCCAAGAAGACCGGGTATTCGATCATTTTTGGGCCGGGCACGATGACGTCACCTACGCCGAAGTCGATCTGAAGTCTGAGGCGCACCTTGTCCATGCGCGCGTCCATGAGGATTCGCGTGCCTTTGTATTCCGAATCCTTCGTGATTTCCTCGGCGGCCACAGTATTATCGAGGAAGGTCAGGCCGTCGGCCTCCACTTCGAGAGTCGCACAGTCCTTGATTAGTACAACCAGGCTTGCCTCGTCGGCTTTTCCCTTGCGCAGCATGTCGATATCCATAGTGGGGCGCGCGTTTGGAATGCCAATGGTCTTCAGTAGCAGAGCGCCTTTAAGAA
>JAJZDW010000039.1 GCA_021851405.1 Pseudomonadota bacterium
ACACAACACCGCGCGCTGCAGCTGCTGCAGCAAATCACCGTGTAGCCACTCAGCTCACAGCCTGCAATGCGTCAACTACCTGAGCAGCAACGGATTTTCTCGCGCGCCGAGGGATAACTCCAGACTAATGCCCCGGGGGAACCCCGGGTTGGCCACCAATTACTCGCAGAGATCCACTCGGCCGACCGGATTGACGTGGTCATGGCCTTCATCCGCCGCAGTGGAATCGCACCGCTCATGCCGGCGCTGCGCGATCATTGCGCTGCAGGATGCATGATCAGGGTGCTCACCACCACTTATACGGGTACAACGGAGCTGCGCGCACTCGAGGATCTGAAGGACGCCGGTGCCGACGTCCGGGTGTCGTACGACTTAAGCGGGACACGCCTGCATGCCAAGGCGTGGCTTTTGCATAGAGAATCGGGGTTCTCCACGGCTTATATCGGATCCTCCAATCTGACTCACGCGGCACAGGTCAGCGGACTGGAGTGGAACGTTCGCATCTCGGCAGCGCGCAATCGGGACGTGATCGACAAGGTGGCCGCCGTTTTCGAAGGCTACTGGCACAATCCTGATTTCCGGCCTTACGATCGCGCGGAATTCCGTGCTCGTTCCGACGAGGGCACCGTCGCGCAGGCGACCGTGCTGCTGCCACCGACCGAACTGCGCCCCGAACCCTTCCAGGAGAGACTGCTCGAACAAGTCACTCTCTCCAGGCAAGAGGGGCATCATCGCAATCTGCTGGTCGCCGCAACCGGTACCGGTAAGACGGTCATGGCTGCCCTCGACTACGCAGGCCTGCTGGAGGTCCTGCCCAGAGCGCGCCTGCTGTTCGTCGCGCACCGCGAGGAAATCCTGCTGCAAAGCCTGGCGACTTTTCGACAGGCACTTCGCGACCCGTCGTTCGGAGAGCTCTGGGTGGGCGGCTCTCGCCCCGAACGCTTCGAGCATGTATTTGCATCCATCCAAAGTCTGAACACCACCGGCCTCACGCACCTCGATCCGGCGCATTTTGACGTCGTCATCGTCGATGAGTTTCATCATGCGGCGGCTCGGTCCTACCAGGTCTTGCTGGACCATGTGCGGCCGGTCGAGTTGCTCGGACTCACCGCGACGCCAGAGCGAAGCGACGGCCTGCCGATTTTAAATTGGTTCGAAGGCCGCATAGCCGCGGAGCTGCGTCTCTGGGATGCTATCAGTCAGCAGCGCCTCGTTCCCTTTGCTTACTATGGTATTCACGACAACACGGATTTGCGTGAGATTCCCTGGCGACGTGGCCGTGGCTACGATGCCGAGGGACTCTCAAACATTCTGACCGCGAACGATGCGTGGGCCCGGTTCGTTCTCCAGGAACTCGAGAAGCGCGTGGACGATCTCGGAAGGATGCGGGCGCTCGGCTTTTGCGTCGGTATCGAACACGCCCGCTTCATGGCGCGGGTGTTCGGCGCCGCCGGCGTTCCCTCAAGAGCAGTCTGGTCCGATACGCCTGAGCCTGAGCGCCGTGCCGCACTGGCCGATCTGGCTGCTCGCCGGGTGAACGTCGTTTTCTCGGTCGATCTCTTCAATGAAGGTGTGGATGTGCCGACGGTCGATACGTTGCTCATGCTGCGTCCGACGGATAGTCCAACGCTGTTCCTGCAGCAGCTCGGCCGCGGGCTGCGACGCAGCATCGGAAAGTCGAACTGTATTGTGCTTGATTTCGTCGGGCACCACCGCATGGAGTTCCGCTTCGACCGGCGGTACCGGGCGCTGCTGGGCGCAACGCGTAAGTCTCTGGCGCAGCAGGTCGAGGCAGGGTTTCCCTTCCTCCCGGCGGGCTGTCACATGGAGCTTGATCGCGTCACCACGGAGATCGTGCTGGAGAATATTCGTACGGCCGTACCGGCCCGGTGGACCGAACGTGTGGAGGCTCTGCGGCAGTTGTCGGCTCGAGGCGTGGATTGCACATTGGTCAGATACCTCGAGGAAACCGGCCTGGAACTCGAGGATGTCTACGGCGGCGGCAAGAGCTGGTCGGACCTTCGCGACGATGCCGGTCTCGAGGAACGAACGGACGGTCCGTATGAGCACGCGCTGCGGCGGGCATGCGGCCGGTTGCTGCAC
The DNA here is from genome assembly GCA_021851405.1 of Pseudomonadota bacterium. Taxonomy (GTDB): domain Bacteria; phylum Pseudomonadota; class Gammaproteobacteria; order Steroidobacterales; family Steroidobacteraceae; genus 13-2-20CM-66-19. The sequence continues at coordinate 2,104 of JAJZDW010000039.1, forward strand.
GTCGACGATCGGGGTCGGTTGGGCGCATATCGGCGCTTCCTACAATCCAACCACCCACCGGAACCTGATCGACTGTCGCAATGCGAGCAACGACTACTCAGGATGCTGGTGGGTTCGCTCGTCGGTGGGTCGGTGTCAAAATCTACCTCGCTCGCAGAGGGCGCCAGCCTGCTCTGGAGCCACGCCGGGGTGCGTGCGGAGTTGCTTGAGCTTCTTGAGATCCTCGCCGGCAGGCTCGAGCACGTCGCTATACCGTTGTCGATTGAGTCATCAGTTCCGCTAATGGTGCACGCACGATACACGCGAGTCGAAATCCTCGCGGGCTTCGACGTGGGTAGCGGTGCCAAAGTGGCGCCCTGGCAGACAGGCGTGCATTGGGCCGCAAATGCCCGGTCCGATCTTCTCGCCTTCACGCTGGACAAGACGAGCGGGCAGTTCTCGCCGACGACCCGCTATCGAGACTACGCGATCAGCGCCGAGCTCATTCACTGGGAGAGTCAGTCCACGACTCGAGCCGATAGCGACACCGGCCGTCGCTACCGGAATCACGCGACGGCCGGGACTCAAGTCATGCTGTTCGCACGCGAGCGTAGCAGCGATCGGGCGTTCTACTTTCTGGGACCGGCGACCTACGTGAGGCATGAATCCGAGCAGCCGATGGCCATAACGTGGCGGCTGCAGCATCAGCTGCCAGGTGACCTGTTCGCCGCCTTCGCCGCGGCAGTGGCGTAGCCAGCATCTGCACGCGGGACGCTATGCATCAGGTGCGAGAGTGGAGGTTCCGCTCGGATTGCGTCGGCCAAGAGAACCGTTGTTTTGCGGGAATTTTGTGGGAATCGGTGGTGCTCAGTAGTGCTTTGTCGTGACAATTGCAACGGACGCCCTGCGGCGGGTTTATGGAAACATCAATAGAAACAAAGCACTGCAAATAGCCCATTGGGGGATTTTCACGCCCGGCTAAATTTGTAAACCGTGGGTCGGGGGTTCAAGTCCGTCAGCCGGCATCAACGAACAAGGTTCAAAGGGTTGGGTGTTTGGCCGATGGTGAGAGTCCACCGGCCTACTCATGCAGGCAGTAGAAATTTGTCGCCGCTACCGCAGCCCGTACGAGAGGCGCAAGGCGATCTGTTGGAGTACATCGACCAGCATGTCGTCGTTGAGGGTGCGGTGAAATTGCGGTTCCTTGGGCAACGCTTCCTGCGCGCGCTCGTTGAGCACGATCGCGGGCGCGTGCCCGTTCATTGATGAGCCGTATTGAAAGCCTTGAACGTCTGGATAGGCTTCGTACAACTGCCGCGCCCAGGCGCGCGCACGGGAGCGCGGCCCGGAATGAATTGCGGTGGAAGTCCCGATCTTTGTGGCGAAGGCGCCGCGCAGGTCAAGCAAGGTCACGGGTGCGTGCAGGGCAAAGACGACGAGGGCAGGCGCATTGCGGATCCGGTCAATCCGGCGGGTCGCCTGGAAAACTTCCGCCGCGCAGGTGTGCACCTGGGGCGCACAGTAAAGCACGGCTCGGTCTTGCTCGGTCGGCTCATTGCTTGAACCTGGTAGATGATGGTCCCAGCGCGCCGCGGTGGGCCCGACATGACGGAATCGGTTCCAATGCGAAGGATACGGGCCGGCGGAGAAGTAGATGCGCGCCAAGGGCGTGCCGGCGGGCAGCTCGAGGGTCGCGGCCGCAATGCGGCGTAGCGCCTCGACACCGGGCGGTTCCGGGAACTTGCTCACCGGCGTCAGCCGCGCGTCAGGTCACGGGCGAGCCTCGCCACGGTTTCTATCGCCCGGCCCGAAAGCAGCCATTCGCGAGGGCTCAGAGGAGACACATCGCGGTCGGACTGCAGTTCCGGATCGGGTAGCAGGAACCAATCGACTACATCCAAGGGGAATAGATCGGGCGGGAGCGCCTTCAGGATTTGGGCGAGACCCGGGATGACGAGACGGCGCTCGAACTGAAAACGCGGCAGGCGCCAGGTCCCCTCGTACTCCAGGCCAAAGAGAGAGCGTTCCCGCAGCCTCTGGCGTACTCGGCTCACGTCCACACGCAGGAGCTTGGCGGCCTCAGCCGCCGACAGGCTTTCCTCGAGCAGCGCCATGTACTGCGCTTGGCTGCGTATGAGCGGATCATTATCGGCGCTGACGAGCACATGACCCTTGAAAGCGCCGACGCTGCGCAAGGCGTCAAGCTCGGCAGACGCGAGTTCCTCAGTGTGGTGGCGTCCGGGGTGCGGGCTGGTCGCCGTGGTCAGAGGGCGATTGCGCGCCAGCGCAAGCTTGGCAGTCGCGTACCACTTGGCCAGCGAACGCTTTTCGGCCGCACTGCCGCTCAGCAGATCATCCAGCCCATCCGACGAGAGAGTCGCGGAATGCTCAGCCATATGCTCCTCTTCATACCAGAGCGGGACTTCTCGCTAATATAATAGCAGGAGAACACGGGAGAGGCATCAAACTGGACCCGACGTACAAATCCCTGTGCCGGGAATGTGCCGTGCTCAGATTGGCTGTGCCGTAATTGTGCCGTGGATTTCGAGATGGCCGGCATAGACGGCGAGATGGTCGGCGGCGAGGTGCGCGTAACGCCGCACCATGCGCGCGCTCTCCCGGTCCGCGAGCTCCCGCAAGGCGAAGAGCGGCGTCCCGACCTGCACGTGCCACGACGCTCAGGTGTGGCGCCTCTGTCTTGGGCGAGATCGCCGCTACTCCGCCGCCACCTACCTCGCCAGGGAGGGAGCGACCGAACAGCAGCTGAAAGCCATCGGCGGATGGAAATCAAATGCCGTCAGCCGCTCCGTGCACCTGGCCGCCGAGGACGTTAAAGCGGTCCTTGAGAGGATGAACGCGAAGATTCTCGGCAATGGGGCAAATCGAGAGGGGCCGGCACAGGAATGAGTCATCTTGACGCAGCGTCTGCGGAACCTGCTCGTAACAACCCCGGGAGCGAAAGCCGCAGTGTTGACGCCGCTGAGGTAACACGTTCTCATCGACGTTTGATCGGGCGTCCGATTGCTCGTCCATTGTTCCGCGCAATCTTGTAACCAACCCGCGTGAGCCGTAGGCTTCGCGCCAATGAGACACCGCACGAGAGAGGTCGCGCTTTGCAGCAACGAGTCATGAACAAGTGTGCCCGAGCGCAATCCGGGGTGGGCACGCTCGACCTGGCATGCAGATGCTGCAGTGACCCGATGAAGACGCGGAGTGGCCGGAAGGTTATCGGGAGCGCGGCATGACGATTGACGCACCGACTGGCGAAGTCACCGTCTATGAGACTCCCGACGGGGGCGTACGCGTAGAGGTCCGCCTGGACCGCGATACGGTATGGCTCACGCAGCGCCAGATGGCGGATTTGTTCGATACGTCGACGGACAATATCGGCCTGCACCTGAAAAATGTCTTTGCTGACAAGGAATTAGAGGAGGGCGCAACTACCGAGGATTTCTCGGTAGTTCAAGCCGAAGGCGGTCGGCAAGTCCGGCGCCATGTCAAGCACTACAATCTGGACGCCATCATCTCGGTCGGCTACCGGGTGAATTCCCGCCGTGGGGTACGATTTCGCCAATGGGCGACCTCGACGCTGCGCGAGCACTTGGTGCGGGGCTACACCCTGAATCACCAGCGCCTCGAGCAGAACGCAAGTGAGCTGGAATCGGCCCTGGCCTTGGTACGTAAGGCGGCCTCCGGAGAGGCACTGACTGGGGATCAGGGCCGCGGCCTGGTGGACATCATTGCCCGCTACACGCAGACCTTTCTCCTGCTGCAACGCTATGACAAGGGGCTGCTGGTCGAACCTGAGGGTATGCCCGGCGGTAATCTGCCGAAAGTGATCGAGGCCCGCCGAGCCGTCGGCGAGCTCAAGTCGGATTTGATGGCGCGTGGAGAAGCGACCGACCTATTCGGGCATGAACGTGAAGAGGGACTCGCCGCGCTGCTCGGGAATTTGGACCAGACCGTGTTTGGCGCACCAGCCTATCCGACCGTCGAATCGAAAGCCGCCCATCTGCTGTATTTCGTGATCAAGAATCATCCCTTCTCCGATGGGAACAAGCGCATCGGATCGTTCCTGTTCGTCGAATTCCTGCATCGAAACGATCGTCTCGTGCGCCGGGGCGAGCCGGTCATCAATGATGTCGGATTGGCAGCTCTGGCCCTACTGGTGGCCGAGTCGTCGCCGAAGGACAAGGACGTGATGGTCCGGCTGGTGATGAACATGCTGGCCGGGCCCGCGGCATGAATCAAATTTCCAGATCGTCACCGAACATCTGCGCCGCAGTTTCGCGAAAACCCTTCAGGGTGAACGGGATAATCTCGTGCGGTAATGTGTGTGAATTCCAATCACGGCAAATCGGAATCCATTCGCCGGCGGGTGCGACCTTCATGTCCATGGCCGAGCGAGGGTGGATCTGGCGTCTACCATGGACCGGCTTCGGTGGTTGCCGGAGTCGGGTCTTCTGTCCGACCAAGGTTCCTGTGTTCGCTCGTCGGTCGCGTCTTCGGGCAGTGGATATTACGAGACCATTCCGGCGGCGAGGGTGAGGCGCCGTGCGGTTTTCAGGGCGTCGTTGAACGGAATGACCTCGTCTGCGGCCGCGAACGAAACGTTCTGCACGAACCGGTCGTATTCGCTGGCCCAGAGCGGATCGGTGCCGAGGCGCTCCAGCATCGTCCGGAATCTTTCTCTCACGTCTCCCGGGGCGCGCCCGCCGCCGCGACCGGTGTCGGCAACGGCTGCTTCGCGCAGGAGCTGCGCGAATTGAGGCGCGGAGCTGATGTGCGACTCGAGGGCGGCGAGGTCATGGAGGTGACGGATCACGGTCGGGTCGTCTTTGGGCGAGCCACGCTCGCGCGAGCAGACGCGCCAGGCGAGGGCGCTCAGCTTGTCGGCCGCGGTTTCGATGGGATCGACGCACGGGAAGGCGGGAACTTCCGGATCCGCTCCCTGGGCGCTTGCGAGCAGCGAACGGATCGGGCGCTCCACGGGCGGGAGCTTGGGCGCCTCGAACGTCATCTCGATCTGCAGATGCGGCCGCAGGGCGCTCGCCGGTTCGAACGTGTTGGGGTAGCTGAAGTCCGCGGAGAAGAATCGGCTCGCCTGGCGGAGCGCCCCCAGGGGACGGAACTCGGCCGCGGCGAGCGCTGCGAGCACGCGCTCACGACATCGATGACGCTGGGCGCGGGCCTGCGAGGGGTTCGCGGCAGCGGGCATCGTGATCTTGAAGTCCGCGTCCTCTGAAAATCTTCGGATCAGGCCCCAGCCGACCGAGAGCGAGGTGCCGCCGGAGAAGACGGGGCGGGCGCCCTCGTGATCGAGCGCGGCGATGACGCCGACGGCCCGCACGACATGCCATTCCTTCTCGATGAGACCGGGAGCGGTCCCGAGCTCGGCGGCGAGCTCTTCAACGCGCTGCGGGTCGAGCACGTTCGAAGCTGAGCGAGATGCCGTTGTAGCCGATCTTGCGCCGCACGCGCCGGCGCACGGCGACGACGCGGCCCGTGGGCACCTGGGTCGTGCGTCCGGCGTTGTAGTCCTCGAGCGCGCGAGACGGGTAGGTGCGGATGCCGACGCGCTCGAGTGCCTCCCGGAGCGTTGTGAGTCCCTTCGGCGGGACGGGGCGCGTGCCGAGCCGGGCGGGGACGGCCCGGGCGTAGAGCCCGAAGCCGACCTTGAGGAGCTTCCCCGCGCGCACCAGCTGGCGCAGTACGCGGCCGACTTGGTCGTAGCCGCCGAGATCGGCGAAGTCCGCGCGCAGGAACACATCGCCGCGCTTGCGGTCGATGCGCTGGGCGATACGGGCTTCGAGGGTCTCTTTCATGCTGTCACAATACGACATTGGATTCCGAAATACAATTTCGAATCAATGAATTGCGGAGCCCAGCGAGATCCTCGTGCGGCGTGTTTTGGGCCGCAGGTGTCGGGTGTGACGGCCGGAGGTGTGAGCGCCCGGCGGGTGGCACTCGAGGTCACGGCTCCGACCCGAATCCCCTACGCGTCACGCGGTCCTCAGGGGCCAGCAGGCCCATGCGCTGCAGCCGGGCCTCGATTGCCCGCAGTGTGCGGCTGTGTCGTTCGGCGCTCCAGGTGCGGCCGGTGTTATTGGGTAGGGCGGCGCGCCGTCGGGTGCGGACCTCCACCCGCTCGAGCGCCGCGACGGCCGCGAGTAGCGCGCGCAGGACGTCTGCGCGGTGTGCGACGGATCCGGCCGGGAGCGGCTCGAGCGAGCCGGGCTCGCGTCCTTCGATCAAGGTCTTGAGGATGGCAGTGGCCTCTGGGTGGTGCATGGCGGGATCTCCGGGGTGCGGGGACGCGGTACGTGTCGGGACGGGGGCGCAGGGTGGCAGTGCGCTCACGGTGCGGCTGGCGCAGCCGGGGGGCTTTCCCCGGTTCCTGTGGGGTGTCTGTCGCGGGATGCGTTCCGATGCGTCCGGGCTCCGAGCCGGGCGCGTGGGAATGGGGAAGGGTTGAGTACGGTTGGATGTGCGCGTCCGGGGCCGGCGGACTTCGGCTGCCGGCAACGGGTGTCCGTTGAGCGCGTCCTGCAGGGATCGCAGGGTTCGCGCGACATAGATTTTGGCCATTCGGGCGCTGATGTGCATCGCGTGCCCGACCTCCTCGAACGGCAGGCCGCGGAGGATGCGCAGCTCGAAGGCTTGGGCGCACTTCGGCGGCAGTGCGTTCACCGCGGCGCCGGTCAGGGCCAATCGTTCCTGGGCATGGGCGGAAACAGGACCTCATGAACCGGCCGGTGGTGGCTCGCGAGATAGACGACGAAAGCGCGACGGATGCCGGCCGTGATGCCTCCGTGCGCGAAGAGCTGCATGACATCGAACAAGTCGCGTGGATGTTGCCGATCCAGGGCTGCAGCCAGCTTGCCGCCGTACACATCTTCGACCGACACGACGGGAATTTCGAGATCCGCCTGCAACGCGTCGCGTGCGGTCGGTGTCAGCGTCGCCATGCGCACGGGATGAACCGTGCCACGCAGAACAAAATTCACCTCGATCTTGACCTGGATGGCGCCTTGCCGAACGAGCAGCTTGGTCCCGCCGGCCTCGCCCGAAGCCGGTACATGGGTCTGGAAGCCCTGCTTCTTCAGGCGCGCAACGGACTGATAGATCGCATCGGTGATGCGCTGGAGTGCCAGTTCGCGCGGCAACGTGTGGTCGGGAAGCACCAGATCGAGATCCACCGAGAGTCGTGGCATGTCGCGCATGAAGAGGTTGATGGCGGTGCCGCCCTTGAGCGCGAAGGTGTCGTCGACGCGCACGAGCGGCGCGACCCGCGTCAGCAATCGAGCAGTTTGAAGATAGATCTCATTCATGGCTTGAGCACAAGGAGACCGTCGCGGGAGCGGCCAACCCACGGTCGATTACTGCCCTTGGGAAATTGAGACGGATCGAGCTTGCCCGCCCACGGTAGGGAGAGTTCGCGCCCGAGCTGCAAACAGAGGCGTACGGTCTTGACGCTGCCGCATCGCTTGAGGAGTTCGCTCAGGACGCCAGCGCGAATGTTGTAGCTGCTTTCCACGAGCTCACGCGCTTCCTGCAGCGATTGGCGAACGCCGACCTCGCTCAGGAGTTCAAGGAGCGCGCGTTCTGGCGCGGAGACAAGAGGCGCGCCCTTGCGGCCCTCGAAGGGCCGAACGCGCAGGAGCGCGTCGGGACGCTCTTCGAACAGCCGTTTGCGGTGATACTCGGCCGGGAAGCGCTGGGTGAACCACTCAGGGAGGCGCCCGGCCTGCCAGCCGTATAAGTGAAGCATCGGGCGTTGGGCCACGTACTGGCGGACGCCATGCCAGTCGAGCGCGGACTTGCCACCCACATGCAAGCCCTCGAACGCTCGCTGCAGCAGCGCGAGGCTTGGGTGCAGCGCGGGTGGATCATTGGGGCGGCTATACACACCGCGTGCCATCCGCTCCAGCCAGCCCGTCCGGGCGTAGTGGACGGCCAGATCGGCCGATATGCCGAGGGTGGCGAGATCGGCGGAGGTGACCGGCGTTCCGGGCGCAAGGCGGGTGTAGAGTCGCTTTAGTTTATCTCCACTTATCGTAGCCATACTACGATTATATCGATAATTCAAAAGCGCACAAGCTTTGTTTTATTAGCTTCATCGTAGCTAAACTACGATAAGTACACTTTTTCAAAGACAATCCGGTCGTCAGTGCCGTGCTTCCTCATGCCGGCGTGAGGGCAATTGACTGACCGGTGACAAATCGCGCATGCCCTCGCGCACCGCCCGGGTCCCGGCCCAACCAGATTTGCGCCCGGAAGGTGGTCGCGCCGCGGGGAACGGCAGTGAGCCGCTTCGTCGCGGGGCGGGTTCGCTCAGTCCATATTTGTCCGCGAAGAGAACCGTTGGTCGGTGGGAATCCGGTGGGAATCAGCGCTGCTCCATAGCGCTTCATCGAGACCACTGCAACTGACCTCGCCCGCGAGGGCGCGACCGAGCGGCCGCTGAAAGCCATCGGCGGTTGGGAATTCAACGTCAGCCGCGACGTGCGCCTGGCCGCCAAGGACGCCACAGCGATCCTTGAGAGAATGAATGCGAAGACTCTCGGCAGTGGAGGTGCCGGAAACGGAGCCAATCATGACCGATGAACAGCGGCCGGACAGGGACTGGCGCACTGTGCCACTCACGCCGCGTGAAGTGGGTCTGCACCTGACATTCGGCTATCGTTTCGAATGGGAGCGCCGCGGCACTCGGCGTCGAGCGCAATGCCTCTAGGGGTCGAGAAAGACGCGCGGGCCGGGCGCCAGCATCTTCGACTCCCCATGCCGGACCCGCGAGCGGTGCAGGCGCTCGCCATGGCCCTCTCGAAGCTCCCGGGAGGCATTGCGAGGGGATCTCGGGTGCAAGGCCGCTGGGAACGTTCACTGACCTGCTCATCCGCGGATCGGGCATTCGCCGCTGCGCTGCACCTGCCGCAACCCGTACGAGAGGCGCAAGGCGATTGGGTGGGGCTCTTCGATCCGCCTGCCGTCGTTGAGGGCACGGTACCATTGCGCCTCTTTGGGCGGCGCTCCCTGCACGCGCGGATTGAGCACGATTGCGGGTGCGTGCCCGTTCATCAATGTGTCGTATTGGAAATCTTGAATATTGGCTGAGGCACTGCGATCACTCGCCCGGGAGCGTTCCTAAGATATCGCAACCGTATCCGCCGAGGTCTCATTCCGAAGATCGGGGTCGAGCGGGACTCCGTGGCACTTCTCTTGACAGGGCCTCTCGATTCACGACGTTGATGGGTGATCCCGCCGCATACGCGTTGATTTGCTCGAAGACGTCCGTGAACTGAAGATTCCATTCCTCTCGTGTCACATAGCCAATATGTGGCGTGCAGATGACATTATCCAAGGTCAGAAGCGGATCGCTCGGATCGAGGAGCGGCTCGTGATCGTACACGTCAATGGCGGCGAAACCAGGGCGTCCCCTTCTCAGGGCCGCGAGGAGAGCTCCAGGCTCAATCAGTCCTGCCCGGCTGGAATTGACGAATATCGCTGCGGGCTTCATGAGGGCCAAGTCTGAGGCGTTCACGATGCCTCGGGTTGCCTCGACGAGTCGCAAATGCAAGGACAACACATCGCAGGTCGCAAAAAATTGGTGCTTGCTTTCGGCGACGGCCCAACCATCGGCTTGGGCCCGCGCTCGGGATGCATCGCTCGCCCAGAACAGCACGCGCATGCCGAACGCCCGCCCGTACTCGGCAACCGCCAGGCCAATCCGTCCATAGCCGAAGATTCCAAGCGTTTTGCCGCGCAAGCTCGTCCCGACGCCGGATTGCCATCGACCACTTTTCAGAGAGGCCATCTGCTGCGGGATCTGACGTGCCGCGGCGATGATCAAGCCGAAAGTCAGTTCGGCCGTCGCATAGGAGGGTGTTCCGGCGTGCAGGTCGGAGGAAATGATCACGCCCGCGCGTGTACACGCAGCGACGTCGATGTGGGGATAGACACTGCGTTGGCTGATGAGGCGAAGATTCGGCAGGCGAGTGATCAGGGAGGCGCCAATCTTCGTGCGCTCGCGTATCAGCACCAGAGCTTCGGTGTCGAGCAACCGCGCGGTCAGCCGATCTTCGTCCTGCAGATGGTCGTTCCAGACAACGACCTCGTGGGCGGACAGTCGATCGAAACAGGGCAGCGACCTGAGCGTATCAAAATAGTCATCGAGGATGGTCACCTTCATGTGAATGCGCTCTCCGCAGAAGATATGGCCTAGGGTTCAGTTGTGCGGCGCCGGCGCACGCCGCCAAATCGATTCTGCCAACCGCACCTTCACCGACGCTTCTCGCCGCGATTTCCCCGAAATCCGCCCCCCGACGCGTCACGCTCGAATTTCTCGCGCTCTGTGCACGCGCGATCCGGCGTCTGGTCATCCGCCCGATGCTCAGTGGCACGAAATCCGCTGCGGGCGAAGTTGCGAGCACATCCGCAAGGCGCCTTGCCGTCCGCTCGTCATGGTCGGGGTGAACGTCGGCCAGTCTGGGCCCGCGCGAGCACGACTGGCCGAAGGTCGCTCGTCGGTGCATGCGCGTGGCCGGGATGTGAACTCCTCTGCAACGGTTCGGATCGGCTCACGGCGGGAGCGCACCTCCCGGGTCGTGGGCGGCGGCGCTCATCGGCAGGATGGCGTCGCGCAGATCGGCGCTGCCGCCGCCGCGGTACCTGTCGGATCGGAAGACGGGCGAGTTTGCGCTCACTGTCGCCAGCCGGCTGCGTCGCGTCACTCTGAGGCGGGCAGCGCTGAGGCGGTCGTAACGCGACGGCGTGGCCGGAAGAACAGGATTCCAGCCACCAGGCCGCCGAGGCCCACGGCCTTGGTGAGGGGGTTGAAGGTCGTGACGGCATACAGTCCCATGCCGATGAGAAAGACTGCACTGAGGAACGGGAAGACCGCAATGCCGAGCCAGCGCAGCACGGACTCCTTGTACAGCGACCGAAACGTCCAGGCGGCCGCCAAGCCCGCCAGGCCGTAGTAATAGGTGACCTGCACGCCGATCGCATTCACGCTGTCCTGGATGATGTCGTTGACGCTCGGCATCAGGCTTGCGGCCCACAGCACGGCCAGTCCAATGCCTATCAGCAGGTACATGGCGCGCACCGGTGTTTGCGTGCGCGGGCTGCAGACACCGAACGCGGGGGGCATGGCGCCATCACGCCCCATCGCGAACAAGGTGCGAGAGAACTGCAGCATCGTGGTTTCCAGCGTGCCGATGCTCGAGAGGATGACGGCGATTGAGGCGAATAGCGCCCCGACGCGTCCGAGTCCGGCGCGCAGCGCGATGGCATAGATAATGTTGTCCGAGACGCTGCGCGCCCCGTGCAGGGTGAACAGGAACAAAGCCGCTAGAGTGAAGGCGACGTAGAAGCCGATCGTGACGAACACGGATGAGAAGCCGCCGTTACCGGCGGTCTGCTCGGCGTCGCGGGTTTCTTCGGAAAGGTTGGCGGTGACGTCCCATCCCCAATAGAAGAAGATGGACACCAGGGCGGCTCCGGACAGGGCGGCCGGCGTGTAATGCAGCCCAAACCACGACCACGAGAAGGGGTTGGCGAGCGGTACGGAGCCGGCGTGCACGAAGGCCGCGATCAGCACCAGCGCGAGAATCGCCAGTTCGATTGCGCTGAGGATCAGCTGGACCTTGCTGGTGATCTCGATGCCCTTGATCAGGATCAGCGCCACCAGCAGGAACCAGACGGTGGCCACCGCAGTAGTGAGCATGACGTTGCTGGCGAGCGCGGGGTTGATGAAATCGAGCGTCGAAGTCGCGATCGGCAGCGAGCCGGTGATCATGAACACCATGGAGGCAACCAGCAGGGCCCATCCCGAGAAGTAGCCGAGCAGCGGCCCGAAGGCCGCTGAGGTCCACTGATAGGCGGCCCCGGCGTGCGCCGTGTGTCGGTTCAGCGCCTTGTAGGCGACCGCGATGCCGAGCATGGGGACGGCGAAGATGATGAGCGCGCCGGGTGCGAGCGTGCCGGCGACAGTCAGCAGAGCGACCGTGCTCACGGCGATGGAGTAGCCGGGCGCACTGCCGGCCACCCCCATGACCAGGGACTCGATGAAGGACAGGGATCCGGCTTTCAGCTGGGTGCTCATGGTGTCGGGTTCGGGTGGTCAGTCCCGGTGGGGACAGGCGCCGCAGACTCTAGCAGCGTCTGCGCGCGCGCGCTGCGGCAGCCGCGTTTCGGTGCCGTGCCCGCGGCCGAGGCTGCGCTTGAAGCTCGGCGGTCGGTCGGTCGCGAGAGCCTCATCGCCTCGTGATGGATGCGACATATTTCGCGGCGGCCGCCGACTCGCTCCCGAGGGGGAGGGCACGCGGTTCCATTCAGCCGGCGCTCAGGGAGGATGCGCGATCCTCTGGCTGCGGCTCGACGCCGCATGATGGGGAGCTTTCCATGAAACGTATGATTATCGCCGGCATGATGCTGTCACTGCTGACGAGCTCGTTGGCGCTGGCCGATCCGCCGCCCTGGGCCGGACACCATGATGGGGGCGACCATCGGGAGTGGCATCACGGCGGTCACCGTGATGGTCGCGAGCATCGCGACTGGCGCGAGCACCGTGACTGGCGTCGCGAACACGATCGCGAACGATGGCGCGACCGCCGCCGGGGCGACTTCGACAACGGCGCGTACCGCCGGCCGCCGGGCTACTATTACCGAGCCTGGCGACGCGGCGATCGGTTGCCGATCGACTACCGGGCGCCCGCGTATATCATTCCCGATGCGACCTACTATCATCTGGCGCCGCCGCCGCCGGGATACTACTGGGTGCGGGTCGGCGGCAATGCCGTGCTCGCGGCCGTCGCGACGGGCGTGATCGCGGATGTGATCGCTCACGAGTTCCATTAGACCTGCCTGAACCGCGGGCCGCGGGGTGCGCAGCCCCGCGGCCCGCAAATAAACTGGGACCCCGGCCGTGCGCCGGTGCACCGCTGAGACCGACCGGCGTTCTAGCAGTCAAGCCCCCTCCCCGGGGGTCGTGAGGTCCCTATGGCAAGGTTTCCCCTCCGTACCGGCATCGTCGCGCTCACCGCCGGTCTGTCCCTGACGCTCAGTGCCTGTGTGGTCGCACCGCCGGGTCGCTACTACGGTCCGCTCGTGCGCATCGCGCCGCCACCTCCTCCGGTGCAGTACTACGGTGCGCCACCGTACCCGGGCTACGTGTGGATCGGCGGCTATTGGCGTTGGGCTCCGCGCGGCTATGTCTGGGTGCGGGGCCGATGGACGCCGCCGCGGGTGGGGTTCCATTGGATACCCCGGCGCTGGGTGCACACCCCGCGCGGCTGGCGGATGGCCGGGGGCCGTTGGATCCGGGACCGCTATTGAACCGCGCGGCGGGGCGGATTCAGCGCTCGAATTCGCCCCGACCCCGCGGATAGCTCTGCTCCCAGTGCTGGCCGTCGAACGCGTGCACCATCAGTTCGCGCACCGTGCCCGCATCCAGGCAGCGTGCATTCACGCTGAAGCCGTCCGGATGCGAGCGCGGCACGTAGAACGACTTGATGCCGCACACCGAGCAGAACAGGTGCCGTGCCGTCCCGGTGTTGAACGTGTAGGTGCTGAGCGCGTCCTGGCCCGAGAGCAGATTGAAGTGCTCGCTTCGCACGATGACGTGCAGGTAACCTGACTTGCTGCAGATCGAGCAGTTGCATTCCGAGGCGCCGAGCACCGCCGGGGCCTGGATCTCGAAGCGCACCCGGCCGCAGTGGCAGCCGCCGCGGTGGCTCACTAGGGGTTCTTCGCTCATCGTCTCCGCTCCGCGCTAACGCGCCTCGTGCGCCCTCGCCCAGAATAGCAGCCCGCGGCGAGCGCGCACGGCTCATCGCGGCGGGTGCTCGCCTGAACGTGCGCCCGGCGATGAGGCGCGCAAAATTCCGGGTGAACGGCTAGATTCAGCGGTTGCGGGCGCTGGGCGAGTCGCATCGGCGCTCACTCCTTGACACCACTGGAGGCTGCCCGTGCGAGTGCGTATTGGAGCGATGCTGGTCTTGGGTGCGGCCGTTGCCGCCTTGGCGTGCGCCGCAGACTCGATGCCCCCGGTGTCGGCCGCCGCGGTGCCGCGCACCGATTATCAGGCCCTGCACTGGCGCCTGATCGGCCCATTCCGCGCCGGCCGCGTGCTGGCGGTCACGGGCATTCCCGGCAACGGGCGGGTGTTCTACTTCGGCTCCGTCGACGGCGGGGTGTGGAAGAGCGTGGATGCCGGGCGCACGTGGCAGCCGATCTTCGATCACGAGCCGGTCGGCTCGATCGGTGCGATCGCCGTCGCACCCTCCGACCGTAAGGTGCTCTACGTCGGGACGGGTGAGGCGGACATGCGTTCGGACATCGCCCAGGGCGACGGCATGTACAAATCCACCGACGGCGGGCAGCACTGGCAGCACATCGGGCTCACCCAGACGCGCCAGATCGCGCGCGTCATCGTCAACCCGACGAACCCCGACATCGTGTTCGCCGCCGCCCTCGGCCACCCGTACGGAGCGAACCCCGAGCGCGGCGTGTTCCGCTCGCTCGACGGCGGGCGGCACTGGCAGAAGGTGCTGTACCTCAATGCCAGCACCGGCGCGGATGACGTGGTGTTCAAGCCTGGCGATCCGCAGACTCTGTACGCTGCGCTGTGGCAGACGCGCCGACCGCCGTGGAGCGTCTATCCGCCCTCGAACGGCCCGGGCAGCGGCCTGTACGTGTCGCATGACGGGGGCAGCCACTGGACGCACATCACCGGGAACGGGTTTCCGGCGCACCCGGGCCGCATTGGGCTGGCGGTGGCCCCGAGCGAGCCGAACCTGCTCTACGCGCTGGTCGACGGCACGTGGAAAACCGGTGGCCTGTACCGTTCCGAGGACGGCGGGGTGCACTGGCAGCATGTGTCGCGCGACCGGCGCATCTTCACCCGCTGTTGGTACTTCTGTGCGCTGACGGTCGATCCGCGCAACGCCCGGCGTGTGTATGTCATGAACACCATCGTGCTGCGCTCCGATGACGGCGGCGCGCACTTCATCGCCCTGAAGGGCGACCCGACCGGCGATGACTTCCATCAGCTGTGGATCGACCCGACCGATCCGGCCCGCATGATCCTCGGCAGTGACCAGGGCGCGCAGGTCACGCTCGACGGCGGCAAGACCTGGAGCAGCTGGTACAACCAGCCGACCGCCCAGATCTACCACATCAGCGTCGATAATCGCTTCCCGTTCTGGGTGTACGGCTCGCAGCAGGACTCCGGCGCGCTCGCACTGCCGAGCCGCACGATCAACGGCGATGGCATCACGCTCGAGGAGTTCCGCGAAATCACTCCGGGCGGGGAGAACGGCAACGTCGTTCCCGATCCGCGCAATCCCAACATCCTCTACGGCGACGGCACCGGTGAGACCACCACGGTGCGCAAACTCGACCTGCGCACCGGACAGGTGCGCGACGTCGACCCGACGCTCGACTATCCGGATGCGCACTACCGTACCGACTGGACACTGCCGCTGGTGTTCTCCCCGTACGACCACAAGACGCTGTATTTCGCCAACCAGTACCTGTTCAGCACCGCCGATGGCGGTCGGCACTGGACGCGCATCAGTCCGGACCTGAGCCGCAAGGATCCGGGCGTCCCGCCGAACGTCGGGGCCGTCACCGCCGGGGACAGTATCGACGTCGGTCAGCGTCGCGGGGTGATCTATTCGATCGCGCCCTCGCGCGTCAGCACCCGGGTGATCTGGGTCGGTACCGACGACGGCCTGGTGTGGCGCACCTCCGACGGCGGGGCGCATTGGGTCAACGTGACGCCCAAGGCGCTCACGCCGTGGTCCAAGGTCGCCGGCATCGAACTGTCGTATTTCCACCGGCGTACGGCCTACCTCGCCATCGATCGGCACCGACTCGACGACGAGACGCCGTACATTTACGTGACGCACGACAACGGCAAGCGCTGGAGGCTGATCACGGCGGGCATCCCACGGCACGACTTCGTGAACGTGGTGCGCGAGGATCCGCGCCGGCCGGGGCTGCTGTATGCGGGTACCGAATACGGTGTGTTCGTTTCCTTCAACGGCGGGGCGCACTGGCAGTCGCTGCAGCAGAACCTGCCGGTGAGCTCGGTGCGCGACCTGAAGATCCACGATGACGACTTGGTGCTGGCGACCCACGGGCGCGGCATCTGGATCATGGACGACATCAGCGCACTGCGGCAGATGGGCCGCGTGCGTCCGGGCGCGGTCACGCTGTTCAAGCCGGCCGCCGCGATCCGGCTGCGGCCCGCGGGCTTCACCGGCACGCCGTTCCCCAAGGACGAGCCAATGGCGGCCAACCCGCCCGATGGCGCCTACATCGACTACCTGCTGCCGGCGGGTCTGACGGGGCCGCTCACCATCACGATCCGTGATGCCCGCGGTCGGGCGGTCCGCCGCTACAGCAGTGCCGAGCACGCTGCGCCACCGAATGCCGGGACGCTCGATTACGCCCCCGTGTGGGCGAGTCGGCCGGCGATCCCGTCGGCCGCACCCGGCATGCATCGGCTGGTGTGGGATCTGCACTACGCACGGCTGGGCGAGCACGGTGGGGCCACGCCGCAACGCCCGGGCGTCTGGGCCCCGCCGGGGCGCTACACCGTCGCGCTCACCGTGGATGGCGTGACGTATCGCCAGCCTCTGACGTTGAAGCCCGATCCGCGTGTGCGCGTACCGCAGGCCGCGCTGGTCAGCCAGTTCAACCTCGCCCGTGAGGTCGAGCGCGCGCAGGTGCGTACGGCGGCGGCCGAGACCGCCGCCGTGAAACTGCTCGATGTCCTGGATCTGCGTCTGAAGGGCGGCGATGCGCAGCATGCGGCGATCGCGCGACTCTACGCCTCGGCGCGCACCATCTCCGGGGAGTGGCCGTTCCCGCAGCACCGGCCGGCGTTCGGTGGTGGTCCGCCGCGCAACGTGAAGAGCTTGGTGCTGCTGTCGCAGGATCTGACCCACCTCGAACAGGCGGTCGATGACGCTGATGCCGCGCCCAGCCCGGACGCGCGCGCGGCCTTCCGCATCCTGTCTCGCCAGCTGGACGCGACGCTGCGCGAGTGGCGGCATCTGCAGCAGACGCAGGTGCCGAAGCTCAATCAGCAGCTGAAGGCGGCCGGCGAAGCGCCGCTCGCCGACTGACTCGTCCGTGCGCCCCGCGCCGCCGGATGCGGCCGGCGCGGGGCGCACGCAGACTCAACGCGCCGCGATCGCCGCGTACGGCAGTTCAGCCGGCAGCGCTCCCTCGAGGGCAAGTAGCGCCCGCTTGATCGGCACACCGCCGCCGAAGCCGGTGAGCGCGCCGTCGGCACCGATGACTCGATGGCAGGGCACCACCACCGGCAGGGGATTGGCGCCGTTGGCCAACCCGACCGCACGGGAGGCGCGCGGATGACCGATGCGGCTCGCCAGTTCACCGTAGCTGAGGGTCGTCCCATACGGGATGGCGCACAGCGCCTGCCATACGCGCTGCTGAAACTCGGTGCCGATCGGCGCGAGGGGCAGATCGAAATTGCGGCGCCGGCCGGCGAAGTACTGCGCGAGTTGCTCGATCGCCGCGGCAAACGGCGTGGCCGAGCGCTGCCAGTGCGCGGCCGGCCGCAGCGGGCGCGGGCCGTCCTGGAAGTCGATCCGCGTCAAGCGCTCGCCGTCCCCGCCGAGCAGCAGCGGCCCGACGGGGCTCTCGAGGGTATGCCAGTACCGGGTGTGATCCGTCGTGTTCATCTCGTCTCCCGTCGGGGCGCCGCGTCGCTCGCGGCGCACCAGAGTTGAAAGGTGGCGTAGCCGCGCCAGGGGCGCCACGACTCGGCCCGGTGGCGCAGTGCGCGCGCTGAGAGTGGCGCCGCCGCGGCCGCGGCCATGCGGCGCAAGATCAGATCGCCCTCCGGCAGCGCATCGGGTTCGCCCAGCGCGCGCAGCACGACGTACTCGGCCGTCCACGCGCCGAAGCCGCGCAGCGCCGTCAGTTGTCCGATGAGCGTGTCGGCATCCGCCGAAAAATCCACCTCACCGGCCAAAACGGCGCGAGCGAGTGTGCGCAGCGCATCGGTGCGTGCGCCGGTGATTCCGAGCCCGCGCAAATCGCCAGCGGCGAGTGATTGCGGCGTAGGGAACAACCGCGTCAGTCCGGGGACGCCGCTCACGACGGGTTGGCCGAAGCGCTCGGCCAATCGTTGCGCGAGCGTGCGCGCCGCAGAGACGCTGACCTGTTGTCCGAGGACGGCGCGGACGGCACACTCAAATGGATCCCAGGCCCCCGGAATGCGCAGCCCCGGATGGCGGCCGAGCAGCGTGCGCAGGTGGCGATCGGTGCCCAGATCGCGCGCGATTTGGCTTGGGTCGGCGGCGACGTCGAACATGCGCCGGGCGGTGGTGCTGATCGGCAGCAGCTCGCCGGGCGCCGCCCCACTCACCCGCAGCTCGAGCGCATCTCGGCCCGGGAGGGGCCGCACCCGGATCAGCGCGTGTCCTGCGCCTGCGCGGATCAGCCGCGCGTATTCGCCGTCCTCGACACGCTCGACTTCGGGGACGGCCCGCAGCTGCAGGAAGGCGGACAGATGCGCCCAGTCGTACGGAGGACGATAGGCGAGCGTCAGGCTGACCTCGCCCGCCGGCGGCTGCGCGCCGGCGGCGCGCAGCCGCCGCCTGAGCTCGCGCGGCGGGCGGTCATAGGCGCTGCGCAGCGCATCATTGAAACGCCGCACGCTGCCGTAGCCGGAGGCGAGCGCGATGCTCGTCAGGGGCAGGTCGCTGCCGTCGATCAGGTGTTTGGCGAAATGCAGCCGGCGCGTCTGGGCCAGCGCCAGTGGCGAGGCACCGACGTGACGGGCGAAAAGGCGGTCGAGCTGGCGCGCCCCGAGCCCGAGCCGTGCGGCGAACTCGGTGACGCTGAGCTCATCCAGCGCGCCGTCCTGGATGAGCCGCAGGGCCCGGCGCACCACCGCCGAGGTGCCGAGCCAGGCCGGCGTGCCGGGGGCGCTCTCGGGTCGGCAGCGCAGACAGGGCCGCAAGCCCGCCTCGTGGGCGGCGGCGGCGGTGGCGAAATACCGGACGTGACGGCTATGAGCCGCGGGGGCCGGGCAGATCGGTCGGCAGTAAATGCCGGTGGAGAGCACACCGATGTAGAACCGCCCGTCAAAGCGTGCGTCGCGGCTGCGGCGGGCGCGCTCCAGGATGGCTCGGTCGAAGGGCAGGGCGTCGTCCATGGCCGTGACCATACTCTACGGCGCGGCTCCGAACTGGCCGTTTTCGGACATGTCCCGCGCCGGGGTCACCGGCGCGCAATGCCGGGGTCGCTAGCCGGCCCGGGCCGCGTTGAAGCCTTCCATCATCAATCCCGTGCCGCCGTGCGAGACGTGCGCGACCACCGCGGTGCGCCGGTGCAGCTTCGTGACGGTGCCGAGATTGATGGCGAACGACAGCGTGACCTGTTGCCCCTTGCGCAGCCCCAGATCCGTCGTCTCGATGAACACGCCGGTGGCGCTCAGATTGACCGCCTTGCAGAGTTTTCGGCAGCCGCCGGGAACGCTGACAAAGACGATGGTGCGCGCTCGATGCCGGGTATGCAGCCGTCGTTCCACGTTGTGCCTCGCGAGGTGCTCTCGCCCTGGCGACCTGTGACGCGCGACATTATGCCCATATCGTCACGCTTGGGCACGCGATTGAACTTAGTGTGCGTCCGGAGCCTCAGCCGGCCAGGAAGCCCCCGATCACCCGCCCGAAGTGCTCGGTGTCGACGAGAAATGCATCATGTCCCTCGATGCACGGCAGTGGTGCGAAGCGCGTGGGCGTGCCGCTCGCCTCGAACGCTCGGGCCAGCGACTGTTGCTCGCCAATCGGGAAGAGCATGTCGGACTCCACGCCGACCACCAGCGCGTGGGCGAGGTCGGCACGGCGCAGCACCGCGTGCGGCTCGCCGTGCGCGGCCAGATCGAATCGGTCCATGGCGCGCGAGAGGTACAGGTAGCAGTTCGCGTCGAATGCGTTGACCCAGCGGGCCGCCTGGACCTCCAGGTAGCCCTCGACGGCGAACTGTGCGCCGAAGGGCGTGCTGCCGCTGAGGTCCGGCCGGATCGGCTGACGGTCGAAGCGCTGGGCCCACTCGGCGGCCGAACGGTAGGTCACGGTGCCGAGCTTGCGCGCCAGGCGCAGACCGGTCACCGGCGGCGCCTCCGGGCTGTACTCGCCGTTGCGCCAGGCGGGATCGGAGGTGATCGCCTCGCGCTGGATCGAGCGCAAGGCGATCGTGAACGGCGAGGCGGCTGCCGTGCCGGAGATGCTCACCAGGCGGCGAGCCGCGCCGGGGAACAGCGCCGCGTACGCGAGCACCACCATACCGCCGAGCGATGGCCCCATCACCGTGTCGAGCCGCAGGATCCCGAGCGTGCGCACCAGTTCGTGGCCGGCACGGGCGATGTCCTCGATCGACAGATCGGGAAAGGCGAGCCGGTACGGGTGGCCCGTCGCAGGATTGATCGAGGCGGCACCCGTGGAGCCGAAGCAGCTGCCGAGGGAGTTGACGCAGATGATGAACTGGCGGTCTGTATCGAGCGCCAGACCCGGACCGATCATGCGCTGCCACCACCCCTCCTGCGGGTCCTGCGCCGAGGCGGCCGCATGGGCCGTCGGCGACAGTCCCGTGAACAGCAGCACCGCATTGTCGCGCGCGCGGTTCAGCCGTCCCCAGGTCTCGTACGCCAGTTGCCCATCGTGCAGCACGTCGCCGCGCCACATCGGGAAGTGCTCCGGCAGCGGCGCAAAGCGCCGCGCATCGGACTCAGAGCGGTCGGATCTCGGTGCGGACATGGCGGTCACGGCAGCCCTCACAGGTCGGTATCTCCGCCTTCCGGAATCCCTTCGAACAGCGGCGTGGACAGGTAGCGCTCGCCCGTATCGGGCAACATGGCGAGCACGACCGCGCCGGGAGCGGCCTGCGCGGCCACCTTCAGGGCCGCGGCGAAGGTGCCGCCGGAGGAAATGCCACAGAAGATGCCTTCGCTGCGCGCGAGCGTGCGCGCCGCGTCGATGGCCTCGGCGTCCGTCACCGGCACGATGCGGTGGGGGACCTCGCGGTCGAGCACCGCGGGCACGAAATCCGGCGTCCAGCCCTGGATCTTGTGCGGGGCGAACGGCTGTCCGGCGAGCAGCGAGGCGGCGGCCGGCTCCGTGGCGATGATTTGCACCTCGGGCCGGGCCAGACGGAGCATCTGCCCCGTGCCGGTGAGCGTGCCACCGGTGCCCCAGCCGCTGACGAAGTAATCGAGCCGCCGGCCGGCAAAGTCCTGCAGGATCTCAGGTCCCGTCGTGTTGCGGTGATAGGCGGGGTTGGCCGGGTTCTCGAACTGCCGGGCCAGGAACCAGCCGTGCTTGCGCGCGAGTTCCTCGGCCTTGCGCACCATGCCGGTACCCCGCTCGGCCGCGGGCGTCAGCACCACGCGTGCGCCGAGCATGCGCATGATCTTGCGCCGCTCGATGGAGAAGTTCTCCGCCAAGACCGCCACGAACGGATACCCTTTGGCCGCGCAGACCATGGCGAGTGCGATTCCGGTGTTGCCCGAGGTGGCCTCGACGACGGTCTGGCCGGGCTTGAGCACACCGCGCTGCTCGGCGTCCTCGATGACGCCAATGGCCAGGCGATCCTTCACCGAGCCGAGCGGATTGAAGTACTCGCACTTCACGTACATCGTGACGTTCTTCGGTGCGAGACGCTGGATGCGCACGATGGGCGTGCGGCCGATCGTGCCGAGAATGCTGTCGTAAATCATGCGATGATTTCTACCTCTGCGCCGCCCGGACCCACAAGCAATGGTCGGCTATGACCTGAGATCGCCGGGTTATGATCAGCCCCGGTGGCCGCTCGGGACGCGCGGCGCGGCATTGCCGAGGATGAGTCCCAGCCCATGAATTCCCCTGTCGCCCCGGTGCGGCTGCAGAAGCTCCTGGCCAGTGCCGGGGTCGGTTCGCGCCGCCAGATTGAGCAATGGATCCGCGAGGGCCGTCTGACGGTGGACGGTCGGGCGGCGCAGCTCGGTGAGCGCGCCGGGACGGACAGTGACGTCCGGCTCGACGGCCGAAAGCTGCAGCTGAACCCGGGCCCCGGTGCAGGGGCCGCCGAGGCGCTCCTCTACTATAAACCCATCGGGGAGGTCACCACCCGTCGCGATCCGCAGGGCCGCCCCACCGTGTTCGATCGCCTCCCGGCCCCGCGCAGCGGACGCTGGATCGTCGTCGGGCGCCTGGACGTCAATACCGCTGGGCTGCTGCTGTTCACGACCGACGGGGCCGTGGCCCACGGCCTGATGCACCCCTCGCGACAGATCGAGCGCGAATACCTGGTGCGGGTGCGGGGCCGGCCGGCCCCGCAGACCCTGCGGCGGCTGCAGCAGGGGGTCCTGCTCGAGGACGGGCCGGCCGCCTTCGACCGCATCGTCGAGCAGCGACCCTCGGAACCGATCGCCCAAGACAGTCCGTACGGGCAGAATACGGCCTACCGCGTGGTGCTGCACGAGGGCCGCAATCGCGAGGTGCGGCGGTTGTGGGAGGCGGCAGGGCACGAGGTGAGTCGCCTGCTGCGCATCCGTTACGGTCCCGTGGCGCTGCCGCAGGATCTGCGCCCCGGCGGCTGGCGGCACCTGGAGTCGGCCGTTTTGGCGGCGCTCGAGGCCGCCGCCGCCCCGCCATGAGCCCCTCGGGGGGTCGGCCGCGGCGCTCGTTCGGCGCGGATTGCAATTTGCGCGCCAAAAACGCATTGACACCAGCGCTCCTCGAAATCAGAATACGCGGCTCGTTTTCGCGGAGGGGTACCCAAGCGGCCAACGGGAGCAGACTGTAAATCTGCCGGCTTACGCCTTCGTAGGTTCGAATCCTACCCCCTCCACCAAGTCGAGATGCGTGGCGCGGGTAGCACTGCGGGCGGCAAGAGCGGGTAGAAAACTGCGGCATCGGCGGGTGTAGTTCAATGGTAGAACCTCAGCCTTCCAAGCTGATGACGTGGGTTCGATTCCCACTACCCGCTCCAGTACTCAGGTTGCCCGATGCGTCACCGGGCCCACGTAGCTCAGTTGGTAGAGCACGTCCTTGGTAAGGACGAGGTCACCGGTTCGATCCCGGTCGTGGGCTCCATCGAGTAACGGACGAGAGCCAGGGTCGATGTTCTTTCCGGGGCGGACAGCCCTAAGACGTGTTTGAGGAATATTCCATGTCCAAAGAGAAATTCGAGCGCAGCAAGCCGCATGTGAACGTGGGGACGATCGGGCACGTGGACCACGGGAAGACGACGCTGACGGCGGCGCTGACGAAGGTGATGGCCGAGACGAACGGCGGG
>JAJZDW010000040.1 GCA_021851405.1 Pseudomonadota bacterium
TATGTCCAATCGAAACAGTCAACACCCGGGGAGGCCGGTTGACCGAGCAGTCAATCGCTAAGGACGTCGAGCTCGCCGTCCTGTTCGCTGACGTCGTCGGATCGACCCGGCTCTATGAGCGCATGGGTGATCAGCGCGCACGCGACATGGTGTCCATGTGCATCGAGGTGATGCGCGGGGCCACCGAGCAGTTCCGCGGCACCGTCATCAAGACCATGGGCGATGAGGTCATGGCGACCTTTCCGAGCGCCGACGAGGCGCTCAATGCCGCCGCCCAGATGCAAAAGCAGATCGGCGCGCATGCCCAGCTGCGCATCGACGGCCAGCCGGTGGCGATCCGCGTCGGCTGTCACTTTGGCGCGGTGGTCCTCGAGCACCACGATGTGTTCGGTGCGACCGTCCATACCGCCAATCGCATGACGAGCCAGGCCAAGGCCGGACAGATCATCACCACCGAAGCGATGGTCGCGCAGCTGAACGGGCAGTGGCGCTCGGCCTGCCGGCTGATCGACACCGCACCGATCAAGGGGCAGCGCAATGAGGTGCCGCTCTACGAGGTGCTGTGGCAGGCCGAGGACGTCACCAGCATGGTGCGCACCGTGGGGCTCGGGTCGGACCGAGCGTACTGCACGCGCCTGCGTCTGTGGTGGCTCGATCAGGAACTGCTGATTGATGAGCAGCGGCCCATCCTCACCATCGGGCGCGCCGACGAGAACGATCTGGTGGTCAAGGGCAGTCTGGTCTCGCGGCTGCACGCGCGCATCGAGTTCGCGCGCCACAAGTTCACCCTCATCGATCACAGCACGAACGGCACGTTCGTGCGCGAAGCGAGCGGCGAGGAATCGTTCGTGCGCCGCGACTCGCTGCAGCTGAAGGGTGGCGGGTTGATCAGTCTCGGGCGCATTCCCGAACCCGAATCCGCCCAGACCATCCGCTTCGTCTGCGAGCAGGAGTAGGGCGCCGCCTCGCGGCGGCGCCCGCCGCTCAGGCGCCGAGCGCCTGCGCGGTCTTCTCCAGTTCTGCGATCATCGGTGCCGGCAGCCGCGCCCCGAAGCGCTCCAGGTAGGCGCGGATCTCGGTGATCTCCTTGCGCCACAGTTGCGTATCGACCGACAGCAACGCGCGCAGCGTCTCCGGTTCGAGCGTCATGCCCTGAGTATTGATGTCCTCCGGACGCGGCAGCAGGCCGATGGCCCCGTCGATCGCATGCGCGCGCTCCGCGCACCGATCGAGCATCCAGGCGATCACCCGCAGGTTGTCCCCGAAGCCCGGCCAGAGGAACTCGTTCTGCGGGCCGCGGCGGAACCAGTTGACGTGAAAGATGCGCGGCGCGTGGGTGAGCTCGGCACCGACCCGCAGCCAGTGCTGCCAGTAATCCCCGAAGTTGTAGCCGCAGAACGGCTGCATGGCCATCGGGTCGCGCCGCACCACGCCCACCTGGCCGACCGCCGCAGCGGTCGTCTCCGAGGCCACCGAGGCGCCGACCAGCACGCCGTGGGCCCAGTCGCGCGCCTCGTACACGAGCGGGGCCACTTCACGTCGGCGGCCGCCGAAGATGATCGCGGAGATCGGCACCCCGCGCGGATCATCGACGTGGGAGGAGCAGACCGGATTGCGCTTGGCGGACACCGTGAAGCGCGAGTTCGGGTGTGCGGCCGGACCGCGGGCGGCATCGTAGGGGCGGCCCTGCCAGTCGAGGGCGGGAGTGCCCTCATCGAGGCCCTCCCACCACGGGCGGTGGTCGGCGGTCAGGGCCACGTTCGTGAACAGCGTGTCGCGGCGGATCATCTCGTAGGCATTGCGGTTGGTCTGTGGGTTCGTGCCCGGGACCACGCCGAAGTAGCCCGCTTCCGGGTTGATCGCCCAGAGCCGTCCGTCGGGGCCCGGGTGCAGCCAGGCGATGTCGTCACCGACGGTGAACACCTCCCAGCCCGGCATGCTCTGCGGCGGGATCAGCATCGCAAGATTGGTCTTGCCGCAGGCCGAGGGGAAAGCCGCGGCGACGTAGTGGGTCTCCCCGCGCGGGCTGCGCAGCCCGACGATGAGCATGTGCTCGGCCAGCCAGCCTTCCTCGCGCGCCTGCCAGCTGGCGATGCGCAGGGCATGGCATTTCTTGCCGAGCAGCGCATTGCCGCCGTATCCGGAGCCGAAGCTCTCGATCGAGAGCTCTTCGGGAAAATGCATGATGAAGCGGCGGTTCGGGTCGAGCTCGCCGATCGAGTGCAATCCGCGCACGAACGTGCCCTCGCGCTCGATGCGCTCGAGAGCGCCGCGCCCGGCGCGCGTCATGATCAGCATGTTGATCGCGACGTAGGGGCTGTCGGTGATCTCCACGCCACAGCGCGACAGCGGGGAGTCGAGCGGGCCCATGCAGTAGGGGATCACGTACAGCGTCCGCCCGCGCATGCAGCCGCGGAACAGCTCGCGCATTTTCTCGTGCGCGGCCTCAGGGTCCATCCAGTTGTTGTTCGGCCCCGCATCCTCCTGCGTGGCGGTGCAGATGTAGGTCAGGTGTTCGACCCGGGCCACATCGCCCGGGTCGGAGCGGTACAGGTAGCAGTCCGGGAAGGTGCGGGCATCGAGGTGCTGCAGCTGCCCCTCGCGGACCAGCTGAGCGACCAGGGCCTCGCGCTCGCCGCGGGTGCCCTCGCACCAGCGCACCTCGCTCGGCTCAGTCAACTCGCGGACCGAGTCGACCCATTCGCGGACGGCGCGGCTCAGCTGCGACATCGGCATGGGTAGGGGAGAAGCGGTGGCCATGATCGGTTCCTCGTCTGAGGCGCCGGCGCACCAGAGCCGCGCTCGGCGCCGGAAGCAGGGGAGCGGGTGCACCCGCCGGCGATTGGATTCAGTATAGTCGCGCCCTGCGCCGGCCCTGCTAAAAGTACGATGAAAGGGGCTGATTTGTTCCATAATCGCACAACCCAATTCTGACGGGATGTTCAGGCGAGGCCGCGTTCCGCGCCAGCCGCGCACGGGCCGGCGTGCGCGCAGCGGGCGCACCGTACAATGTGACGATGCGGGATCTGCAGGACATATTCGGCGCCGGCGGGCCGCTGGAGGCGGCGCTGGCGGACTTCACCGTGCGCGAGCCGCAGCGGCGCATGGCCGAGCGCATCGGCACGGCGATCGCCTGGCGCGAGACGCTCGTGGTCGAAGCGGGCACGGGGACCGGCAAGACGTTCGCCTACCTGGTCCCGGCACTGCTCGCCGGGGCCCGGGTGCTGATCTCCACCGGGACGCGCACCCTGCAGGACCAGCTCTATTCGAAGGATCTGCCGCTGGTGGCTCGGGCGCTCGGGCGGCCGGCCACCGTGGCGGTGCTCAAGGGGCGCGCCAATTACCTCTGCCGGTACCGCCTGGCCCAGGGCGCGGCCGCGTTGGCGCTGCCGCTGGAGGCCGAGGCGCCGAGCGCGGACACCCCGCTGGAGCGGATCCGCCGCTGGGCGCTCACCACCCGTACCGGCGATCTGGCCGAAGTGCCGGGGCTCTCCGATGCCGATCCGGTCTGGGGCGAGGTGACCTCGACGCGCGACAACTGCCTCGGGCAGCGCTGCACGGAGTTCGCCGCCTGTCACGTGGCGCTCGCGCGCCGGGCGGCCGTCGAGGCCGACGTGGTCATCGTCAACCACCACCTGCTGCTGGCCGATCTGGCGCTGAAGGAAGACGGATTCGCCGATCTGCTCGGGGCGGCCGATGCGCTCATTCTCGATGAGGCGCACCAGATCCCGGATCTGGCCACTCAGTTCTTCGGCGCCGAGGTCGGCAGCCGGCGCATCGAGTCGCTGCTCTCGGACCTGGAAGGGCGCCTGCACCGGCGCGGCGCGCCCGCAGCGGCGGCGGCCGAGCCACTGCTCGGCGCGGCGCGCGCGGTGCGTCTGTGCCTCGCGCGCATGGCGCGCGCCCTCGAGGGGCGCAACGCACGGCTCGACTGGGTGGAGGCCGAGCCGCTGCTCGCGGCCGATCTCGAGGCGTTGCGCGAGGCGTTGAAGGGGCTCACCGAGCGGCTGCGCGGCGCTGAGGCGGATGGACCCCTGGCGGCGCTCGCCGAGCGCTGCGGTGAACTGAGCACGAACCTCGAGCGCATCGGGGCGATCGAGACTCAGGACGGCGCCCGTTCGGTGCAGCCGCAGCGGCGCGGGTTCACGTTGAGCCTGACGCCCTTTGACATCGCGCCGCGCTTCCAGGCGCTGCTCAACGCCCGTCCCTGCGCGTGGATCTTCACCTCCGCGACGCTCTCCCTCGGGGAGGACTTCAGCCACTTCACCAGCCGCCTCGGACTCACCGAGGCCGAGACGCTGCGCATCGACAGCCCGTTCGACTTCCCACATCAGAGCGTGTTGTATCTGCCGAGCGCGCTGCCGGAGCCGAGCAGCCCCGAACACCTCGCGGCAGTGATGCGCGTGGCGCGCGAGCTGATCGGTGCCGCCGGGGGCGGGGCGTTCGTGCTGTTCACCAGTCATCGCTCGCTCGAGCGGGCGGCAGCGCTGTGGCGCGGCGCCGGCGGTGAGCTCGCGCACTACCGGCTGCTGGTGCAGGGCGAGGCGCCGCGCGAGCGGCTACTGCAGAGCTTTCGCGCCGACGGCAACGCGGTGCTGTTCGGCACTGCGAGTTTCTGGGAGGGCGTCGACGTCAAAGGCGATGCGCTGCGGCTGGTGGTCATCGAGAAGCTGCCGTTCGCCTCCCCCGAGGACCCGCTGGTGCGCGCCCGCATCGAGCATCTGCACACGAGCGGCGGCAACGCGTTTCGCGACTATCAGCTGCCCGAGGCGGCGCTCGCTCTGAAGCAGGGCGTCGGGCGACTGATCCGCAGCGAACAGGACTTCGGCGTCGTGGCGATCTGCGATCCGCGGCTCACCTCGCGCAGTTACGGGCGGGTGCTGCTCGGGGCGCTGCCGCCGATGCGCCGCACGCGCCTGGCGGCCGAGGCGATCGAGTTCCTGCGCCACCGCCAGGCGCGCCCGCTGGAGGTGAGCGCGTGAAGCTGCTCGCCCTCGACACGGCCACCGAGAACTGCTCGGCGGCGCTCCTGATCGGCGCGCAGCTGATCGAGCGCGAGTTCGAGAGTGCGCGCGGGCACGCCGAGCATCTGCTGCCGATGATCGAGGCGCTGCTGAGCGAGGCCGACGTGCGGCTCGGGGCGCTCGATGCGCTGGTGTTCGGGCGCGGCCCGGGATCCTTCACCGGCGTGCGGCTCGCGGCCAGTATCACCCAGGGGCTCGCCTTTGCCGCCGGCCGCCCGGTCGTGGCCGTCTCCGATCTGGCCGCCGTGGCGCAGCGCGCATTGACGCTCGCCCCGGACTGCGCGGCGGTGCTGGTGTGTAATGATGCCCGCATGGGCGAGGTGTACTGGGCGCCGTATACGCGTCGGGGAGCCCTGGCGGAGCCGGCCGGGCCGGAGCGGGTGAGCCCGCCCGCCGCGGTCCTGCCCCCGCCGGTGGCGGGCAGGGCCGGCGCCGGGCGGGGATTTGCCGCCTATCCGGACCTCGCGGCGCAGACGGGTGTGGGGGTACCGGTCGGGTGGGAGCGGCTGCTGCCGAGGGCCTCGGACCTGCTGCGCTTGGCGGTGCCCGAGGTCGAAGCCGGGCGCGTGCTTCGGGCGCAGGAGGCGCTGCCGATTTATGTCCGCGACGCTGTCGCAAAGCCGTCATTGACGTGACATATATGCTGCACTGTCATGATTCTGCAACACATTTACATTCAAATGTTCGCGCTATCCAGGCGCGTACTATGTCGGGAAAACTGATACTCATCGTAGAAGACGAACCGGCGATCCGGCAGATGATTGCCTTCGGATTGCGGCGTGCGGGATTTGACGTCCGCGAGGCGGTCGATTACCGCGAGGCGCGCGAGGCGCTGGCGGACCATCGGCCGGACCTGGTGCTGGTCGATTGGATGCTGCCGGACATGAGCGGCCTCGAGCTGACCCGCACCCTCAAGCGCGACCGCGAAACCCGCGAGGTGCCGGTGATCATGCTGACCGCACGGGCCGAGGAGGGCGACAAGGTGACCGGGCTCGAGAGCGGAGCGGACGATTACGTCACCAAGCCGTTCTCCCCGCGCGAGCTGATTGCACGCATCAATGCGGTGCTGCGGCGCACCGGGGCGAGCGGGCTCGATCACATCGTCGAATTCGAGGCGCTGAAGCTCGATCAGCAGGGCCAGCGCATCACCGTCGACGGCCAGACCGTGCCGCTCGGACCGACCGAGTACCGGATGCTCGAGTTCTTCATGACCCACCCCGAGCGCGTCTTCAGCCGCGACCAGCTGCTCGATCGGCTCTGGGGCGGCAACGTCTACGTCGAGGAGCGGACCATCGACGTGCACGTGCGCCGGCTGCGCAAGTCGCTCGAAAAATTCGGGCTGGACCGCTTCGTGCAGACGGTGCGCGGTTCGGGCTACCGCTTTTCCGCCAAGGCGGAGTGATGCGTCCGGGGCTGCAGGCACTCGGCTACGCGGTGAGCCGCGTGGCGCTGGTGGCGCTCGCGGGCGTGCTCGCCGGGGCGATCCTCGGCAGACCCTGGCTCGGCATGGCGCTCGCGCTCGCCGGCTACCTGGTCTGGCATCTGGTCATGCTCTATCGGGTCGAGTGGTGGCTGCAGCACCGCAGCGTCGCCGATCCGCCCGAGACCGGCGGCGTCTGGGGCACCGTCATCTCCCTCATCGCCCGGCTGCACCGGCGCAAGCGCTTTCACAAATTGCGTTTCGTTCAACTGATGCGCCAGCTGCAGCAGTCGACCGCGGCGCTGCCGAACGGCGTGGTCATTCTGAATGAGCAGCGCGAGATCGTCTGGTTCAACCGCATGGCCGGACGACTGCTCGGACTGCGCGCCTCGAGCGACCTCGGCGTGCGCATCGAGAACCTGCTGCGCGAGCCGGCCTTCGGCCACTACCTGCACAGGGGCGATTACACCAATCCGGTGGTGGTGCGCCGCTCCAGTCCCCAGGACAGCTCCCTCTCGGTGCAGCTGGTCGCCTACGGGGACGGGCAGCAGTTGCTGCTCGCCGCCGACGTGTCGCGCCAGATGCGCCTCGAGGCGGTGCGGCGGGATTTCGTGGCCAACGCCTCGCACGAGTTGCGCTCGCCGCTGACGGTGATCGCCGGGTACCTCGAGACGCTCGGCCAGGATCCGGCGCTCGATGCGGATTTCGCCGCGCCGATCGCCGAGATGCGCCGCCAGGCGGCGCGGATGAATTCGATCGTGCGCGACCTGCTCGAGCTGTCGCGGCTGGAGGAGACCGACGAGCGCGCCGGCGGGGAGCCGCTCGACGTGCCGGCGCTGATGGCACTGCTGCGCCGCGACGTGCTCGCCCGGCCGGTGCACCCCCGCGAGGTGCGCGTGCGCAGCGACTCGCAGGCCGCGCTCATCGGCAAGGAGTCCGAGATCCACTCCGCGTTCGCGAACCTGGTCGACAACGCCGCGAAGTACACCCCGCCCGACGGCTCGCTCGAGATGCGCTGGTGGAGTGACCACGACGGCGGGCACTTCTCCGTCACCGACACCGGCATCGGCATCCCCGCCGAGCACCTGCCGCGGCTCACCGAGCGGTTCTATCGGGTCGATCCGGGCCGCTCGCGCGCCACCGGCGGCTCCGGTCTCGGGCTCGCCATCGTCAAACACGTGCTGCAGCGCCATGGGGCGGAGCTCGAGATCCACAGTACGCCGGGCAAGGGCAGTACCTTCACCTGCCACTTTCCGCCCGAGCGCATCGCCGCCGAGGCGCTGAGCGACACCCCCTAGCCGACGGCGCTTGGGCTATCATCGCGGCCAGGCCCCCAAAGGTGTGTGCCCGATGGAAACCGCCGACCTGACCCACCACATCTCCCGTCGCTTCAACGAAGACCTCGAGCGCGTGCGCAGCAAAGTGCTCGCGATGGGCGGCTTCGTCGAGCAGCAGATTCACAAGGCGATCACCGCGCTGCTCGAGGGCGACAGCTCGCTCGGCGAGGCCGTCGCGCTCGCCGATCACCAGGTGAACAACATGGAGGTGTCGATCGACGAGGAGTGCAGCCGCATCCTCGCCACCCGCGCCCCGGCGGCGGGGGATCTGCGCGTGATCGTGGCGATCATCAAAACGATCACGGACCTCGAGCGCATGGGCGATGAGGGCGAGAAGATCGGCTACATCGCCTCGCGGCTCGCCACCATGGAGCGGCCGGTCGACAAGTACCGTGAAATCAAACACCTCGGGCGCATCGTGACCGAGATGGTGCACGCCGCGCTCGATGCGTTTGCGCGCATGGATGCCGATGCGGCCCTGCAGGTGGCCCGTCAGGACCGGCTGGTCGACGAGGAGTACGAGGCCATTCAGCGCCAGAGCATCACGTTCATGATGGAGGATCCGCGCACCATCAGCCGCGCCCTCGACGTGATGTGGGTGGTGCGCTCACTCGAGCGCATCGGCGATCACGCCAAGAACATCTGTGAGTACGTGATCTACATGGTCTACGGCAAGGACGTGCGTCATACCGCACTCGAGGACGTCGAGCAGGCGCTCGGCCAGCGTGCGCCGATTGCTGCGCCGCAGGAAGGAAGTGCGCCGTGAGCGGCGAGCAGTCGGTGCGGGCGGCGCTCGCGCGCGGCACGCTGCGTCGCCCGGCCAACCTGGCCGGGTTCCTGATCTGCGCGGCGCTCCTCGGCTTTGCGCTCTACGCGCAGTTCCATCTGCGCCTCGATCCCTGTCCGCTGTGCATCTTCCAGCGCATCGGCATCGCCGCCATCGGGCTGCTGTTCCTGCTCGCCGCGCTGCATCATCCGCGCCGCTGGGGCGGGACGCTCTACGCGGTGCTGATCGGCGCGGCGGCGCTGGCGACCGCGGCGGTCGCCGTCCGGCAGATCTATCTGCAGCACCTGCCGCCCGGAGCCGTGCCCTCCTGCGGGGCGCCGCTGTCGGTGATGCTGCAGTTCATGTCCGTGACCGACGTGATCCGCAAGGTCCTCACCGGCAGCGGGGAGTGCGGCATCGTCAACTGGACGTTCCTCGGCCTGGCGATGTCCGAGTGGGTGCTGCTGTGGGCGTTCGCGCTCGGGGTGCTCGGGGTGCTGGTGAACGTGCGCTCGCTCAGGCCAGCAGATTCACGAGCAGGTTGAAGTACATCTGATGCAGCGCGTCGATGTCGGCGACGCGCACGCTCTCGTTGACCTTGTGGATGGTCGCGTTGACCACTCCGAGTTCCACCACCTGCGCACCGAGCGGGGCGATGAACCGCCCGTCCGAGGTGCCCCCGCCAGTGGAGAAGCGCGGCGCACGTCCGGTCACCGCGGCGACCGCCGCACTGACGGCCTGCGAGAGCGTGCCCGGCGGGGTGTAGAACGGCTCGCCCGAAAGGTACCACTCGAGCGAGTAGCGCACCCCGTGCTTGAGGAGAATCCCCTCGACCGTCGACTTCAGGCTCTCGAGTGTCTGCACCGGTGAGTAGCGCAGGTTGAAGCGCGCCTTGAGCTCCCCGGGAATGACGTTCGGGGCGCCCGTGCCGGCGTTGAGATTGGAGATCTGGAAGCTGGTCGGCTCGAAATGCTCGTTGCCCTGGTCCCAGACGTGGCGGGTCAGCTCCGCCAGTGCCGGCGCCAGGGTATGCACCGGGTTCTCCGCCAGCTGCGGGTAGGCCACGTGACCCTGTACACCGTGCACCGTCAGCCGCCCGCTGAACGAGCCGCGCCGCCCTATCTTGATCGTATCCCCGAGGGCGTGCTCGCTGGAGGGCTCGCCCACGACGCACCAGTCGATGCGCTCGCCGCGCTCGGCAAACAGCTGCGCGATGCGCTTGGTGCCGTCGACCGACGGACCTTCCTCATCGCTCGTGATGAGAAAGGCGATGCGCCCGCGGTGCTGCGGATGGGCCGTGACGAAGGCCTCGGTGGCCGTGATCATCGCCGCCAGTCCGCTTTTCATGTCGGCCGCGCCGCGCCCGTACAGCATTCCCTCGCGCAGCGTCGGGATGAACGGGTCGCTGCGCCACTCCTCGAGCGGGCCGGTGGGCACGACGTCGGTGTGTCCGGCGAAGCACAGCACCGGGCCTGCGTCCTGTCCGTGCCATGCCCAGAAGTTCTCCACCGTGCCGAACGGCAGAAGTTCGATCTGGAAGCCGACGGCGCGCAGCCGTTCGATCATCAGCGCCTGGCAGCCTTCATCGGCGGGCGTCACGGAACGGCGTGACATCAGGTCCTGGGTCAGTTCGAGGGTGCGGGACATGTCTCCAAACCGGCAGCGCTGGACGGGAGTCCTCGGCGGTGGTGAGGGGGGAACAGGCCGGCTTTATAAGGCGCCAGGGCGCGGCGGGCAAGCCGTTTTTTCCATCCGTGCCCGCCCGCACCGGGTGTAGACTGCCGAGCGGCGCATGCGCATCCTGGTCATAGAGGACGAGAAGAAAGCCGCTGCCTTCCTGCGGGAGGGGTTGAGCGAGGCCGGGTTCATCGTCGATGTCGCCGAGGATGGCGAGGAGGGCCGCTTTCGCGCCCTGAACATGGCATACGATCTGATCATCCTCGATGCCATGCTGCCGCGTCTGGATGGCTGGTCGCTCCTCGCCGACGTGCGCCGCAGCGGCAAGTCATTCCCGGTCCTCTTTCTCACCGCGCGCGGGGAGGTCACCGACCGGGTGCGGGGTCTGGAGCTCGGGGCCGATGATTACCTGGTCAAACCGTTTGCCTTCACCGAGCTGCTCGCGCGCGTGCGCGCGCTGCTGCGCCGGCGCACCGAGCGCCAGCCCGAGGTGCTGCAGATCGCCGATCTGCGCGTCGATCTGCTCGCCTGCCGGGCGCAGCGCGACGCGGTGAAGCTCGATCTGGCGCCGAAGGAGTTCGCGCTGCTGTCGCTGCTGGCGCGCCGCCAGGGCGAGGTGCTCTCGCGGTTCGTCATCGCCGAGCAGGTCTGGGACATGAACTTCGACAGCGACAGCAACGTCGTGGATGTCGCGGTGCGCCGGCTGCGGCGCAAGGTGGACGATCCCTTCCCGGTGAAGCTCATCTACACCGTACGGGGCATGGGATATGTTCTGGAAGCACGCGGCTGACGCCGGAGTGGGCCGCGCGCGGCGCGCGGCGATGACGACGTGGCTGACGCTGTACTACACGGCAGCCTCGGCAGTCCTGCTGGGCGCGGCGTGCGCACTCTTTTATTTTAGGCTCCAGCATAGTCTCGATGACTCCAGCTGGGATTCGCTCGAGGAGAAGACGGGCGTGGTCACCCAGCTGCTCGAGCACATGCCCGCCGGGCGCACCGGGGTGCCGCCGGAGGTGGCGCAGGAGGCGCAGATCTCGGGCAACTTCCGTTCGCGCTTTCTGCTGCGCGTGCTCGATGCGCGCCGCCACGTACTCATCGAGACCCCGGGCATGAGTGCGCAGTTGCCCGATGCGCGCTTCCCGTGGGTGCGCCCCGGCCAGAGCGAGGCGCGCGGGGAATTCCGGCGCGATCACCGCCGTTACCTGCTGATCTCCGCGGCGCTCCCGGCGGGGCGCGCCGGGGGCGTGCCGTGGCGTCTGCAGGCCGCCCTCGACATGAGTCCCGTGCAGCAGTTGCTCGCGGCGTACCTGCGCCAGATGCTGCTGGTGCTCGCCGGCGGGGTGGTGCTCGCCGCGCTCATCGGCCGCGCCGTTGCCCGGCGCGGCCTGCGTCCGATCGGGGACATCGCCCGAGCGACCGAGCGGGTCGGCGCCGAGCGGCTGCACGAGCGGATCGGGGCGGCCGGCTGGCCGGCGGAGCTGACCGCGCTCGCCGCCGCCTTCGACGGCATGCTCGAGCGGCTGCAGCAGTCCTTCGAGCGGCTCGAGCAGTTCTCGGCCGATATCGCCCACGAGCTGCGCACGCCCATCAACACGCTGATCGGCGAGGCGCAGGTCGCGCTCGCACATGAGCGCAGCGCCGCGGAGTATCTGGAGGTGCTGCACTCGGCGCTCGAGGAGTACGGCCGGCTGGCGCGCATGATCGACAGCATGCTGTTTCTCGCCTACGCCGATCACACCCGCCGCGCCGCCGAGCGCACCGTGCTCGATGCGCTGCACGAGATGCAGACGGTGGCCGAGTTCTACCAGCCGCTCGCCGAGGAGTCCGGCGT
Source organism: Pseudomonadota bacterium (assembly GCA_021851405.1). GTDB lineage: Bacteria > Pseudomonadota > Gammaproteobacteria > Steroidobacterales > Steroidobacteraceae > 13-2-20CM-66-19. Next base: position 12,056 of record JAJZDW010000040.1, read on the forward strand.
GCGCGTGCAGTGCGGCGGCTCGGCCGGCCTGTTTGCCGATCCGCAGCTGCTGCGCCGGGCGCTGAGCAACCTGGTCGCGAACGCCCTGAAGCACACCCCGCGCGGCGGCAGCGTGCGCCTCGAGGCTGACGCCACGCCCGAGGGCGGCTGCCGGCTGAGCGTGCTCGACTCCGGCCGCGGCATCGGCGCGCAACACCTGCCGAAACTCACCGATCGCTTCTACCGCGTCGATTCATCGCGCGGCGCGGCGCAGGGCGGCGCGGGCCTCGGACTGGCCATCGTGAAGTCCATCATGGGCCTGCACGGCGGGACGCTCGAGGTCGACAGCGAACTCGGCGCCGGGACCGCGGTGCGTCTTTACTTTCCGCCGGCCGAGCCCCCCGCGCACTGATCCGGCGGGGCATCGCGGCCAGATGACCGTTTGGTCATCTTCAGGTCATGCTGCCGTCAGGATCGCCTCGCTATCGTTCGCCCCGTGCGGCCGCACGGCCGTGTGAAGCGAAAGGCGGATGCGCTGATGAGTCTGGTGCGGCTCGCGCTGCGGCGCCCCTACACGATATTCGTCCTGGTGGTCGGTGTGATCGCCGGGGCCTTGCTCGCCATCAACAAGATGTCCGCAGACGTCTTCCCGCCGCTCGGCGTTCCGACCATCTACGTCGCCCAGCCCTACCCGGGAATGACCGCGGCGCAGATGGAGGGATTTCTCACCTACTACTACGAGTACAACTTTCTCTACATCACCGGCATCCGCGAGGTCGAGGCGCGCTCGATCGAGGGTGCGGCGCTGCTGAAGATCACCTTCCAGCCCGGCACCAACATGGCGCAGGCGATGTCCGAGACCGTGCAGTACGTCAACCGAGCGCACGCCTACATGCCGCCCGGAACGGTGCCGCCGTTCATCGTGCGCTTTGACGCCGGCAGCGTGCCGGTCGGCTATCTGGCCTTCTCCAGTCCGACGCGCACCGTGGCGCAGATGCAGGATCTGGCGCTGAACACCGTCCGGCCGATGTTCGCCACGCTCCCCGGGGTGTCCGCCGAGGCGCCGTTCGGTGGCAGCGCGCGCACCGTGATCGTCTCGCTCGACCCGGCGAAGCTGCAGGCCTACCGCCTCTCGCCCGATCAGGTGGTGAGCGCGATTGCGAAGTCCGAGACCATCAGCCCGGCGGGCAACATCGACCTGGGCACGCGCAATCCGGTCGTGGAACTGAACTCCATTGCGCACAACATCGCGGATCTGGGCGCCGTGCCGATCCGCACCGGCACCTTTCCGGCGGTCTTCGTGCGCGACGTAGGCTCGGTGGCCGATGGTGCGGACATCACCACCAGCATCGCGCTGGTCGACGGGCATCCGACCGTCTATCTGCCGGTCACCAAGCGGGCGGATGCCTCGACGCTCACGGTGGTCAATGAGGTCAAAGCAAACCTCGGGCGCTTTCAGGCGGCGCTGCCGCCCGACGTGCACATCCACTACGTGCTCGATCAGTCTCCGTTCGTGACCCGCGCCATCGGCAGTCTGACTCTGGAAGGGGCACTCGGGGCGCTGCTCGCCGGGGCGATGGTGCTGCTGTTTCTGCGCGACTGGCGCAGCGCCTTCATCGTCGTGCTGAATATTCCGCTGGCGTTGCTCGCCGCCGTGCTCGCGTTGTGGCTCACCGGGCAGAGCATCAACCTCATGACGCTCGGCGGTCTGCTGCTCGCCGTCGGCATCCTGGTCGATCAATCCACGGTGGTGATCGAGAACATCCACACCCACCTCGTACATCAGGAGAGCGTCGAGCGTGCGGTGCTCGATGCCTCGCACGAGGTGGTGATCCCGCTGCTGATCGCGATGCTGTGCGTCGTGGCAGTGTTCCTGCCGTCCTTCGCCATGCAGGGCGCGGCGCGCGCGCTGTTCGTGCCGCTGTCGCTCGCGGTCGGCTTCTCGATGATCGCCTCCTACCTGCTCGCCAACACGCTGGTGCCGGTGCTGTCGGTATGGGCGTTCCGGCGCTGGCATCATGCCGGGGAGGCCGCCGAGCACGATCCGGGTCTGATCGTGCGGTTGCAGGGGGCCTATGGCCGCTATCTTCAGCCGCTGGTGCACCGCCGCGCGCGCGTGCTCCTGGGGTACCTGCTCGTCTGCGCCGCGCTGCTGGGGCTGCTCGCGCCACGGCTCGGGACCGACATCTTCCCACGGGCCGAGTCCGGTCAGGCCCAGGTGCAGATGCGTCTCGGACTGCCCCCCGGTACGCGCCTCGAGCTGACCGTACAGGCGGTGCAGCGCGTGCTCGAGCTGATCAAGCATGACGCCGGGGCGCATTCGATCCAGGTCTCCCTCGCGCTCGCCGGGGTGCACGGCTCGCCGTTTCCGAGCAACTTCATCTATCTCTGGAACAGCGGACCGCACGAGGCGGTGCTGCAGGTGCAATTTCGTCCGTCGGTGCATCTGGATCTGGCGGCGTTTCGCGATCGGCTGCGGCGCGACATCGCCCGTCAGCTGCCGCAGGTGCGCGTGTCGTTCGAACCGGCCGACATCGTCAGCCGGGTGATGAGCTTCGGGGCCTCGACCCCGATCGAGGTCGATGCCATCGGTGCGGATCTGCGCACCGATCGCGCCTACGCGCAGCGGATCCGCCAGCAACTTGCAGCGCTCGGCATGCTGCGCGACGTGCAGTTCGGTCAGCCGCTGCAGTACCCGGCGGTGCGGGTCGAGGTGGACCGCGAGCGCGCCGGGCTCCTCGGCGTGACGCAGCACGATGTGATCCAGTCGCTGACGCCCGCGACCGCCTCCAGCCGCTACACGCAGCGGATCTTCTGGGCAGGCCCGAGCGGCATCGCCTACGCGGTGCAGGTGCAGATCCCGCAGCATCGGCTGAGCTCGCTCGAGGACCTGCGCGACGTGCCGATCGCCAGCCGCGACGGCACCCCGCAACTGCTGCGCAACCTCGGCAGCATCGAGCCCGGCACCGTGGTCGGGGAGTACGACGATCACGACAACCAGCATTACGCCTCGGTGACGGCCAACTTCGAGGGCACCAGCCTCGGGCAGGCCGCCACCGCCGTGCGGCGCGCGATCGCCGCCGCCGGGGAGCCGCCGGCCGGCGTCAGCGTGGCGGTGCGCGGGGAAGTACAGACGATGGGCGAGCTGATGGGCGCACTCAGCGGCGGGCTGCTGCTGGCGGTGTTCGTCATCGCGCTGCTGCTGGTGGCCAACTTCCAGTCCTGGGAGCTCGCGCTGGTGACGATTGCGAGCGTCCCGGCGGTGTTGGTCGGAGTGGTGGTGATGCTGCTCGCAACCGGCACGACGCTCAATCTCGAATCCTTCATCGGGGCGATCATGGCCATCGGGGTGGCGATCGCCAACGCGATTCTGTTCGTCACCTTCGCCGAGCGGGCGCGCCTGGCGGGACAGAGCGCCGCCGAGGCCGGCGTGAGCGGGGCGGTGAGCCGCCTGCGCCCGATCGTCATGACCACGCTGGCGATGATGGCCGGGATGCTGCCGATGGCGGCCGGCTGGGGCGAGGGCGGTCAACAGGCCGCGCCGCTCGGCCGGGCCGTGATCGGTGGGCTGGCCCTGGCGACGCTCGCGACGCTGTGGGTCCTGCCGGCGGTATTTGCCCTGATTCGTGCGCAGGCGCCGCGCCGCTCGCCTTCGTTGGATCCTGATGAACTGGCGCGGCTGCACCATGAGGAGGTCCGAGGATGATCTGCAATGCATTGTTCCGTCGGCGGCGCGTGAGCGCCGGGCACACGCGGTGGAGGGCGATGATGTGGGCCGGGGCGATCGGCGTGACGGGTGCGGCGGGACTCGCCGCGGCCGGTGAGGCGCGCGCGGTGCACGTCACGACGCTGGTGCTGCCGGCTCACGTGGTCGCGTATCAGGCCGCGCTCATCACGGCGAAGGTGGCCGGTTTCGTCAAACGCATTCCGGTCGACACGGGGGATCGGGTCAAGGCCGGCCAGCTCATCGCGGTGCTCGAGGTCCCGGAGCTCGAGGCGGACCGGGTGAAGTACCGCGCGCAGCTCCAGGTGGCCGAGCGCAACTTCACCCGCGTGCAGGAGGCGGCCAAGGCGGCCCCCGATCTGGTGACGCCGCAGCAGGTGGATCTGGAGCGCGGACGGCTCGAAGTGGCGCGGGCGGAATTCACCCGCATTGAGGCGCTGCTGCGCTACGCGCGGGTCACGGCACCGTTCTCCGGCACGATCACGGCGCGCTACGTCGATCCGGGCGCCTTCGTGTCGGTGCCGACCGCGGGCACGCCGCGCGGTGCGGCGATCGTGACTCTGATGAGTTTGAGCCGGGTGAGAGTGCAGATCCCGGTGCCGGAGAATGTGGCCGCGCAAGTGCGCCCGGGCACCGCCGCGGTGATCCGCAGTCCGTCGCTTCCCGGGCAGCGCATCCGCGCGAGCGTCACCCGCGTCAGCTACGCACTGGCGAGGGACAGTCAGACCATGCTCGCGGAGATCGACACGGTGAACCCTGGCCATGACCTGCTGCCTGGGATGTACGTCTCGGTGCAACTGACGACGCACCCGGTGCCGGTCCTCGCGGGCGCGCACCGGGGTGTGCACTGATGGGCTCGCCCGCCGCGCCGCTGCGCGGGGCACTCGCGCTCGGCCTCGCGCTGCTCGGTGCGGGTCCGGCGTACGCCGGTGCGTCGGCCCCCGAGGTGCCCGCGACCGTGCAGCGCATCGATCTGGCGACCGCGCTACGCCTGGCGGGGGTGAACAACCTGGATCTGGCGCGGGTGCGCGCCGCGCAGCATCAGGCGCAGGCCGCCAACAATGCCGCGACGCTGCGGTTCGTGCCGAGCCTGACCGTCGGGGAGAGCCTTGCGCAGCGCACCGGTGCGGATCAGCAGACCAGCGGGGCGATGCTCGAGGTGGACAAGCAGCTGTATCGACGTGCCGCGACGGTGGCGCTGTCCGTCGAGCTCGGCGATGCGATCTTCAGCAAGCTCGCGGCCCTGCAACTGCAGCGTGCCGCCGGCGAGGACGTCGACGCCGAGCGCGCCGCCGCGCTGCTCGCCACCGCCAATGCCTACTTCGATCTGGTCAGCGCGGTGGCCGAGCGGGACATCGCCGTGCAGTCGGTGCAGATCTCGCAGGACTATCAATCGCAGCTCGAGCGCGCCGCGGCCATCGGCCTGACCAACCGCAGCGAGGCGTTGCGTCTGGCCGTGCAGACTCAGCAGGCGAGGGTCGCGCTGCGCGGCGCCGAGGCGCACGTGCGAATCTGCGGGGCGCGACTCGCCGTGGTGCTGCGGATCGATCCGGCCGTGGTGCTCAGGCCCGCCGAGCACCTGGCGGCCACGCCGCGGCTCGTGCGGCTCGATACGCCGCTCACGCAGCTGATCCACACGGCGCTGCGTGAGCGCCCGGAGCTGAAGGCGAGCGCCGCGGCGCTGGCGGCGGCCGAGCGACAGCGCTCGGGGGCGAAGTACGGTCCGCTCATTCCTTCGATCGGCGCGGTCGCGCTCTACGGCCAGGCGCGCGGCGCGGCGGGTGGGGCGCTCAGTCCCTACCGTGCGGTGCACGATTATGCCGTCGGACTCAGCTGGCGGTTCGGGCCCGGGGGACTGTTGGATTTCAGTCGCACCGAAGCGGCCGATGCCCAACTCGAGCGCCGGCAGATCCTCGCCGAGCAACTGCGCCAGGGCATCATCGAGCAGGTGGTGAGCGCGCTCACAGCGGCCCAGAGCGCACAGGATCAGATGCAGATGGCGCAGCGCGGGGTCGCGCTCGCCGAGCGCAGTCTGCAGCTCAGTATGCAGCGGAAGAACTTCGGAGTGTATGCCGTGACCGAGGTGATCCAGGCGCAGCAGGACTTCGCCCACGCGCGCAGCAGCGATGCCGAGGCGCTCTCGAACTATGCCAAGGCGCAGTACGCGCTCGCCGCGGCGATCGGACGGCTCGGCCACTAGCGCCGGCAGGGCTCGCACCCTCTGCGCCACGGCGCAGAGGGTGCGAGCGTCTCGCCGCGGGCGCCCCGGGGGCTCAGCGCTGGTACGGGTAGTAGCGGAACGAGGCGAGACCGACGAACATGTTCGCGCTCGGCGCCCCGCCGATGCCGGCAAACGCATCGCGCTGCAGATACTCGCCCTGCAGACCGAACTGCATGTTGCCGAGCCTGCTCTGGTAGAACTTCCACCAGAATCCGCCGCTCAGCTCGCTCACCGAACGGGTGTTGCCGACGCAGGTGCCGCTCAGGGCCTCACAGCCGCTGTTGTTGAACTGCGGAGCGCCGTAGCCGTAGGTCGCCGTGCCGACGGTGTAGTACTTGGAGCTCTCCTGCTCGCGTCCGGCGTACCCGTAGATCGTCCAGAACGGGTTCGGGGTGTAGGTGAGGCCGAGCAGCACCTCGTACTCGGAAATCGGTGCGAGCGCCCCGGCCGGGGTCATGGTGACATCCGGCAGCTGCGCCGAGCCGTAGCGGCCGATCCCCTTGCCGATCAGTCCGCTCGCCTGGAAGGACAGGCGCTGGGCGATCAGCGGCAGGATCACGCCGGCGCCGATGCCGCCGCCGGCGACGGTATTGCTCTGCCGATCGATGCTCGAGCGGAACCAACGGCTCAGGCCGTAGATCTCGTAGTGACCCCAGCCCGGATCGAATGCCGCCTTGACGATGACGTCCGGGGCGATGTCCGTGGAGTAGGTGGTCGTGGGGTTCATCAGGCCGGCGGCATCGCCGGGGTTCTGATACACCACGCCCGACGGCGGGAACGAGCCGGCCGGGGCACCGACGGCGTTGATGCCGTTGCCGGTGACGGTCTGCGGGCTCTCCAGAGACGCCCCGAGGGAGAACTTCTTGCTGAAGTGCTCGACGACGCGGATCTGCGGGGTGCGCGCCCAGTTGAACCCGACGATGTAGGACGAATCGATGCCCATCGGGACGTCCTCATCGCGCGGGTATAAGCCATCCTTGTAGAGCGTCGCGAGGCTCCAGTTCTGACCGGCGAGGACGTCCAGCCCGTAGTCGGTGGTGAAGCGGGCGTAGAACACCCGCATGCGCAGCGTGTAGCTGTTGCTCTCGCGCGAGTTCGAGGTGACCCCGGAGCTGAGGAAGTCCGTCTCCATGTACGCCTCGGCGCGGACGCCGTCGAACTTCGCCCCCTGGGCAAGCAGGGTGAATCGGCTCTGGCGGGCGCTCTGGCGAAACTCGGAGATCGAGCTGTTCGGATTGTTGGTGAAGGGGATGCCGGTATTGAAGTCCGAGCCGACGTCCGCCGACTGGTTGCGGTTGCGGTAGACGGTGGCGAGCTCGGCGAAGCCGCCGAAGGTCAGCGTCAGCGGTCCGGTCTGGATGGACGGGGCGCTTGGGGCGTGAGCGAACGCTGGTGCGCCGGCAGCGGCGGCAGCGAGGGCGCCTAGGCCCACCAGGACGCGCTTCGAGGCGCATCGGCGGGAGGGTGTCGTGACAGTCATTGAGGTGCTCATGCTCGTGGGTTCACTCGTGAAGGGGTGGGCGATGGATTAACCGTGCAGGGGTGCCGGGCATCCGGCGAGCGCGTGCACCCATGACCTCAGTCCGAACACGCGCGCAGTGTCGCGCACGTGTGCGACGATGGAAGTCGTGGGATGCCGCGATGGCGCATCGACTCTCCCGGGGTGCCCGCGGAGGAGGCACGCACAGTGCCGCGCGGCGTCGACACGCCGCTCGCAGCGGTACACCCGACCTGGGGGATCGGGTGCTCGCGGGTAGAGTGCGCAACGGATGCGCCAACAGATCACCGTGGGACTCCTCTGAATCGTCGTTCTCGAAACGGCGCGTGTTGTTCCCCGAACCGTGACATCCGCATGACGATGGTGTGACGATCGGTCATCCGGTGCGCGGTTCGGATCGAGACCGGAGCGCCGCGCCGCGCTTCCGCGGGTGATGATTAGATGACATAAATGTGAAAGTAATGTGACAGTACGGTCACTCGAATGTCACACGACCGTAACCTATTGAAAAAAATAATAATTAATTCCGTCGAGGCCTGCAATGTGACAGCGCGCGAGGGTTGGGGTGACCAGGGGCTGCGCGCCGAGCGGTCCGACCGTCATCATTTGGACATGATGTGCGGGCAAGATGGGATCGGGTCGGGACGGGTCGGGCATCGCGAGCGCGGTGCGACGCAGACGCTCGGAAGGGGGCGGCGCCGCGGCGCGCGCGGGCAGATCGGGCGTGCTGGTGCGCCTTCGGCGGGGACTCTGGGCACCGCGATGGCGGTGCGCGGGGCCTCGGCGGGCGTCCGTCGGGCGGCGATCGGCCACGCACCGTGCGGTGGCGTGCGGCCCCGCGAGGCCCGCGGCCCGCGGTCATCGATGGGCCGAGCCGCAGATCCCCGCCGGCCCCGGAGGGCACGGACGATTGCGGATTGCGACTTGCTGAGGGCAACCTCGGCAGGTGACAATTCCGGGGTGCGTGGCGCTGATGGGCCCGTATGGCTGCGCGTGCCGCGAAGGCGGCGAGCCCCCTGATTTCGACGACGATTTCGACCCACAGAACATGCACCGAACTGCACCGCAGGCCCACACAGGGCCGCACCGATGAGCCAGCCTGCCGAGTGGGCCGATCCTGCCGGCGCCGAGGGAGCGAACCCGGCGACGAAGATCGAGGTCCGGCACCTGAGCTTCTTCTATGGCCGGCAGCAGGCGTTGAAGGACGTCAGTCTGGCACTGCCGGATCGTTCCATCACCGCGTTCATCGGGCCGTCGGGCTGCGGTAAATCGACGCTGCTGCGGGTCCTGAACCGCATGTACGCGTTGTATCCGGGGCACCGTGCGAGCGGCGAGGTGTTGCTCGACGGGGAGGACATCCTCGCCCCGAACGTGGACGTCACGCGACTGCGCCTGCGCGTCGGGATGGTGTTCCAGAAGCCCACCCCGTTCCCGATGTCGATTTTCGAGAATGTGGCGTTCGGACTGCGCCTGGCGCGGCGGATCGGGCGGGTCGAGCTCACCCGGCGCGTGCACGCGGCGCTCGGCGATGCGGCGCTCTGGGACGAGGTCAAGGACAAGCTGCACGAGGATGCCCGCAGTCTCTCCGGCGGCCAGCAGCAGCGCCTGTGCGTCGCGCGCTCCATTGCGCTTGAGCCGGAGGTGATCCTGCTCGATGAGCCCACCGCGGCGCTCGATCCGATCTCGACGCTGAAGGTCGAGGAGACTCTGCAGAACCTGCGCGAGCGCTTCTGCATCCTGATCGTCACCCACAACCTGCAGCAGGCCGCGCGCGTCTCGAGCAACACGGCGTTCATGTACCAGGGCGAACTGATCGAGATGGGCCCCACGGGGCAGTTGTTCACCGCGCCGCGGGATCGGCGCACCGATGACTACGTCACCGGACGATTTGGCTGAGGTAGACCGAACCGTGGCGCAGGAAACGACCCGCTCCGACTCACCCGGCGCGAGCCTCACGAGCGGCGTGGCGCTCGGCACCAAGCCGAGCGGCCGCGTGCACGTCCCGACGGCCCTCGCCAGCGAGCTGACGTCGCTGCCGACCGGGCTGCCGGCCGGGGAGCCGCAGGTGCCCGACCCGGTGTTCTCCTGCCGCTCGGTGTACGTGCACTACGGGGAGATCCAGGCGCTCACCGACGTGACGGTGGACATCGCCCGCGGCCAGGTGCTCGCCTGCATCGGGCCGTCGGGGTGCGGCAAGTCGACGTTCCTGCGCTGCCTGAACCGCATGAATGACACCATTCCCGGGGCGCGGGTCACGGGCGAGATCCTGCTCGATGGCCAGGACATCTACGAGAAGCGCCAGGACGTGGCGCGCTTGAGGGCGCGCATCGGGATGGTGTTCCAGAAGCCCAATCCGTTCCCGAAGTCGATCTACGACAACGTCGCCTACGGGCCGCGCATTCACAAGCTCACGCGCACCCGGGCCGATCTGGATGAGCTCGTCTGCACCAGTCTGCAGCGCGCCGGGCTGTGGAGCGAGGTGAAGGACCGGCTGCACGGGCCGGGCATGGGCCTCTCCGGTGGCCAGCAGCAGCGCCTGTGCATCGCGCGAGCGCTCGCGGTGCAGCCGGAAGTGATCCTGATGGACGAGCCGTGCTCGGCGCTCGATCCGATTGCGACGGCGCGCATCGAGGATCTGATCGAGGAGCTGCACGGCAGCTATGCGATCGTGATCGTGACGCACTCGATGCAGCAGGCCGCACGCGTCTCGCAGCGCACCGCCTACTTTCACATGGGGCGGTTGGTGGAAGTCGGGGAGACCGACCGGGTGTTCACCAACCCGCGCCACCGCCTGACCGAGGATTACATTACGGGCCGCTTCGGCTGAACCCCGCCCGCGTCGGGGCGGGGCCGTCCGGTCGCCGCGGCGCCGGCGCTACTGCGCGGCGCGCAGCAGTTCGTTGATCGAGGTCTTGGCGCGGGTCTGGGCGTCGACTCGCTTGACGATCACCGCACAGGCGAGGCTGTAGCGGCCGTCCGCGGAGGGCAGCGATCCGGGCACGACCACGGAGCCGGCCGGCACGCGTCCGTAGAGGATCTGCCCGCTCGCGCGCTCGTAGATTCGCGTGCTCTGCCCGATGAACACCCCCATGGAGATGACCGCGCCGCTCTCGACGATCACCCCTTCGACGATTTCCGAGCGCGCGCCGATGAAGCAGTCGTCCTCGATGATGGTGGGACTCGCCTGCAGCGGCTCGAGCACTCCGCCGATGCCGACCCCGCCGGAGAGGTGCACGTTGCGCCCGATCTGTGCGCACGAGCCCACGGTCGCCCAGGTGTCCACCATGGTGCCACTGTCGACGTAGGCGCCGATGTTGACGTAACTGGGCATCAGTACGGTGTTCGGCGCGATGTATGCACCCTTGCGGACCACCGCGTGCGGCACGATGCGCGCCCCGCCGGCGCGCAGCTGCTCGTCACCGGCTTCGGCATATTTCAGCGGCACCTTGTCGTAAAAGCGCGTGAAGCCAGCCTCGATCGTCGTGTTCTGGCGCGTGCGGAAGTACAGCAGCACCGCCTTCTTCAGCCACTCGTTGACCACCCAGTGCTCGCCCCGGCGCTGCGCCACGCGCGCCCGGCCGCTGTCGAGCAGCTCGATGCACTCCTCGAGCTGCGCGGCGAGCGCCGCCGGCACGCGCTCAGGCGTGAGGGTGGCACGCGCCTCGAACGCCGCCTCGATGGCTGCCTGCAAAGAGGCGCTCATCGCCTGCGGCCCTCGAGGTAGGCGCGGATGCGCTCGGCGGCCTCGATGCACTCGGCGACGCCCGGCACGAGCGAGATGCGCACGCGCCCGGCACCGGGATTGCCCTGCCCGCCGTCGCGCGCCAGATAGCTGCCCGGCAGCACCAGCACGCCCTGGGTGGCATACAGCTCGCGGGTGAAGCGCTCATCGTCGCCATCGGCGCCGACTTCGCTCCACAGGTAGAAGGCGCCCTCGGGCTTCTCCACCGGCAGGACCGGGGCGAGGATGGGCAGCACGCGCTCGAATTTCTCCCGGTACAGCCGCCGGTTGGCCACCACATGCGCATCGTCCTGCCAGGCGACGAGGCTCGCCAGTTGGGTCGGCACCGGCATGGCGCAGCCGTGATAGGTCCTGTACAGCAGCAGCTCGGCGATGATCGCCGGGTCACCGGCGACGAACCCGGAGCGCAGGCCCGGTACGCTCGAGCGCTTGGAGAGACTGTGAAACACGATGCAGCGCTCGAAGCGGGCGCGCCCGGCGGCCTGGGCGGCCTCGAGCAGGCCCGGCGGCGGGCACGCCTCATCGAGATAGATCTCGCTGTAGCACTCATCGGCCGCGACGATGAAGTCGTAGCGCTCGGCGAGCTCGAGCGCCTGGTGCAGATACTGACGCGAGAACACCTTGCCGGTCGGGTTGCCCGGGCTGCAGAGGAACAGCACCTGACAGCGCCGCCAGAGCGCCTCGGGCACCGCCGCGAGATCCGGCGTGAAGGCGTTCGCCGCGGTGGTGTCGAGGAAGTACGGCTCGCCCCCGGCGAGCAGCGCGGCGCCCTCGTAGATCTGATAGAACGGATTGGGCATCGCCACGAGCGCCTCGCGGCTCGCATCGAGCGCGGCCTGCACGAACGCGAACAGCGCCTCGCGCGTGCCGTTCACCGGCAGCACCATGGTGGCCGGATCGACGCTGCCGGCGGTGAGGCCGAAGCGCCGCTCGAGCCACGAGGCGCACGCGCCGCGCAACTCAGGCACCCCGGCGGTGGTGGGGTAGGTGCCGAGCTGGTGCGCGTTGGCGCGCAGCGCCTCGAGCACCATGGCCGGCGGCTCGTGGCGCGGCTCGCCGATCGACATGGCGATCGGGCGGATCGTCGCGGCCGGTGGGGTCGGGGCGGTCAGTCGCGCCAGACGCTCGAAGGGATAGGCGTGCAGCCGCCGAAGACGCGGGTTCATGTGAAGCTCCAGTGAGTGGTTACGCGGCGGCGCGCCGTTTGAGCGCTTCGCCGAGGATCTGGCGCAGATGCTCGGCCCGTGCCTCATCGAGCGCCTGTCCGTCGCGGTCGGTGATGTAGAAGACGTCCTCGGCCCGCTCCCCGACGGTCATGATGCGCGCGGCCTGCAGCAGCACGTGCTCGGCGGTGAGCACCTTGCCGACGTCGCACAGCAGCCCCGGCCGGT
>JAJZDW010000007.1 GCA_021851405.1 Pseudomonadota bacterium
TCAAGACCCGGCCGTTTCAGCTGGTGACCGGTCGGGTGTGGAAGGGCACGGCGTTTGGCGGGGCGCGCGGGCGCACCGATGTGCCGAAGATCGTCGACTGGTACATGGACAAGAAGATCCACATCGATGAGCTGATCACGCACGTCCTGCCGATCGAGCGCATCAACGAGGCGTTCGACCTGATGCACCGGGGCGAGTCGATCCGTACGGTCGTGACGTTCTGAAGACCTCCATGGTAATTACAACTCGATGAGGATCTAAACATGGCTATCTCGATTCATCCGGCGGTCGACCACGGCGTAAAACCGGGGAAGGCGGACTTTGCGGGCGGCACGCTGGTGTGCCACTGCGCCACGGATCCGGTCAAGGTACACATCGCTGCGAACGTCGCCTTCGATCACGTCTGCGGTTGCAGCAAGTGCTGGAAGCCCAAAGGTGCGCTGTTCTCGCTGGTTGCGGTCGTCTCGCGCGACAAACTGACGGTCGTGGCCAATGGCCAGAAACTGAAGATCGTCGACGTCACTGCGCCCATTCAGCGTCATGCGTGCACCGGGTGCGGCGTGCACATGTACGGGCGCATCGAGAACAAGGAGCACCCATTCTACGGCTTTGACTTCGTGCATCCGGAACTGCTGCAGGAGCACGGCTGGGCGGCACCCGAGTTCGCCGCGTTCGTCTCCTCGATCATCGAATCCGGGTTCCCGCCGGGGCGGATGAGCGAAGTGCGCGAGCGTCTGAAGCAACTGGGTCTGGAACCTTACGATTCGCTCTCCCCGGCGCTGATGGATGCGATTGCCACGCACGCGGCGAAGAAGAAGGGAACGCTCGCGGCGTGAGTGCGCAGGTGCGAATCGGCGTGCTCCACTGGTTCGACGCATCCGCCGCGCGGTGCGTGCCCGGCGCGCAGCGGCGCTCGCTCGGTGTGCGCCATCGCCGGAGTGTTCCGAAAACTGATCACTCCGCCGCAGGGCTCGCGTCTGCGCTGTCGGCAGGCTATGCCGCGGCGGTTCAATGCGCGCATAGTAGCGCGCATAACGGGCGCGAGACGCCGCGCCTGCGCTGCACGCAGAGCATGACGGTGGCGCGGGCGGAAGGCTTCGAGGAGACGAGCACGAGCTGAGTGTCGTTGTCGAGGCGTAACAGAGGGGGTGAGTACACCAACAACCAAGCCTATCCAGTGCCGCCGCGCACGGGTGCGACAGATGAGTTCGCGGCGAGTCAACCGGTGCCGGCCCGTGAGTCGCCCCGGCGGAGCGTGCTCCGCCGAGGTGCCGGACCGTCCGAATCACCTGTAAGTACCGACAATGCCACTTCAGGAGACATTACCGTGTATACCCTGACTGAAAAAACGCCGCGGCGGGCGGATCGGCAGCGCTGGGGATGGTTGCTCTCGGGCGCCGCTGCTGTGCTCGTCGTCACCGGCGCATGTGCCGGATCGAGACCGGCGTATGCCGCGGACACCGGCCCGACCGGTGCCAATTGGATCAAGCCCTCCGGCAACGATTACAACTGGCGCTACAGCCGGCTCAATCAGATCAACGTCCACAATGCCCGCCAGATGCAGGTCTCGTGGACCATGTCGACCGGCGTGCTGCGCGGCCATGAGGGCCAGCCGCTCGTGATCGGCAATACGATGTATTTCGAGACGCCTTACCCGAACAGCGTATTTGCAGTGGATCTGAACGATCCGAACCACCGGGTCCGCTGGAAATTCACTCCGCCGCCCGATCCGAATGCGCCGCCGGTAGCCTGCTGCGACGTCGTCAATCGCGGTGTGAGCTACTACAACGGCAAGATCATCATGACCGCACTCGACGGCATGGTGTATGCGCTGAATGCGAGCGACGGTGCCGTAGAGTGGAAGTTTCGCAATGCCGATCCGAAACTCGGTCAGACCGTCACCGCCGCACCTCAGGTGTACGACGGTGTGGCCCTGATCGGTGTGTCCGGCGGCGAGTTTGGCGTGCGCGGGTATATGACCGCGCTCGATGCGAACACCGGCAAGATGCTGTGGCGCGCGTACAGCGAGGGGCCGGACAATCAGCTGATGGTCAGTCCGACGCATACCATCAACGGGTACACCCAAAAGCCCGTCGGGGTCGACTCGAGCCTGAAGACTTGGCGCGGGGATGAGTGGAAGGAAGGCGGCGGCACCACCTGGGGATGGTATTCGTACGACCCGAAGCTCGGCATGATCTACTACGGCAGCGGCAATCCGGGCACGTGGAATCCCACGCAGCGTCCGGGCCTGAACCGCTGGTCGATGACGATCTTCGCGCGCAACCTGCACACCGGCATGGCCAAGTGGGTGCTGCAGATGACCCCGCACGATGGCTGGGACTACGACGGCGTCAACGAAATGGTGCTGTTCAACGCCAAGGTGAACGGCCGCGAGGAGCCGCTGCTCGCCCACTTCGATCGCAACGGATTCATGTTCGTTGTCAACCGAATCACCGGAAAGCCAGTGCGGATCCAGAAATACGACTCATCGGTGAACTGGGCAAACGGATTCAACATGAATACCGGTATGCCAGAGGTGAACGAGCGATACATGACCCGCGCCGGCGTCAACGTCACGGGTATCTGCCCGGCGGCGCAGGGCGACAAGGACGAACAGCCGTCCTCGTACGACCCGCAGACCGGTGACTTCTACGTGCCGTTGAATCACCTGTGCATGGACTATCAGGCGTTCGACGTCAAGTACATGGCAGGCTTCCCGTTCGTCGGTGCGATCGTCAACATGCACCCCGGTCCGGGCGGCTACCGCGGTCGGTTCATTTCCATCAATCCGGTCACGGGGCGGACCAACTGGCAGATTCACTCGGAGTTCCAGGACTGGGGCGGAGCGCTGACCACTGCCGGTGGACTCGCCTTCTACGGCACGCTCAAGGGCGACTTCCGTGCCGTGGACGTGCACACCGGGAAGGTGCTGTACAGCTTCCACTGTCCCTCGGGGATCATCGGCAACCCGGTCACGTACATGCATGACGGGCATCAGTACGTCGCGGTGTTGACCGGTGTGGGCGGCTGGGCGGCGATCGGCATGACCAATAACCTGCACAAGGGTACGGCGGGATTGGGTGCCGTGGGACTTGACCACAGCCTTAACCAGTACACACAACTCGGCGGAACGTTGATGGTGTTCGCGCTGCCGAAAGGTTGAGCGGATGGGGCGGGGCGAGGATGATATGGGGTTGCCCCGCCCATTGCTGGAGTGGGCCGCGCCGGGCATCGGCGCGGCCCACTTTGTCGGTGGAGTCGGCGCAGGCAAGTCGCCGCAGCGATCACTTAACGTGAAGGGGAAACGACGTATGTCACACAAAAGAGCCATTGTGGGGATGCTGCGGGGCTTGGCGGTACTGCTGCTGATCGGCGGGTCCGCCGCAGCGGCGGCCGCGCGACCGCTGACGGTCTGCGCCGATCCGAACTACCTACCGTACTCGAATCGGATGGGACAGGGGTTTGAGAACAAGGTGGCCGAGGTCATCGGCCAGGCGCTCGGGCGGCCGGTGCAGTACGTGTGGTCGAGCTACCGCCAGCCGGGCGGGTTCGACAACTTTCTCGCCCTGAATCTCGATAAGAACCGCTGCGACATCATCATGGATCTGCCCTACGGGGACGTCGAGGAGCATTACACGGATCCCTACTACGGCTCGACGTACGTCTTCGTCTACAAGAAAGGCCGCCCGTACGATCTGTCCGGCGGGATGGATTCCCCGGTCCTGCGGCACGTGAAGATCGGGTTCGAGATGGGCACGCCGCCGGAGATGGGTCTGAAGATGCGTGGGCTGCTCCTGAAGGCGACACCGTTCGATACTGCGGAGAAACCAACGGCGTCCCCTAAAGCGACGCTGCAGGCGGTGCAGGACGGCAAGGTCGACGTCCTGATCACCTGGGAGCCGGCCGTAGGCTATTTCATCAAGAAGGATTATCCGGATCTGACCATGACGCGCGTGCCGGATACGAATGCCCTCGGCTCGCCGGAGCGGTACCTGTTCTTCATGTCGCTCGGCGTGGCCCCGGCGCACAAGCACCTCATTGCGCAATTGAACGCGGTGATCAAGTCGCATAAGGCGCAGATCAAGCAGATCATGGACAACTACGATGTCGGCATCCTGCCCTGAGGGGGCGCAATGGCGAGCCGACTAGGGTCCTACGGTCACGATGTCATTCGATGCAAGACATGCCATACGTAGTGAGTGCGAAGCGATTCTCCGTCCTGCCTCGGCGAGGCACGGGTTGGGCCGTGCGGATGGGTCGGGTGCTGTTGTGGGTGTGCACGCTCGGGCTGACGCTACCGGCGATTGCCGCCATGCCCCCGGGTGAGAAAGTGGCCCGGGGCAGCAACTGCTTCTCCTGTCACGCGGTCGGTCACACAGTGGTGGGCCCGGCGTTCGTCGCGGTGGCCCAGCGCTTTGCGCATCAGCCCGGGGCCCAGGCGGTGCTGGTGCATGCGGTGAAGTTCGGACATGTCGGCACCTGGGGCAAGATTCCGATGCCGCCGCATCCGGACCTCACCGAGCAGCAGCTCAATGAGGTCGTCAGCTGGGTGCTCTCGATCCGTTCGGGCGCGAAGCCGGCGGTTGCCGCGGGCGTGAAGACCTACCACTATACGGTGAACGGCCAGGCGGTCACGCTCGACTTCCCCGTGTTTCGGACCGGGACGAAGAAGGTGACCCCGACGGTGTTCCGCGGTTACGAGTTGTTCAACTCGTATTGCTTCCGCTGCCACGGCGAGGATGCGACGGGCTCGGAGTATGCTCCGGACCTGCGCCAGTCGGTGCTGAACGGCATGACCGAGGCGCAGATGACCCAGATTGCCATGGAGGGCCGCAAGGCCAAGGGCATGCCGGCCTGGGCGGGGTTCTTCTCCCCGCATGATCTGAAGGCGATCTACGAGTATGTGGCCGGCCGGGCGCATCACCTGGTCGGGCAGGGGGACCCGCCGGAGTGAGCGGCTAGCCTTCAGAGGCGCTTCGGCAACACTCGGTACAGTCCGCGGGCAAGGGCTGGCACGAGGCGTGGGCGCAGCAGGCGCGCGTCGTAGCGTGCCATGCGCCGCTCGTTCTCCTCCAGGCACTTCGCGAGCAGCCCACGCAGCGTCACGGGCGCGCCGATGTCCTGATGCGCCGTCAGCGTGAAGTTCTCGCTGTTGGCCGCCGAGGCGTCTGCACCGCCGAGGCTGCGGGCGGTTTTCACTCGCGAGGCTACCTGTTTCAGGATGATCCACGCGCAGCGCGCCCGGAACACCGGGCGCTGCCACCAGGGTAACTGCAGCCGCCGCGCCTTGACCCAGTTGACGAAGAACAGGATGTGGCGCACTTCCTCGTCCATCACCGGTTCGAATACCGTGACCAGCGCGGCGGGGAAGTAACCGGACTCGCGCGCCAGCGCGAACAGCCCGAAGGCGAAGAACGAATCGAAGCATTCGCCAAAGCCGGCGAACAGGAAGTCATCTTGGAGGTTGTGCGGCGTGTAGGGCGCCGGAAATTCGATCGGTATGCGGTAGTGCGCGGTGAGAGCGGCGAGCAGGCGCGCATGGCGTTGCTCCTCGAACCCCTGGAGCGCGATCGCGCGGCTCAGTTCCGGGTCGCTCTCGAGGCTCGCCGCGGCGGTGACGGTGTGGGAGGTGATGTTCTCAGTGGACACCGCTTCCTGCCAGAACGGCAGGCGGGTGAGGCGCTGCTGCTCCTCGGCGGTGAGCGTCGGCCAGGCGATGTGTTCGGGATCGTACTCGACGTGCGTGTCGAAGAAGAACCGGGCGAGCAGATGTTTGTGTTCGGGAGATCCTGGACGCAGCGAAGCGAGGTCAAAGTCGACCGGATCCGCGGACATGGTGCAATTCCCTCTTTCCTTCAGTCCAATACCAGGATAGCAGCGCCGGTGCGCTGAAGAGAATCTCCCGCATGCGCTTGGTCAGCGACAGTGCGAGGGCGAGTTCGGCGTCGACGCCGATCAGACGGCCGACCCCGACCAGGGTCGCCTCCTGAATGCCGATTCCCGCCGGCACGATGAAAATGAAGGTGCGCGCCGCCTGCATGAGGCTCTCGAGCACCACGGCGGCCTCGACGCTGACCGGGTGGCCGAGCCAGCGCAGCGCAAGCCACGTCTCGAGCGTTCCGGAGAGCATGCCGGCGAGTTGCCAGGCGAGCGTGCGCAGCCATCGCCGCCAGTCGGTGAGCAGCGCGCGCAGCGCGGCATCGAGCGCCGACCACTTGCCGTTCAGCAGCGAGAGCATCTGTTCGCCGAGCATCTTCACGGCGACCTTCTCCATGCGCTCGAACACCGAACCATAGTGCAGCAGGGCGGCGAACAACACGATCAGCGGCAGAGTTGCGGCGAGTCCGATCAGCACGTCGGCGGCCGAGCGCACGGTGCCGGTGAGACTGAGCAGGCAGGTCACCCCGATCAGCACGAACAGATACTGGCTGAACAAGGTCAGCAGGACCTCGGCGGTGACGCTGGCGGCGGCGCAGACGCCCTCGACCCCGCCGGCGGCGAGCAGGCGGATACCAATCAGTTCCCCGCCGATGTTGGCGACCGGCAGCAGTCGGTTGATGGCCTCGCGCACCGTGGCGATCCACAACAGCCGGCTCGGCGGCACGCGCTCGGGGATGAGCGCCTGCCAGCCGCGCGAATCGAGCAGCAGCGGCAGCGCGTGCAGGGGCACCAACCACAGCAGCACCCAGCCGGCCCGCTCGATCGGCGTGAGAATGGCCGTGCCCTCGCGTGCCAGCAGAGCGATCAGCAGCGCCAGCCCCGCGAGCAGCGCGATCCGGACGGTGAGTCTCATGCGGCGCAACGCGCCCCGCGCGGCATGTTGCCGGCGCTGGTGAGGGTGCGGAAGCCCCCGGTGGCCGCGCCCGAGGCGTCGATCGTCTCGCGCACGCGCGGGCTGAGCAGCGCGTCGAGTTCCTCGCGGTGCCGGTAGGCCTGCATCGCCGGGGTCAGTCCGTTGCGGGTTGCCGGGTGCAGGTAGATCTCGGTGAACCCCTCCGGCAGGCGCTGCAGGATCCCGAGCAGGCGCGTCTCGTCCATCGCGCCAGTGCCGGCGAGGCCGAACACCTGATCGTTGCTCGCGACCCCGGCGGCGCGCAGGCGCCAGCGCATCAGGGCGAGCCAGGGCGAGAGCAATGCGCCGGCGAGCGCCGCGCCGGCGGGTGCCGCCCAGCGGGGCTCGTGCGGCCAGCGCACCGGCGGGCGGCCGTACTCGGCGCCGATCGACAGCAGCATCGACAGCACGGTCGGGTGCAGGTGGAAGTGCTTGTGCGCATTGAGGTGATCGAGCGGCAGGCCGCTCGCGGCGAACGCGGCGAACTGGGCGCGGATCTCCGCCTCGAGCTGGCGTCTGACGCGCGGCAGGGCGAAGAACCGCACGCCCTCGCGGGCCATTCGATCGGCAAAGCGCCCCGAATCGTCCACGAGGGCCGGGATCCGCCTGGGTGGCAGCACTGCTCGGCCGTCGGCCAGCACTACGTGCAGACCGACGGCGAGCTGCGGCAGCAGGCGCGCTCGCCGCACGGCGTCCTCCGCTGCGTCCGCCCCGACCATCAGGCTCGCACAGGTGAGCACGCCGCCCGTGTGGGCCTGCTCGATGGCCTCGTTCACCGCCTCATGCAGGCCGAAATCGTCGGCGGTGATGGCGAGGGCCTTCACCGGCGGGGCTCAGGCCTCGTGCGCGTGCAGGAAGCGGAAGAACTCCACGCCCTCGCGCAGGCGGCGCTTGGTCATCTCCCAGCTGTGGAGCATCTCTCCGGTGAGCTCGGCGATCTTGCCCGGGCGGAAGTAGAAGCGTTTGTAGAACGTCTCGACCGCGTGGTAGACCTCTTTGGCCGGCAGGTGCGGGTAGCTGATCGGGGAGAGCTGCACGCCGCGGTCGTTGACCAGGTTCAGGTTGTCGTAGGCGGTGAGCCAGCCGTTGTCCACCGCTTCCTGGTACAGCTGCGTGCCCGGGTAGGGCGCGGCGAGTGACACCTGGATGGTGTTGGGGTTGATGTCGACCGCGAACTTGATGGTCTCGCGGATCGTCTCGGTGGTCTCCCCCGGCAGGCCGAGGATGAAGGTGCCGTGGATCTGCACGCCGAGCTCGCGACAATCGCGGGTGAAGCGCCGCGCGATATCGGTGCGCAGGCCCTTTCTGATGTTGTGCAGGATCTGGTCGTTGCCCGACTCGTAGCCGACCAGCAGCAGCCGCAGGCCATTGTCCTTCATGATCTTGAGCGTCTCGTAGGGCACGTTGGCCTTGGCGTTGCACGACCAAGTGACCCCGAGCTTGCCGAGGCCGCGGGCGATTTCCTCGGCGCGCGGACGGAAGTCGGTGAAGGTGTCGTCGTCGAAGAAGATCTCCTTCACCTCCGGCATGTTCTCCTGGATCCAGCGCACCTCGTCGATGACGCTCTGCGCGCTGCGCACGCGGTAGCGATGTCCGCCGACGGTCTGCGGCCACAGGCAGAAGGTGCACTTGGAGCGACAGCCGCGCCCGGTGTAGAACGACACGTAGGGGTGCTGCAGGTAGCCGATGAAGTAATTCGGGATGTGCAGGTCGCGCTTGTAGACCGGCGTCACCCAGGGCAGGTCGTCCATGTTCTCGATCATGGCGCGCGCTGGGTTGTGCACGATCTGGCCATCGGCACGACGGTACGACAGACCCGTGATGTCGGCGAACGGGCGGCCCTCGGCGACTTCACGGCAGGTGTAGTCGAATTCCTCGCGGGCGACGAAATCGATGGCGTTGGAGGCTCCGAGCGAGCCGTCCGGATCGACCGCCACCTTGGCCCCGACCATGCCGATCTTCAGGCGCGGGTTCTGGTCCTTCAGCAGCTCGGCCACCTTCGCGTCCGTGGGGAACGAGGGGGAGCTGGTGTGCATCACGACGAGGTCGTACTCGCGGGCGAGCGGTAGCACCTCGTCCATGGAGAGCCCGTCGGCCGGCGCATCGAGCAGCCGGCTGCCGGGCACCATGGCCGCCGGCTGTGCGAGCCAGGTCGGGTACCAGAAGGAGCGGATTTCCCGCTTGGCCTGGTAGCGCGCGCCGGCGCCGCCGTCGAAGCCATCAAATGACGGGGGATGCAGGAACAGGGTTCTCATCATGACGTAATGTCCTCAAGTAATCGGGCGGGCCGAGCCATCGCGCGCCACCCGGTAGCGCGACTGGCGCCACTGCACCTCGCGGGCCGCGAATCCCCAGCACCACAGTAAAAATCCGAGCAGATCGCTCACGGGCAGCAGCCACAGGCCTCTCCAGGCGGTGGCTTCGGCAGGCTGGGGATCGCCGGCTGCGAAATGTAGCATTACCCGCGCCACCGTGGTGGCGAACAACAGTCCCCATGCGGCCGGCGCGCCGGCCGCGAGCCCCCAGCCGAGCAGCGCCACGGGGACGCTGAAGGTCACGCCCGCGGCGGCATAGCCCGCGGGGCGTACGGCCCGGATGGTGCGCAGCCAGCGCGTCTCGTGCTGGGCGAGCTGGCGCAGGGTGCGCTCGTCGATGCCGGTGTCCACGACCACGTGCGACAGCACGGTGCGCAGTCCCTGACGACGAGTCAGCTCGCCGATGCGGTAATCGTCGGCCAATTGGTCGGCAATGGCGGGGAACCCGCCAAATGCATCGAGGGCGGCACGGCGCAGCGCAATGGTGGCGCCAAAGGCGAAGTCGCGCGAACCGAACAGCGCCGCCACCCGGACCGAGGGCATGAACCAATCGTTGACGAACAGCGCGCCGAGGCGCGAACACAGTCCGGCCCAGCCGCGGGTATGGGCCGGGCGACCGCGGTACGGGCAGGTGACGATGCCCACGGTCGGGTCCGCCAGCGGGGCGCAGACGCCCTCGAGATACCCCGGCGGCACGAACACGTCGGCATCGGCTAGGACCAGCCAGTCGTGGCGCGCCACGCGCATCATATTGATGAGGTTGCTGACCTTGGCGCTGTAGCCGTGGCGGGTCGCATCGATGACCACCTCGATCTGGCGGTTCGGGTACTCTGCGCGCAGGGCGTGGACCACCGCGAGGGCCGGGTCGGAGGCATCCTGCACCCCGAACACGATCTGCAGCGACGGGTAGTCCTGCGCGCACAGGCTGCGCAGCGCCTCGGCGAGACCGGGTTCGGCCCCGCAGAGCGGTTTCAGCACGGTCACGGGCCGGCGCCCGGCCGCCGGTGGCGCCGGGGCTACGTTGCGTGAACGCAGCACCGCCAGATAGGCTGTGAGCGCATAACCGAGCGCGGCAGCGCCGAGCAACAGCCCCAGAGCGTGCATGGTCCTTGAAGCGTTATACTGAACGTGATGCGGGAGACGATGTCCAAAGGAATTCCCGCGCAGCGGATTGCCATGAGAGACACATCCACAGCCTTGAGACTTCCGGCCCGGGCCTTAGGGTACACGGTTGCACCCCGCACGGGGGGCGCCGAGTGATGGATCACTGCGACGCGGCGAACGAAGTGTTGCCACGCAGCGACAGTCCCGCGGGCACCGAATGCCTCATCCTGGTCGACGATGCCGACCAGGAAGTGGGGCATGCCAGCCGCATCCACTGTCACGAGGGTCACGGGCTGCTGCACCGGGCCTTCTCGCTGTTCATCTTCAACGAGGACGGCGCGCTGCTGATCCAGCAGCGCGCTGCCGGCAAACGGCTCTGGCCGCTATACTGGTCGAACAGCTGCTGCAGCCACCCGCGCCGCGCCGAGAGCATGGACTTGGCCATTCACCGGCGGTTGGATGAGGAACTCGGACTCAAGTGCCCCTTGCACTTTCTGTTCAAATTCAAGTATCAAGCACAGTTTGACGGGGCCGGTGCCGAGCACGAGTTGTGCTCGGTGTTCATCGGCCGCAGTAGCGCACCGGCCGTGCGCGCCGATCGGAGCGAGCTCGCCGCCTGGCGCTGGATTGCGCCGGAGGCGCTCGATGCCGAGATGCGTGCCGGCGCCGTGCCGTTCACGCCCTGGTTCACCCAGGAGTGGGAGCGGATCCGGCGGGACTATCAGCCGGCGGTGCGCGCGCTCGGGCGCGGCTAGACGGACTATTCAGCGCGGCTCCGGTGGCGGAGCCGGCCGGCGGCCCGCGCGCCGGTACAACCTTGGGAGACGGATTTGGGTATTCCTTTAATTCAACAGTACCGGGTCGCCCGCTACATCCTCGGCCGCAAGTTGCGCGGGGTGAAGCGCTATCCGCTCGTGCTGATGCTCGAGCCGCTGTTTCAGTGCAACCTCGCCTGTGCGGGCTGCGGCAAGATCGACTATCCAAAGGAGATCCTGCAGAAGCGCCTGTCCGTCGAGAGCGCACTGGCGGCCGTCGAGGAGTGCGGCGCACCGATGGTGTCGATCCCGGGTGGGGAGCCGCTGATCCACAAGGAGATGCCGCAGATCGTCGCCGGCATCGTCGCACAGAAGCGGTTCGTGTACCTGTGTACGAACGCCATCCTGCTCTCCAAGCACATCGAGGACTACCAGCCCTCGCCGTACCTGACCTTCTCGATTCACCTCGACGGCAACCGTGAACGGCACGACGAGTCGGTCTGTCAGGAAGGGGTGTTCGACAAGGCGGTCGACGCGATTCGTCTGGCGCGCTCGAAGGGCTTTCGCGTCACCATCAACTGCACGCTGTTCCAGCAGGAAGACCCGGACGACGTCGCGAAATTCTTCGACATGGCGATGCAGCTCGGCATCGAGGGCATCATGGTCTCGCCGGGCTACAGCTACCAGCATGCGCCCCGTCAGGACGTGTTCCTCGGGCGCAATGCGAGCAAGACGCTGTTCCGCGAGATCTTCAAGCGCGGTCGCGACCGGGGCACTCGCTGGGCGTTCAATCACTCCTCGCTGTTCCTCGACTTTCTCGCCGGCAACCAGGCCTACCAGTGCACGCCGTGGAGCACGCCGACCTACAACATCTTCGGCTGGCAGCGGCCGTGTTACCTGCTCACCGGCGAGGGGTATGCGACGAGTTTCCGTTCGCTGATGGAGGACACCGGCTGGGAGCGCTACGGCGTCGGGCGCAATCCGCTCTGCAACAACTGCATGGCGCACTGCGGCTACGAGGGCACGGCCGTCGATGATGCGTTCGCGCATCCGCTGAAGGCACTGTGGCGCTCGCTGCGCGGACCGCGGCTCGACGGGCCGATGGCCCCCGATCTGCCGCTCGTCTACCAGGAGCCGGCTCTCGCCGCGCCGGCGCCGACCGAAGTGACGATTCCGCTCTCCGACGTGCGCACTGCCGCGAACCGAGAAGGCCGCCGTGTCAGCGGCGCCTGAGGGGTTCATCGCGCAGCTCGATCAGTGGCGTGCGCGCATGGAGGATGCGCTCTCGCGGCGCCTGCCGCCCTCCGGGCGGCTGCCGCAGCGGCTGCACGAGGCAATGCGTTACAGCGTGCTCGGCGGAGGCAAGCGCGTCCGTCCGATTCTGTTGCTCGCCACGGCGCGGGCCCTCGGGCTCCACGAGGAGCAGGTCGAGGCGGCTGCGTGCGCGCTCGAACTGGTGCACGTGTATTCGCTGGTGCACGATGACCTGCCGGCAATGGACGATGACGATTTGCGTCGCGGCCGACCGACCTGCCACAAGGCCTTCGATGAGGCCACGGCGCTGCTGGTCGGCGATGCGCTGCAGTCCCTCGCGTTCGAGCTGCTCGCGCGCGATCCGGGCCTGCCGGATGCGCCCATGGTGCGCGTGCGCCTGGTGGGGCTGCTCGCCGAGGCGATCGGCAGCCTCGGCATGGCCGGCGGCCAGGCCATCGACCTTCAGTCCGAGGGGCGCAGCCTCTCGATCGAGCAGGTCGAGCAATTGCATGCACTGAAGACCGGCGCGCTGATCCGCGCCAGCGTCATGATGGGCGCGGCTTGCGTGCCCGCCCTCGATGCGCGCCTCGAGCGCGCGCTCGCCGGATTCGCTACACCGATCGGGCTCGCCTTCCAGATCCAGGACGACCTGCTCGATGAGTTGAGCGACACCGCCACGCTCGGCAAGGCGGCCGGCGCCGATCGCGAGCGGGGCAAGTCGACGCATCCGGCCATTCTCGGCATCGCCGGTTCGCAGGAGCGGGTGCGTACCCTCAGCCGCGCGGCTCTGGACTCGCTCGAACCGCTCGGCTCGAACGCCGATGCGCTGCGCGCCGTGGCCGACTGGCTGCTCGCGCGGCGCAACTGACCGGCAGGAACTGCGCATGTCAGCCACGCCAATGTCCGATCAGGCCTACCAGGACGAGATCCTGCCGCACGTCTCGCGTACCTTTGCGCTGACGATCCCGCAGCTGCCGCCGGCGCTGCGCACTGCGGTCACGAGCGCCTATCTGCTCTGCCGCATCGCCGATACCGTCGAGGACGAGCCGGCGCTCTCGGCACAGGATACCTACCGCTTCCTCGGGGACTTCACCCGGGTCGTGCAGGGCCACGAGGATGCCGCCGAATTCGCCCGCCAGGTGGTGCCGCGGCTCACCGAGCACACCCTGGCGGCCGAACGCGATCTGCTCAGCAACACCGCGCGCGTGATGCGCGTGGTGGACGGATTCGAGGCGCGCCAACGCAACGCGATCCGTCGCTGCATCGAGGTGATGAGTCACGGCATGCACCAGTTCCAGCGCACCGCAAGCGTGCGCGGCCTGGCGCGCACCGCCGATCTGGATACCTACTGTTACTACGTCGCCGGCATCGTCGGGGAGACGTTGACGGAGTTGTTCTGCGGCTATTCGGCCGAGATCGAACGCAACTACGCGGCTCTCTATGCGCTCGCCCCGTCCTTCGGTCAGGGGCTGCAGATGACCAACATCCTGAAGGACGTCTGGGAGGACCGGGCGCGCGGGGCGTGCTGGCTGCCGCAGGAGCTGTTCACGCGCTACGGGGTTGATCTGGCGACGCTGCCTCCGGGAGGCGGCGCGGGCTTTCAGGACGGCATGATCGAGCTGATCGGGATCGCGCACCGACACTTGCGCAATGCGCTTGAATTCACGCTGCTCATTCCCGCCGAGGAGGTGGGCATCCGCCGCTTCTGCCTGTGGGCGCTAGGACTTGCCGCGCTCACGCTGGGTAAGATCCAGGAGCATCCGGGCTTCACCGCCGGTGCCCAGGTCAAGGTGTCGCGCTCGGCGGTCGCCATGACGCAGACGCTGACCAACTTTGCGGTGCGCAACGACGCGATGCTGCGTCGGTTGTTCGAGCGCGCTGCGCGTGGACTGCCGCTCGCCGCGGGCGACGTGCCGCTGCGCCCGGCCGATGTGCCGCCGGCGGCCTTCGCGACCGAGCGGAGCGCAGCACCGCTGCAATGCGGTGGAGGCTCGCAGTGAACGACGAGTCGCAGAGCGTCGAGTTCGCCACCGCGCCGAGCTTCGCGCCGCTCGCGGCGCGGCCGGGACGGCTCGAGCGGGCCATCCGCGCGGCCCGCGATGCGCTGCTCGGGCAGCAGCAGTCCGATGGTCACTGGGTGTTCGAACTCGAGGCCGACTGCACCATCCCGGCCGAATACATCCTGATGATGCATTACCTGGAGGAGATCGACCCGGCGCTCGAGCAGCGTCTGGCGCGCTACCTGCGCGAGCGGCAGCAGCCGCGTGAGGGCGGCTGGCCGCTCTACCAGGGCGGACCGCTCGATCTGTCCTGCACGGTCAAGGCGTACTTCGCGCTGAAACTCGCCGGCGATTCCCCCGACGCTGTGCACATGCAGCGGGCGCGTGCGGCGATCCTCGCGCGCGGTGGGGCGGCTCGCAGCAACGTGTTCACGCGCATCGCGCTGGCGCTGTACGGGGAGGTGCCGTGGCGCGCCGTGCCGTACATCCCGGTGGAAATCATGCTGCTGCCGCGCTGGTTTCCGTTCCATCTGGAGAAGGTCTCGTACTGGTCGCGCACGGTGATGGTGCCGCTGTTCGTGCTGTGTACGCTCAAGCCGCGCGCACGCAACCCGCGCCGCATCGACATCCGCGAGCTGTTCGTGACGCCGCCGGAACACGAGCGGCACTACTTTCATCTGCCCGGGAAGGGCAGCGCGCTCGCGCGGGTGTTCTTCACGCTCGATCGGGTGTTTCGGCTGATCGATCCGCTGATCCCCGCGCCGATGCGCCGGCGCGCCATCGCGCGCGCGGAGTCCTGGACGCTCGAGCGGCTGAACGGCGAGGACGGTCTCGGGGCGATCTTCCCGGCGATGGTCAATGCCTTGGAGATGATGGTCCTGCTCGGCTATCCGCCGGACGATCCGCGCCGCGTTACGGCCAAGCGTTCGATCGAGAAGCTGCTGATCGAGCAGGGCGAGCGCGCCTACTGCCAGCCGTGCGTCTCACCGGTGTGGGACACCGGGCTCGCCTGCCTCGCGCTGCAAACGGTCGGGGACGAGGAGAGTCTCGCGGCGGCGCGGCGCGGCCTGCACTGGCTGCTGCCTCGCCAGGTGCTCGATGTGCGCGGCGACTGGTGCGCGCGCCGGCCCTCGCTCGCCCCGGGTGGCTGGCCGTTCCAGTACGGCAACGCCCACTACCCGGACCTCGATGATACGGCGGTTGTCGTCTGGTCGATGCACCAGGCGAACGAGGCGCCGTCCTACGGCCAGAGTATCGAGCGGGCGATCACCTGGTTGATCGGCATGCAGAGCCGCAACGGCGGCTTCGCGGCGTTCGATGCCGATAACACCCACTACAACCTGAACCTCATTCCGTTTGCCGACCACGGCGCGCTGCTCGATCCTCCCACCAGCGACGTCACGGCACGGGTGGTCACGGTGCTCGGCCGCCTGGGCCGGGCCGAACACCGGACGGCCCTCGCGCGTGCGTTGCAGTACCTGCGCGCCGAGCAGGAGCCCGACGGGTCCTGGTTCGGCCGCTGGGGAACGAACTACATCTACGGCACCTGGTCGGTGCTGGTGGCGCTCGAGGCGGCGGGCGTCGAGCGTGACGATCCGATGGTGCGCCGGGCGGTCGAGTGGTTCGTCGCCCGGCAGAACAGCGATGGTGGTTGGGGCGAGAGCAACGACAGCTACCATCCGTCCGGCCTCGAGGAGCCGCTGTTCCCGAGCACCGCGTACCAGAGCGCCTGGGCGGTGTTGGCGCTGATTGCCGCTGGCGAGCGGGATCACCCCGCGGTGCGCCGCGGCGTGGAGTTCCTGCTCGAGCAGCAGGATGCGCGCGGTCTGTGGAGCGACCCGAGCTTCACCGCACCGGGTTTCCCACGGGTGTTCTACCTCAAATACCACGGCTACACCGCGTTCTTCCCGCTGTGGGCACTGGCCGCCTACCGACACGGGAGGCCGCGCGCGCCTTGAATCGCGTGGGGATCGTCGCGGCGCTGGCATCCGAGGCACACGCACTCGCTCCGGAGCGCCGTGCACTGTCGGTCGGAGGCGTCTTCGAACTCGATGACGACGCGCTGCTCACGGTGAGCGGCATGGGGTGGGATGCGGCGCAGGCCGGTGCGCTGCGCCTGGCCGAAGCGGGCGCCACGGCGCTGGCGAGTTTCGGGACCGCCGGCGGACTCGACCCGGCCTTGCGCTGCGGCACCGTGCTCGTGCCGAGCGAAGTGGCGATGGCGGATGAGCCGGCGGTGGCCACCGATCCACGCTGGCGCGAGGCGGTGCGCACCGCACTGCCGCGACGCTGCATCGTCAGCGACGCGCCGCTGCTCACCAGCCGAGTGCCGATCGGGGCGCGCCTCGACAAGGCCCTCGCGTGGCGCGAGAGCGGTTGTGCCGCCGTCGACATGGAGAGCGCGGCCATCGCCCGCTTCGCGGCAGCCGCCGCGGTGCCGTTCATGGTGCTGCGCGTCGTGGTCGATACGGCGGCCGATGAGCTGCCCGCCGCCGTGCTCGCCGCGAGCCGCGGCGGGGAGGTGCAGGTCGGTCGGCTCGTGCTCGGCCTGGCGCTCGCCCCGTGGAGCATCGGTGCGGTGCGCGACCTGGCGCGCCGCTTCCGGATCGCTTGTGATGAACTCTCGCGCGTCGCCGCGCCGGATTTGCCGGCCCGGCGCGCGCTGACGGACGGCCGTTGGAGGCAGACGCATTGAAAGCCCTGGTCACCGGTGCGAGCGGCTTCGTGGGCGCGGCGCTCGCGCGCACGCTGCTGGCGGCCGGTTGGCATGTGCGTGTCTTGACCCGCGCCAGCTCGGACCGGCGCAACCTGCGCACGCTCGACGTAGAGAACACCGTCGGGGACCTGACCGACCCGGCCTCGCTCGAGCGCGCCGTGGCGGACTGCGACGCGGTGTTCCATGCGGCGGCCGATTATCGTCTGTGGGTCCCGGATCCTGAGACCATGTACCGCGCCAACGTGGACGGCACCCGCCATCTGATCGCGGCGGCCCACCGTGCCGGCGTCAAGCGCATCGTCTACACCAGCAGCGTGGCGTGCATCGGGCTGCCGGCCGACGGCAGTCCCGGAGTCGAGGCGACGCCCGTGGCGCTGACGGAGATGGTCGGGCACTACAAGCGCTCGAAGTTCCTCGCCGAGCGGGCGGCGCTCGAGGCGGCCGCCGAGGGTGCGCCGGTGGTGATCGTCAACCCGGCGGCCCCCGTTGGGCCGCGCGACGTGAAGCCGACGCCCACGGGCCAGATCGTGCTCGACGCGGCCCTCGGTCGCACGCCGGCCTATGTCGATACGGGCTTGAACATCGTACACGTCGATGACGTTGCCGCCGGCCACCTGCTGGCGTTTCACCGCGGACGCATCGGCGAGCGTTACATCCTCGGCGGGGAGAACCTGCCGCTGCGCGACATCCTGATCGAGATCACCCGACAGGCCGGGCGCTCACCGCCGCGGGTGAAGTTGCCCCACGGGGTCGTTCTGCCCATCGCGTATGTCGCCGAGTGGATCGCGCGGCTCACCGGCCGTCCGACGCGCGTGACGGTCGACAGCGTGCGCATGGCGCGCAAGCGCATGTACTTCTCGAGCGACAAGGCGGTGCGCGAGCTCGGCTACGGGTTCAGGCCCGCGGCGCTGGCGTTCGCCGATGCGCTCGAGTGGTTTGGCGCCGAGGGCTATCTCGGCCCGCGGCCGGCTCAGAACGGGTAATTGATGCCGGTGAACACGGCGATGCCCTCGCTGCCGTCGCCGACATCGACGTAGCCGACCACCGACGGCGGGGCGATGCCGCGAAAGCCGATGCCGAACACGTTGTGCAGATGCGTGAACGGCGAGGTGCTGTAGTTGTGGAACACCCGGCCGGTGTCGAAGAACGGCGTCACCTGAATCAGGATGTGCGTCGAGAGCGTGTTCAGCGACAGCACCGTCTGGCGCAGCTCGATGTTCGCGACGAAGGCGTTGCGGTCATAGAAGCGGGCAGTGCCATAACCGCGTAGCGGCTGCGAGCCCCCGATCGCGCTCGCATCCCCGCCGAGACTGCTCAGGCCCCAGAACGGTACGTTGTGTGCGGTCGGCTCGTAGCGCAGGTCGAAGTGCGTGGCCACCGTGAGCGTCGGGGTCGGAGACCAGTAAAAGCGCCCGTCGGCGCCCGCCTCGGTGAACAGCGAGTCGTCGATCGAGACGTTGCGGCTCGCCACGCCGCCGTACACCACCACTTCCA
Source organism: Pseudomonadota bacterium (assembly GCA_021851405.1). Taxonomy (GTDB): domain Bacteria; phylum Pseudomonadota; class Gammaproteobacteria; order Steroidobacterales; family Steroidobacteraceae; genus 13-2-20CM-66-19. The sequence continues at coordinate 18,471 of JAJZDW010000007.1, forward strand.
TGCCGTGCGTGGGGATGACGATGTTGTTGCGTGTGTCGTAGATCAGCGAGACGCGGTTCAGCAGCTCGTGGGTGGTGCCGAGCCCGAGCAGGTCGGCGAAGCGCTGCGTGATCGAGGGGATGCCGCGCAGAGTGCCGGCGCTCACTTTGACCTTGCGTGCCTCGAAGGTGTAGGCGAGCTGCCAGGCGGAGTTGAAGTTGTAGCCGAACTTCGCCCGCACGAACATCTGCTGCTTGGTGTAGTTCGTCTGGTTGATGCGCAGTGAGTTGTTGCCGAAGCCGTAGAAGCGCGGCGTGCCGCTGCGGTCGTAGTCCGCCTCGAGCGTCGTCGTCCAGCGCGACTGGCGCAGCAGGCCGGTCTGCCAGAGCGCATCGAAGGAGCTCTGCACGCGCTGCTGCATGCTCGCGACGATCGACCACTGGGTGTTGAGCGAGGGGTACTCGAAGATGCGCGCATCGACGCCGAGCCCGAAGTACGGGTTGTGCGTGATGTCCGGGGCGATGATGCGCGTGATCTGGTTCTGCGCATTGGTGTGCAGAATCGTCGGGATCACCCCCACGGTGGTGCCGCTGTTCGGGCCGACTGCGATGTACGGCACCGGCAGCACCGGCCAGGTGGACGGGTTCAGCCAGTCGATGTGCGATGGCGGGTGCGCCGGGGCGCGCTGCAGGCGGTAGCAGGGCGGGTGTGCCCGTGTCGCCGTCGGGCAACTCGGTGCGCCGGGGCTCGCAGTGCACGGGACCGCCGCGGCAGGCCGGGTCAGACAGGGCGCTGGTGCGTGCGCCGCGGCTGTGGCGCTGGCGCCGAGGCCCGCGAGCGCCAGCGCGATCGCTGCCAGGAGAGTGTTCGCTGGGCTATGCTTGCTTGCCGTGCCGTCCATTTTTTTCAAGCCCGTCAGAGTACGTCCCGCGTCGATCGGCCGCAGCGTCAAGCTCACGGTGCCAGGGACCACCGCACGCGCCGGCGCCGTCGCGCCGGCGGCGCGACGGTCCTGGGCGATCGATGGAACGGCGGATTATATCGGTGAATCATGAATTGCACTGCACGACGTGGGACAGAAGAGGCGGCCGCAGGGAGCGAGGCGTGATTGACCTGTGCGCCGCCGGGGCGCTGCCGCTGGCGATCTGGGCGTATCTGCTGCTCGCGCGCGGGCGGTTCTGGCGGCCGGACACGCTGCCGGCGCCGGGTCCCGGGGTGAGCGCACGGGTGGTGGCCGTCGTGCCGGCCCGCAACGAGGCCGAGCACATCGCGCAGGCGGTCGGCTCGCTGCTCACGCAGCGCTGGGACGGCCAAGTCCAGGTGATCGTCGTGGATGACGGCAGCACCGATGGCACCGCGGACGTGGCGCGTCAGGCCGCAGCGGCCGCCGGGGCCGCGGAGCGTCTGACCGTGATCTCGGGGGCGGCGCTGCCGCAGGGGTGGACCGGCAAGCTCTGGGCGATGGCGCAGGGCGTGCGGGCCGCGGAGCGGCTCGAGCCGCAGTACCTGCTGTTCACCGATGCGGACATCGAGCATGCCGAGGACTCGGTGAGCGCCCTCGTGGCGCAGGCGCAGCGCCAGGGCCGAGATCTGGTCTCCGTGATGGTGCGCCTCTCGAGCGCGACCTGGGCGGAGCGCTGCCTGATCCCCGCCTTCGTGTTCTTTTTCTTCAAGCTGTATCCGCCGGCGTGGATCGGCGAGCGCGGCCGGCGCACCGCCGGTGCGGCGGGCGGGTGCATCCTGATCCGTCCGGCGGCGCTGGCGCGCGCCGGTGGACTGGAGTCGATCCGCGCTGCGATCATCGATGATTGCGCGCTCGCCGGACGCGTCAAGGCGAGTGGTGGGTCGTTGTGGCTCGGACTGTCGGCCACGACCCGCAGTCTGAGGGTCTACGGCAGTGTCGGGGAGATCGGCGCCATGATCTCGCGCACGGCGTTCAATCAGCTGCGCCACTCCTGGTGGCTGCTCGGGGCGTCGCTCGCGGGCCTCGCGCTGACCTACGTGACACCACCGCTGTGGGTCGCGAGCGCCGAGCCGCTGTGCGTGGCCCTCGGCGCGGCCGCCTGGTTGCTGATGACGCTCGCCTACCTGCCCATGGTGCGCTTCTACGGCCTGCCGAGCGGCTACGCGTTGCTGTTGCCGGCCGTGGCGGTGTTCTACGCCGGCGCGACGCTGCACTCGGCGTTGCGCTATGCGGCCGGCCGCGGCGGGCAGTGGAAGGGACGTGCGCAGGATGTGCGCGCCGGCGGCGCCTGAGCCGCATGGACCCACAGGGCGCGGCGCGTCCCACCCTCGATCCGCGGCGGATCGACCTGTGGTGCGCGTTTCTCCAGGACATCGATGCCGAGGGGCGCTGGCGGCAATACGCCGCGCTGCTCGATGAGGGGGAGCGACGCCGCGCCCGCGCGCTGCGGCGAGCGGCCGACCGGCGTCGGCACGTCGCCGCCCGCGCGCTGGTGCGCACCGTGTTGTCGGGGTACCTGTCGCCGGCTGCGCGGGACTGGCGGTTCGTCGCGGATGCGCACGGCCGTCCGCAGCTCTCGCCCGAGCATCGATTGCCCGAGCTGCAATTCAACATCGCGCATACCGCCGGTCTGGTGGTGCTCGCCGTGACGGTCGGCGGGGCGCTCGGCGTCGATGTCGAAACGCCCCGGCGGCGCACCGACACCGTCGCGCTGGAGCGGTATTTCGCGCCGGCGGAGCGGGCGGCGCTTGAGGCGCTGCCCGCCGCTGCGCGGCGACGGGGATTCTTCGAGGTGTGGACGCTGAAGGAGGCCTACCTCAAGGCCCGCGGCCTCGGCTTGCGCGTGCCGCTCGAGAGCTTCGCGTTCGAGTTTCGCGCGCCGGCGGGCGTGACGCTGCAGGTCACGGCCGCGTGTGCCGACACGCCGCAGCGCTGGGCACTGGCCCAGCTCAGTCTGCGCGGGCGTTATCTGCTCGCCTTGTGCGCCGAGCGACGCACGCCGTCCCCGCTGGCCGTGAGGCTGTACGAGACCGTGCCGCTCGGTGCGGTGCGCTTACTGCAGGCACCGGTGCTGCGCGCCACGGGAATCGAAATGTCCTGAAGACCTCCGGGTCCCACGGGGTGAACCGCTGGCGGCTGCGCGTCGATCAGGCCAAGCCCAGAGTGGTCACGTCGGAGCGAGCACGGCGGCTCGCGACTCCGTCGGTGCAAGCCATTGAGGCAGCGTCCCTACTTGACGTATGACGGTGTGGGCCACACGAGAAGTGATCGAGATCGATCGATGTGATCCGAGCCGCAGCCTCCGCTTCGATGTTGGGCCGGTGCGCGGCGCGGCCGCTCAGCCGAGCCGCTGGCGAAGGAACTCGCCCATCGCATTCAGGGATTGCTCGGCCGCACGATAGTGTCCCAGGGAAGACTGAAACACGTGCGGCATGCCTCGCCAGATCGACAGCGTGACGTCCGTACCGGCGGCCCGAGCGAGATCGGCGAAGCGGACTGAATCATCGAGCAGCACCTCATCGTCACCGACGTCGATGTGAATCGGCGCCAGGCCGTGCAGCCGTGCGTAGAGCGGGGACGCCTTGGGGTCTGCTGCGTCGTGGCCACCAAGATAGGCCTGCGCGAGACCGCTGAGGACCTCGCGCGTGAAGATCGGGTCCGCCGCGGCGCGTGTTTCGAGGCTCGCGCCGGTGAGCGCAAGATCAGTCCAGGGCGAGAGTACCGCGGCGCCTCGGGGTGGCACGGATTCCTTCGCCTCCTCGGCCGCGAGGATCGATAACAGTGACAACGTCAGGCCGCCGCCTGCCGAGTCGCCGGCGATGACGATGCGTTTGAACCCATCGGCGAGGAGACCACGATAGGCGTCAACCGCATCGTCAATCGCGGCCGGAAACGGGTGCTCCGGCGCAAGCCGATAGTTGGCCACAAACGTGTCGGCACCGACACGCGCGGCGATCTGGCCCGCAAAGTGAGTGTACGCGCGCGCCGAGCCGAGCACGTAGCCGCCGCCGTGCAGAAAGAGCACGCACGCGCCTGACGTGGGGTGGTGTGGACGGCACCAGAGGCCTGGAATGCCACCGACCGTCGCCGCTTCCACGGCCACACCCGCCGCTGCGGGTGTGGTGGCGAGCAGCGCGTCGAACATCGGTCGCGCCGCGGGGCCGAGACGCTCACCTTTATGAGGCAATGCGGCCTGTCGCATGTCGTTCAGGGCCGCGATGTCCTGCGGCGCAAGCGGGTGGAGGGTTGTCATCGATGTTTTTCCCTGAGCTATTTCTGGGCCGTCGATCGAGGGGGCTCAGCCGTTCGCCCACGCGGCGGCGGCGTCCTGGGCAAAGTCCCGATAGGATCGCGGCGCGCGACCGAGCAAGTGGGTGAGCTGAGCCAGATCAGCCGCGCTCGCCACCGCGCCGTCGGTCTGGTAGCGCTTGAGCATCAAGCGCAGATCCATGGCGTGCCAGCTCGGCATCATCCCCTTCATGCGCTGCTCCATCGCAACGAGATCATCGCCGCCATAACGCACCGGGCGTCCCAGCGCCTCACCCCAGGTGGTGGCGAGGTGCTCACCGGTGAGGGCCTCCGGGCCGACCAGACTGAAGGTTTCCCGCGGCAACGCCGCCGGCGCGCGGTGCCGCCGAAGAAGCTCAAGAGCCGCCGCCTCACCGATATCGCGGATATCGACCATCGAGACGCCCTTCGATCCGATCGGCATGGCGTAAACGCCGAACTTCAGCAGTGGCTCCTTCAGGCGCAGATCATTTTGGATGAAATACGCCGCGCGCAGCACGGTCGCCGGAATGCTCAGCTCCTCGATCATTCGCTCGACGGTGTACTTGCCGGCGAAGTGCGGCACATCCGCGTAGGAGTCGCCCTTGAACACGGAGAGATAGACAATTCCTTTGAGATCGCTTTCGCGCGCGACACTCAAGGCCAGCATCGCTTGCGTCAGTTCATCCGGAACGTTGGGGGCGAGCAGGAACAGCGTGTCGATCCCCTTCATCGCCGCGCGCACCGAGTCGACGTCGGCCAGATCTCCGCCGACGGGGGTGATACCGGCCGGGAGCTTGGCGGTCGCGGGTGAGCGCGTGAAGGCCCGCACCTCATCGGCTCGTCCGGCGAGGTGAGTCAGAACCTGAGATCCAATCGTGCCTGTGGCACCGGTGACCAGAATGCCCATGTGAATTTCTCCTGAGAAGCGAGCGGGATGCCGCTTGATGTGCTGCGTACGGTAGCTGTTCCACTAGTGAGTTTTAAGACGCTATAATTGAGCCATAGAGTCTCAATAATGGAACACTTAGTGGACCTGCAGGCGTTGACGGATTTCAATTTGGTCGCCGTGCACGGCGGGTTCGGTCGGGCCAGTCGCCTCTCGGGGCGTGCCAAGGCCACGCTGTCGCGCCGGGTGGCTGACCTCGAACAGAGTCTGGGTGCGCGTCTCATTGAGCGTGGGGGACGCACGCTGCGGCTGACGGAGGAGGGACGCGCGTTGCACGAGCGCACGCAGGGCTTGCTCGCAGAACTGGCAGAGGTCGGCGACGCGATTGCGTTAGGGGCCTCGACCCCCCGTGGGCGCCTGCGGGTCAGTGCCCCGACGCTCTTTGCACAGATCGCGCTCGGGCGCATCGCGGCACGGTTCGCGCTCGCATACCCTGAGGTACGGCTCGAGATCGTGGCCGAAGACCGCCTCGTCGATCCCGTGGACGAGGGCTATGACGTGGTCATTCGGGTCGATCCCGCCGCGGATCAGCTGCTCGTGGGTCGACCGTTTTTGCGAGATGAGCGACTGGTGGTGGCCCCGCCCGGGATGGCGTGCCCGGCGCATCCGCAGGGAGACGCCCGGGAGATTCCCGTCAGAGCGGTGCTGATGACTTCGAGGCGTGCGGATGGGGTGTGGCGCATGCGCCGCGGCGCTCGGCCGCCCATTTGTCTCAGACCGGAGCCGGTTCTGCGGGTCTCGACGCTCTCGATGGTGCGCGATGCCGTAGTGGCGGGCGCCGGCGTGGCCTTGCTGCCCAAGATGCTCGTCGCCGAGGACATTGCCACAGGGCGTTTGCTGCCGTGGGGCCAACAGGACGGCCCGGCGGTGGAGCTCTGGGCGTTGCACAGTTCGCGTCGTCTGGTCGGCGCCAAAGTGCGCGCATTTCTCGGGGTTTTGGAGCACTCCTTTCCGACCAAGGTCCTCTCAGGGGGTTGAGCGAGCCGGTGGTGGCGGTGGCATCGCCGCGCGGCGCGCCCGATAGGGGCTGTCCGGCGCCCACTGCGGCCACTCCGTGCCGTCGGCCAGATCGCGGCCGAGCAGGTAGAGCGTCTGGATGTCCTCGAGCGTGCCGCTGAGATCCCAGTGCGGATTGAAGGCATCGGCGCGGGTGTTGAAACGCTCGAGCAGATACTCGCGCCAGGCGGCCTCACCGGCCGTGCGCCCGCCGCTGACCAGATCGAACCCGGGACCGACGAGCAGCGCCGGCACGCCGGCACGCGCGAAGCTGTACTGATCGGAGCGATAGGCGAGCGCAAAGCCGGGCGTGGGATCGGTCGCGAGCGTGCGGCCCTGCAACGCCAGCACCGCGGTGAGATCATTGTTCAGACCCGAGGTGTCGGTGCCGAATGCCGTCATGTCCCGCGCTCGACCCAGAATGGGCCACAGATCGAGATTGATGTCGGCCACGGTGTGACTGAGCGGAAACACCGGGTGCTGCACGTAGTAGCGCGAGCCGAGCTGCCCGGCATCCCCGAGCGTGGTGAGTACGAACAGGATGCTGCGCGCCGGCGGCCGCTTGCGATGGGCAAACGCATCGGCGATTTCAAGCAGCGCCGCGACGCCGGTGGCATCGTCCGCCGCGCCCGGCAGGCGCTCCAGGCGGCCGTGTGCATCCGGCAGCGATCCGAGTCCGTCCCAGTGCGCGCTGTAGATCACCACCTGCTCGGGATGACGCGCACCGCGGATGACCCCGAGTACGTTGTCGGTCCAGCCGTACGCGACGGTGCTCTGAAGACGAATCGATCCGCGGGCCGCGAGCGCCGTCGGGGTGAAGTTCTGCTGCCCGGCGGCCTGCGTGAGCGCCGTGAGACTTGCCCCGGCGGCGCGGAACAGCCGTGCGGCGGCGGCGTGCGTCAGCCAGCCCGCCACCGCCAGTCGTTTGCCGGGCGCGGCGCTCGCCGGCAGGCGTTGTACGGCGCCGGTGGCCGCGGCGCGCAGCGCCCGCCAGGTGCGCAGTGATCCGTCGGGATGGATGATGAAGCACGCGGCTGCCCCGTGACGGGCCGCCAGAGCGAACTTGGCACGGGCGAGCGCGTGCCGGCTCACCGTGCCGTCGGATTCCCCGGGATCCCCGTCGAGCACGATCACGATCTTGCCGCGCACGTCGACGCCTTGATAGTCATTCCAGTTGCGCGCGGGCGCATCGATGCCGTAACCGGCGAACACGATCGGCGCCGCATCGATGTTCACCTGGGCGCGTGCCTGCTGCGTTCCGGCCAGCAGGTCGGTGCCGAAGGCGAACGACTGCACGCCGCCCGCGGTGCGCACGAGGAGCCGAGCGCCGATGGTGCGCACCTGCGTCGAGACCACCGGGATCGGCTGCAGCCAGCGGCCGTGGTAGCCCGGGATGACGCCCATGCGGTGCAGCTCGGTGAGCAGATAGTGCGTGGTGAGCACCTCGGCGCGCGTCGCCGGTTTGCGACCGCCGAGGGCCGCGGAGGTCAGTGTGCGCACGGTGCGCAAAAACGACGGCTCGTTGATCTGTGGGGCGAGCGTGATGGCCATCGGCGGGGGGGTGCTCGAGGTGGCCGTGGCGATCAGGCCGGCCTGGGCGGCCGGCGGTGCGCGCCCATGGCACGCGGTGAGCGCCAGCGGCAGCAGCACGGCGGCGAGGAGGCGGCGCATGAAACCGTCGTTGGACACGGGCCGGATCATACGGGCGGGGGTCCGGGGGCGGAGTTACGAATTCTTCATCCGCGACCGGGCGAGCGTGCTGTGCGCCGAATGCGATCCACGGGGCGCGCCTGCCCGGCCGTCTCCCCGGGGCTGACGCGCAGTGCGCGAGCCGCGGGCGGGTGCGGGTGGGCCGCGGGGCCCGCCCGCACCCGCGCAGCGGCCTTCAGCCGAAGCTCGCCGCGCGCGCGCGCTGCGTGAAGTCGAACCCGTCGAGGAGGTTGTAGGCTCGGGCGTCGCGAGTCTGCAACGGCTTCAGGCCGAAGCGAGTTTCGATGAAGGCGAGCACCGAGGTCGTATCGGCGATGCGGTGATCGACGTATCCGCGCCGTGCCCAGGGGCTCACCAGCAGCGCCGGGATGCGCGTGCCGCAGCCGTAGGCGTCGGGTCGTGGCGGCGCGACGTGGTCCCAGAATCCGCCGCCCTCGTCGTAGGTGATGAGCACGGCCGTCTTGTCCCAGGACGGCCCGTCGGCCACGGCGCGCAGCAGACTCATCACCCACGCCTCGCCCCAGCGCGGCGCGGAATCCGCCGGATGCTCATCGTGCACGCCCGTGGCCTTGACGAACGAGACGCTCGGCAGGGCGCCGCGGCGTGCATCGGCGAGAAAATCCTCGCTGTCGCGGATGTGGCCGGCGCGCACGTTGTCGAACCAGCTCGGATAGAACTGGAACGGATTGTGATGTGGCACGTACAGGCGGTTGGTGTCGACCACGGCCGAGCCGCTGTCGCGGCCGAAGGCGCTCTTCAGTGCCCAGGGCTTCACGGCGTTCCAGCCCTCGTTGTACCAGGCCCAGGAGATGCCCGCGGCGTTCAGACGATCGCCGATGTTCGGATAGGTCTGTTCCGCCGGCGGCGGGCTGAACTTCAGCGCATGCGGGTCCGCTTCGGTCGGTCCGTTGAGCGGTGGCAGATCGTTGATGAGCACGCCGTGCGGATCGTAGGGCAGGTCGAACAGCGGCGGGCTGAAGCTGCCGCGCAGGTTCGCCGGCGCCTGCCGCCACAGCGCCGAGTGCGCTGCCACCAGGTACAGCGCGTTGCAGGTCGAGCCGCCCGACATGGCCTGAAAGAAATGATCGAACAGCACGTACTCGTCGGCGAGGTGGTGGTAGTCGGGGATGTCCTGGCGCGTGTAGTGGCCGAGCACCGCCCCGCAGGGGCGCGACTCATCGAGCAGCTGCAAGTCACGCTCGCCGGCGCGGCGGAAGGGCGCATGGTGGCGCTTCAGGGCGAGCGCCACGAACTGGTCCATGGCCCCGTTGTCGACCTGCGCAAACATGCGAAAGAAGTGATGCTCCGGGTCCCACGGCAGGTTCTCCCAGGGCGGCATGTACGGACCGAGGTGAAACGGCTGGTTCTCGAACAACCGGCCGTCGAACCCCAGGATGTTCTCGGGCATCGGCAGATACGAGTAGGGGATGCCGGCCGGATTTTTCTGCAGACCGTGGAAGCGGCGGTGCACGTTGCCGTCGCGGTCGAGCAGCCCGGTCACGGAGGCGCCGCTCGGGTGGCGGTAGGTGCCGAAGTAGTGATCGAAGCTGCGGTTTTCCTGAAACAGCACGATCACGTGCTCGATGCGTCGGCGCAGCCCGGCGAGATCCGCGCCGCGTGCCGGGGCGTCGAACCCGGCGAGCGCAGCGCCCCCGGTCAGCGTGAGGGACTTCAAAAATGCTCTGCGCGTCAAAGCCGCTTCGGTCATGCACTCGCTCCTCGGATGCCGGCCGCAGCCGCGGCCCTCGAGCGAGTGTACTGCGCGCCGGAGGCTCGCGGACAGATCGGGGCTTGTCTTCCCCGGGCCCGCGTACGCACGGTCACACTGCGGTCATCGGGCGCGGGGCCGCGCCGGGTGGTGCCGCTGCCGCGGGTGCTGCGGGCGGTTCGACGACGCGGGGCTGCGCGGTGGTGAGCAGAGGCTGTACGCGTTCAGAGCGTGCAGGGGGCGCTGAGGGCGCCGCCGCGTGCAGCGGTGCGTGGCCCGGGTTGCGCAGCGGTGCCAGCGCGGCCCACATCTTCGGACTGCGGATCCAGCGATAGCCGAACAGGACGAGGAGAATCCCGGCGTACACCAGCGGTTCGCGCACGTCGATCTTCTCCTGCCAGTAAAAGTGCCATACCCCGAGGATCGCGATGAGATAGGTCAGGCGGTGCAGCCGTCCCCAGCGCCGCCCGAGCCGGCGCATCATGCGGTTGGTCGAGGTGACGGCGAGCGGGATCAGCAGCAGCAAGGCGGTGAACCCGAGGGTGATGTAGGGCCGCTTGAGGATGTCCGAGGCCACCATGTGCCAGTCGAGGTCGACATCGAGCAGCAGGTACACCGCGAAGTGCAGCAGCACGTAGAAGAACGCGAACAGGCCGAGCATGCGCCGCAGCCGCACCAGGTTCGCCAGCCGGGCGAGCTGGCGCACCGGGGTGACCAGCAGCGTCAGCAGGATCATGTTGAGCGCCGTCTTGCCGCAGCGAAGCTCGAGGAATTTCACCTGATCGACCCCGGCGCTGAAGCCGAACCAGCCGAACAGCGCACAGGTCATCCACGCCAGCGGGATCAGGCAGGCGAGGAACACCAGCGGCTTGTAGAGGAAGCGGTAACGCCGCTCGACGGTCAATCCGAGGAACGGCCGGGGTAGGGTAGTGCGAAGGTCACTCATGGGCGCGTGCGGCTCGGTGCTCAGAAGTCCTGGTGCAGGTTCATGCCCCGGTAGAGGTAGGCGACCTCCTCGGCATACCCGTTGAACATCAGTGTCGCCTGCCGTTCGTGAAACAGGGACGCCCCGATGCGCCGCTCCGAGGACTGGCTCCAGCGCGGATGCGGTACCTGCGGGTTGACGTTGGCATAGAAGCCGTACTCGTTGGGTGCGGCGAGGCTCCAGGTGGTCTGGGGCTGCTGCTCGGTGAAGGCGATGCGCACGATGGACTTGATGCTCTTGAAGCCGTACTTCCACGGCACGATCAGTCGCAGCGGTGCGCCGTTCTGGTTCGGCAGCACCCGCCCGTACAGTCCGACCACCATGAAGGCGAGGGGATTCATCGCCTCATCGATGCGCAACCCCTCCAGGTAGGGCCATTTCAGGATCGGCACGCGCTGTCCGGGCATCTGGCTCGGGCGGTAGAGCGTCTCGAACGTGACGTACTTGGCGCGCGAAGTGGGCTTGAACTGCTTCAGCAGCTGCGCGAGCGGAAAGCCCACCCAGGGAATCACCATCGACCAGGCTTCGACGCAGCGGAAGCGGTAGATGCGCTCCTCGAGCGCGTAGGGATTGAGAAACTTCTCCAGCGGCAAGTCGCCGGTGACTTCGGCCTCACCGGCGACCGTGAGGTTCCACGGACGGGTCTGCAATTGTCCGGCGTAGCGCGCCGGATCGGTCTTGCTGGTGCCGAACTCGTAGAAGTTGTTGTAGTGGGTGATCTGCTCCCAGGTGTTCGGCGTCTCGTCCTGATCGGGCGCATGCACCAGCGCCGCGACGGAGTCGGCTGCGTTGTATCGGTACTGAAGGGGAGCGCCGGCGGCGGCCGGCACGACGGCGGCGGCGGCTCGACCGAGCGATGCGCCGGCGCCGGCGGCGAGCGCCGCGGAGAGGAAGGCGCGCCGGTTGAAGTACGTCTCGGGCGGGGTGATTTCCGAAGGCGCGATACGCGGGATGCGGGTTGTCATGTCGAGAGTCCTTCAGGCGGTACAGAACACCGGATCGAGTGCGCGGGGGGCGGGGGCATGTCTCGGCTCACCAGCGCGCGATGCGCGGCATCATCAGCCGCGCTGCGAGCGTGACCAGGCCGCAGGCGATCCCGTACCACACCACGATGTACAGCGGATCGTTGAACGGGCAGGCGAACACGAACACGAACGCGCCCCAGGCGGCCGCGGCCAAACCGCTGAGCAGCGGCGTGCGGCGCAGATCGGTCGGTGCGCCGCGGCGGCACAGCAGCGCCAGTGCCGCGAGCGGCGGCAACGACAGCAGCACGATTTTCGAGGCGCACTGGATGCCGCTTCGCCAGGCGAGGCGGTGCAGGAGGCTGGCGGTTCCCGCCGGCAGACCGTTCATGACCAGGCCGTAGAGCAGACACAGAGCGACGATCAGCGCGAGCCAGCGCAGCCCTTCCTTCGCCGAGTAGGCCGGGTCGAGCGAGCGCACGGCCAGAAAGCCGCTCATCACCGAGATCACCCCGAGACTGACCAGCCGCCAGCCCATGGTCGGCTGGGCGGCGATGCGCTGCAGGTCGAGGTGGGCAATGCCGAGGGCGAACAGCAGCGTCAGTTCGACCGCCGCAATCAGCGCCAACATCAGCAGGTCGGCCCAGAGGCGCCGCGGTCGCACCGGGGCGAGGTCCTCGGTCAGCTCATCGATCAGGGAGTCAAGCTTCATGGCTCTCCTCCCGCGCCAGTTCGCCCAATTTCCGCAGTCCTCTGTGGATGTTCACTTTGACCAGCGCGACGGTCTGATCGAGCCGCTCGGCCGTCTCCTTGATGCTCAGGCCCTCGAGCTTCACCAGGCGGATGGCATTGGCCTGTGCCGGCTTGATCCGCTCGAGCAGTCGCTCGAGCACGCTCGCGCTCTGCACCGCCTCGCCGTGATCGCGTACGGCAATGTCCTCCGGCAGCTCTTCCGTGCGGGCGTCCTTCATGGCGCGCAGCCGGTCGATCCATTTGTAACGGGCGATCGCCGCCAGCCAGGGGCCGAAGGGCTTCGCCGGATCGTACGTGTGCCGCTTGGTGTGCACGGCCAGCAGCACCTCCTGGGTCGCATCGTCGACCAGGGAGGCGGGCAGCCGCCGGGCGTAATAGGTCCGCAGCCAGCCTCCGGCCTCGACCAGCAGGCGCCGATAGGCCGCCGCATCGCCCGCTTGGGCGGCCAGCATCAGGCCGCGCCAGTGATCGTCCGCCAAACGACGCTCTCCTCAGCGGGCCGATCGGGCCCGGGTGCAGTACGAGGGGCTGAAATCCCACGGCAGGTTCCGACTCGAGTGTAACTCACGCGCGACGCGCGGACGGCTGCGCCCAGGGCCGTGCAATACCGCCGGGTGCCACAGGGCAGGGCCGGTCTCGTACCGCGCAGATGAGCATTCAGCACCCATTGAACTCCTCCAGAGGAGCGCACCAGCCGCAGGACTCACGGTCCTGTCCCCCTATATACGGTCGAGCGGGGGGAAAGGTTTCAATATCGCGTTGGGACGGGGCTCGAAGCACGGCCGCGGACGGGGCGCGCCGGCGACGCGACTGCCGTCATCACCCTTGAACTTCTACGACGTCGGTCGTACGCTGCCTCGATACGACAAAAGTCGTAAAGAGGGTGAGATGCGGCAGGACCGGGATACACAGGATGAGAGCGAGCGCTGCGCAGGCCGCGAAGGCGCGGCGAGGGCGCCCTTGGGGCGGGCTTCGTATGGCGGGAGCCGCCGCGGTGCTCGTGCGGCGCGCTCCCGGCCTGCGGCGGTCGGTCGGGCCGAGGGTCGTGAGCATTCGCACCGGCGCGCCATCCTCGGCGCCTCGTGGTGGCGGCGTGCGCTGATCGTTTCGATCGCGTCGTCGCTGCCGGCAGGGGGCGCACTGGCCTCCAGCGGGCCGCCGCCGCCGCGCACCGCAGTATTGTCGCTGGCGAGTGCGGTGGCGAGCGCTCTGCGCGTGGCGCCGCAGATCGAGCAGGCCGCCGATCTGCACCGAGCGGCGCAGTACGGGGCGCGCGCGGGCCGCGCGGCGTTGCTGCCCCGGCTGTCGCTGGTCGGCGGACGGTACTGGAATCAAACACGCAACGGCCAGGCGCTGTATGCCAATGCGAACGGCCCGCGCGAGACGGCCGGCCTGGTCGAACTGTCCGTCCCGCTGTATTCCCCGCAACTGCTGGCCCTGGATCGGCTCGCCCGGGATCGCGCTGCGCTGGCGGCCGACGAACAGGCCCTGACCCGGCTCACCGTCGCGGCACAGGTCGCCGGCGCCTGGTATCAGCTGGCGTTGCTCGGGGCCCGCGTGCGGATCTGGACCAGCACGGTGCATTCGGTGGGCGTGCTCTATCGCGGCACGCACCAGGAATACGACGTCGGTGCCGCCGCCGTGCTCGATCTCGCCCAGACGCGCCTGCTGCTGCACAATGCACAAAGCGGACTTGAGCAGGCGCAGGCGCAGCGCAGTGCCGCCCGACGCGCACTCAATATGCTGCTCGGTCGGGCCGCGTCGGCGCCGTTGGCGCTGCCGCACCTGCTCCCGCCGGAGCGACCCTTGCCGATGCCCTCGCAGTGGATCGCGCGCGCCGGAGAGTCGCAGCCGATGCTGCAGGTATCCCGCCGGCAGATCGCCCTCGGGCGTGCCCAGGCGCGCAGCCTGCGCGCCGCGCGGCTGCCGTCCCTCATGGCCAACGTCGGCTACGGGGTCGATGCGCCCGCGACGCCCACGTCGCGCGATCTGGGCTGGCAGGTCTTTCTCGGCTTCAGTATGCCGCTGTTCGATTTTGGCGCGCAGCGCGATCGGATCGCGGACGCCGACAATCAGGTGGCCGCGCTTCGCGCCGCCCGGCGCACGGTGCTGTTGCAGATTCGGATGACGATCGCGCGCGACTATGGCAGCGCGCAGGCCGCGGACCGTGCGTACCACGAGGCGCTCAAACAGCGACGCGATGCCCGTTCCGTCTATGAGATGACGCGCGACGGCTACAAGGCCGGAACCCTCAATGCCTTGGATCTTGCCCAGGCCGAGAGCAGCTGGCTGCAGGCGAGACTGCAGGTGGCCACGACGCTGGCGCTGCTGCACCTGGCGCATACGCAACTGCGGCTCGATGCCGGCACCTATCCCGGAGAACGATCAGCAAGATGAAACCGATGCGTACCCCCCCTGTGCACAGGCCCGTGTCGGGGATGCCCTTCCTGGCGGCCGTTCTGATCGGGTTGTCCGGCACCGCGTGGGCCGCGGTGCCGGTGCAGACCGCACCGGTGCAGCGCTCCTCGTGGCTCAGTCCGGTTCACGTCATCGCGCGCGTGCGCAGCGTCAATCACGTGACGTTGAGCGCGCCGCTGAGCGGACGGGTGCGCGAGCCCGCCCGACCGGTCGGTGAGGTGCGTGCCGGAGCGTTGCTGGCGCGCGTGACGCCCCCGGGGCTGCAAGCGAGTCTGCAGGCGGCTCGGACTCAGTTGCGTCTGGCGCAGCTGAACGTGCAGCGCAATCACACTTTGTATCACGACGGCGTCGTCTCGCTGCAGGTGCTGCAGGGCAGTCGGGCCACCGAGACGCAGATGCAAGCGCAGGTGCAGGCACTGGAAGGCCAGCTCGCCAATCAGGCGCTGCGTGCGCCGTTCGCCGGCATCGTCAATTATCAGGTCCCCACTGGCGCGGTGGTCAGTGCAGGGACGGCCATCGTGACGCTGGACGGGCGCGGCACGCCGTGGATCGAGGCGCTGGTCGCCCCGCGCAGTGCCATGCGGTTGACGCGCGGGCAGCCGGTGCGGATCCGTCTCGCCGGTTGGTCGGGCACCGGACGGGTGCGCAGCATCGGCCACAGCGCCCGTCAGTCCGGGCTGGTCGCTCTCTACGTGACGCCGCCACCGAGCGCACCGCTGCTGCCCGGGGAGTGGGTGCACCTGCGCCTCGAGCAGCCGCCGCAGTCCGCGTTCGTCGTGCCCGTGGCCGCCGTGGTCATGCAAGGGGCGAGCGCGGTGGTGTATTGCGACCAGGCGGGGCACGCGCGCCGCGTGCCGGTGAGCGTGCTCGGCACCCGTGCCGGTCGGGCCTGGATCCGCGGTGCGCTGCCGGCGGGTGAGCCGGTCGTGGTGCGCGGCGCGGGGCGTCTGATCGACGGCGCGGCGCTGCTCGTGAAGCCATGATCCGCAGCTATCTGAGGTTCCAGTGGGAGAACCGCTACACGGTGGCGGTGCTGTGCGCGGTGCTGCTGCTGGCCGGCTGGGTCGCCTTCGACCGCCTGCCGCGGAGCATCTTTCCGTCGGTCGATTTCCCCAAAGTCTCGGTCATCGTGCATACCGATGATCTGCCGGTCAAATACATGCTGCTGGCGGTCACCGAACCGATGGAGCAGGCCGCCAAGGGGGAACCGGGCGTCACGCTGGTGCGCTCGCAGACCGGCAACGGGCTGACCAAGCTGCACATCTATTTCAGCCGCAGCACGAACCCGCAGACGGCCTATTTGATGCTGCAGGCACGCCTGGGGCACTTCGCGCTGCCGCCCGGGGGGACGATGACGGTGCGGCTGATGACCCCGAACATCTACCCGCTGGCCGAATATGCGCTGGTGTCGAACTCGGTGGACAGCTCGGCGCTGCAGCCGATCTTCGCCTTTACGCTGCGCCCGGCGATTCTCTCCGTCCGCGGCGTCTACCGGGCGGACTACACGGGCCGAGGATGGCCCGAGGTGCATGTCGCCCTCAATCCACGCCGCCTGGCGCAATACCACCTGAGCGCCGCCCAGGTCGTCGCGGCGCTCCAGGCGCACCAGGGTCCGTTCTTCTCCGGAATGCTGCATGCATTCCATCAGCAATTCATCGTGGCCACGACGCCCCGGCCGGTGAGCCCGCAGGCGCTGGCGCGGCTGCAGTTGCCGCTCGGCCCGATGGGTGTCGGCGGAACGCGCACGACGCTGCCTCTGGGCGCGCTGGGCGCGGTGCACACCGGACCGCCGCCGCGCATCCGCGCCGCGGCGGTGGCCGGCTATCGACATGCCCTGATCATCGACGTGTCGGCGCAACAAGGCGCCAACGAAGTGGCCGTGGCGGCACGGGTCCGGGCCCGCTTGCACACGATCGCCCTGCACCTGCCGGCGCACGTGCACCTGGTGCGCATCTATGCGCTCAGCGGTCTGATCAACTCCAGCCTGCGCGACGTGTGGATCGCGCTCGGGCTCGGCAGTCTGATCGCCTTCCTGGTCGTCTACCTGTTCCTCGGACGGGTGGACGGCGCGATCGCTACGCTGGTCGTAGTGCCGTTGTCGGTGGCGGTCACGATGCTGGTGCTCGAGATGCTCGGCATGGGCATCAACATCATGACCCTGGGGGGCATTACGGCGGCGATCGGTGCTCTGGTGGATCATGCCATCGTGATCGTGGAGCGCGGCGTGCACGGCCTGGAGGGCAACGTGACCGAACGGCGCCGGGTGGCACTGGAGAGAATCGCCGACGTGCTGCCGCTGATGACCCTGGCGACGCTCACCTCCTGCGTCATCTTCGTACCGCTGATCTTCCTGTCCGGCACCATCGGTTTGCTGTTTCGCGGCATGGCCGCGGCCGTGGTCGTCTCGCTGGTGACCTCGCAGCTGATCGGGATCGTGATTACCCCGGTGCTCGCGATGAGGGTCGCCGGGCGGGCCCGCCGCGTGCACCGACTGCCCGGGGAGCGCTGGGCGCGCCGCGAGTACGGGCGGCTGCTGATTCAAGGCATGCGCCGGCCCTGGGTGGCCGCGCCGGTGGCCGCGGGGCTGCTCGCCCTGGCGGTCCTCGGTGCGTGGAGTCTGCCGACGGCGTTCCTGCCCCATTGGGACGAGGGCATCTTCGTCGTACCGTATCGCACGCCGGTCGGCACGGGGGTGCGCGAAACGACGCAGGTCGGACGGGATTTGATGCGCATTGCGCTGCGCAACCCGAGCGTGGCGCGCGTGTCATTGGTGGTCGGGCGCGGACTGGGCAACCCGTACGCGACGCCGAACAAGGGCGGCATCACCGTGGTGCTGAAATCCCATCGCAGCCAGAGTGCCCGTCAGGTCATGCGCCAGTTGCGCAAGCGCTTCCGGGCCGCCGTCCCGGACCTGACCACGCTCGAGACCATGCAGGTGATGATCAACCGGCTCGGCAATCTATCCGGCTCGCACGCGCCGCTGGTCGTCGAGCTGTTCGGCAAGCGTTCCATCGAACTGCATGACGCCGGGCTGCATCTGCTCGCCGCGCTGCAGGCGAGCCACGATTTTCATTCGGTGGTCTTCAAGTCACCGTCTGCGGGACCTGAGCTGCAGGTGACGCCCGACAGCCTCTCGGTGCTGCACGGACTCACCCCCGCGGCGCTGGCCGACCAGCTGCTGACGCGCCACTGGGGGCGAAGAGCAGGATTTCTGCTGCAGGGTGAGCAGATTGTGCCCATTCGCGTCTCGGAGAGCGGCACCGCGGACCGTACGCCGATGAATTATGCCGACACGCAGGTGCGCCTGCCGGACGGGCGTCTGGCGCCGCTCGCGCAGGTGGCGCACGTGCGTCTGCAGGGCATCGTGCCGTACGTGACGCATCAGAACCTCGTGCCGTACGACACGATCAAGCTCAATCCGATCGCCGGCGAGGGCCTGTCGGTGGCCGCCCGACGTGCCGAGCGGATCATCGCCAAGGTCGGTCTGCCGCCCGGCGTCAGCAGCACCATCGGCGGCTATTACCGCGAACAACAGAAGAGCTTCAGCCAGATGTTGCTCATTCTCGGCGCCGCACTGTTGATCCTGCTGGTGCTGCTCGGCTATCAGTTCGCCAGTCAGAAGGCTGCGATCGTCGCGATTGCCTCCATCGCGCTGACCGCAGCCGGGACGGTGCTGGCCTTGCTCGCCACTGGCACCAATCTCGACAGCACCGCATTTCTCGGCATGCTGCTGGTGTTCGCCATCGCGGTGAACAACGTGATCCTGATCTTCTCCCGTGCGCAGCAGCTCGACGGTGGCACGCCGAGGCCCAGGAGCGTCGCGCTCGCCGCGCAGCAGCGTCTGCGGCCGATCCTCATGACCATGCTCGCCGATGTGCTCGGCTTTCTGCCGCTTGCCTTCGGGATCGGCCGCGGCACCGATCTGCTGCGTCCGCTCGCGATTGCCGTCATGGGCGGGCTACTCATCGGCACCGTCATGACGTTGTGGCTCGCGCCGGTGTTGTACGCGGCGTGGTGGCGTGCACCGGTCGGGTCCGCGTAGCGGCGCTTGGGCTCCTCAGGTCTGAGCGGTCAGTGCCGTGGCGCCTCGCGAGTCACGGCGCCGGGCGGGGGCAGCGCAACGGGCTTGGCGGCCGTGAGCAGGCGAAGGACGAGCCGATCGAGCCGAGGGACATCGACCGCAAAGACCACCTGTACGATCTGCTCGCCGAGATCGGGGCCGTCACCGGGCGGCCAGCTGAGCGTGGCGCCGTAATTGGCGGTGGGGCTGGTGTCGACGTCCACCCGCAGAGTCTTTTCGCGCGTGATGAGCGCCGGGTCCATCCAGACGGCGACGGCGGTTTCGTCCCAGAGCGGATAGACCTGGCCGAAGCGGGCGAGGTACCGATCGAAGGGCGCGTGGCCGCGCCCGACGTCCTTGAGCATCGGGCGAGACATCAGTGTGGGACTGGTGGCATCGAGCGGCACTTCGGTGATCCGGCGCCAGGGCTGATGCAGCACTATCGAGGCGGCCTCGGGATCGAAGCGCAGGTTGAACTCCACTCGCGGGCTGTTCTCGTAGGCGCTGGCGCGGGCAAACGGGGTCGCGGCGGGCTGCGGGTTGAAGCTGCCGCCCATGAAGACCAGTTGCCGGGCGAGCGACGCGAACTGCGGATCGAGCCTCGCGGCGAGCGCCAGATCGGTGAGCGGACCGGCGGCGATGATCGTGACCTGGTGCGGATAGCGGTGCACCATTTGGATGAGAAACTGCGCGGCGTTCTCCCGTTGCGCGTGAATCGACGGTGCGCCCTCGGGCAGCGGTGGCACCCAGTCGGGTCGGTTGGGGTGCAGCGGCGTCGGATCCACCGTGCCTTCCGACGGCCAGTGGCGCATATAGGCGCCGTCATAGAAGAGCTTGCCGTACTGCTGTTCCCAGGCCCGATTGCGGCGTCGCGAGTTCAGCAGCGGAAAGAGCGCGCCCGGATACACCGGGACGGATGCACGGTGGGCAATCTGCAACGCCCGCAGGATGTGGGCGACCTCTTCGTTGCGCCAACCATCGCCCGTGGGCACGGTGATGCCGAGCAGGTCGATGCTGCGATCCTGCAGGAGCATCAGGCTCGCCTGGATGTTGGTTCCGCCGGGACCCATCTCATCTTCGTCGAAGATCACCTTTGGACGGGCCGCCGTGCTCGCGTGCGTCGTGGGCAGGCCGCGGCCGATGACCGGTGCGCATAGCAACACGCTGCACAGCGCCGCGATCCGAGCAGTCCTCAAACGTCGAGTGGTCATGCAATGGACTCCGTGGGCGCGCGCACGCCGAGAGGAGTGCGCGGTCGCGCGTCCTCGCAGTCATGCCGGCCCTTGAGCAATGAAAAGATCACCTGCCGCGCTCAGATCGCGCGCGCGAGCACGATCAGGCCGAGGCCGCCGAGGAAGCAGATGAACATCGCCGTGAGCAGCGCCGGGACGCCGCGGGCCGGGTGCTTGAATTCCCGCCAGACGAATACGCCCCACAGCGCCGCGATCATCGTCGCCCCTTGACCGAGGCCGTAGGAAATCGCAAAACCGGCGCGACCGGAGGCGATCATGTTCAGTGACATGCCGACGCCCCACACAACGCCGCCGAGGATCCCGGCCAGATGCATCCGGAGACTGCCGCGCCGGTACTGGCTGAATGGCACCGGCGCGCCCATCACCGGGAAGCGCATCGCGAGCGAATTCCACAGGAAGGTGCTCGCAAACACGCCGATCGCGAACACGAATACGGCGGCATAGCTGCCCATCAGGCCGCGCAGCGGATGGGCCGGATCCGGGTACATGGCGGCGGCGACGAAGCGGTAGAACACCCCCATGAAGATCCCGCTCGCGAGCGAGAGCATCAGTCCCTTGGCGCTGACGCGCACGGCGCTGCGCGCCTGGCGGCGGTACGCCTCGGCGTCCAGACCGATCGCCAGTGTCACCAGCGCGACGCCCGCGGCGAGCAGCAGCGGATTGCCGAGCGGATCGGCTGCATAGTTCAGAACGACGCCGAGTACCAGCGCGAGCCCGATGCCGACTGGAAAGGCCACCGCCATGCCGGCAATCTCGATGGCCGCGACCAGCAGGATATTGGCGAGATTGAACACTGCCCCGCCGAGCAGCGCGTGGGCGAGACTGGCGCGGCTCGCTTGGGTCAGATCGGGGATGAGCGACCGTCCGCCGTGGCCTGCGGTCCCGAGCGTGACGCCGAACAGCGCCGCGATGAGCAGCACGCCGAGCGCGTAATCCCAGTAGAAGAGCTCAAATCGCCACGAGGCCGGGGCGAGTTTGCGCGCGTTGGCCCACGAGCCCCAGCAGAGCATCGTGAGCACGGTGAGGGCAACGGCAAGAGAGTAACTCTGAACGATGTACATCGCGTGAAGCTCCCAGCGGTATGCGGCGGCTCTAGGGGCGGCGGGCCCACTCGGCATCGACTTCCGCGCGCGGCGCGAACGACTTCTGCGCACCGATGCGGGTTGCAGACAGCGCGGCGTAGAGATTGGCGCGGGTCACCGCCTCGCACTCGGTCATGCCCTCGGTCAAAAATGTGGCGAGACTGCCGATGAAGGCATCGCCGGCGCCGGTCGTGTCGACGGCCGAGATCGGGAAGCCGGGGAGGTGAACGCGCTGTTCGCGCGAGGCGAGCACGGCCCCCTTGGCGCCGATCGTAAGGACGACTCGGCGCACGCCGCGGGCGAGGAGTTCATCGATGCACTGCTGCGGGTCGGTGCCCGGGCCGCGCCCGGCCATCGTCTCGGCTTCCGTCTCGTTCAGAATGAGGTAATCGGCGCAGGCGAGCGCGGTGAGATCCGCCGCGAGCGCCGGTGCCGGATTGACCATGCAGGCGACGCGATGCGTCTTCGCAAGGCGAACCGTGTGGTACACCGTTTGCAGCGGGATCTCGAACTGCACGAGCACCATGTCGGCCGCCGCAATCTGCTCGGCGGCCGCATCGATGTCCGCCGGTGAGAGCCGGTCATTGGCGCCCTTCACGACGATGATGCGGTTCTCACCGCTCGGCTCGAGGAGAATCAGCGCCGTTCCAGTCGCGGCATCCGGCGCCACCCCGACCGCGGACGTGTCCACGCCCTGCGCGCGAAGGTTGGCCATCGCCTCGCTGCCGAGCAAGTCCCCACCGACCGCCGCGATCATGGCGACCTGCGCTCCACAGAGACGGGCTGCGACCGCCTGGTTGGCGCCCTTGCCACCAAAACCCATCTCGAACCCCGAACCGAGGATCGTCTGGCCACCCCGCGGAATGGACGGACTCATGAACTGCAGATCCGCGTTGATGCTGCCGACGACGACGATGCGGGGGCGTGTGCTCACTCGGTGTGCTCCTGTGCTCCGCCGCGCGACCCTCAGATGCTCTTGACCGAGTCTCGCTCAACGAGCGAGACATCCAGTGTCAGCGCCGGGTTCTGCGCCGTCGTCCCGCAGATGCGCTCCTGCAGCAACTCCACGGCCCGGGTGCCCATGGCCCCGAGCGGTTGCGCGATCGTCGTCAGGCGCGGGGTCACGATCCGCGCCCAGCTGATGTCGTCGAATCCGACGATCGACACCTCGGCGGGAACCTCAATGCCATGCTCATGGAGCAAGCGCATCGCGCTGATGGCAATCAGATCGTTACCGGCGACGATGAGAGTCGCGCCGCGCCGGCGCAGCACCGCCTCGCGTGCCTCGCGGGGCAGAATGCCATCGAACCCAACGCGCACCTCCCAGGCGATCTGCATGCGCTCGGGAAACGCCGAGACGAATCCGTGGCGGCGTTGCTGTGCGCTCTCGACATTGCGCGGGCCAGACAACAGGCCGATGCGCACGTGTCCCTGCTGCAGCGCATGATGCGCGAGCAGTCGTCCGCCCATGGCGTTGTTCGCATGCACCACCGAGAAGCCCGGCCGCGGCCGATCGATCAGAACGATGGGCCGACCGAGATCGCCCAGGAGTCGGGGCAGGCGTGCACCGACCGGACACCAGATGATGCCGTCGACCCCATGCTGCGTGAGCAAATGGAGTCCTTCGAGTTCCGCAGCTGCCGCGTTCTGACTGTCGATGAGGCAGGCGAGCAGCCCGAGACGGCGAGCTTTGTTCTCAACCGCCTGTGCCAGCTGCGAGAAGAACGGATTGGTCAGATCCGGTAACACCAGGCCGATGGCGCGCGTGCGCCCCGTGCGCATGGCCTGCGCCGCTCGATGCGGACGGTAATCGAGCGCCTGGGCGGCATCGAGCACTTTACGTCGGGCCGTCGAACCGACGTTCGACTTGCCGTTCAAGGCATTGGAGACGGTGGCGACTGAAACCCCGGCCTTGGCTGCGACATCTTTGATCGTGGCCATCAAGCGTTGACCGCCGGCCTTGTGGCCGTCTCCCCCCGGATAGCGAATGGTGACGAAGTATACCGCGGCCCGAAGAAGCGCAGGAGCGATGAGCGGTGAGCGGAGCGGTTCCCCTGGAGGATTCTCCTTCCTCGGCGGGAAAGATTGCTCCGTCTTTTCACGAGAGCCGTCGGATCGGCCGAATCATAAAAACGTTTAATTCAATAACACAAGACATTGAAAAATCGATGAAACACCGAAATGACGATCAAGGTGCATCACGCATTGATTGTGTGCGTTCTCGCAAAAAATAGCGCTTTTTACAGAACAGCAGCGGGCATAACCCTCCGGGGGTACCTGAAAACGAGAGCCACGGTTGCTGTCACATTCTGGTCATCATCGCTCGCTACAGTAAATCGTTATAAGGCGTGCCAAAAATTTCTCTCGATCGGTGTCGTGCGGCCAGCCGTTCGAGGCGAACTATTCAAGACAGCGGCCGCATCGCGAACTGATTGGGAGTTTCTGCAATGTCCATCGAGATCCGTAACGTGGTGCGGGAAATCATCGCTTCCGCGGCGGTGTTCGTCCCGTGCGTTGTGCTGCTCGCCAGCGCACCGACTTACGCGGCAGAGAACGGTTCTGCCCCCGGCATGGCGCGCGATTCCGCATCATCGGCGCAGACCACGACAGCGTCCGCCACCGACGACCCGGGGAGTGCGGGGAAGAAGAAGCTGAAGGAAATCGTGATCGTTGCCGCCGAAAAAGCCGTGGCCACGGTGAATCCCCTGAAGTTCGAGCATGTGAGTCCGGCATCGAGTGTGACCAAGGTGCTGAACAACGTGCCGGGGTTCAACGCCCGCACGCTCGGCGTCGCCGGGTTCATTGTCAGCAACACGGCCTATACACTCGACGGCTTCCCGAGTTCGGAACTCGGCAGCACCTTCGATGGTGTTCCGGATCTCAATACCTTTCTCGGTGGCATGTTCGGTCAGGGTGATCAGCCGCTCGGCCAGGCGCTGGTGCCGATGGACGTCAGCGGTGCCCACGTTTACAGTGGCGCGAGCACGCAGTCGAATTCATCGATCGACGATTTGGGCGGAACGATATCCTTTCAGCCGGCCCTGCCGAGTCAGGATTTTCATGTGGATCTCGGTATTACCGGCGGGGTGTATGCCGGACAGGGCACGGAGGCGCAGGAGACGTTCGTCGTCAATTCCGGCGCGATGCAGTCTCTCAATGGTCTGAACGTGCTGGCGAAATTCCAGCACACACTGGTCCATGGGCCGTACGATAACGTCGTCGCGCACCTGAACTCCTACTACCTCTCGGTCGTGCAGCCGACGGCCTCCGGTGAAGTCAAACTGGTTGCGCTGGTCAATGCGGGCAACGGCCAACCGCCGCATTACATCCCGGCGCCGATTCTCGCGCAGCACGGATACAATTACGCGTTTCCGACCAGTGTGACGTACACGAACCAGGAAACCCAGTCGTCCTTTGTCGACCTGTCGGTGAAATCGCTGCTGAACCCTTACATGATCGGGGAGGTCAAGGCGTTCTACGTCGGCACGAACAACGACCGGACCGCATGGTCGGACCCGCAATACCATAATTCGTACGCGGGTTATTCCTATGACCTCAGCGATACGTTGAAGAGCTGCTCGGCGCTGAATGCCTATGAGGGTTCCTCAGTTCCCACCAGCGCATATCCGAACACCTACAATTGCGCCGTTGCCACTCAGCAGTTCGGCTCGCCGGCGGCGGGTACGGCGTACCAGCGCTACATCCAGAATTATTCCGAGATGGGTGCGATGGGCGACCTGACGCTGCTGTTCCCCGACAATACGGTGCAAGTCGGTGCCACGGGATTCGTCGCGCCGATGCTCTCGGAGGAGGCGTGGTACGGATCGAGTCCGGTGCCGATCGGTACGACGGGGTTCAACATGGCATGGCTCGAGCATGACGGCCAGACCTGGATGCAGGCCTATGCCCAGGACAATATCCGCTTGCTTCACGGCCGGCTGCACATTTACCCCGGAGTCAAGTGGACCCGGCTGAACATGTATGCCAACGACGATCAGGGGTACTACTACGACTTCTCAGGGACGGTGTCGGAAACCTACAAATACATCGAGGACTCCCTGGGAGTGAACTACGCGTTCACCCGCGAGCTGAACGCGTATGTGAACTGGGGTCAGTCGGTGAAGCCGCCGAATATCAGCGCGCTCTACGGCAATATCGGCGCAAGTCCGCAGCCGGTGCCCCCGACGACCAAGCCGGAGCGGGTGAACAACATCGATGCCGGAGTCCGGTTCGAGAACGCGCGGTATAACTGGGAAGTCGGGTTCTTCAATCGGGACTTCACGAATATTTTCAGCTCGACGTACAGCGACATCACCGGAATTACCTTGACCACCAATGCTGGTAAGGCGCTGTTTCGCGGCGGCACGATCAAGGCGGGGGTGCATTTGCCGTATCACCTGGAGCTCGAAGGCAATGCGGCCTATACCCATGCGGTGTACACCGAGAACTTCACGGATGTGAATGGGACCGCCTTTACCAACGGCATGTGGCGGCCGAACATCCCCGTGGTCACCGG
The DNA here is from genome assembly GCA_021851405.1 of Pseudomonadota bacterium. Taxonomy (GTDB): domain Bacteria; phylum Pseudomonadota; class Gammaproteobacteria; order Steroidobacterales; family Steroidobacteraceae; genus 13-2-20CM-66-19. The sequence continues at coordinate 44,073 of JAJZDW010000007.1, forward strand.
AAATCTCGACCTGCAGTATTCGAATGGTCCGTGGCATGCCGGCGTGAGCGAGCATTACACCGGTTCGGAGTACGTCGTCAATTACGAATCCGGCGCTACCACCAACTACCAGTTGGGGGGCTATGGATCGACGAACCTGAACGCCGGCTATGTGTGGAATCTCGACAGCGACGCACTCAAGGCGCTGAAATTCGAGCTGCACGTGGATAACGTGTTCAACCGGCACTCGCCGTTCTACTCCGCGGGTCTGGATACGGCCTCGACGCCGAACTTCCTGTGGATGATCTACAATGAGCCGATGTTCGCGTCGTTGTCGGTGACGGCCAAGTTCTTCTGACGGGAAGGAGTCAGTGATGTCGGGAGGCGCAGTTCGCGGCATGTCGGGTGGAGCGTTCCTGGTTGCGGTCACCCTGGCAGGGTGTTCCGCGGCCGGCAGTCACGCGGCGCACGCGCCCGCCCCGTCGCTACGCGCGACGTTGAAGGATCTGTCCGCAGTGACCCATGTGATCGCCACGGGCCGGCGGATCAGCCCGGTGGGACGGCTCGCGGCGACTGCGAATTTCCCCTCGAGCGTCGTTTTGGCCGAGGGTTCTGCCTTCGTGCTGAGCGATGGGGCTTCGCGGACGCAGTCGATCGTGCGCTACGGCGCACGGACGCTTGCTCGGCAGGGGGAAGTGCTCGGGTTTCGCGGTCGGACGTTCGGCGCTGCAGCCGCCGGAGCGGTGCAGATACCGCGGCAGAACTTCTTTCAGGGACTGGCCGCGGGTCCCGGTGGCCTGCTCTATGCGGCCGGCGGGAGCAGCGATGTGCTGCTCGCGCTGCGTGCATCCCGTGGCGGTCTTGCCGTTGTGAGGCGATACCGCCTGCGGTTCTGGCCGTTCCCGAAAACCCAGTATCCGTACTGGTACCAGGGACTGCACGTCGGCGTGCGGCATTTTTACCCCGATGGCGTAGCCATCAGCGCCGCCGGAGACTACGCGTACGTCACCGGTTTGTTGAGCAACGCGGTCGCGCGCGTGAATTTGCGCACCGGCGCGATCCAGTACGGCAACGCTGGGGCTTATCCGTTTGCGCCCGTGCTGAGCGATCACGGGCGGCGGCTGGTGGTGAGTGACTGGGGCGGCTGCGGTGTGACGGTGCTGGCGAGCAGCACCTTGCGCACGCTCGGGCGCATCTGCGTCGGACCCAAAACCGGTCCGGACAATACGGACCCCGGAGTGCATCCCACCGCGATCGCCGCCGTGCCGGGCGGCAGTCGGGTGCTGTTCACGGCCTCGAATCTCGATGAGGTGATCGAGGTCGATGCTCGCACGTTGCGGGTCGTGCGGATCATCCACGACTCCCCGTACCGACACGCACCGCCGGGCAGTTATCCGGATGGGATTGCGGTGCATGCCGGGCGGGTGTACGTGGCCAACGCTGGCAACAACGATGTGGCGGTGTTCAGCCTGGCGAGCGGTCGCCGCCTGGGGTTCATCCCGACGGCGTGGTACCCGACCGGTGTGGCGGCAGGCCGCCATGCACTGTTCGTCGTGTCCGCCAAGGGCATGGGCTCGGGGCCGAATCGGCTGCACCAGTGGGTCGGCAACATGATGCACGGGGTGGTGCAGCGCGTTTCCTATCGCGCCATCCGCGAGCGGCTTGCGCAGTACACTCGGGTGGCCCGGGCAGACAATGGCTTCGGCCGGCAGGCGCGCGCTGCTCTCGCTCAGGACAATATCCGGCGGGCCCGCCGACTGCGACATCATATCCGGTATGTCGTGGTCATCCTGCGCGAGAACAAGACCTTCGATGAGGAGTTCGGCACGTTCGGCGGACTCGGACGCTGGGCCGATCCGCACCTGGCGCTCTACGGTGCGCGCGAGCTGCCGAATCTTTTCGGCGATGCGCGGCGCGCAGCATTGTTCGTGAATTTCTACGCCGATGGCGAGGTGACGGCGCAGGGGCACCAGTGGATGACGGGTGCCTCGGATTCGGATTTCGTTCAGCGCACCTGGCCGCAGTATTACTCGCGCCGGGGCTTGGTGGGCAATCCCGGCTGGACACAATCGCTGGTGCCAGCCTCGGGCGAGACCGGGCCGAGCGGCAGCGGGCCGGTCGGCGGTAAGAAGGTGATGGCCAACCCGTACGCCGACAGCATCGCTCTGTCGGCGCTCGGGCGATGGTCGAATCCCTGGATTGCCTATCCGCAGCGGCTGTACCTGTTCAACGATCTACAGGCGCATCACGTGAGCTTCGAGGACTTCGGGGAGTTCATCAGCCGTTCCGAGGCGGGGGCGATCCCGCCTGCGCTGCGCGCGCATGTGGCCGGGCAGTTCCCGGGCTGGGATCGCATGACGCTCGATACCCAACGCGCCAGAGTCGCGGTGCGATGGATGCGCCGTCACGCCCGCCATTTGCCGCACTTCATCTACATCTGGCTTCCGGATGATCACACGGCGGGGCGCACGCCGTGTTTTTACACGCCGGATTACTACGTCGCCAATAACGATCAGGCGACGGCGCAGGTCATCCATTACCTGAGCACCACTGCGCAGTGGAAACACATGGTGGTCTTCATCACCGAGGATGACGCGCAATCCGGGGCGGACCACATTGATGCTCATCGGACGTTTGCGGTGGCGCTGGGCCCGTGGGTGCGCCGTACGCATGTGACGACGCGCTACTCGCAGGTCAACATCCTGAGTACGGTCGAAGCGATCTTCAGGTTGCCGCCGCTCTCGCAGTGGGATGCCAATGCGTCCGTCATCGGCGGCATCTGGCGTGACACCGCGAAGGCCCGCATCGAGCCGGTGCGGGTCCCGCAGGTGCCCGTGGCCTTCAATCCCGGCAGGTGTCGCAAGCACGCGCGGCTCAGCGGGGTCGAGGCTCGGCGCGAGCCCGAATCGCTGGCGCAGAACGCCGGACCTCGTCGGTCTGCGCGCCAGTGGTACACGCCGACCAGCCTGCTGAAAGTCCCCGGCCGCGAACAGATGCGCCAGGAGTGGATCGCCAGCAAGGGGCGGGGCAGTTACGAGCGTACCTTGCGCTACCTGCGCGCATGGGCGCGGGCGCACCATGCACCGCTCAGTCAGTACATCGCGAATGACGACGGCGAATGATCACGGGCCCGTGATTCTCTGGTGACACAGAAGTTGCGTCACCGCCGGGTGACGCCCGCGGTCGAGTGACGCGGCGGTCTGTGGCTCAGGATTCCCCGGGACGCCAGCGCAGCACGGCGAGTCTGGCGGTGGCGGATCCCCGGTTCTCCAGCCGGAGCGCTCGGTCCGCACCCGGACGGATGAGCAGAGTGTCGCGGGGGCGGGCGAGCCGGGCGCGCCGATCGCCGAGCTCGCGGATGCCCGCGGTTCCCTCCAGGATGAACAGTGCACTGTAGAGCGCTGCGGACAGCATCAACTCGCGCGTCGAGGCGAGTGACACGATCGACGGCGCACGCACGATACAGGCGGGCGAGCCCGCCGGTCCCTTGCGCACGATCAGGCTCAAATCCGTGCATCGTCCGAGCGGCACGCTGCACTCGGTAGTCCAGTCCCCCTCGAAACGGGCGCCGCACCGGGCAGGTGACAGACGTCGCTGACCGTGTCCGCCGAAGGTGAGCCTCAGGTCATCGCCGTGGACCAGGACCAACGCACGGCGGTAGCCGGGGTAGGCGGAAAAGGGTCCGTCCTGCGCAATGTCGGCGAGGCTCAGTCGCCAGCGGAAGGCCTCCCCGTCGGCCGGGTCGCGGGCGATTTCGAGGGTCATGCCTTTCCCGTTGCGCCAGGGCATCGCGCGGTAGGCGTCGGCGCGGAGGACCTCGAGACGGGGCGGTTTCACGGCGGTCAGTCTCTTCATGGCGATGGCGTTCGGCGCGGGCGGACGTTGTGGTCGCGGGGAGTGTCGGGCGGTGATGCGGTCATCATACCCAGGGCGTGACGTGTTTACCCTCTGCGCACCGAGGACGCTGCGGTCATCGCCGAAGGCCGTGGGGCGAAGCCCGGACGCGCCCGTGCCGGAATCGCTCCGAGCGGTGGGCCAGACGCAGGATGTTCCTCGGGAGGAGGGACGGAAGGTTCCCCAGGTCGCCCGGGTGTCTGGCTGCCGACGCCGATAAGCGCGTACAGTGCGCGGGCATGACGGCCGTCATCTTCGACCTGGATAACTGCCTCGCGCCTGCGACGGCGGTGGGCGAGGCCCTCTACGGGCCGGCATTCGCCGCGATTCGCAACGCCAACGACGGGCGTGTTGCCGCCGACGTACTGGCCGCGGCGTTCCGACAGATGTGGACCCATGCCTACGACTGGGTGGCCGATCGCTACGGATTTACCCCGGCGATGCGTGCGGCCGGATGGCGGGCCCTGGTGCAGATCGAGGTGACCGGGCCGCTCGCGGGCTACGGGGATTTGAACCTGCTGGCGTCGGTGCCCGGGGAGCGCTTCCTCGTGACCACGGGGTTGCGTCGGTTGCAGGAGAGCAAGATCCGGGGTCTGGGCATCGCGGTGCAGTTTCGCGAGATTTTCATCGACGCGATCGACGAGCCGCCGCGGTTGGGCAAAGCGGTACTCTTTCAGCACATCCTCGTGCGATACGATCTGAAGCCGACGGATGTCGTCGTGGTCGGCGACAACCCGGACTCGGAGCTCGCCGCCGCGCGGCAGGTGGGGTTGAGGGCGGTGCAGATGTTGCGGCCCGACGTGGTGCGCAGCGAAGCGACGGCAGAGTGCGTCAGGGATCTGCGCGAGCTGATCCGCTGGCTGGCGGCGAATACCTGAGGGCCTGGACAGGGGGGCGATACGCATCCCGTGGACGGCCCGCGATGAATGACGACGCAGCGCGAGTGAGCCGGTGCGTCGGGACAACAACGAACGATCCCAAGGGGTGAACCATGTCGACGTCTCGACGAGAATTCCTGGTCTCCTCCGCCGCGGTGCTTGGCGCCGGTGCGGCGCCGTCGCTCGCCGCCACCGCTCAGAAGGGGCTCGCGCCCTCGCTGCCGCCCGGCTCGCCGCCGGCCTTCGGGACCGCTCCGGGCGTCGGGCCCGAGGTGGGCGCAGCGACGTTTGCCGAGGCAGAAAAACTCGTGCAGGTGCACATGACATTGCCCGAGCGCGCGGAAGCCGCCTCCAACTGGCGCAACAGCATGGCGCCGCTCTACGAGCGACGCACGGGCCCGCGTCGCGTCGCGCTGGCGGCGGATCTTGCGCCGTACTCGCTGTGCAATCCAGTGCTGCCCGGATCAGATCCCATGCCGCGCCGCGCTGAGTTCGTGCGCAGCGGGCGCGATCCGGGTCCGGTGCCGAGTCACGATGTCGACATTGCCTTTGCACCGCTGTGGAAGCTCTCGCGGTGGATCCAGGCACGCCACCTGACCTCCGAGCGGCTGACCGAGGTGTATCTGCAGCGCATGCACACCTTCGACCCCCGCTTGAAATGCGTCATCACGGAGACGCGCGAACTGGCCCTGACGCAAGCGCGCCGGGCGGATCGCGAAATCGCCGCAGGCCGGTACCGGGGGCCGCTGCACGGCATCCCCTGGGGCGCGAAGGATCTGCTCGATACGGCCGGTATCCGCACCACGTACGGCGCTGAGCCGTTCAGGGATCGTGTCCCGGCGAAGAACGCAGTGGTCGTCGAGCGGCTACGCGCGGCGGGGGCCGTCTTGATCGCGAAACTCAGCATGGGCGCGCTCGCGCTGAACGATGTCTGGTTCGGCGGTCAGACCAAAAATCCCTGGCTCCTGCAGGAGGGTTCCGGCGGCTCGAGTGCCGGACCTGCCGCCGCGAGTGCCGCCGGCCTGGTCGGCTTTGCCATCGGCAGCGAGACCGAGGGCAGCATCGTCGATCCGAGCGATCGGTGCGGCGTGTGTGGTCTGCGACCGACCTTCGGGCGCGTCGCGCGGACCGGTGCGATGACCCTGTGCTGGTCGCTCGATAAGCTCGGACCGATTGCGCGCAGTGTCGAGGACACGCTGCTCGTGCTGCGGGCCATCTCCGGAGCGGACCCCGGAGATCTCTTCAGCGTGCCGAGCGTGCTCGATTTCGATGCCCGCGCCAGTGTCAGGGGCTTGCGCGTCGGGTACTTCCCCCGGTGGGAGCAGGAGGGCACGGCCGTCGATCGGCACGCACGGCAGACGCTCGGATCATTGGGTCTTGAGCCGGTGGCCGTGGCGCTTCCCGACTGGCCCTACGATTCACTCAATACCATTCTCTTTGCCGAAGCGGCCGCCGCGTTCGAGGAACTCACGCTCAGCGGGGGCGTCGATCAGCTGCGCATGCAGACGCCCGACGCCTGGCCGAACACCTTCCGTCAGGCGCGCTTCCTCTCGGCAGTCGATGCCGTGCAGGCCGATCGCTTCCGGCGTCGGGTCGCTCAGCAGATGCAGGAGTTGTTCGACACGGTGGATCTGCTCATCGTGCCGTCGCTGCGCGATGAGATGCTCACCATCGGCAATTTCACCGGCTATCCCTCCCTGACGCTGCGCGCCGGCTTCATCGAGATCACAGAGGCGCGCAGCGACTGGGCCCCGGACCCGAAGCGCCCGCTGCCGCACTTCAATCCGCCGCGTCGCGTTCCGCAGAGCGTCACCTTGGTGGGTCGGCTGTTCAATGAGGGAACACTCGGCAGAGTCGGGCTCGCGCTCGAACGTGAGTTGAACGTCGAGCACGAGCGCCCGCCGGGGTTCGCCTGAGCAGCGAGGGGCGCCGGCGGTCCGAGCTCTTCCCGCAGTGTATGGATACGACGGCCCAACTGAGGACGATCGTTCGTGCAGCGTATTCGGCAGGTCGCTGTTCAGCGGGTGGACATCGGTAGCCCGAACATCACGCGCGGTGGTCCGCAGGCCGTTGGAGGTGCTAGGCTGCCCGCGGAGTCGCCACTGCCCCCGCTTTGTGATCGCGTAGCGGGGATCTCCGTCCCGCAAGGGTGTGATGAGAGAGGTGTTGGCCGGACCGGAGAGAAGACGTTGTACGAGGCGGCAGAGCCGGCGTGATCACATGAATACACAGCGCCCGCCCGAGGTTCCCCTTGCGATGACGGACCGCGTGCGTGCCCGAGGGTGGGTGGCAGCACTGATCGCGGCTGCAGTGGCACTTCCGTTCATGGCACGCGGGACCGACCTCCCGTTGAAAAGGGTTGAGCCCGACATTGTTCTGCCGGGCGGCGCGAACCGATTTGATTACGAGAGCATCGATCCTCAGCGCCATCTTTTGTTCATCTCGCACCTCGGCTCGAATCTGGTGATTGTGGTCGATTTGACCACCGAGCGAGTGCTCGCCACCGTGCGCCACGTCCCCGCCGTGCACGGCGTCTTGGCGGTGCCGGGGATCGGCGAAGCCTTTGCCTCGGCGACGGGTCTGAACCGGCTGGAGGTCATTTCGGAAAAAAGCCTGCGCGTGATCGCGCAGGCGCCAGCCGGGGTGTATCCGGACGGTATGGCGTATGCGCCGGATGTCCACGAGCTCTTCATTTCCGACGAGCACGGCGGTACCGAGACCGTCATCGATACGCGAACCCATCGACGCATTGCCACCATCGCGATGGGCGGTCACGTTGGCAACTCACAATATGACCCCGTCACCCGCCAAATCTTTGCCGATGTGCAAACGCGCGATCAGGTGGTGGCGATAGATCCCCGGACAGAGCGCATCGTACGGCGATATCCGCTGCCGGGCACATGTCGTCACGACCACGGGTTGCTGATTGACGCGCCGGCGCGCCTGGCCTTTGTGGCCTGCGACGGCAATGCCAGAGTGCTGGTCGTGGACATGAGCGATATGCGCGTTCTGTCCGTGCACAAGGTGGGCAACGACCCGGACGTCCTCGCGTTCGACCCCGGGCTGCACAGGCTCTACGTGGCGAGTGAGAGTGGCGTCGTGACCGTGTTCGAGCTCGAGGGCAAACGGCTGCGCGTGCTGGGTCGGAAATTTCTGGCCTATGAAGCCCATTCGGTGGCAGTCGATCCCGTGACGCATCGGGTGTATTTTCCGCTGCAAAACATCAACGGTCGCGGTGTCCTGCGCGTGATGGCGCCGACGAACCTCGCGCCCTAGTCGCGGGTCAGGACCTCTCGCGGTGGGCTCTGCGCTGCGGATTCCCGGTCACGCCGCCCAAGGTGACATGCGACAGACCGTTGCCGTGTGATGCCGGGCGGACCACGGTGGCGTGACCATTTCCCATGCGCCGGTGGAGGACGTTTTTCGGTATCCGGTCTTGGGGAACTCCTACGAGCGCCAAGGCGCGAATCAGCGGGGCGCCGTATCGTGTCGCCCTTTTTTGCTCCGTTTCTTTCCGGTGTTGACTGTGCTCCGCTCGTAGTGCTGTGTTTGGTCGGTCTGCTGATGAGCGTCCTCACCGACGTGGTGCTCGCACTGATCTCCTCCGCGTGGCTCGATGGATTCGTCGCGACCCGGAGGGCGATGCGGTTTGTCGTTTTCTATGGTGCCGCGGTGTCGGTGGGGCAGCAACTGTTCATTTTGAAGTGGGCCGCGCTCAGTGGCGCTCTCTTTGCTTTGGGGGGCGCATGGCGGCGACGCGCTGGCGTGAGGGCGCTCATCGCCGGGACGCTAAGTCTCTCGGTAGTGTTGGGTCTGGCGCGGATCGAGGGTCATCTGTGGCCGTCCTTTCGAGAGACCCGGGGTCCACTGGATCGTCCGCTCCTGATGCTGCCGCTGTGGGTCTGTGCGTTATTGAAGCCGTGGCTGGATGACGCGCACTACGCGCTCGATCTTCTCGGCTTAAGCTGTGACTGGTTTGAGCTGACCGATGAGCACGGCGCGCAGTTACTGGAACGGACTCCCTTTCGTACCGCCGGTGCCATCCTCGCCGACCGCAATGACCTGCGTCCCGCAGGGGTGGGTGCTGTGAAAGCCGGCGCTCAAGTGGTGATCCGCTTGCGTTGGACGCATGGCGCCATGAACGGGGCGGACAGCAAGAACTTCACAGCCCTGGATCACGGTCGCAAACTGAAAGTTCGAAAAATTGGCGAGTGGTCCGTGAAGGTGCTGGATGGGCAGGGTAAGGCGATTGAGGGTCGCGTGGTCGGGGCCAAACTGCCGGCGCCGCGGGCCGCGCAAGCTGAACGCAGAACATTCGGGAGATCCCAAAGGAAGGGTAAAAATCCGGACAATCGCTCGCTTCAAGCTGCCCACTACGCCATGTCTTTTACAACTCTCCCCGCAGAACTTCTCGGCAAGGCAGAGGCCATGAAGCGCTACCGCTGGCAGATGCAGTTGGCATTCAAGCGGCTCAGGGAGCTGTTGAAGTTGTGGCACTTGCCGCACCAGGATGGCGATGCTGCACGGGGGGTGGATCCACGCAAACTTCTGGTCGCCAGGTTCCTGGAGACACTCTTCCGAAATGCTTGGGATTTTTCCCCTTTGGGCCACGAAACCCCACTCCCGGCGCCGCTCGGTCTAGACTCGAATCCGATTTAGCCACTCAAAATCTGGAGCGAGTGGATTCTCTTCCGCCCTCAGAATAATTCCTTATATTCAGACTGTTATCGCATGCTGGGCGAACGCCGGGATCTCTGTGAAAAACAAGTGAACCCCTGGTGAGAAGCTTCTGAATTGAAATCCGTATTGCGCGGCAAGAAGCTCAAGGCTCTTCCTGGAGAACAGACTGATGTGCCCGTTTCTTGGGGACGCATACCACCATGTAAGCCGCGCATTCTTCTGAATGTTTCCATCGAGGAGCAAGGTAGAGAAAATGACAATCCCAGGGTTTTGAAGCAGATCCTTAAGATGCGACATTAATTCATGTACATCAGGAACGTGTTCAAACACCTCAAAAGCGGTAATGAAGTTGAAGGCCCCTAGATCGCGAGGGTTGATGACGGAATGAGCAAAGGGGTCCCAGGTCATAGAGTTCCATCCGTGCTCTGTGAGTGTTTTAGAGAGCAAGCCATCTCCTCCGCCGTAATCCAAATGGCGGACACTGGAGGCCGTGTCTTTGAATGTGTTCAGTACGGCATGAGCATTCGCGAGAGGCCTGGCGCTCAAGTAATCAGGGTCAAATTCTTTATATTCTTGGTTGTAGATCAATTCAGCGAAGCGTTCCTTTGGCCAATTGCAAATCTCACCCGCAAAGCAAAAGCCACAGGACTCACATTGCTCGTAATAGACGGGCACACCCGCCAAGGACACAAATTTGCCTCTTTGCTCCTCGCAGGATTTATTAAAGTCGACCACATCCAGCAAATTCGCGGCGCCACCGCACACAGGGCATCGTGACATGAGGGTTCCTTCGCTAACCTGTCTTGCTCATCAACTCAAGCCGTAATGAAATGGTCCCTACGTCACGGACCTCTTAGACGGAGTTTGATCGACGTGTTGCATTCTGCGCGCATACTCGTTGGGGGACAAGTCTCCGAGTGATGAGTGCAGACGGACGGGGTTGTAAAAATCCGTGGATATGCTGCGCGATCGCTCGATGAGCTTCTTGCCTTGTGGCATGCGGCGGTGTCGCTTCCTCAGCCTGCAGTGTCGCGAAGAGGCTCTCCGAAACTGCATTGTCCGAGCATTTGCCGTTGCGACTCATGCGGGCCACCATGCCGAGCACGCCGAGCGCCTCGCGGAAATCGTCTCGCGTACTGACTGGCGCGGTCGGAGTGGAACAGCGTGCCGGGCGGCGGTGGATCGAGATGGCAGGCAGTGCGCACCGCATTGAGCACCCGCTCATTGGGCATGCGATCCGAGAGGCTGTGGCCCGAGCCCCTGGCGGGTCTGCAGAGCAAGGATGACCGCCAGATTCCGCCAGCCCTCGCGAGTAGCGACGTAGGGGATGTCGCTCGCCCTGGCGCACACGGCGTCATCGACGCTAAAGCGCCTCTGCAGGACGTTCGGGGGTTGGTGCACCGATGGGCGCGGGCGGTCGTGTGCGGCACGAATCGGCCTTTGCGCACGCCTCGCAGGCCTTCCTCGCGCATCACTGGCGATGGAGAGGCGTCAAAATGTCGAGCCGAGCGGCGGATGCGGTGGAGGCCCGGATCCAGGCGGGTCCACTCAAGCTTCTGGGTGGACCGCGGGTTGTGGTGAGCGCTGGGTCGAGCCGCTGTGGTGAGATTGCGCGCACGCAGGCGCGGCCTCGGTCTTTCCAAGTCAAGGACGTTGCGGTGGAGAACTCGGGACGATTCCTGGCGGAGTCGCCGCAGCGCCTCCTGCAGATCACCCAGATCAATGAGTGCACTGCATGGCGGCGGTGCGAGCGCGGTGCGCTTAACGCCGAGGAGAGCGACCGTATTGCTCGTATAGCCCGGGTGAGCCCGCGGGCCATCGATTCTCTGGGTGATGAGTGTCGTGCTCGGGAATGGCTCAAGCGGTCCAATCGCACGCTGCAGGATGCGGCCCCTCTGGAGCGGCTGAGCACCGATGCAGGATCCGAGCGGGTGACCGACGAGCTCGGTCGGATCGAGTACGGGGATCTCTACTGAGCCGGCGAGCGCAAGGGCGCCGGCAGGACATGATCGATGCGTCTCTGGCGGCTGATCCGCGCCATCCACCGGGATGCACCGCTCGCCGGGCTTGGCGCGAAGACGCATGGTGGGCGCTGGAACTCGAAAGGCCCTGCGGTCGTGTACCCGTCCGAGAGTCTGGAGCGGGCGCTCCTTGCGGCGCGGGTGCACCTCGATCCGGATCTGATCCCACGGGACCTGTATCAGGTTTGCATCGAGGGTGATGATTCCGGGGTGGCGCCGGTGGCCGTACCCTGACCGGGCGGCTGGGACCATCCGCCACCCTGTCGTGCCCACGTGCAGGTCATCGGCGACCGCTGGCGGCGCGATCAATCTCACTTGCGGTGCCGACATCCGTGCTGCCCGGTCGGCGCACCGTGCTCCTCAATCTGATGCACAAGGACATCCGGGTCGTTCGCCAGGTGTGTGTTGAGCCGCTTCCGTGGCCCTCGCGTGTACTCGACGACGTGGAACAGATTCGCAGGCCCGTCAGCGGCACGCGTCGAAAATCGACACGAGCTCACTCGTGTCGATTCACCTCAGCAGGGACCGCAATCCTCATCCCGCACGACGCCGAGGACATGACCCGGGTGGCCCTCTGCCGAGGGTCTCTCTCCTCTCTGACCTGACGAATCCTCGGGAAGGCCCCCGGAGGAGATGCGCTCAGATTTGGATTTCCGCCACACCGCCTCGATCAAGGCCTGATAAGATAGTGGGGCGGTTCGGTGAAGAATAAAAGCAATGACCCGGCCGCGATTACCGTCCGAAGCGCCTGAAAAGTCACCTCGGAAGTCCATCGCAATCTGGAATCAATCTATTGGAAAATAAAGAATTCTTGGTGCCCGGGAGAGGACTCGAACCTCCACGGTGTTACCCGCTAGTACCTGAAACTAGTGCGTCTACCAATTCCGCCACCCGGGCCGGGAGGGCGAGGCGCGGAAATCTACGCATCGAACCGGAAACTGTCAATTGAAAACGAATGGAAAAGGGCGCCGCACGCACGACGGTCGCCAGGGCCGTCCCGCAGGGGCGCAACCGAAGGATGAGGCGAGCGAGAAGCGCTCCCGCTCGCCGCGCGCGAAGCCGGCCGGCGGTTCACATCCGGCCGGGAAGGCCGCGCGGGAGCCCGGCGCGCGCTCCGACGTGCATGCCGGGGACCTCGTCGAGGGCCAGGTGAGCGCAAACCGAGCCGGTTATGGCTTCCTGCGCGTCGAGGGGTTGAAAGAGAGTGTGTTCCTGCCGCCGCAGCAGATGCGCGGCGTGATGCACGGAGATCGCCTCAGCGTGCGTCTGGCGCGCGATGCGTCCGATCGCTGGCTCGGGACGGTCGAGCAGGTGCTTGAACACGCCGTGCAGGCGTTTCTGGGTACCGTGCAGATCTCCGACCGCAGTGCGTGGGTGAGCGCGACGGACCGGCGCCTGCAGTTGAGCTGCGCCGTGGCACACGAGGCGCTCGGTGGGGCGCGCAACGGTGACTGGGTGATCGCACGCATCACCCGGCGCGGCGCCGGCGGGCAACCGCCGCATGCACGCATCGAGCGGGTGCTGGATCCTGACCGGCCGGTCGAGCTGGCCACCGAGAGCGCGCTCGCCCGCTTCGGCCTGCCGCATGAGTTCTCCGCCGAGGCGCTGCGCGAGGCACGCGAGTGGGGCGAGGCCGTCGATCCGGCCGAGGCGGCGCGGCGCGAGGACCTGCGCGGCCTGCCGCTCGTGACGATCGACGGCGAAGATGCACGGGATTTCGACGATGCGCTGTACGCCGAGCCGAGTCCGGAGGGATTTCGGCTGATCGTGGCCATCGCCGATGTCAGCCATTACGTGCGCTCCGGCACGGCACTCGATGCACAGGCGCTCGAGCGCGGTACCTCAGTCTATTTTCCGACGCGCGTCATTCCCATGTTGCCGACCGCGCTCTCGGACCACCTGTGTTCGCTGGCCCCCGGGGTCGATCGGCTGTGCTTCGCGGCCGACATGCAGGTGAGCAGCGGCGGGGTGCTCAAGAGTGCCCGGTTCTACCCGGCCGTGATGCGCTCGGCGGCGCGCCTGACGTACACCCAGGCGCACGAGGCGCTGTTCGAGGGTCAGCCGGCAGCGCGGACCGCGCTCGGCCGGTTGGTGGAGCCGCTGCAGGCGCTGGTCGAGGTGTTCCGCGCCCTGCACAAGGCGCGTGCCCGTCGCGGCGCGCTCGATTTCGATGCACCGGAGGCGCGCCTCGTGATCGATCCGTCCGAGCGCGTGCGGGCCGTGGAGCTGCGCGCGAGGAACGATGCGCACCGTCTGGTTGAGGAGTGCATGATTCTGGCGAACGTCGCGGTCGCCGCGGCGCTCGATCAGTCGCGCACCCCGACGCTGTATCGGGTCCACGGGGAGCCGGACGGGGAGAAGATCGATCGACTGGTCTCGACGCTCGCGGCGCTGCAGATCGAGGCGCACCTGCCGGAGCGGATCGTCACGCGCGATCTGCAGGCCATCGCGCGGCGCCTCGGCCACATCACCGAGCGGCCGTTCATCGAGTCACTCATCGTGCGGGCCATGCCGCAGGCGCTCTATCAGCCGGTGAACATCGGGCACTTCGGTCTGGCCTTGACTCACTATGCCCACTTCACCTCCCCGATCCGCCGCTATCCGGATCTCATCGTGCACCGGACCTTGAAGGCGCAGATCGGCGCCCTCGGCGGGGCGGCGGTGCGGTACGAGCCGGGGGAACTCGCCGCGCTCGGGGAGAGCACCTCGCGCCTGGAGAAGCGGGCGGATGAGGCGGACCGTTACGTCTCGACATTCCTCAAGTGCACCTATCTGCGCGAGCGCATCGGGCAGGTGTTCCTCGGCCTGATCACCACGGTGGTCGAGTTCGGCTGCTTCGTGCAGATCCTCGATGTCGGCGTCGACGGCTTGCTGCACATCGACAATCTACGCGACGATGTGTACGAGATGGAGGCGAACGGCCATGCCTGGCGCGGCCGGCGGACCGGCCGGCGGCTCGCCACGGGCACGCAGGTGCGTGTGCTGGTGACCTCCGTCAACCCCATTGAAGGTTTGGTGGACCTGGAACTTGTCGAAGAACCCTGACCGGGCGGGCGCCGCCGGGCGCGCGAGCGTCTACGGAGTGCATGCCGTGCGCACCCTGCTCGAGCGCCGGCCGGAGCGCGTCATCTCGATCGAGCTCGCCTCGCACCGCGACGATCCACGCGTGCGCCAGATCGAGACCCTGGCGCGCGCGGCGGGCCGGCCGGTGCGGCGCATCGACGCCGAGGCGCTGCGTGCGCGGCTCGGGGAGGTCGCGCACCAAGGGGTGCTGGCCGAGATCGAGCCGCTGCCCGCCTGGGACGAGGCGCAGCTGTTCGCGGCCCTCGAGCAGGCGCGCGCTCCGCTGCTGCTCGCGCTCGACGGGGTGCAGGACCCGCACAACCTCGGGGCCTGCCTGCGCACCGCCGATGCCTGTGGAGCGCTCGCGCTCATCGTGCCGCGCGATCGGGCGGCGCAGGTGACGCCCGTGGTGCGCAAGGTCGCCGCCGGGGCCGCCGAGACCACCCCGGTGGCGGTCGTGACCAATCTGGCACGCACGCTCGAGCTGCTGAAGGAGTCGGGTCTGTGGGTCATCGGCGCGGCCGCCGAGGCCGAGCAGCCGGCCGCGCGGACGGACCTCACCGGCGGGGTGGTGCTGGTGCTCGGAGCCGAAGGCAGCGGGCTGCGTCAGCTGACCCGCCAGCGCTGCGATCTGCTGGTGAGCCTGCCCAGCCTCGGGGCGGTCGAAAGCTTGAACGTGTCGGTGGCCGCAGGGATGCTCCTCTACGAGGCGGTTCGCCAGCGCAGCGGCTGAGGCCGCGAAGCGGTCCGGAGACACGGACGTGTCCGGGGGGACCTACGGCTCCGGGCGAGGCCCCCTGGGGCGCCGCCGCGGCATCCGGCCGCATTGCAGCGGACGGGCCGTTCCAGTATCCTGCCCGGCCCCGATTGGGGGACCGCGCCTGAACGGCGCGTTGCAGCTCCTTGCCGCACCCGTGCAAGCCTCGCGAAGGGCGGCTCATAATCCGTAAGGAGGACACATGAGGCATTATGAAATTGTGATTCTGGTTCACCCCGATCAGAGCGAGCAGGTGCCCGCCATGATCGAGCGGTATAAGGGAATGATCAGCACAGGCGGCGGCCAGATGCACCGTCTGGAGGACTGGGGACGGCGTCAGCTCACCTTCCCGATCGCCAAGGTCCACAAGGCGCACTACGTGTTGATGAACATCGAGTGCGACCAGAAGACCCTCGGGGAGCTCACCGGCGCGTTCCGCTTCAGCGACGCGGTGCTGCGCCACCTGGTGGTGGCGATGAACGCGGCCGTGACCGAAGCCTCGCCGATGGCCAAGGGCGCCGAAGAAGAGGGCGAGGGCGGCAAGGGCCGCCGCGATCGCTCGCGTGATGAGCGCGACGACCGTGATGACCGCGACGAGAGCCCGTTGGCGATCGAAGCGGACGAGCCGGTCTAAGGGCCGGGCGTTCCCGCTCAGCAAACCTCACTGAACATCGGAATCGACTCATGAACAGCAGAGCACCCACCGGCGGCGGCGGCCGCTTCTCGCGTCGCAGAAAGTTTTGCCGTTTCACGGCCGAAGGCGTGACGCATATCGATTACAAGGATCTGGCCACGCTCAAGGGGTATGTCTCCGAGACCGGCAAGATCGTGCCGAGCCGCATCACCGGCACGAAGTCCTTCTTCCAGCGACAGCTGGCCGTGGCCATCAAGCGCGCGCGCTACCTCGCGCTGCTGCCGTACACCGACCAGCACTGAGGCGAAGTCCATGGACGTCATTCTTCTGCAGAAGGTTGCCAACCTCGGCAACATCGGCGATCGCGTCAAAGTGCGTTCGGGCTTCGGGCGCAACTTCCTGCTGCCCCAGGGCAAGGCGACGCTCGCCACCGTGACCAATGTGGCGCGCTTCGAGGCGCGTCGCGCCGAGCTCGAGAAGCTCGCCCACGAGCAGTTCGCCTCGGCCGAAGAGCGGGCCGTGGCCATGAAGGACTTCAAGCTGCTGATCAGCGCCAAGGCCGGCACTGAAGGGAAGCTGTTCGGTTCGATCGGCACCGCCGACATCGCCGAGGCGTGCACCCGCCAGGGCTTCAAGGTCGAGCGCAGCGAAGTGCGCCTGCCGAACGGTCCGCTGCGCATGATCGGTGAACATACGGTCAATCTGCACCTGCACGCCGACATCGACGTGCCGGTGAATGTCTCGATCGTCGCCGAAGAATAAGCGCAGATCGACTGGGCGAACGGTGGCCGCGTACTCCTCAGCACACGGCGACATCCCGACGCCCCCGCACTCGATCGAAGCGGAGCAGGCCGTGCTCGGCGGCCTGCTGCTCGAGTCGAGCGCCTGGGACCAGGTCGCCGATGCGGTCACCGAAGGGGACTTCTACCGCCCGGATCACCGGCTGATCTTCGGGGCGATCGGCGAGCTGGCGGGCAACGGCCGGCCGTGCGATGTCGTGACCGTGAGCGAGCAGCTCGAGCGCCTCGGGAAGCTCGAGGCCGCCGGCGGCCTGGCCTACCTGGGCTCGCTGGCGCGCGACACGCCGACGGCGGCCAATGTGCGCGCGTACGCCGACATCGTGCACGAGCGCTCGCTGCTGCGTCAGCTGATTCGCGCCGGCACCGAGATCGCCGCGGGGGTCTTCAACCACACAGGCGAAACCGCGCGCGAGCTGGTCGATGCGGCCGAGCAGCGCGTCTTTGCGATCGCCGAGGCCGGCACGCGCGGCCAGGGCGCGATCGCGGTGAAGACGCTGCTGCCGCGGGTGATCGATCAGATCGACGAGTGGCACAGCAATCCCGGCTCGCTGCGCGGACTGCCGACCGGGTTCACCGCGTTCGACAAGATGACCGGCGGGCTGCGCCCGGGCGATCTGGTGGTCGTCGCCGGCCGGCCGGCGATGGGCAAGTCCACGCTCGCGGTGAACATGGCCGAGTACGCGGCCGTACACCCCAATACCCGCGCCTCGGTGGCGATTTTCAGCCTCGAGATGCCCGCCGAACAGGTCATCACCCGCATGCTCGCCTCGGTGGGCGGGGTGCCGCTGTCCAACCTGCGCAGCGGCCAGATCTCCGATGACGACTGGGTGCGCATCACCAGTGCCACCAATCAGCTCTCGGAGGCGAAGATCTTCATCGACGAGACGCCGGCGCTGACGCCGATGGAGCTGCGCGCGCGCGCCCGGCGCATCAAGCGCGAGCACGGGCTGAGTCTGATACTGGTCGACTACCTGCAGCTGATGCAGGTGCCGGGCACGAAGGAGAACCGGGCCACGGAGATCGGTGAGATTTCCCGCGGCTTGAAAGTGCTGGCCAAGGAACTCGGCGTGCCGGTGATCGCGCTCTCGCAGTTGAATCGCGCGGTCGAGCAGCGCGAGAACAAGAAGCCCGTCATGTCGGATTTGCGCGAATCGGGTGCGATTGAGCAGGATGCGGACATGATCCTGCTGATCTACCGTGAAGAAGTCTACGACCGGAACACGACCAAGAAGGGCATCGCGGAGATCGATCTGGTCAAACACCGCAACGGCGACATCGGCACCTTCCTGCTCACGTTCCAGGGGCAGTACACCCGTTTCGCCAACTACGCTCCCGACGCCTACGCCGAGGGCGTGCTCAGGTGAGCCGGCTGATCCGCGCCGTCATCGACGCCGGCGCGCTCCGTCACAACCTCGAGGCGATCCGCGCGCGCGCCCCCGGAGCGCGCGTCATGGCGGTGGTCAAGGCGAATGCCTACGGTCACGGCCTGGTGCAGACCGCCCTCGCCCTCAAGAGCGCCGATGCGTTCGCCGTGGCGCGCCTGGAGGAGGGCGTGCGCCTGCGCGAGCGGGGCGTGCAGGCGCCGATCGTGCTGCTCGAGGGCGTGTTCGGCCCGGAGCAGCTGCGCGAGGCGCGTCAGCACCGGCTCGAGCTCGTGGTGCACGATGCGCTGCAGGTCGAGCTGCTCGAGGCGGCGGGCGAGCCGCACTGCGCAGCGCTCTGGATCAAGATCGACACCGGCATGAACCGCCTCGGCTTTCGCCCCGAGGCCTTCCGGGCCGCCTATGAGCGCCTGTGCGTCCGGCAGCCGGCCGCGGGCGCGATCCGGCTCATGACCCACCTGGCGGCGGCGGATGATCCGGACGGATCCCTGACCGCCGAGCAGCTCAAGCGGTTCGCGGCGGCGACCGAGGGGATTGCCGCTGAGCGCAGCATCGCCAACTCCGCCGGCGTCTTCGGCGCCGTCTCCGTCGGTGGGCAGTGGGTGCGGCCGGGGCTCGCACTCTACGGCGCCTCGCCGCTGCCGAACCGTACCGCGCAGGCGCTCGGGCTGCGCCCGGTGATGCGGCTGGAGACTTCGGTGATCGCGGTGCGGCGGGTGCCGCGCGGGGAGACGGTCGGCTATGGCGCGACCTGGCGTGCCGAGCGCGATACGCTCGTGGCGATCGTGGCCGCCGGCTACGGCGACGGTCTGCCGCGCAGCCTGCCGAGCGGCACGCCGGTCTGCGTGGCCGGGCAGCGTGTGCCGCTCGTCGGCCGGGTGTCGATGGACATGATCGCCGTCGACGTGAGCACGCTCGAGACGGTGGGCGTCGGGACGCCGGTCACGCTCTGGGGCGAGGGGATCTCGGTCGAGGAAATGGCCGGCTGGGCCGGCACCATTGCCTACGAGTTGCTCTGCGGCGTCAGCGAGCGGGTCCCGCTCGAGATCGCCGCCTCAGCCGCCGCTTAAGAAAAACCCCATCTTCACGCCCGCGAGCTGAATCACGTCGTTATCGCGCAGCAGCGTCGGCTGCAGGCCGATCGGCGCGCCGTTGATGACCGGGAAGCGGTCCGGCTGGTCGCTGTCGACGTGCACGATGTAGTACCCGTCGGCGCGGCGGGTGATCGCCGCGACCTGCACGCCCGGGCGGCCGAGGGTGGTCAGCGTCTTGGTCAGCTCGAGCTCACGGCCCGCGAAGGCGCCCGAGAGCACCTGTAGCTTGGCGGGCTTGGGCGTTGCGGCCGCAGCGGCCGGCTTGCTGCCATTGGCCGCGGCGACCGCCTCGGCGGCCGCGCGCAGCGCCTGCATGGGCCGGGCCGAGGGCTGGATCACCATCGTCTTCTCGAACTCGTCCTGCTGCTCGTCGTCTTCCATGAAGCGCAGCTGGTGGTGTCCGACGGTGATCACATCGCCGTGCTGCAGGGCATGCTTCTTGATCAGCTTGCCGTTGACGTAGGTGCCGTTGGTGCTGTTCAAATCCTCGAGAAACGAGTCGTTGAGGATATTGATGACCAGCGAATGGTGGCCGCTGACGGCCGCATTGTCGATGCGGACGTCATTGTCCGGGAGGCGCCCGACCGTATAACGCTCCTTGTTCATGTTGTATTCGGCCATTACCTGGCCGTCGAGGCTTAAGATCAACCTTGCCATGCGTACTCTCCCGCCCCCCGTCAGCTGAACCACTTACGGATCTTGTCGAGCACGTTCTGGCGGGCCGGAAACGCGTCCACCACGTGCGCCATCAGTACCGAGATGTTGTCCCGGCCCCCGTTATCGTTGGCCAGCTGAATCAGTTGCTTGGCGACTGTATCCAGATTATCACTAAACGTGTTTATCGTTAAATGGATGTCGTCATCCTCGATCATGTCCGAGAGTCCGTCGGAGCAGAGCATGAAGATCTCGTCCTTCTCGACCGGGATCTCGCGGATTTCGACCTCGACGCTCGGCTCGACGCCCAGGGCGCGGGTGACGTAGTTCTTGTTCGCCGCGCGCTGGGCCTCCTCGGCCGAGTACAGGCCACGGTCGACCAGCTCCTGCAGCAGCGAGTGATCCATGGTGATGCGCTCGAACTTCTCCCCGCGTGCCCGGTACAGGCGTGAGTCCCCGACGTGGGCGATCGTCACCCGGTTGTCGAAGAACAGCGCGGCGACCACCGTGGTCCCCATGCCTTCGCACTGCGCCTGGGTGTGGGCGGTCTGGTAGATGATCTTGTTGGCCCGGTGGATCGCATCGCGCAGGATGATGCTGGTGCGCGCGAGACCGGAGTCGGCATCGACGCTCTGCAGGTTCTCCCGCTCGAGGTGCTCGCGCACCATGGTGACGATGGTCTTGACCGCCAGGCCGCTGGCGACCTCGCCGGCCTTGTACCCGCCCATGCCGTCGGCCAGCACCAGCAGGCCGAGATCGGCATCCCCGGCAATGGTGTCCTCATTGTGCTCGCGCACCTTGCCGGTATCGGTCAGCCCGACGACGCGCAGTTTGTTCTTCAAACCCATGCAGCGCCCTCAGGCGGTGTGCAGAACATTGATTTTCTTGACGAGCATGCCCAGCCGATCCCCGATCCCAGCCGCGATACGCTAGCATTGCTCGCGGTCCAGTCCGAGCGTCCGGTCACAAAAGCCGGCAGTGCCGCACATTTCCTGAAACATCCTAGCACCCAGCTGCGGTGCGAGCGTACCGATGCCCCGAGCGAGCTCCCTCTTTCTGTGCAGCGCCTGCGGCGCGCAGACCCCCCAATGGCAGGGCAGCTGTCCGGCGTGCGGGGAGTGGAACGTGCTCGAGGAAGTGCGCGCGCCGCGGGCCGGGGGGCGCGCCCGCGCGCTCGCCCCCGCGGCCGAGCCGCTGGCGCTCGCGGCCGCCACGGCACCCGCCGAGCGCCTCGGCAGCGGCCTCGGGGAGCTCGACCGGGTCTTGGGCGGGGGCATCGTGCGGGGGTCCGTGACGCTGCTCGGCGGGGATCCGGGCATCGGCAAATCGACGCTGCTGCTGCAGGTGGCGGCCCACGCCGCCGCCGGGGCAGCGGTGCTCTACGCCACGGGTGAGGAGTCCGGCGCCCAGGTCGCGCTGCGTGCGCGGCGGCTTGGCCTCACCGCCGCGGCGCTCGAGGTGTTGCCCGAGACGCGCCTCGAGAGCGTGCTGGAGCGGGCCACAGCGCGCCGAGCATCGCTCCTGGTCGTCGATTCGATCCAGACGGTCGAGTCCGGGGCGCTCGAGAGCGCCCCCGGATCGGTCTCGCAGCTGAAGGACTGCGCCGCCCAGCTGGTGCGTTTCGCCAAGAGCAGCGCCACGGCCGTGTTCCTCATCGGGCACGTCACCAAGGACGGCTCGATCGCCGGTCCGCGGGTGCTCGAGCACCTGGTGGACACCGTGCTGTATTTCGAGAGCGAGACGGCGAGCCGCTACCGCATCGTGCGCGCCACCAAGAACCGCTTCGGGGCGGTCAATGAACTCGGCTTCTTCGCCATGACCGAGGGCGGGTTGCGCGAGGTGCGCAACCCCTCGGCCATCTTCCTCGCGCGGGCCCCGGAGCCGGCGGCCGGCAGCATCGTCACGGTCACGCGCGACGGTGGACGGCCGCTGCTGATCGAGCTGCAGGCGCTGGTGGATCGGATGCGGTTCGGGGCGCCGCGGCGCATCGCCCAGGGGCTCGACGCCAACCGCCTCGCCATGCTGCTGGCCGTCATGAACCGCCATGCGGGCGTCTCGCTGCAGGAGCACGACGTGTTCGTCAACGCCGTCGGCGGCGTGCGCATCGAGGAGACCGCGTGGGATCTGCCGGTGGTGATCGCGCTGGCCTCGAGTCTCGCCGAGCGGATCGTGCCGGGCACGGTGGTGGCGTTCGGGGAGCTCGGCCTGACCGGCGAGGTGCGCCCCGTCGCCTACGGCGAGGAGCGGTTGCAGGAGGCGCTGAAGCAGGGCTTCCAGTGCGCGCTCGTGCCGCGCGACAACGCGCCGCGTCGGCCCATCGAGGGACTGCGGGTCGTGCCGGTGGCGCGCATCGATGAGGCGCTCGCGGCCGCCTTCAATGCGATGGCGCCGGCGGCACCGGCGGCGCGTGCACCCGCACGGTCTTGATCGCGTTGTCGGCGATCTGCAGGACCTCGAAGAGGTACGGGCCGACCTTCAGGGTCGTGCCCGGGGCGGGGATGGTCTCGAGCCGCTCGATCAGCAGTCCGTTCACCGTCTTCGGCCCATCGGTCGGCAGCTGCCACTGCAGCGCCCGGTTCACCGCCCGCAGCGTCGCCCCGCCATTGATGATGTAGACCTCCGGTTGCTCGGCGTAGATGTCTCGATGCGAGATGGTGGCCGGGTCGGTGGTGAACTCCCCGACGATCTCCTCCAGGATGTCCTCGAGCGTCACTAAGCCCTCGATGTCCCCGTACTCGTTGACGACGAAGGCGAGGCGGCGCCGGTTGCGCTGAAAGTGCGCCAGCTGCACGTTGAGCGAGGTGCCCTCGGGGATGAAGTACGGCTCGCGCGCGCGGGCCATCTCCTCCAGGCGCTCACGGGAGAGCGTGCCGCGCACCAGTTCGTGCGCGATGCGCTTCATGTGCAGCACCCCGACTAAGCTGTCCAGTTCCCCGTCGAATACCGGCACGCGGGTGTGTGGCGTGCGCTCGAGCTGCTCGAGCACCTCGTCCCAGCTCTGCGCCAGGTCGATCCCGGCGATCTCCTGGCGCGGGATCATGATGTCGTTGACGGTGATCTGGCCGAGATCGAGGATCGACAGCAGCATCTGTCGGTGGCGCGCCGGGATCATCGGACCGGCCTCGGCCACCGCGGTGCGCAGCTCCTCGGTGCTCAGCATCTGGCCGGCCGGGGAGGTCTTCACCACCCCCACCGCGCGCAGCAGCCCGTAGGAGATGCCGTTGGTCACGGTGAGGAACGGGCGGGCGAGGAACACCAGCACCCGGTAGACGCGCGCGGCGCGCAGCGCGGAGGTCTCCGGGTGCGCCGCGGCGTAGATCTTCGGCGTCAGCTCCCCGAACACGATCACCACCAGCGTCAGCAGCACCCCGGTGGCCGGCACCGCGTAGCGGTAGCCGGTGCGCTCGGCGAGCAGCGTCGCGATCGCCGCGGCGAACACGTTCGCCGCCGCCACGATCACCAGGTTCGCCCCCAGCCACTCGTCGGGCTTGCGCAGCAGGCGCTCGAGGAGCTTCGCGGTGCCCTGGCCGGCCTGGGCACGGTGGCGGATGCGGTAGCGGTTCACCGAGAGCATCGCCACCTCGGTGCCGGAGGAGAAGGCGATGATGGCGATCAGCCAGAGCAGAGCGATGAGCAGCAGCGGTACGGATACAGCGGACAAGTGCGGGCCCTCCTTGGCCCTATAATGGCTGCCCGAACCGAATTCGTCACATCAGCATGTTCGAAGCCCTCACCACCCGCCTCTCCCGGACCCTCGAGACGCTGCGCGGCCGCGGCCGGATCACCGAGGAGAACATCGGCGCGGCGCTGCGCGAGGTGCGCGTGGCGCTGCTCGAGGCCGACGTCGCGCTGCCGGTGGTCAAGACGTTCATCGATGCGGTCAAGGCCCGCGCCCTCGGGGCCGAAGTGGCCCAGAGCCTCACCCCGGGACAGGCCTTCATCGGCATCCTGCACCGGGAACTCGTCACGCTCATGGGCAGCGCCGAGGCGGGGTTCACGCTGCGCGCCCAGCCCCCGGTGGTGGTGCTGCTCGCCGGGCTACAGGGGGCGGGCAAGACCACCTCGGCGGCCAAGCTCGCCCGCTGGCTGATCGAGACGCAGAAAAAGCGCGTCGCGCTGGTGAGCACCGACGTGCGCCGCCCGGCGGCGATGCTGCAGCTGCAGCGTCTGGCCGAGCAGGTCCAGGCGCATTACGTGGCGGCCGATCCGGCGGCGACGCCCGCGCTCATCGCGCGTGCGGCGCTGGAGGAGGCCCGCCGCGGGGTGTTCGACGTGCTGATCGTCGATACCGCGGGCCGGCTGCACGTCGATGAGGCGCTCATGGAGGAGGTGCGCGAGATCGACCGGGCCGTGCAGCCTGCCGAGCGGCTGTTCGTGGTGGACGCCATGGCCGGCCAGGATGCGGTCAATGCCGCACGCGCCTTCGGCGCGGCACTCGATCTGACCGGCATCCTGCTCACCAAGGCCGACGGCGATGCGCGCGGCGGCGCGGCGCTCTCGGTGCGCCAGATCACGGGCCAGCCCATCGTGTTCGTCGGCGTCGGGGAGAAGACCGAGGCGCTCGCGCCCTTCGACCCGCAGCGCATGGCCTCGCGCATCCTCGGTATGGGCGATGTGGTGAGCTTGGTCGAGCAGGTGCACCAGCAGGTCGACCGGGAGTCCGCCGAGCGGCTGGCCCGCAAGGTGGTCAAGGGCAAGGGGTTTCATCTCGGGGACCTCAGGAGCCAGCTCGAGCAGGTGCAGAAGATGGGCGGCCTTGCCTCGCTCATGGACAAGCTGCCCACCGCGGCGCAGAAGGGGGCGCTCTCCGCCGAGCAGGGCGATCGCGACGTGCGTCGCCAGATCGCCATCATCAATTCCATGACCCCGCGCGAGCGGGTGCATCCGGCGCTGATCGACGGCTCGCGCCGCCGGCGCATCGCGCGCGGCGCCGGGGTGCAGGTCCAGGACGTCAACCGCCTGATGAAGCAATTCCAGCAGATGCAGCGGATGATGAAGCAGATGCGCGGCGGGCGGCTGCGCCAGATGCTGGGGGCGCTGCAGGGGAAAATGCCCTGATCGGCGCGCCTCGGTGCGCTCCGGCGAGAGGGCCTGCGGGCCATCGCCGGCCCTTCGGGTTAAAATTACCGCGAACCCCTTTCGGATCAGGCGATAAGCCCGTAGAATCCGCGCTCTTTTTTGAGGGGCGGTGCCGCGGGCCCGTCCGGATTGGCCATTTGAGAGCGACAAGACCATGGTAACCATTCGTCTGACCCGGCGCGGGGCGCGGAATCAGCCCTTTTATCACGTCGTGGTGACGGACAGCCGCAAGCGCCAGGGCGGAGCCAGCCTCGAGAACGTCGGGTTCTTCAACCCCGTTGCCGGCGGCAATGAGCTCAAGCTGAAGCTCGACCTACCCCGTATCGAGTACTGGGTCGGTCAGGGCGCCCAGCCGTCCGAGCGGGTGCGCTCGCTGCTGTCCTCCTATCGGAAGCAGGCGACGGCCTGACGGTCGCTGCCCTGACGGGACCCGTGGTGACCGCCCGCTCCCCCTGGGTCGAGCTCGGGCGCATCGGGGCGCCGTTCGGGCTGGCCGGGTGGGTGCACGTGGCGTCCTTCACGGACCCCCCCGAAGCACTGCTCGAGTACCGTCAGTGGCGTCTGGCACGGGCCACGGGCGAGGTGTTCGCCCTGCGGCTCGAGGACGGACGGCCGCACGGCAATTCGGTGGTGGTGCGGCTGCAGGGCATCGAGGATCGCGACGCGGCGGCCCGGCTGACCGGGGCGCTGATCGAGGTCGAGCGCAGCGCGCTGCCTGAGCTCGGTGAGCGGCAGCACTATTGCACCGACTTGCTCGGCTGCGAGGTGTACAACACCGAGGGCTGCCGGCTCGGCACGGTGAGTTATTTCGTCGACGCGCCCGCGGGGGCCGTCATGGTGGTAGAGGACGGTGGCGGTGAGCTGCCGGCACGCGAACACTGGGTGCTGGCGGATCCGTCGCATCTGCTCGAGGTCGATCTGGCTGCCGGGCGGGTGCGAGTGGACTGGCCGGCGACGCTGGAGTAGCACGCCGGGCACACTGAGTGCGCCGTGCGGATGGGCGTTCCATGCAGATCGAAGTGGTCACGCTGTTTCCGCCGATGATCACCGGGGCCTTGCGCTTCGGCGTGGTGGGACGGGCGCTCGTGAGCGGGCGGCTGGCGGTGGGCACGGAGGATCCGCGCGAGCACACGCGCGACGTGCACCGCACGGTGGATGATCG
The DNA here is from genome assembly GCA_021851405.1 of Pseudomonadota bacterium. Taxonomy (GTDB): domain Bacteria; phylum Pseudomonadota; class Gammaproteobacteria; order Steroidobacterales; family Steroidobacteraceae; genus 13-2-20CM-66-19. The sequence goes on from JAJZDW010000007.1 coordinate 70,150, forward strand.
GCCGTACGGCGGCGGTCCCGGCATGGTGCTGAAGCCCGAGCCGATGCTCGCGGCGATCCGCGCCGCGGCGGCACGGCTGCCCCAGGGCAGCCCTCGGGTGTGCCTCTCGGCGCAGGGCGAGCGCTTCACCCAGGCGATGGCCGGGGAGTTCGCGGCCCTGCCGGGGTTGATGCTCGTGGCCGGACGCTACGAGGGCCTGGACGAGCGAGTGATCGAGCTCGGGATCGATCGGGAAGTGTCGATTGGCGATTACGTGCTCTCGGGCGGGGAGCTGCCGGCGCTGGCGGTGATTGACGCCGTGGCGCGGCTGCTGCCGGGAGTGTTGGGAGATGAGCGCTCCAGCGAGTGCGATTCGTTCTCGCAGGGGCTGCTCGACTGGCCGCATTACACCCGGCCGGAAGTGTTCGAAGGCCTGGAGGTGCCCCAGGTGCTCTTGTCGGGCCATCACGCCGACATCGAGCGCTGGCGGCTCGCCCAGGCGGTGGCGCGCACGTGGCGGCGCCGCCCGGATTTGGTGCGCGGGCAGGTGCTGCAGCCCGACGCGCAGCGGTTACTGAACGAGCTCCTGACCGCAGAGGCGGGCCGGGGCGATGATCGAGGATGAGACCATGAGCAACATCATTCAAACACTCGAAAAAGAACGCATGACCCGCAAGGTCCCGGACTTCAAGCCCGGCGACACCGTGGTCGTGCAGGTGAAGGTGGTCGAAGGCGACCGTGAGCGCGTGCAGGCCTATGAGGGCGTCGTCATCGCCATCAGCAACCGGGGCCTGAACTCCTCGTTCACGGTGCGCAAGATCTCCCACGGCGAGGGCGTCGAGCGCGTCTTCCAGACCCACAGCCCGGCGATCAGCGACATCACCATCAAGCGTCGCGGCCAGGTGCGTCGCGCCAAGCTGTACTACCTGCGTGAGCGCTCGGGCAAGGCCGCGAGGATCGAAGAGAAGGTCTGACGCACCCGCCCATGGGCACCGTGCGCAAGATTCTGCTCGGGGTGTGGCGCGGCCTGGACGGGCTGCGCAAGCTGCTGCATCTGCTGGTGCTGCTGGCGCTGTTTGGCTTCCTGGTGGGCGTCCTCTATGAGGCGAGCCCGACGGTGCCGGCGCGCGCCGCCCTGGTGGTCGCCCCGCGCGGCCGCCTGGTCGAGCAGTTAAGCGGCGACCCGGTCGAGCGGGCCCTCGAGAACGCCCAGGGGGAGGGCGTGCACCAGACGCTGCTCTGGAGCCTGGTGAGCGCGATCCGCGCCGGCGCGAAGGATCCGCGCATCGGGGCGCTCGTGCTCGATCTGGATGACATGGACCACGCGGGGCTGCCGATGCTCGAGGAGCTCGCCCGCGCCATCCAGGTCTTTCGCGCCAGCGGCAAGCCGGTGCTCGCCTTCGGCACCGCCTACGATCAGGATCAGTACTACCTCGCTGCCCAGGCGAACCAGGTCGACCTCGATCCGACCGGGTACGTGCTGATCCGCGGCTTCAGCCGCTACTCGCTGTATTTCGGGGGCCTGCTGAAGAAGCTCGGCGTGCACGTGCACGTCTTCCGGGTCGGCAAGTACAAGAGCGCGGTGGAGATCTTCACCCGCGATGACATGTCCAAGGCGGACCGCGCGCAGAGCACGGCGTACCTCGGGGCGCTGTGGTCGACCTACCAGCGGGAACTCGCGACCGCGCGCGGCCTGCCGGCCGGGGCGATCGCCCAGTACGTCGCGACGCTGCCGAAGACGATCACCGCGGCCGATGGCGATGCGGCCGAGGTGGCGCTGAAGGCGCATCTGGTGACCGGGCTGCTCGACAAGCAGCAGTTCGAGCAGCGCGTCATCCACCTGGTCGGAGCCGACGCGCACGGCCGGTTCAATGCCATTGGCGCCAGCACGTACGCGAAGATCGTGCGCAGCGAGCAGGGCGTACCGAGCGCGAGCGAGCCGCGCGTCGCGGTGATCGTGGCCGATGGGGACATTCTCGACGGGCGCGAGCCGCCGGGGGCGATCGGCGGGACATCGCTCGCGCGCCTGATCCGCACCGCGCGCACCAACGAACACATCAAGGCCGTCGTGCTGCGCATCGACAGCCCGGGCGGCAGCGTCACGGCCGCCGAAGAGATCTATCACGCCCTGGTGGCGCTGCGTGCGAGCGGCAAGCCGCTGGTGGTCTCGATGGGCGATTACGCCGCCTCGGGCGGCTACTACATCGCTGCGCCCGCCAACGAGATCTACGCCAGCCCCGCGACGCTCACCGGCTCGATCGGTATCTTTGCCATCATCCCGACCTTCAAGCAGGCGCTGGCGAAGTTCGGCATCGGCAGCGACGGGGTCGGCACCACGCCGCTCGCCGGCCAGATGACCCCGGGCCAGTCGCTGAACGCCGAATCGAAGCTGCTGATCCGCTCGCAGATCGACCGCGGCTATGCGCAGTTCGTCGCGCGGGTCGCCGCCGGCCGCCATCTCACCGACGCGCAGGTCAATGCCATCGGGCAGGGACACGTCTGGGCCGGCGCCGCGGCGCGGCACATCGGTCTGGTCGATCATCTCGGCACGCTGGAGGACGCCGAGCGCGCCGCGGCGAGCCTCGCCAAGCTCCCGCACTACCGCGTGCAGTTCCTGCACCGGCGCCGCTCCTGGACGCAGCTGCTGCTCGAGCGGGCCCAGGCGCGCGCCGCCTTCGCCGCCGTCTCGCTGTTCGGTCCGCGGCTGAGTCTGCCGGGCTTCGGGGCGCTCGCCGCGCCGCTCGCCCCCTATGCGCGCGAGCTCGGCGACCTGACGCGCTTCGGGGCGCGCGGGCAGCTCTACGCCTACTGCTTCTGCACCCGCCCCTGAGCCGCGGCGCACCGGCGCTCAGGGGCGGCGGGGTGCCTCAGAGCGTCTGCCAGTCGAGGATGACCTTGCCGGAGCGGCCCGAGCCCATGATGGCGAAGGCCTCGGGGAACTCCTGGATCGGCAGATGGTGGGTGATGACCGGGGTCAGATCCAGACCGCTCTGCAGCAGGCTCGCCATCTTGTACCAGGTCTCGAACATCTCCCGGCCGTAGATGCCCTTGAGCGTCAGGCCCTTGAAGATCACCTGATTCCAGTCGATGGCGGTCTCCTCCGGCGGGATGCCGAGGAGCGCCACGGAGCCGCCGTGGTGCATGGTGCGCAGCAGGTCGCGGAACGCCGCCGGGTTGCCCGACATTTCCAGGCCCACGTCGAAGCCTTCCTGCATGCCCAGCTCCTTCATGGTCTGATCGAGCGTCTCGCGCTGCACGTTGACCGTGCGCGTCGCGCCCATCTTCTGTGCGAGGGCGAGCCGGAAGTCATTCACGTCCGTGATGACCACGTGGCGGGCACCGACGAAGCGCGCGATCGCCACCGCCATCACGCCGATCGGTCCGGCGCCGGTGATCAGCACGTCCTCGCCCACCATGTTGAACGACAGCGCGGTGTGGGTGGCGTTGCCGAACGGATCGAGGATCGAGGCGATGTCATCGCTGATCGAATCCGGCAGCTTGAAGGCGTTGTCGGCCGGGATGGCCAGATACTCGGCGAAGGCGCCCGGGCGGTTGACGCCCACGCCGACCGTATTGCGGCACAGATGGCGGCGGCCGGCGCGGCAGTTGCGGCAATGCCCGCAGGTGATGTGCCCCTCGCCCGAGACGCGGTCCCCGACGCTGAGCCCACGCACTTCCGAGCCCACCTCGAGCACCCGGCCGCAGTACTCGTGGCCGACGGCCATGGGCACCGGGATGGTCTTGCGCGCCCAGGCATCCCAGTTGTAGATGTGCATGTCGGTGCCGCAGATCGCGGTCTTGGCGATCTTGATCAGCACGTCGTTCGGCCCAATGGACGGCTCGGGGATCTCCTCGAGCCAGATGCCGGGTGCGGATTCCTTCTTCACCAGCGCTTTCATGCGATCACTCCGAGTTCACGGCCCACGGCGGCAAAGGCCGTGAGCGCGGTATCCAGATCGGTGCGCGTGAGCGCGGCGGACATCTGCGTGCGGATGCGCGCCTGGCCCTGGGGCACCACGGGGAAAGAGAAGCCAATCACGTACACGCCGTGCTCGAGCAGCCGGTCGGCCATGCGCGCCGCGAGCGCCGCATCACCGATCATCACCGGGATGATCGGGTGCTCGCCGGGCTTGAGCGTGAAGCCGAGCCGCGCGAGGCCGGCGCGGAAGTAGCGGGCGTTCTCGTGCACCCGGGCGCGCAGCTCGGGCCGCTCGCTGAGCAGCTCAAGTACGCGCAGTCCGGCGGCGGCCACCACCGGCGGGATGCTGTTGGAGAACAGGTAGGGCCGCGAGCGCTGACGCAGCCACTCGATCACCGGGGCGCGCGAGGCGATGTACCCGCCGCTCGCGCCACCGAGCGCCTTGCCGAGAGTGCCGGTGAGGATGTCGATGCGCTCGGCCACCCCGCAGTGCTCGGGCGTGCCGCGGCCGTGCGCGCCCATGAAGCCCGTGGCGTGCGAGTCATCGACCATCACCAGCGCATCGTAGCGGTCGGCGAGTGCGCAGATCTGCGCCAGGCTCGCCACCGTGCCGTCCATCGAGAACACCCCGTCGGTGGCGATGAGGCGGGTGCGGGCCGCGCGGCAGCGCTGCAGGCAGGCCTCGAGTTCGGCCATGTCGTTGTTGGCGTAGCGCAGCCGCTCGGCCTTGCACAGGCGGATCCCGTCGATGATGCTGGCATGGTTCAGCGCATCGGAGATGATCGCATCGCGCTCATCGAGCAGCGTCTCGAACAGTCCGCCGTTGGCATCGAAGCAGGAGGAGTAGAGGATCGCATCCTCGGTGCCGAGGAACTCGCTCAGGCGCCGCTCGAGGGCCTTGTGCACCGTCTGCGTGCCGCAGATGAAGCGCACCGAGGCCATCCCGAAGCCGAGCCGATCGAGCGCTTCGTGCGCCGCGGCGAGCACGGCCGGATCGCTGGCGAGCCCGAGATAGTTGTTGGCGCAGAGGTTGATCACCTCGCGCCCGGCGGTGCGGATCTGCCCGCCCTGAGGGGTCTCGATCACCCGTTCGTTCTTGTACAAGCCCTGATCCTTCAGGGCGCCGAGGTCCGAGCGCAGACGCTCGATGAGTTGAGGCATCATGCGGCGCGATTATACCCGCGCGCCGGCGGCGGCGGTGCCCCGCCGCTCGGCCCTTCAGAGCGTGCCGCCGAGACTGACGGTGCGCCCGCGCACCGAGAGGCGCTGCGTCTGGCTCAGGTGCCCCAGGGCGCGCACCACCGTCTCCGGGGCGAGACCGAGGTACGAGCCGATGTCGGCGCGGGTGAGCGGCAGGCGGAAGCGTTCTTCGCGCGCCGGCAGATGCGCCCGCTCGATGTAGTTCTCGATGAAGGCCGCGACCCGCTCGATCGCCGGCAGTCCGGCCCAGGGCGCCGCGGCGCGCTCGGGCTGTGCGGCGCTCTTCAGCAGCAGCCGCTCGAGCAGCGCTCCGTGGCCGGCGGCCGTGCCGGGCTCGGGCATGCGCAGCCGGCACACCGCGCTCGCGGTGGCCGCCTGGGCGGTGTAGGGTTGGATGCCTCGCGCAAAGCTCTCCAGGCCGACCAGCTCCCCCGGCAGACGCAGCCCGACCACCCGCTGCGAGCCGTCCGGCAGGCTGATGCGCAGCACCAGGCAGCCGGTCGCGACGATGTACACCGCCGGGGCGCCCCCCTGCTCGAGCAGGCGCGCCCCGCGCTCAAGCGGCGGCTCGCGCCGAGCGTGTACGGCATCGGCGCTCAGCGGCTCGGCCCCCCAGCAGCGGCGCGTGGCCGGGCAGAGGGCACAGTCGGTTTCAGTCTGGGCGCCCGTGCGGCTGCGGTTGCGATCGTGACTGTTCATGCCCGCGACCGTAGCGCGCCAGAGGGTGCGATAGATATCAGGATTTTCCGCAGGTCCCCGCGGCCGCGCGGCGTACGGCAAAACTGATGTTCGTCACTTCTGGGGCTACGCCCACGGCCGCGCGCTCCGGCATCATCGGCGCGCTCATGAACGCCCACGTCCATCCTCACTCCGAACTCGCCGCCCGCCTCGCGCATGTGGTGCCTGCCGCCGAAATCGCACTCGCCGCGCCGCTCATTGCGCGCATCGAGGCGCTGAAAGCGGCGCACGGAGCGCTGATCCTGGCGCACAACTACCAGACCCCGCTGGTCAGCGCGGTGGCCGATTTCACCGGCGACTCCCTCGCCATGGCGCAGTTCGCGCTCGAAGCCCCGGCGCGCACCCTGGTGGTGTGCGGCGTGCGGTTCATGGCCGAGACGGTCAAACTGCTCTGCCCGGACAAGCGCGTGTTGCTCAGCGCCGAGGAGGCCGGCTGCTCGCTCGCTGACTCGATCGACGCCGAGGCGGTGCGCGCCGTGCGCGCCGCCTGTCCCGGGGTGCCGGCCGTGGCCTACATCAATACCAGCGCGGCGGTGAAGGCCGAAGTCGATGTGTGCTGCACCTCGGCCAACGCCGTGCGCGTGGTGCGTGCCCTCGGCGTGCCGCGGGTCATCATGCTGCCCGACCAGCACCTGGCGGGGTACGTCGCGCAGGAAAGCGGTGTCGAGGTGGTCGCGTGGGGCGGACAGTGCGAGGTGCACACCCGCTTCGATGCCGCCGACATTCGGGCGTTCCGTCGCGAGGCGGCGGTGACCATACTGGCGCACCCGGAGTGTCCGCAAGCGGTGCGCGCCGAGGCGGACTTCGTCGGCTCCACCGGCGCGATGGCGAAGTTCCTGAGCGAGCGCCGCCCGCCGCGGGCGATGCTGCTCACCGAGTGCGCCATGGCCGACAACGTCGCCGTGCAATGCCCGGACATTCAGTTCGTGCGCCCCTGCAATCTCTGTCCACACATGAAAGCCACCACGCTCGAGCGCGTGGTACAGGCGCTCGAGACGATGACCGTGCCGATCGAAATCGACCCGGCGCTCGCCGCGCGGGCCCGCCGTCCGATCGCGCGCATGCTCGAGATCGGCTGAGCGGACCGCGATGCGTACGTTGCAGACCGATGTGCTCGTCATCGGCGCCGGCGCGGCCGGTCTGTGCGCGGCGCTCGCCGCCGCCCCGCGCCGCGTGCTCGTGGTGTCGGCGGCCGATCCGCGTCTCGCCAGCTCCACGGCGCTCGCGCAGGGCGGCATCGCCGCGCCGCTCGCCGCGGGGGATTCGGTCGAGGCGCAGATGGCCGATACGCTGGCCGCCGGTTGCCACAGCAGCGACCGGCGCGCCGCGCTGCGCGTGATCCGCGGCGCGGCCGAGGCGGTGAGCTTCCTGTGCGATCTGGGCGTCCACTTCGATCGCGATGCGCTCGGCTGGCGGTTGCATCGCGAGGGCGGCCACAGCCGCGCCCGCGTCCTGCACGCGCGCGGGGATCGCACGGGGGCGGCGATTTTATCGGCCCTGCTGGCGGCGGCGGCGAGCTCCGAGCACATCGATCTGCTCTCGGGCCTGCAGGTGCTCGCGTTGCGTGAAGGCCCGGCCGAGCGGCTGTGCGGCGCCTGGGCGGTGGATGGCGCCGGCGAGGCCGTGCGGCTCGAGGCGCACGAGACCGTGCTCGCCACCGGCGGGGTGGGGCGGCTGTTCCCGAGCACCACCAACGGGCGGGCCGCCGAGGGCGATGGGCTGGCCATGGCGCTCGGCCACGGGGCTCGCGTGGCGGGACTGGAGTTCGTGCAGTTCCATCCCACGGCGCTCGCCGCGGGTGCCGATCCGCTGCCGCTGCTCACCGAGGCGCTGCGCGGGGCCGGCGCGGTGCTGCGCGATGGGCACGGCGAGCGGTTCATGGTGGCCATGCATCCGCTGGCGGAGCTGGCGCCGCGCGACGTGGTGGCGCGCGAAGTGTGGTCGCGCCGGGCGCGCGGGGAGTCGGTCTGGCTGGATGCGACGGGCGTGTTCGCCAGCGAGCACGCCGAGGAGTTTCCGGCGGCGCTGGCGCTGTGCCGGGCGCATGGCATCGATCCGCTCCGCGAGGCGATTCCGGTGAGCGCCGCGGCGCACTATCACATGGGCGGCGTGGTGGTCGACACGCTCGGGCGCAGCACGCGTTCGGGTTTGTGGGCCTGCGGCGAGGTGGCCTTCACCGGCATGCACGGAGCGAACCGCCTGGCCAGCAACTCGCTGCTCGAGGCGGTGGTGTGCGGGCGTACCGTGGGGCATGCGCTGGCGCGCGAGCACAATCCGCAGCGGCATATCCGCGTGCAGATCGAGCAGGAAGTGCCGCCGCCGCTGCACACGGATGCGCAGATCAGCGGCCAGGTGCGCTCGATCGTCGGACGCTGCTTAGGCCCGGTGCGCCGCGGCAGCGAGCTCGAACAGGGCGGGCGCGATCTGGCGGCCCTTCGCGCGCAGCTCGCGCCCGGGGCGCTCCTCGAGCGGCGCCGTCTCGAGCTTGCGCAGGCGATGGTGCGCGCGGCGCTCGAGCGCCGCGAGAGTCGCGGGGCGCATTGGCGCGAGGACTACCCGCAGCGCGATCCTGCGCACGACGCGGCCTGATCCGGCGCGTATCGGGGGTTCGTCCGCCCCCGGTGACCCTTCCTCTTCTGTGCCCCGCGGTGCGGCGCCACGCTCCGTTGCACCGAAGTGCGCGTGAACCCTGGAGCCTACCTGCAGGGCGGCGGGAATCCGCTCCTCAGCGATGCCCGCGCTCGCCACGAGCCCTCCCGCGTAAAATTGCGACCTGCCGCGTGACGCCGCCCTTCGCCTCCTGCGCGAACGGCGCGAGCCACTGAATGCACGGGGCGTCGGGCCGCTATTCCGGTACGGATCGGTGACGCGTGACGAGGCTCGCCAGGAGAGTGACGTCGATCTTCTCCTCGAGCCTTCGAGTCCGCGATTTTCGATCTTCGATGTGGTGCGCGTACGAGATGTCTGCCGCACCATCCTGGGCGCCACCGCAGACATTCACGATTTCCATGGTCTGCGTCGCCTGCCGGAATTCCGGCGGCGCAGTGGCAGAGCCGTGCATGCCGGCCGCAAAGCGCAGGAACTCGTCGCCCACGACACTGAAGTCAGCCGAGCAGAGCCTCAGGACGCTGCGCGAGCGACGGCGGACCGCCCGACTGCGCCGCCGCCTGACACTCGCAGAGGCGGCCGCCGAGAACGGTCGCACCCGCGCGAGCGTCGGGACCTACTGGTCGTTGCTCTGGGCCTGTGATTTCCGGGGCCCGGCGGACGATCTCGCCGATCCTGCGAAGGACGTCGAAGCAAGCGCACTCGAGACCCGGCGCGTTCGAGCGGGTCGCCGCAGAAAGACCGCACTCGACAATGACTTCCGAGGTCTTTGTCGACCTGACCTTCCCGGGGGACACTGCACCGGTTGCCGCGGGCCGCTTCTCCTGATGACGGGGGTCGTCGCGTCATCGCAAAGCATGCCGGGAAAGCGACTCTCGGCGAGCCCGACGAACTTCTGAACTCCCCGGATGAGCGGGCGGGCGCACTGGGCTTTGGCGTGAACGTCGATCCAGCCGCGCCGCTTCGCATCTTCCATCGAACGATGGATCTCTCGCGGCGGCAAGCGCTCGCGGACCTGATCGTGGCGGACGAAGAGCGTCCGGAGAAGGCGGCGCCGACCGGGCCGACCTGACTCAGCTTCAGGACCTCCTCTTGATCGGCACCGCCATGGGGGGTGCGAGACCCAAGGCCGTGCTCGAGGAGCAGGAGGCGCTCTGGATCGCGAAGTTCAATCGCCGTGACGGCAGGTGGAACACGGCTCGCGTCGAGCACGCCATGCGGGTGCTGGCGCGAGAATGCGGTCTGTCGGTCTCTCAGAGCCGACGCACGCCGAGCGCAGATCGCGACATCGGGCCATGATTTGCGCCAATCATGGCCGGTACGCCAACGCGCAGAATCTACTGTCTCAATGCGAGCGCTTGCTCCTGACTCGGAAGGAGGCCGCGCAAATCATCAATCATATGGAGGTGACCGTGCGCGAGAGGTGGTACGACGTCGCCCGTCGAGAGGGCGTGACCGAGCGGGATTGTCAGCGGATCGGCGGAGCGTTCGCTGCCGAGGGATTCCGCCTTCCTCTGCAGGCTTCTGCATAGATTTCTGGGGCGGATGAGGTTGGGGCCTGCCGCTCTTCAGTTCTGGCTCGCCGTGCCCGACCAAACCACCCGTTGCGCGAGAATGTGAGTGCGGCGATGGATTCGGGCCCAGCGGCTCGCTATCCTTCAGCCAAAGGCATCTTATCGGCACACATGAAGGTGGAGCAGGGTGGCTAAAGTACCCCTTGGCGTCGGTCCGCGGCGCCCGCAAGTCGTAGTTCTCTTCGGCGCCACGGGCGATCTGGCCCGGCGCAAGCTCCTCCCGGGGCTGTTTCACCTGAGTATCGCCGGGTACATTCCCGGCTGCCGCATCATCGGGGTGTCCCTCGATGATCTCGACGCGGAGGGCTTCCGTCAGTTTGCGCAGCGCGCGGTGGCCGAACTCTCCACCCACCAGGCGAACCCGAAGGAGTGGGCCGAGTTCGCCGCGGGCATCGACTACGTGCCGCTCGGCGCCGGGGCCCCGGCGCTCGCCGCGGCGGTGCAGCGCGCCGAGCTCGCGCTCTCCGGGGAGTGCCAGCGGCTGCACTACCTCAGCGTGCCGCCGAATGCGGCGCTCTCGACGGTGCGCCTGTTGAGCGAGGCGGGTCTGGTGAACCGCTCGCGCATCATCATGGAGAAGCCCTTCGGCACCGACCTCGCCAGTGCCCGCTCGCTCAACGAGAAGCTGCACGAGGTGTTCGGCGAGGAGCAGATCTTCCGCATCGATCACTTCCTCGGCAAGGAGCCGGCGCAGAACATTCTCGCCTTCCGCTTCGCCAATGGGTTGTTCGAGCCGATCTGGAACCGCAACTTCATCGAGCACGTGCAGATCGATGTGCCCGAGACGCTCGGACTCGATAAGCGCACGATCTTCTACGACTCGATCGGCGCATTCCGCGACATGGTGGTCACGCACCTGTTCCAGATCCTCGCCTTCGTCGCGATGGAGCCGCCGACGGCGCTCGAGCCGAACGCGATCAGCGAGGAGAAGAACAAGGTCTTCCGCAGCATGCTGTCGATCCGGCCGCATGACGTGGTGCGTGGGCAATACAATGGGTATCGCGACGAGGAGGGCATCAGCCCGGAGTCCGATACCGAGACGTTCATTGCGCTGAAGTGCACCATCGACAACTGGCGCTGGGCCGGCGTGCCGTTTTACCTGCGCACCGGTAAACGCCTCGCCGAGGGCAAGCGCATCATCTCGATTGCGTTTCGCGAACCGCCGAAGAGCATGTTCCCGCCGGACTCCGGCGTCGGCGCGCAGGGCCCGGATCACCTCACGTTCGACCTGGCGGACGTCTCGAAGATGTCCCTGTCGTTCTACGGCAAGCGCCCGGGGCCGGGGATGCGCCTCGATAAGCTCAGTCTGCAGTTCGCCATGCACGACACGGGGCTCGTCGGGGAGGTGCTCGAGGCCTACGAGCGGCTGATCCTCGATGCCATGCGCGGCGATCGGACGCTGTTCACCACGGCCGAGGGCATCGAGCGGCTCTGGGAGGTCTCCACGCCGCTGCTCGAGGCCCCGCCGCCGGTGCGCCTGTACGCGCCGGGCTCCTGGGGCCCGAACTCCATGCACCAGCTGATTGCCCCGAACGCCTGGCGGCTGCCGTTCGAGCGGGGCTGGCGCGACCCGAACCGGGTCGGAAGCTGAGCAATCAAAAGGGGGAGCATCCGCTCCCCCCACCGGCTGGATTTTCCGCTGGGGAACCCCCATAGCGTAAAATGCGTCCAATCGATTCAGGAGGTATCAGATGGCGTTTCAGTTTCGGCGATCCGGCAACCCCGGCTTGAATCAGAACACCTTCGGGCGGGTGCCGCGCGTCGGGTTCGGCGATCAGCCCATGACCGTGGCCGGCACAGTGAACAAGTCGTTCCTGCTGCTGGTCGTGATGATGGTGTGCGCGCTGTGGCCCTGGTCGCAGGCGAGCGCCGGCAACCTGCAGGCCGCCAGCGGCCTGATGACCCTCGGGGCCATCGGCGGGTTCATCCTGGCATTGATCATCAGCTTCAAGCCCACCACCGCCCCGTATCTGGCGCTGCCCTATGCGGCGCTCGAAGGCGTCGTGCTCGGGGGCATCTCGGCGGTGTTCGAGCAGCGCTATCCGGGCATTGCGATCCAGGCGATCGGCGCGACGTTCGCCGTCACCCTGGTGATGCTCACCCTGTACCGCACGCGCGTGATCCGGGTGACCGAGCGGCTGCGGGCCGTGGTCATGGGCGCGATGTTCGGCATCGTGCTGCTGTACGTCGGGGCATGGATCCTCTCGTTCTTCCACTTCGCGGTGCCGTTCATCAACGGGGGCGGCCCGCTCGGCATCGGCTTCTCGATCCTGGTCGTGGGCGTGGCGGCTTTCATGCTGTTGCTCGACTTCGACATGATCGAGCAGGGCGCGGCGCAAGGGGCCCCGCAGTACATGGAGTGGTACGGCGCCTTCGGTCTGATGGTGACCCTGGTGTGGATGTACGTGGAGATGCTGCGCCTGATGGCGAAGCTGCGCGAGTGAACGGGTGCCGCGGTGCGCTGGACGTCACCGCGGCCTCTCTAGTGAGACGAACCGCCGCGCGCCCGACCCGGGTGCGCGGCGGTTTGCGTTTGGGGGATGAATGGACGACGGAACGCCGCTTGAGCCGGTGGAAGTGCCCTACACGGCGCTCTCTCCCGAGGCGCTGCGCGGGGTGATCGAAGCGTTCGTGCTGCGCGAAGGCACCGAGTACGGGGAGCGCGAGTACACGCTCGAACACAAGTGCGCCGCAGTGCTCGCCCAGCTGCAGCGCGGCGAGGCGCGCATTTTCTACGATCCTGAAACCGAATCCGTGACCCTCAACGCGCAGGCCGGCACCCCGGGGCGCCGGCCTGCGCGTTGAGGTCGGCGGTGCCTCAGCGCAGCACTTCCTCCAGGAACTGACGCAGCGCCTGCCACGAGCGCCGGTCGGCCGCCTCGTCATAGGCCATGCCGTTCGCTCGGTCGTTGGCATGCGGATTGGTGAACGCGTGCAGCGTGTTGCCGAAGGCATGCAGCTGCCAGTCCGCACCGGCGGCCGTGAACTCCTGGGCCACCGCGAGCACATCGTCCGGCGGCGCCATCGGGTCATCGTAGCCGTGCAGAATGAGCACCTTGGAGTGCACCTTGTGCGCCGGCAGTCCGTTGGGCTTCAGCAGGCCGTGGAAGCTCGCCACGCCGCGCACGTCCGCGCCGCTGCGGGCGAGGTCGAGCACGCACAGGCCGCCGAAGCAAAACCCCATCGCCGCCACGCGCCGCGCGTCGACCTGCGGCTGCGCGCGCAGCGTCTCGAGGCCGCTCGTGATGCGCCGGGCGAGCCACTTGCGGTCCTGCATCAGCGGGGTGATCAACGCTTGGCACTGCTCGGTGGTCTCGCCGCGCTTGCCCTTGCCGAACATGTCGAGCGCGAACGTCGCATAGCCGTGCCAGGCGAGCCGGCGCGCCTTGCGCTCGACGAATTCGTCGCGTCCGTTCCACGCGTGGCTGATCAGCACGGCCGGCAGCGGGCCGGGGCGGGCATCGTCGTAGCAGAAAAATCCCTCGAGGACGGTCGAACCCTCGCGGTATTCGATCAGCTGTTCCCGTATGGCCATGATCTTCATCTCCAGAGGATTGCGCAGGGGGAGGCGGGAGTTTACCCCAGCCGGCCAATTGTGCGCCCGAGGGATGCTTGTTACGCTTCGCCGCCATGGTTACCGCACAGCACGCTCTGCAGCGCCTGAAAGAGGGCAATCGCCGCTTCGTCGAGCGGGTCCGCAATCACGAGGCCGCCCTCGGGGCCTCGCCGCAGATCCACCTCACTCAGGAGCAGCAGCCCTTTGCCATCGTGCTCGGCTGCTCGGATTCCCGAGTGCCGGCGGAACTGGTGTTCGATCAGGGGCTCGGGGACCTGTTCGTGATCCGCGTGGCCGGCAACATCGTGGCGCCGTCCCTGATCGGCAGCGTCGAGTTCGCCGCCGAGCAGTTCGGGACCCGCCTCGTGGTGGTGCTCGGGCACTCGCGCTGCGGTGCGATCCAGGCGACGCTCGAGCAGTTGCGCCGGCCGGTGGAGAATCAGTCGCCGAACATCCGCTCGATCGTGGATCGGGTGCGGCCATCGATTGAAGGGTTGCTGAAGACCGACCTGCGCAACGACGAGGAGGCCCTGGTGCGCCAGGCCGTGCGCGCCAATGTCGGGGTGTCGGTGAGTCATCTGCGTTACGGTTCGGACGTCCTCGAGCGGCTCATCCAGGGCGACGGTCTTGCCGTGGTGGGGGCGGAGTACTCGCTCGAGACGGGCGAAGTCGAATTCTTTGACGGGATTTCGGAGTAGCGATCCCGTCGGGCGCCGTGAGCCCTCAGCCCGTCTTTCCAAGGTCAGCGTGTGCTCGCGGGGGCGTCAGCGAACGATTCGCAGAGGACTCGCGCCTCGAGGCGCCGTGAATGTCAGACGCATCCCGTCGGAACCTGAGGCCCGTCGACCCACGGGCTATCCTTCCCTTCAGAGCGGGGAGGGACTCACCCGATCCATCCGAATCCGCGCAGCATCACGCCCATCACCGCCAGAAGCACCGTGATCATGAGAGTCGCGATTGCCCATTCACGCCGGATCGTCTCGCGGCCCTGGGCGGTCATGTCGGCCCGCACTGCCGAAAATCCCGACTGCATTTCCGTCCGAACGGCCTTGAACTCACCGTACATCTCGGCCCGGACGGCCTTGAACTCGTCCTTCATCTCGGCCCGGACGGCCTTGAACTCGTCCTTCATCTCGGTTCGGACGGCCTTGAACTCGTCCTTCATCTCGGCCCGGACAGCCTTGAACTCGTCCTTCATCTCGGTTCGGATGGAGATCTGGCCGTCGTCCAATTTTGCTTCGAGGGACTTCAGGTCGGCACGAGTTTCGGCGTGGTGTGTCGTGAACTCATCTCGCATCTGCCTGAGATCAATCTTGATGTCCCGGACGTCATTCTGAATGTGCGCGACGTCGGATTCGAGTCTGGCGAGCCGGGTGTCGAAGGAATCGGTCATGTCGTGTGCTGCAACGGCCAAGGGTGTTTCCGGGGCCCAGAAATAGACCTGACATGCTCCGGTGTCAATACGATTTCGCCCAAAATGGGCCCGAAAAATGGAATGTGCAGACGTATAAAAAAACGTGTTGAGAGACGCGTAAAACGTCTGTCAGTGAAGCCGCTTTGGGTCGGCGTCTGTCACGGACGTAGAGCACAACGTCCACTGAGACTGCATCGAAAACACTACGGAATCGCGAGACCGTCAGGCCATTCCGCCGTCGACGGACAGGATCTGGGCCGTGATGTAGGAGGCCTCGTCCGAGGCGAGGAATGCCACGAGATTCGCCACCTCCTCGGGCCGGCCGGCGCGGCCGAGCGGGACTAAGCGCTGCAGATCCGCCTCGCCGAACACCCCGTCACTCATGGGCGTGGTGATGATCCCGGGCGCGACGGCATTGACGGTGATGCCGCGCGAACCCACTTCGAGCGCCAGCGCCCGCGTCGCGGAGTTCAGCGCGCCCTTGGCGGCGGCGTAATTGACCTGACCGCGGTTGCCGATCAGCGCCGCGACCGAGGAGATGTTGATGATGCGGCCCCATCGGGTGCGGATCATCGGCAGCAGCAGTGGCTGGGTGACGTTGAAGAACCCATGGAGCGAGACATCGATGACCCGGTGCCACTGGTCCGGGCGCATGCCGGGCAACACCGCGTCATCGTGCACGCCGGCGTTGTTGACGAGGATCTGGATCGGGCCGGCGAGCGCGGCCAGTGTCTCGCGCGCACCCTGTGCGTCGGTGACGTCAAATTGCACCACCTCGGCACTGCCGCCCTCGGCATGGATCTGCCCGACGAGCGTCTCGGCGGCCGCCCGCCCCTGGCGGGTATGGACACAGACGTGATGGCCGGCCTGGGCGAGGCGCCGGCAGATCGCCGCGCCGATGCCGCCGCTGCCGCCGGTGACCAGCGCACGCTTGACTGAGCTCATGAGCGTTCCTCGCCGTCGGCAAGATCCAGGACGCCGAACACGATGCCGGCCCGACCCGAGAGCAGCTCCCGCGTCGCACTCATCAACACGAATGCGTACAACGCCGTGCCGGTGTCCCCGGCAATGCGCTCGGCACACACGTGCAGATCACCTTCGAGGTCATCGAGGCGCGTGACGGCGAGCTTCAGGTTGCGCACGCTCGCCAGATAGCCCGTGCGCACCGGCGTGCCGAGCAGTCCGGCCATCAGCGCCCCGTGCGCGGCCATGGCCTGGCCCGCGTACTCGATCCCGGCGACTGCCCCGAGCCGGCCGCGCCCGCGCAGCGGGTTGTCGGCCCGACGGTGGCTCGTGGCCCGGCAGCGGATCCGCGTCGTGTCCCAGCTGAGCACCGCATCGAGCAGACACATCCGGCCCTGGTGCGGGACGTGCTCCTCCAGCCACCGTCGATCCAGGTGCACGGCGGCGGTGAGTTCCAGCGGCGCAGGGGTCAGGGGCATGGCGTGACGGTGACGGCGAGCCGCAACGGCCCGAGATAATCCAACACGACGCGGCCGCGGTCGCCTCGGGCGATTCGCCGCAGGAGCGGCAGGCCGCGGGCGGCCGGTACGCCGGTGCGCAGCCGCTCGAGTGCCGGGTCATCGAGGGTGTCGGCGGCCTCCTGCACCAGCTGCGCCTGAAGGCGCGCGCAGGCCCCCGCCGTCGGGCGCGGGTCGAGCAGCAGGGCGAGCGCGAAGGCATCGAGCAGCGGACGCTGGGCGTGCAGCGGTTCGGGATACACGGTCTCGTAGGCCACCAGGAGCACCGGGGCGGCACTGGCGAGCGTCTGCGTGAGGGCCTCGAGAAGTCCAGCGGCGAAACTGCCGTCGTACGCACAGAGCGCCGTCGAGGGTGCCATGGAGTGCACCGCGATGCTCCAGTAGCCCGAGGCGGCGTTGTGCACCGAGTTGTGGAAGCGAGTCGGGGAGATGTCGCGCTGGTCCGTCGCCAGCGTGGAGCAGATTTCATGACAGATCGCCCCGTCGCCCCCGGAGGAGGCGAACACCGTGGCCAGCCCCTCGGGGTCGGTGCTCGTGCCCGCGAGGGCCTGCAGACCGGCCGCGAGAGCGAGGCGCACGGTCTCCCCGGTGCGCCGACGCTCCGCCGGCGGCAGCAGAGCCGGGGCCGGCGCTGTGGTCGCGGCGTACTGGTAGGGGTGTTTGCCCTCGAGGACGGCGGCGGCGCTCGGCCAATCCACGAGCCCGGGCCCGAGCAGGCCAATGCCGCGCACCGCGGCGCTCAGTTCGCCGCGCGCGCTCATGGCCGCGCTCCCGCGCAGCGCTCGAGGACCAGCGAGCAGTTCGAGCCGCCGAACCCGAAGGAGTTGCTGAGCACGCGTGTGAGCGGGGCATGACGATTCGCGGTGAGGTACTCCAGCCCGAGCGAGGGGTCTGCGTAGCGGGTGTTCAGACCCGCCGGCATCAACCCGCTGCGCAGCGCCAGGGCGCAGATCACCGCTTCGAGCGCACCGGCGGCGCCCAGGGTGTGGCCCGTGGCGCCCTTGGTGGAACTCGACGGCACCGGGCGCTCGAACACGGCGGTGACCGCACGCGCCTCGGCGCTGTCGTTGCTCGGGGTGCCGGTCCCGTGCAGGTTGATGTACTCGATCTGGTGCGGCGTCAGGCCCGCCGCCGCGAGCGCCCGACGCATCGCGGCCTGCGCGCCGAGTCCGTCCGGGTGCGGCGAGGACATGTGATAGGCGTCGCTCGATTCCCCGACGCCGGTGAGCATCACCGTCGCCGGCGGGGTGTCGGGGCCGGGTGGCTCGAGCAGCGCGAACGCCGCGGCCTCGCCGATCGAGATGCCGTCGCGCGCCGGATCGAACGGCCGGCAGGGCTGGGGCGAGGTGAGCTGCAGCGCGTGAAAGCCGTACAGCGTCGTCAGACACAGCGAATCGACGCCGCCGACGAGCGCCGCATCGATCAGTCCTGCCTCGATCATGCGCGCCGCGGCGCCGAACACCTTCGCGCTCGAGGAGCAGGCGGTGGAGATCACCGTGGCGGGACCCTCCAGCCCGAGCACGCGCCGCACGACGTCCGCCAGCGCGTAGCTGTTGTGCG
The DNA here is from genome assembly GCA_021851405.1 of Pseudomonadota bacterium. GTDB lineage: Bacteria > Pseudomonadota > Gammaproteobacteria > Steroidobacterales > Steroidobacteraceae > 13-2-20CM-66-19. The sequence continues at coordinate 88,178 of JAJZDW010000007.1, forward strand.
TGGCACCGTACTCGAAGGTCGAGGGCAGCGCGCCGTCGGCGGTCCGCCGGCGGTAGGCGAGCTCGGTCTCGAGCATCCCCGAGGTGCTGGTGCCGAGCAGCACCCCGATGCGCATCGCGCCATAGCGCAGCACTGCCTGGCGCACGGCCGCCGCGAATCCGTCCGTTTCGAGCGCGAGCAACGTCAGGCGATGGTTGCGTGAGTCGTAGCGGGCGAGCGAGCGCGGCACCGGCACCGAGTCCACGTCCGCCACCGCGCCGATGCAGGTCGGCAGCGTGGCCGTCTCAAATGCGCAGGGCGAGAGCGCGCCGCGCTCGGCGCGCAGCGCGGTGAGCGTCGCCTCGAGGCCGCGGCCGATCGCGCTGGTGGCGGTGAAGTGGGTGAGGGCGAGCGGCTTCATGCGCCGAACGCCTCGCGCAAGGTCACCGGGGCGAGTCCTGCCGCCGCAAACACCGCGAGCAGCTTCGGCAGCACCTCGAGCACCACCGGGGTGCCGGCGTCGCTGCGGGCCGCGTGTCCATCGTGCAGCAGCAGGATGTCCCCTGCGCTCAGATCGCGGACCAGCGCCTCGAGCACACGCGCCGGGCGGCCTTCGACGGTGTCAAAGCCGCGCCGAGTCCAACTCGCCAACTGCAGCCCGAGGCGCTGCAGCAGAGGATCGAGCAGCGGGCTGCGCAGCCCGGCCGGCGCGCGGAAGAAACGCGGCGCCGCACCGGTGGTCGCACCGATGGTCTCCTGCGCCCGCTCGATCTCGGCCCGCAGCCGGCGCGGGCCGAGCAGGGAGAAGTGATGCAGATGCCGCTGCGAGTGGTTTTCGATGGCATGGCCGTGGGCGAGGATCTCGCGGGCGAGCGCAGGGTGCGCAGCGACCCGCTCGCCGATGCAGAAGAACGTGGCCCGCGCACCGTGCGCGGCCAGCACCTCGAGCACCTGCGGGGTGACCTCGGGATCCGGGCCGTCATCGAGGGTCAGCGCAATCTGCGCCGGGCCGGCGGCCGGCAGGTGCGTGCAGTTCGGGCCGAGCAGCCGGCTGCGCGGGGTGAGTCCGGCGGCGGTGAGCACGGCATGATTGGCCGCGAGCGCACCCACCGCCCAGGGCCACAGCGCGCCCTGGGCGAGGACGGCCGCCGCCGCCCCGCCGTGCACGCCCGCGGAGGCGAACAGCAACGGTGACGGACGCCAGCGGGGCCGGGTTCGAGACGCACTCATGGCGCAAGTTTAGCCTGCGGCGCGCTCGCCCGGCGCCCCCGGGGCGAGCAGCGCGGCATACAGCAGCGCCAGCGCCGCCCCCGGGGCGACCGTCTGGCCGAGATCACGCAGCACCGGCACGCTCGAGGCGGCGAGCACCCCGAAACCGAGCACGGTGGCCGCGTTGGCGATCAGCAGCGAGGCGAGGGTGAGGGTGGGCTCGGCCGAGCCGCGCTCGAAGAACAGCGCGTAATTCGAGCCGATGGCCACGATGAGCAGCATGCCGATGACGTGCAGCAGCGTCAGCTGCACGCCGCAGAGCGCGAGCGCCGCGATGACGGTGAGCACCGCGAGTGCGAGCGGCAGGACGACGCGCAGCGTGCGCAGGGCGCTGCGCAGCACCGCGAGCAGCAGCAGCACGATGGCCGCAAGTCCCGCCAGTGCCAGGCGCACCGCCTCCCCGAGGTAGGTCGCGTAGAGACGGTTGGCTTCGTGCTTGAGGTTCAGCACCGTGGCGTGCGCGGGTGGGACCCGCGTGAGCGCGGCGCGCACGCGCGCCAGGTCGATGTGTCCGCCCGGCGGGGCCTGCAGGGGCAGTAGCGCGTCCCAGTGCGAGCCGGCGCGGACCAGAAGGCCGTCGAGCGCCGCGGCGAACGAGGTGCCCGCGAGCGCCGCGCGGCCGATCGGTGCGCCCTGGCGTGCTCGCTCGACCGCCGCGACAAACGGGGCGAGGGAGGCCGGATCGAGCGGCAGTCCGCGCAGCGCGCGCGCGAGCCGGCGGCGCAGCACCGCGGCGTCGGGCAGCGCCCGTTGGCGCCGGCGCTGCAGCGCGCGGCTCGGCAGGAGCTGCGCGGGGCTCTGAAAACCCCCGAGCACCCCGAGCGAGACCAGCGCGCGCAGCGGTGCGGCGGCCTGCTCGGCCGCCTCGAGCGCCCCCTCCCGGTCCGCGGCCGAGAGCACCACGAGGTCACGTCCGCTGGGGGCGCCGAGGGCGGCGCGCAGGCGGCGGTCGAGCCGCTGGGCCGCGTGCGGCACCGGGCTCAACGCGCTCAGTTGGCGGTTCCACAGCGAGTCGCGGTGCCCATAGAGCACGGCGGCGGCGCCGAGTGCCACCAGCACCAACCCGAGGCGCGCGGCGCGCAGCCGCCCGAGCAGCCGGGCAGCCGCAGCCCCGAGCGGGCGCAGGTCGCGCACCGTGAAGCGCACCGGCAACAGCTGCGGCAGCACGAAGCGGGTCACGAGACCGGCGGCCAACACGCCGGTGAGCGAATACCACCCGAGCTGCGCGAGCCCCGGGAACGCCGAGGGCAGCAGTGCCGCGAAGCCGCATATCGAGGTGAACATCCCGAGTCGTACGGTGGGCCAGGCGCTGCGCTGCCATTCGGCGTAGCCGGCGGACCCGGCGGAGCGCGACTGGATGAACAGGTAGATCGAGTAATCGACCGCCTCGCCGATCAGCGTCACCCCGAACCCGAGCGTCACGCCCTGCACCACGCCGAAGCGCAGCGCCACCGCCGCAATCCCGGCGAGCGCGCCGGAGGCCACCGGCACGAGCGCGAGGAGGAGCGCGGTGAGGGAGCGGTAGGCGAGGGCGAGCAGCACGAAGATGAGTGCGCCGCTGAGCAGCGAGAGGCGCACCACTTCGCGTTTGATGCGCGAGCGGGCGGCGACCGCGAACACCCCCGGGCCGGTCAGCCGCAGCGTGGCGTGCGCATGCGCACGCGCCTGTGCACCCTGAAAGGCCGCGCGGATCGCCGCGATGGCGCGCGCTTGAGCGTCCGTGTTGGAACCGGGCGCGCGCGTGCGCAGCAGCAACACGGCCTCGCGGCCCGATCGGGTCACCCACACGCCCCCGGCACGCCGCGGCGCCTGCCCCTGGCCGAGCGCGCCGAGCACCGCCAACAGCTCCCCGGTCGGATCGTGGGTCAGGGTGGGCGCGGCGAGCACGCCGCCCGGGGCGGCCAACAGCCCGAGCGTGCGTTCGATGGCCGCGCGCAGCCCGGCCGTCGTGAAGCGCTGCGCCGTCACGTCGGGACTGAGCAGATACCGATGCGCGAACAGGAACGCCCCATCGCGCCGCTCGGCGGCGGCCGAACCGTTCTGCACCGCGGCGAAGCGGCGCTCGGCGCCCAGTGCGCGCCGCAGGTCCGTGGAGATTTGCGCCCGCGTCTCGGGCGTGGCGCCGCCGATGGCGACGATGAGCAGCCGTGAGGCGAGGCCGTTGCGCAACTGGTCGACGAGCAGGCGCTGCCGTGCGCTCGGAGCGTTCGGCAGGAACGCCGACAGATCGGCGGAGTAGCGCGCCCGGGCGACGAGCACGGCGGCGAGCACCGCGAGCGCCGCCCAGATCCCGACGGCGGCGCGCCGGCTCATGGTGCGGCCGGGGCGTCGCTTAGGTGCAGGACCGTGCGCGCCCCGTGGGGGGCGAGGATCTCGATGCGCTCGATGGTGGCCCCGGCGCCGGCGAGGCGGATCTGACGGACGTGCGCATCGGCCTGCAGGGGCCGCAGCGTCAGTCGCCAATGCGCCACAGTGCCGTGCCAGCCGATCGCAAACTGCTGGCGCAGCGCCCGGCCGTGTCCGCCGAGCGTCGCGCGCAGCGCATCGACGTACACGGCGATGTTGGGGTAGGCGCGCAGGTTCAGCTGATGCGTCTGCCCGTCGCGTCGCACCGTCATGTGCTCACCGTCGAGGATGAGCTCGCTCGGCACGGGTTTGAGCGTGCGCTGCTCGAGGTGATCCGGGGCCCGAAAACGCAGCACGCCGGAGCTGATCAGCGGACGGGTCAGTCCGGCCGCGTACGTGCGCGCAACGAACGTGACGGTGCCGCTGCGGCGCGCCGCGAGCAGCGCCATCAGCTGTGTGAACGGTGCCTCGGCGGCGCGGGCCGCGCCGCTGCCGAGGACGAGGACGAGCGCTGCGAGCGTGGCGCGAGCGACGTTACCGATCGGCCCAGAAGTCATAGAAGTTGAACCAGTTGAAGGGATGGGCGCGGCAGAGCCGCTCGAGGGCCTGTGCGTAGTGTTCGATCGCGGCGCGCACCGCCGCGGCGCGCGCCGCGCGCGGCACGCCGGTGAAGTCCGCGAGCGGCTCGAAGACCACGCGGTAGCGGTTCGCGCCGAGATACAGCCCCGCCATCAGCACCACCGGCCGGCCGAGCGCGGCGGCGGCCCGGAACGGTCCGCTCGGGAAGTGGGCCGCAGCGCCGAGGAACTCGACGACTTCGGTCTGCTGCTCGCGCGGGGAGCGGTCGGCGAGGATCCCGACCGACACCCCCTGCTCGAGCAGGCGTTGCACCTCGAGCAGCGCGAGCGGGTTGTCCCCGAGCGGCACGATCGCCGGCGTCTCGGGGCTGATCGCCGCGAGCGCGGCATTGATCTTGCGCGCATTGCGCGTGTGGGCGGCCATCACCACCGGCAGCGCGGCGCGCCGGCCGACCGCGCGCGTCACTTCGAAGCTGCCCAGGTGCGCCCCGAACAGCAGCAGCCCCCCGGAGCGCACGAGTTGCTCGCGCAGCGGCGCCTCGCCGCACACCTCGATGTCGAACAGTCCGTAGCGGTCGTTGAGCAGATACACCCGGTCGTGGATGGTGCTGGCGAAGACGAGCAGGTGCCGGAAGCGCTTCGCGGCGCTCGGCTCCTCGCCGAGCACGCGGCGCAGATAGGCGCGCGAGGCGCGCCGTGCGCGCGGCGCGAACAGGAAGTAGTAGGCGGCGATGCCGTAGAGAATCACCCGCCCAGGCCGGCGCCCGAGGCGCAGCGAGACACGCCCCATCCACCGCAGCAGCGTGAGGCTGCCGCGCTCGCGCCGCTCGGTCCAGGCCGCAGCGCGCACTTTGCCGGCCGGAACGTTCATGCCGGGGTGAGCATACCGGTGGCGACCGTGCGCGCGCCACTGAACACCCGGAAGCGCACCGCGCCGCTGCCGAGGGTCTCGTGCACGAGCTCCAGGGGCTCACCGGGGCGCACCGCGCCGGAGAATTTCACCGCCGAGACCTGCCAGGGGCGCGGCGCGCCGCCCTCGAGCGCCGCGAGCACCGCATCGAGCAGGACCGCGCCGGGCAGGACCGGCGCGCCGGGAAAGTGGCCCTCGTAGGCCGGATGATCCGCCGGCACCGGCAGCGGCAGGCGAGTCACGGGCGCACCGGCGGGTCGAGCAGCGCCGCGAGCGCCTCCTGCGGCAGCTTGCCGGTGCTGTTGCGCGGCAGGCGCTCGACCTTCAGCAGCGGGCGGGGCAGGAACACCGGATCGAGCCGCTCGCGCAGTGCCGCGAGCAGATGCGCCTCGGTGAGCTCCGGGGCGACCACGGCGGCGGCGACACGCGAGACACCGCTCGCCTCGGCGCGCTCGGGCAGGAAGAAGGCCCCATCCTGCACGCCCTCGATGGTGAGCAGCTGGTGGGTGAGGTAGCCGAGGGAGCTGCGCTTGCCGGCGATGTTGACCAGGTCGGCGAGTCGGCCGTGCAGCACGAACGTGCCGTCCTCGAGCAGCTCGAGCGCATCGCCGAGCGGCGTGGGGGTCTCGAGGTAACCGTCCCGCGCCCAGACCCGATCCCCCTCGAGCGCCAGGCGCAGCCCCGGCCAGGGGTGCCAGGGGCGCTCGCGGGCGGTGCGGCGCGTGGCCAGTTGACCGGTTTCGGTCGAGCCATAGATCTCGATCAGCGGCGCGTCGAATTGCGCCTCGGCGTCCCGGGCGAGCGCGGCCTCGAGGGGTGCGGTGGCCGAGAGGATGAGGTCCACCGGCGGCAGTGCGAGTTCCGCGGCGAGCATCGCGCGCAGATGGATGGGCGTGCTGATCAGCGCCCGCGGACGCGGCAGCGCGGCGAGCGCCTGGGCGATATCGGCGGGGTAGAACGGCCGCTCGGCGACGAGCGCCGCGCCGGCGGCGAGCGCGAGCAGCACGCTCGACTCGAAGCCGTACATGTGCTGCGCCGGCACGGTCGCCAGCAGTGCGGTGCCCGGCGCGAGACGCAGGCGCACGGCGCCTTCGCGCACACAGGCGACCAGGCGTCCCCAGGTCTTCGGGTGCGGCACCGGCACGCCGGTCGAGCCGGAGGTGAACACGTAGGCGACGAGGGTGTCCGGCGCCAGCTGCGGCACGCGCCAGGCCTGCGGCGCGGCCGGTGCATCCGGATAGCGCACCTGCGGCAGATCGATGGCGCACGCCTCGGTGTCCGTCAGGCAGAACACGTCCGGGGCGAACTGGCGCAGATGACGCACCACCTGCGGGGTGTGGCTCGGGGGCAGCAGACTCACCTTGCCGGCGAGCATCGCGGCGGTGAGTCCCACGGCGAAGCGGTAGCGGTCGGCGCAGACGTTGATCACGTGGCGTCCGGCCGGCAGCACCGCGGCGAGGGCGGCGGCTGCGGCGAGGAACTCGCGGGCGCGGATCGGCCGGCCGGCGCGGTAGGCGAGGACCGCCTCCGGTCCGGGATGCCCGATCAGCGGTTCGGCGACCAGAGGTTATTTCGTCCGGTGCGCCGCCACGTAGGCGGCGAGGTGGTGCAGCGAGCGGAAGATCTCGGTGTTCGCCGCGTCGTCGGCCCGCAGCTGCACGCCGTAATGCTTCGAGACCACGAGCGCGATCTCCAGGATGTCGATCGAATCGAGGCCGAGACCCTCGCCATACAGGCCGGCCTCAGGATCGATCGCGGTGGCCGGGACCTCCAGGTTCAGCGCCGCGACGATCAGCTCGGCCAGTTCGCCCTCCAGGGCATCGGCGGCCTCGCGCGGGCGCATCAGGGGGGAAGCGAGTTCGGGCATCGGCTTCAAGGGCGTTCTTCTGTGAGTCCTGCGGCGGCAAATTATACAGTGCCGCGCCGCCCTGCGCGGCGGGCGGGGCGCGGCTGCGACCTGGGCCTCACCGCCGGCGCAGGCGCTGTGCGATCAGCCGCGGCAGGCGGGCCAGAAAGCCGAAGATCAGCCGCAGGTGCATGGCGGTGAGCAGGGCATTGTCGCGGCCGTAGCGAAAGTGCGACACCCCGCCCTCGGCGGGGCTGAAGTAGCGGACCGGGGCGGACAGGTTCAGCGCCGGCACCCCGCGCCAGCTGAGCCGCACGACCGCCTCGACGTCGAAATCGAACCGGCGCATGCCCCGGCGCCGGCGCATCTCGGCCACGAGCGGCTCGAGCGGGTAGACCCGCATCCCGAACAGCGAGTCCCCGATCCCCGCCCCGAGCGTCTCCAGGCGCACCCAGCCGTTGGAGATGCGCCGGCCCAGGACTCTGATGCGCGGGGCGCTCGCATCGAAGCGCGGCACACCGAGCACCATGGCCGCCGGCGCCTCGAGCGAGGCCTGCATGAATGCCGGAATGCACTCCCCGGGATGCTGTCCGTCGGAGTCCAGGGTGAGCGCATGGGTGTAACCGCGCGCAAGCGCCTCCGTGAAACCGCTGCGCAGTGCTGCGCCCTTGCCGCGGTTGCGCTCGTGGACGAACACTTCGAGTCCGGGGTCACTCGCGGCGAGGGCGGCGAGGCGCGCGGCGGTGCCGTCGGTGCTGCCGTCGACCACGACCCACACCGGCGTCCAGTGAGCGCGGGCGGCGCGCACGGTCTCGAACACCTTCTCCCCCGGGTTGTAACTCGGGATCAGCACCAGATGAGTGGCCGAGGGCGTCACGGGGCCTTCGCCGGGTGCGAGGTGAGCCAGGCGTTTTGCGGTGCTGCGGCGAGCGCGGCGGCGTACTCGCTCTGCAGCGTGCGCATGCAGGCGGCCACATCCTGCGGCGCGTCGATGCGCGCTCCGAGTCGCACGCGATAGCCGATCGGCAGGCGCGGCGCCTTCAGCGGCGGCCAGCCCTTGCCGAGGTAGGGCGAGTCGGTCTCGATGAAGGCGAGCTGGATCGGTGCGCGGGCGTGTTTGGCGATCACCGCGACGCTGGCGGTGAGCGCGTTGACGGGCGGCTCGAGGGTGCGCGTGCCTTCGGGAAACAGCAGCAGCACCCCGCCGCGCTTAAGTTCGGTCACGGCCGATTTGACCAGGCGGCGCGGCGGCTCGCTGCGGATGTAGCCCGCGAGGCGCGCCCCGGCACCGAGCAGCGGGTTGTTCAGCAGCGCCGGCTTCATGACGCAGGCGAGATCCGGGTGGCCCATCAGCAGCACGATGGCATCGAAGGCGCTCGGATGGTTCGGGGCGAGGATCAGCCCGCCCTCGGCGCGCAGCGGCTCGAGGGCGGTGAGGTCGAGGCGGTAGGCGCCGCTGGCGATGAGGAAGTGCCCGAAGAGACGAAAGCCCGCACTCATCGAGCGGCGCGTCGCGGCCCGCCGGTGCCGCTCGGGCAGCGGCGCGAGCAGCAGCAGCGCGAGCACCGTCCAGCCGATGATCATCATCGCGAGCGTGGTGAGCAGCGCGTAGGTGATGAGGTAATCGCGCAGCCGCGGCAGCACAGCGGGGTCGTCCGGGGTCGTGCTCAGGGGCCGCCGCAGCCGCCGGCCGCCTCGATTTCCACATCCAGGTCGGCGCGGCACACGTCGGCCTGCAGATACACGCGCGCCGCAGCGGAGCCGAGCGCCGCGTCGACTTCCCGGCGGACGGTCTCGAGGTCCGAGCGGTGGCGCACGTAGATCTTGTAGAGGAGCCGTTCGAGACTGAACTCCGGGAGCTCCCCGAGCAGCGCCCCGATATTCGCCAGTGTCTCGCGCGTCTGGGCAGCGGCATCGCCGGCGTGCAGCGTGCGGTGGCCGACGATGCTGGCGGTGCCGGAGATGAACAGTGCCTCGCGTCCGGCGTGCTCGATGAGCGTCGCGCGCGAGAAGCTCGGGGAGCGCTCGCCGTACTCGCGCGGGTAGTGGTAGGCGCTCACCTGGCGCGGGTTCTCGAGGCAGCGCGGTGCGCGCCGCGCCGCCAGGAAATACACCACGAGCGGACCGTCGATGCTGCCGAGGGCGCTGGCCGCCGGGACGTTGCCGCCCACCGGGCGGCCGGAGGCGATGAGCGCACGCTGGCGCGCGATGTTGAACTGCCGGTAGCGCTCCAGGCCGTGCGTCTCGAGGTTGATGCGCGGCAGGTAGTTCCACACCCGCACCAGGTGCGCATGTCCGCTCGCCTCGAGCGCCGCGTGCACCTGGCGGTAGGCCCATTCGGTGGCCGTCTCAAGACCGGTGCGCTCCGCACCGTCCGGCGGCTCCTCGGCCTCGAGTGCCCCGAAGGTCAGGTCCGCCGTATGCGCCAGGCGCACCGCGCCGCAGTGCCCGTAGCGCACCGGTTCAGCACTGCTCCAGTGCTCGATCAGCGCACCAGGTCCGGCCAACACTGGCATGCGCACCGCGACATCCGGCGCCGCTGCGGCCGCGAGGGCTGGCGGCGGCAGGCCGTAGCGTGCCGTGGCGAGCGTACCGGCCCGGTCTGCTGGCGTGCCGGCCGGCTGGTAGGCGAGGTGCAATCCCGTCGTCCCGTTCATCCGTGCGGCACCACGGCGAGGCGGCGCACGCGCCGCGCGCGCGCGGCCCAGCAGCGGCGCGGCATGCCGAGCGCGGTGAGCAGGAACACGCCCTGGAAGGCGCGCAGCGACGGCCAGATGGGCGTATCGGCAAAGATGTCCCCGGCGAGCAGCGACAGGAGCGCCTCGCGCATGCGCAGCGGGTTCTTTGGGGCGAGCAACAGCGCCTGCATCGCCGGGTGCGTCATGCGGTAGATGAACCACTCGAAGCGCTTCGGTCCGCGCCGCACGGTGCGCGCGAAGCGGCGCAGCGCGGCGCCTGCGCGCCGCGGCGCGCTCAGACAGACCTCGAGGGCATCCGCCGCGGCGAGGCCCCCGACCATGGCGAACAACACCCCGGAGGAGAACACCGGATCGATGAACGAGTAGGCATCGCCCACGAGCAGATAGCGCGCCCCGTGGGCCTGGGCGCACTGATAGCTGTAGCTGCCGGTGGCCTGCACCTCGGTGGTGAGCTCGGCCCCGGCGAGCCGAGGCGTGAGCGCCGGGCAGCACGCCAGGGTCGCGAGGAAGAACTCGCGCACGTCCTCGCGGCGGCTCTTCATATACTCCGGCCACACGACCGCCCCGACGCTCGTGGTCCCATCCGCGAGCGGAATGAACCAGCACCAGCCCTGCTCGAACCAGAAAAGGGCGATGTCCCCGCAGCGGGCACAGTCCGGATCGCGCCAGGCGCCGCTGAAGTGCGCGTACATCGAGCAGCTCTCGTGCGCGCGGCTGCGCTGCTTGGTGCCGAGGCGGGAGGCGAGGAAGGTGTCGCGCCCGGAGGCGTCGATCAGATAGCGTGCCTCGAACGAGCGCAGCGTCCCGCCGTGCTCGGCCTGCACTCGCACCGTGTCGGTCTCGAACTGCACCTCGCGCGCGCGGCACTCCTCGATCACCGTGGCGCCGAGCGCCGCGGCGCGTCGGATCAGGATCGCGTCGAACTCCGAGCGGCGCACCTGGTAGGCGAGCGGCAGCGCCTTGTTCCAGCCGTCGGCGAACGCAAAGCGCTGCGTGCGCGTCGGGGCCGTGGCGTGAAACTCCGCGCCGAACTTCGGCAGGCCGATGGCACGGATCTGCTCGGCGACGCCGAGTTGCTCGAGCAGCGGCAGGTTGGCCGGCAGCAGCGACTCGCCGATGTGAAAGCGCGGATGATGCGCCTTCTCCAGGAGCACCACGCGGCGGCCGCGCGCCGCGAGGCTCGCCGCGGCGCTCGAGCCGCCGGGGCCGCCGCCGACGATTAGGACGTCGCAGCGTTCGGGCGCAGCTGCGCTCATGCGTGCGAGCCCGCTCCGTGTTTGCGATGCAGAGCCTGCTTCAGCCGCTGCGCGGCGCGCCGGACCGCGTGACCGAAGGACTTCGCGCCGTGCGCGATCGCATGTCCGGCGCGGCGCGCAGCGTGCTTGATGCGGCTGCGGACCGGTGCGCTGCGGTGCGCGACGGTGTGCCCGACGCGTCGGGCGGTGTGCGCGACCGAATGCCCGAAGCGCTTCGCGTCGTGTTTGACGCGCTGGCGGGTCGGGTGCGTGTCGCGCGCGACGGTGTGTCCGACGTGCGTGGCAGTGTGCGCGACCGAGTGCCCGAAGCGCTTCGCGTCGATCTTGATGCGCTCGCGGGCCGGGCGCGTGTCGCGCGCCACCGCATGCCCGAACTTCTTCGCCGCGTGTGCGATGCGCTCGCTGGCGTGACGCACGTCTTGCGTGAAGGAGCCGGGCGCGGCGTGCGCAATCGGCAGGCCGACTGGGGCGAGCGCGAGCAGCGCGGTGCAGGCGAACCGTGTGGCTGTTTGCATACAGACACCCCGAAGGTGAAGGTGCTGCGGATGGTACCGTAGGTTGGCCCGGACGGTGCCAATTGTCACTGCGATCGGGCACACTTGAGCGAATGAGCACCGAACGGCTGCCGATCTCCGTTCTCAGGCGCCGCTTCGTGCCGGGCCGATGGGACCTGCTCGCCTTCGTGCTGGTGTTCGCCGCGCTGGCCTACCTGGCGCACGCCGCCTACGGACTGACCCGTCCGCTCTCGCACCTGGAGTCGGTGCGGATCTCGCTGAGCCCCTGGGCGCTGCCGGGCTATGCCGCCCAGACGGCGCTGCGCATGCTGGTGGCGATGCTCGCCTCGCTGGTCTTCACCTTTACCTATGCGACGCTCGCGGCCAAGAGCCGCCGCGCCGCCGTGGTGCTGGTGCCGCTGCTCGACATTCTGCAGTCGGTGCCCATCCTCGGCTTCTCGTTCCTGATCGTGTTCTTCCTCTCGCTCACCCCGGGACGGGTGGCCGGCGCGGAGATGGCCGCGGTCTTCCTGGTCTTCACCAGCCAGGCGTGGAACATGGCCTTCAGCTTCTATCACTCCCTGCGCAGCATCCCGCAGGAGCTCGACGAGGCCGCGCGCGCCTTTCGTCTGGGGCCGTGGATGCGCTTCTGGCGGCTCGAAGTTCCCTTCGCCATGCCCGCGCTCATCTGGAACATGATGATGTCGATGTCCGGCGGCTGGTTCTTCGTGGTGGCCGCCGAGGCGATCAGCGTCGGACACACCACCGTGACGCTGCCGGGGATCGGCTCGTACATCGCCCGCGCCATCGCCGAGCGCAATCTCGATGCGATCGGGTGGGCGATCGGCGCGATGAGCGTCGTGATCCTGATCTTCGATCAGATCATCTTCCGCCCGCTGATCGCGAGCGCCGACTGGTTCCGGCTCGAGCAGGAAGCGGGGCTGACCCCGAGCCGCTCCTGGGCGCTGACCATGATGCGCCGCTCGCGCCTGCTCAGCGTCGCCGCCGGCGGCTTCGTCGGCGTGGTGCGTCTGGGTTTCAGCCGGGCTCCCGCGCCGCGCCGCGCGCGGCGCGAGGGGACCGATGGCCGCTCCGGCGAGTGGCTTTGGTATGCCACGGTGGCGATCGTGGTGGCCGCGATCGGCTGGACGACCGCCCGCTACGTGTTCGCGCGCGTGCCGCCGCATGAGGTGCTGCACGTCGCGGGACTGGGCCTGTTGACGCTGCTGCGCGTGGTGGTGTTGATTGCGCTGGCGAGTGCGATCTGGGTGCCGATCGGGGTGTACGTCGGCATCCGCCCGCGGCTCGCCGCGGCGGTGCAGCCGGTGGCGCAGTTCCTGGCCGCCTTTCCGGTGAACCTGCTGTTCCCCGTGGTGGTCTCCGAGATCGTCGCGTTTCGGCTGAACCCGAACATCTGGTTGAGCCCGCTGATGATTCTCGGCACGCAGTGGTACATCCTCTTCAATGTGATTGCCGGGGCCTCCTCGCTGCCGAATGAGCTGAAGCAGGTCGGCAGCAATCTGAAGGTGCGCGGCTGGCTGTGGTGGCGGCGCATCGCACTGCCGGCCGTGTTCCCGTTCTACGTCACCGGGGCGATCACCGCCGCCGGCGGCTCGTGGAATGCGAGCATCGTCTCGGAGGTTGCCGCCTGGGGCAACAAACACCTGGCGGCCGCGGGACTCGGTGCGTACATCGCCAATGCGACCCGTGCCGGCAACTTCGCCCGCACCGTACTCGGGATCGTGGTGATGAGTCTGTTCGTCGTGATCATCAACCGACTGTTCTGGCGCCCGCTCTATGCGCGCGCCGAGCGCAAATTCCGCATGAGCTGAGGGCGAGCCATGAGCGACGCTGCGAGATCTGCCGCCCCGCCCGAATCGCTGCTCGAAGTCGAGCACATCGAGCGCAGTTTCTTCAAACCCGACGGGGATGAGCTGCGGGTGCTGGAGGATGTGAACCTGGCGCTGAAGCGCGGGGAGATCGTCGGTCTGCTCGGGCGCTCCGGCTCCGGTAAATCGACGCTGCTGCGCGTGATCGCCGGTCTCGATCCGCCCTCGCGCGGCACCGTGCGCTACCTCGGGGCGCCGGTGAGCGGCCCGGCCGAGGGCATCTCGATGGTGTTCCAGGGGTTTGCGCTCTTCCCCTGGCTCACCGTGCTCGGCAACGTGCAGCTCGGCCTCGAGGCGATGCGCCTGCCGGAGGCCGAGATCCGCAAGCGCTCGCTCGCGGCGATCGACCTGATCGGGCTCGACGGCTACGAATCGGCCTATCCGCGCGAGCTCTCCGGCGGCATGCGCCAGCGGGTCGGTTTCGCGCGCGCGCTGGTGGTGCACCCGAACATCCTGCTGATGGACGAGCCGTTCTCGGCGCTCGATGTGCTCACCGCCGAGACGCTGCGCAACGATTTTCTCGACCTGTGGGGTCGCGGCGAGCTGCCGATTGGCGCGGTGCTGCTGGTGACGCACAACATCGAGGAGGCGGTGCAGATGTGCGACCGCCTGCTCATCTTCGCCACCCATCCGGGGCGGGTGGTGAGCGAGATCGCGATCGATCTGGCGCATCCGCGCGAGCCGCTCGATCCACGCTTTCGCGCGCTGGTCGATCGGGTGTACGTGGAGATGACCGCGCGTCCCGGGCATGGCCGCGACGGCGTGCGCGCCGAGCGGCCGATGGCCGCGACGATCGGCACTGCGCTCGAGCACGTCTCGACGAACCTGCTCGCCGGCCTGATCGAGGCGGTGAGCGAGCCGCCGTACGACGGGCGTGCGGACCTGCCAGCCATTGCCCAGGCGCTGCACATGGAGGGTGATGATCTGTTCCCGGTGGCCGAGACGCTGCAGATGCTGCACCTGGCGGAAGTCGGCGGCGGTGACATTCGCCTCACCGAGGCGGGGCTCGCCTTCGCCCATTCCGACACCGATGAGCGCAAGAGCCTCTTCGCCCGCCATCTGCTCGCCTACGTGCCGCTCGCGGCCCACGTGCGCCGGGTGCTCGATGAGCGCAGCGCGCACCGCGCCCCGAAGAGCCGCTTCCTCGATGAGATCGAGGACAACATGGCCGAGGAGGCCGCCGAGCAGACGCTGCGCGCGGTGATCAGCTGGGGCCGCTATGCGGAGATCTTCGCCTACGACGATCAGCGTCAGGTGTTCACGCTGGAGAATCCGGCGTGAGTGCCGCCGAGGGGCGCGCGCAGCTGCTGCTCGTCGATGACGATGCGGAGCTGTGCGCGATGCTGCGCGAGTATCTCGAGCCCGAGGGGTTCGGTGCCGAGTCGGCCGAGAACGGCCAGAGCGCGCTCGAGCGGCTCGCGCGCGGCGGGATCGACCTGGTCGTGCTCGATGTGATGCTGCCGGGACTGAGCGGTTTCGAGGTGCTGCGCCGGCTGCGCGCCACGAGCCGCGTGCCGGTGCTGATGCTCACGGCGCGCGGGGAGGAAATCGACCGGGTGGTGGGCCTGGAGATGGGCGCTGACGATTATCTGGCCAAGCCCTTCAGTCCCCGTGAGCTCGTGGCGCGGATCCGAGCGGTGCTGCGCCGCATGGCCGATGCGCCCGCCGGCGGCCTGCTCGCATTCGGCACGCTCACGCTCGATGTGCGGGCGCACCGGGCTCAGGTCGAGGGCGAGGACTTGGAGCTCACCAGCGCGGAGCTGCGCATCCTCGAGCTGCTGATGCAGGCCGACACCCGCACCGTCGGGCGCGAGGAGCTGATGCAGCAGGCACTCGGGCGGCGGCTGCTGCCCACCGACCGCAGCCTCGACACCCACGTCAGCAACCTGCGGCGCAAGCTCGCCCGCTTCACCGATCGCATCCGCATCCAGGGCGTGCGGGGCGCCGGGTATGCCCTGATGCAGCGCTGAATCCATGCACTCGCTCTTCTGGCGCATCTTCTGGTCGTTCTGGCTCGCGATCGCCCTGATCCTCGTCGGGACCGTCACCGCCGCGGTGGACGAGGTGATCGTGCACCGCGAACAGATGCCCTGGGCGCAGCGCGGGGCGCTGTTCCAGCAGGCCGCGGTCGCCTTCGAGCACGGCGGTCCGCCGGCGCTGAAGCACTGGGCCGAGGGCTTGCGCGGTGGGCCGTATTACTGGCGGACCTTCGTGATCGGCCCGAATGAGCACGACATCCTCGGGCGCTCGGTGCCACCGTTGCTGCGGGTGTTCCTGGTGCCCGGCCCGGCGGACCACACCGGTCGCCCGCCGCCGATCGGCGGGGCGCTGGTGCTCACCGAACCCGACGGGCGGATGTATCAAGTGGTGGTGACGGGGCTGCACCGCCACCCGCTGCTCTTCTTCGGTGCGCTGGGGCTGCCCGGGGTCGGGGGCACCACGCTCGCCGTGGCGCTCATCGTGAGCACCGTCATCTGCTTCCTGCTGGCGCGCTACCTGGTCGGACCGATCGACCGTCTGCGCCGCGCGGCCCGCGCCGTGGCGGCGGGCCATCTCGAGGTGCGCGTCGTTCCGGACATGCGCGGCCGGCACGATGACCTGGCGCGTCTCGCGGCGGACTTCGATGCCATGACGGGGCGGCTGCAGGGGTTGCTCGAGTCGAAGCAACAGCTGCTGCGCGACGTGTCGCACGAGTTGCGCTCCCCGCTGACACGGTTGCAGCTCGCGCTCTCACTGGCGCAGCGCGAGGAAGAGGTGCCGCGCCAGCTGGCGCGCATCGGCCGCGAGGCCGATCGGCTCGAGCAGCTGATCGCGCGCATCCTGCGTCTGGCGCGGCTCGAGCGGGCGCCCGGGGACATCGGCGGGGAGCCGCTCGACACCGGCGCGCTGCTCGAGCAGATCGTCGCCGACGTCGCCATCGAGGCCGATGCGCGGGGTTGTCAGGTGGTGCTTGAGCGCGACAGTGCACTGCAGACGCTGGCCGATCCGGAGCTGCTGCGCAGCGCCTTCGAGAACGTCATCCGCAATGCCGTGCGCTACGGCGCCGCCGGCACCGCCGTCGAGGTTAAGGCGCGGCGCACGGCGTCGCCAAGCGGCGGGGAGGGGGACATCGAGGTCACCGTGCACGATCACGGCCCGGGGGTGCCGGAGAAGGATCTCGAGGCGATCTTCGAGCCGTTCTACCGAATCGATGCGGCCCGTCACCGCGCCGTCGGCGGGGATGGGCTCGGGCTGGCCATCGCGGCGCGCGCCATCGCGGTGCACGGCGGGCGGATCAGCGCGCGCAACGGGGCGGCGGGCGGCCTCGAGGTGCACATGATTTTCCCGGTGCGCCGCCTTGCACCGTGAGGCGGTTGTGGCGGGCGAGGGGCGCTTTCCGCTACAATTTCGGCCATGAAAGTGATCGTTCTTGTCGGTGCCACGGTGGCGTTGTGCGTAGGGGTTGCGGCCTTCGCGCTGCACTTCGAACTGAGTGCGCGCACGCATGCATTAGCGGAATTGCGCCAGCTGAGCGGCCAGACCCAGTCGGACCTCCAGCGCCACCGCATCACGCAGACGCGGGCGAGTGCCGTCGATGGTCGGCTCGATCAGGCGCGCCTCGAGCTGAAGGAAGACGACGTCCGCGGCGCGCAGGTATTGCTCGATCACGTCAAAGCGACTCTCGATACGCGCGCTCGCGCCGCCTGAGCGCCCGGCGTCGGCGCCGGGCCGGGACGCGTATCCTCTCGAACGTTAGCGCCAGAGCTCCCGCGCGCGCCGCGGCATCCGATGCGCGATGTACTCGTCGATTGCCGCGACCCATTCGGGCACGCTCGTGAAAGCACCGCGACGCACGCGCTCGGTGGTGATGTTGCGGAAGAAGCGCTCCACCCTGTTCAGCCACTCGCCGTGGGGGTGACGTTGCTGGCGCATCGCGAAGCACCTCCCGCCGGCCCTGACGGATGCCGAGAGTTTGGCCGCGAAATTTACCCAGCATTGGGCAGCGTCGCGAGACGCAACCCGGGTCCGTGAGATCCGCGGCGTCCATGTGCCCATCCGATGACGACGTGGCGACATCCACGTCCCGCTGTTCGCAAAAAAGCGCCTCATCAACGCAAACCGGCGACGTGCAAAGGGCGATCAGCCGCATCGGGCAAGATGCTGATACCCAGATAATTTGTTAAACCGAGGCGTACATCTCGCCTCAAGACCACTTTTTGCGTATACTTTAACGAAATTTACGTTCAACTAAACGCGATCGCCATGCTTCACTCGTACGCCTTTGCGAACTTTCGCAGCTTCCGCGAGCGCACGGAGGTATCGCTCGAGCTGGCGGAGAACGCATCCGTGAACGGCTGGGACCGGGTGTCGCGGTCAGGTCAGCGGCTGACAACGGCGCTGGCGGTGCTCGGACCGAACGCCTCGGGCAAGACCTCGCTCATTCATCCGCTGGCGTTCCTTGCGTGGTTCATCCGGGATTCCTTCAGCGCGAAGCCCGACCAAGGTATTCCTATCATCCCGCACTTCACCGGCGCAGACTCGCCCACAGAAATTGAAGTGATCGCTGACGCGGACGAACCAGAGAGTCTGTGGCGCTATCGCTTGAGCATGACTGCGCAGGAAGTACTCGCGGAGTCTCTGGAGAAGAAGATACGGCGGGGACAATGGTATCCGGTGTTCACGCGCACGCGGGTGCAACCAAAGCGTTATGAAGTGAATCAGGAAGGCTTTGGTCTCGATCCGTCGCAAGCTGAGGCGGTGCGCGCGAACGTATCATTGATTTCCTGGGCGGCGCAGTTCGGAGTTCCACTGGCGCGCTCGCTGGTCAATATGCCGGTATTCACGAACCTGAACGACAGCGGCAAGATGTGGCAACCGCGCAGTGAGATCTTGGAACTCTGCACACGCCATTACGCGCAGAACGAGGGACTTCGAGTGCGGATGCGGGATCTGCTCTCGCAGTGGGACTTGGGTCTGACCGATGTGTCTATTCGCGAGCACGAGATTCCGGACGCATCGGGCACGAAGAAACCGCGGTGGTTTGCCTACGGGGTTCACCGCGACCCGGCGCGTGGGCAGGACTATTTTCTGCCCTTTATGCACGAATCGAGTGGCACTCAGGCCGCGTTCACTCTTCTGGCGAAGATGCTGGTGGCCTTGGAGGGTGGTGGGCTCGTCGTGTGGGATGAGCTCGATGGCGATCTGCATCCGCACATGCTCGAGCCGTTGCTCGACCTATTCTCGAATTCCGAGACCAATCCTCTTAACGCGCAGATCGTCTTTACCTGCCACGCGGTGGAAGTTCTGCGGCTTTTGCAGAAATCTCAGGTGATGTTGGTGGAAAAAGAGGGTTTGGAGAGCACGGCATGGAGACTGGATTCTCTAGAGGGCGTGCGGAGCGATGACAACCGCGCCGCGAAGTATCTCGCGGGGGCGTATGGTGCGGTGCCGAGGTTATAAGTATGGCACCTCTGACACGGACGAACACCACGGTGCTGCTGGTCTGTGAGGGGTACGCGGAGGTAGAGTGGGTTCGTGTCATTCGTGATTTGTACTTGCCGCGGGGATGCGGCGTCTCATTGCGGTCGGAAAATCGGCGCGGCTTCGGAGGGTCGGCGGCCCTGACCCTGGCCGTACAACGTCGACGCGAAGGGGATTATGACCGCGTGGGCGTGGTGGTGGATACCGATCAGCTTTGGGGAGATGCGGAGCGTCAAAAGGCCATCGAGCACGGAATTGCGGCCATTGAATGCATTCCCTGCATCGAAGCGATGCTTCTGAGCGTCGATGGTCGCCGGACACATGCTCGCACGGCCGATAACAAGGATGCCTTTGAGCTGGCATATGGCGCGACAGCGCACAGACCCGGGGTCATCCAGAGACATTTTTCGCGCAACAAGTTCGACGCTGCTCGAGGCCGGGTTCTCGCCGTCGATCGGTGCTTGAAGCTTCTCGATTGCTAAGGTTCGTGGTTGTTGCCCGATTCGAGACCGGCATCGGCAATGCCCGCAGGAAACGATCAGCCACCCCTGAGAGTAATGCGATACACTAAAATCCAGAATCTGGAGATTATTTCACCGATTGCCCGACGCCTGTGCGCGCCGCGGCGTCCAGTGTAGTGCATCAATCTTTGGGGAACTTAAGCGGCCTTGGCGCGGATAGTCTTTTGCAGGATATCCCGAGCGCTCTGGGTCCAAATGAATGGCTTTGGATTGGTGTTGTGATGCGCGATGTACTCGTCGATTGCCCAGACCAACTCGGGCACGCTGGTGAAGACACCGCGACGCAAGCGCTCGGTGGTGATGTCGCGAATGAAGCGCTCCATCCTGTTCAGCCACGAGACCGAGGTCGACGTGAAGGGCGCCTGAAAGCGCGGGTGTTTGGCGGGCCAGCGCTGCACGGCCGGATGCTTGTGGGTGGCGTAGTTGTCGACGATCAGATGCCATGTCTTGTCTATGGGGGGCTTACGGTCGATCTGGCGCAGGAACTTCAGCCACTCGCCGTGGCGGTGACGTTGCTGGCACTGAGCAATGACCTGCCCGTCGAGCACATTGAGAGCCGCGAACAGCGTGGTCGTACCATTGCGCTTGTCGTCGTGGGTCATGGTCGCGGCACGG
This sequence comes from Pseudomonadota bacterium, assembly GCA_021851405.1. Taxonomy (GTDB): domain Bacteria; phylum Pseudomonadota; class Gammaproteobacteria; order Steroidobacterales; family Steroidobacteraceae; genus 13-2-20CM-66-19. The sequence continues at coordinate 108,040 of JAJZDW010000007.1, forward strand.
CTCTTCTTCATCGGCAATCCCGGTTTCGACCGATCGAGTGCCTGTACCTGGCTCTTCTCATCGCAGCACAGCACCAAGGCGTGTTCAGGCGGGGAGAAGTACAAGCCGACGATATCTTCGAGTTTCTCGATGAACTGCGGGTCGCGCGAGACCTTGAAACCGCGCACACGATGCGGCTTCGGTCCGTGGGCGCGCCAATGCCGCGACACACTCGCCGCGCTCACCCCAAGTTCGGCGGCCATGCGACGCGTGCTCCAGTGCGTGGCCGCTTTCGGCCTGCTCTGCGTGGTCAGCTGCACCAGACGCGCCACATCCACCTTCACCGGCGGGGCCCCGCGGGGCAAATCGCGCTCAATACCCGCCAGGCGCATCCGCGCATAACGCTTCCGTCAGCGCGCTACCTGCACCCCAATGACCTTAGTTCTGCAGCCCATCGGCCGCCAACAGCACCATGCACGCCCGCTGCGCCAATCGCACGCTCGTCAATCTCGAGTGAGCCAACCGCATCAATTCGGCTCGCTCCTCATCGCTCAACACAATCTCGGGGGCTACGCGCACTCTCGCTCTCCAGTGCCATCGCGGGTAGCACATTGGACCCCGGAGAGTCCTTTAAGTCCCTGTAAGAACGCGACGCTACACTAGTGTCTGATCGACCTCCATCTGAGCCGCAACAGCACCCGCTGCCGCTCGCCGCGCCGCTCGAGTCCGCACCACCGCCCCCCGAGACGATGGCGCCCGACGATATCCCCTTGCCGCCGCTCGATGCACCGGCGGTGCATCTGTCGATGAGTTCCTGGGGCGAGCGTCTGGAGCGCCTGCTCAGCACCCGCTCCCGGCGCCTGTTCCTGCAGGTGGGCCTGCCGTGGATGGCGGCGCTGCTCGTCGGCTTAGTCTCGGTGCTCTATGCGCGCTGGAGCACCGATGCGTACGACGTGTTTCGCGACTGGATCGCCGGCCGGTCCTGGCTTGCCTTCGCGCTGACTCCGGGCCTGACGGTGCTGGCGGTTTACCTGACGCGACGCTGGTTCTACGGCGCCGAAGGCAGCGGCATCCCGCAGGTCATCGCTGCCATCCATGCCCCGCGCGATGCGGACGACACGCTGATGAAGCGGCTGTTCGGGCTGCGCATCATCTTCGGCAAGCTCGCCGTCTCGCTGCTCGGATTCCTCGGCGGTCTGACCATCGGGCGCGAGGGGCCGACGGTGCACATCGGCGCGGCCATCATGGTCGAGACGCGCCGCTTCTACCCGCGCCGCAGCGTGCGCCTGGAGCGCCGGCTGCTGCTCGCGGGCGCCGCGGCCGGACTGTCCGGTGCCTTCAATACACCGCTCGCCGGCGTGGTGTTCGCCATCGAGGAGCTGGCGCGCAACTTCGAGACGCGCACCAACGGCACGATGATCACCGCGGTGGTGTTCGCGGGCCTGACCTCGCTCGCACTGGCCGGCAATTACCTGTATTTCGGGCAGCTCAACGTCACGGTCTCCCTCGGCATGGCGTTCGTCCTGCCGGTGGTGCTCGCCGCCGTGCTGTGCGGACTGCTCGGCGCGGCATTCAATTATTCGCTGCTGCACTGGCGGCGCTGGATGCCCGAGCGCGTTCACACGTTCCGGGCCGGCCGGCCGCTCTGGTACGCATTCGCGAGCGGCCTGCTGATAGCCACGGTGGGCGTCGCTACGCACGGGCAGACCTGGGGCAGTGGCTACGATCAGGCGCGTGAGCTGTTGCACGGCACCGCGCCGCTCAGCCAGGCGTTCGCGGTGACCAAGTGGGTGACCATGGTGGCCAGTTACCTCGCCGGGGTGCCGGGCGGCCTGTTCTCCCCGTCGCTGTCGATTGGGGCGGGGATCGCGCAGTGGGTGCATGCGGCGTTCGCCTGGACGCCCATGGCGGCGGTGATCGCGCTGTGCATGACCGGCTATCTGGCGGCGGTGACCCAGTCGCCGATCACCTCATTCGTGATCGTGATGGAGATGACCAACGGCTCGGCCATGGTCATCCCCATGATGGCGGTCGCATTGGTCTCCTCGCGCATCTCCGCGCTGTTCACCCCGCCGCTGTATGAGGCGCTCGCCGAGGAGAAGTACTTCCATTACGAGCCGCCGCCGGAAAGCGGTGTCGGGCGGGTCGAGCCGACCGCCGTCACCTGAGCTGGGGCGATTCGGCGATGGCGCCGGCGAGCGGCCCTGGCCCGAGCGCCCGCCGGCCCCCGGGGCGCGCGGCACCCCTCGATCTTCGGCGCGATGCTGTGCCTTGCGGTGCGTCTCGGCGCTGCACGGGGCATTCATTCCCGCGCGCAACATGCGCAATCGCGTGCGCTGCAACTTTGGCCGCGTCGCGGTGTTCTCCTGAGGTCACAGGCACCAACACTCACTCAGGAACTCCGTCATGAGCACGACATCGAAACTTCTCTTCGCCACCCTGGCTCTGGTCGTCACGTTCGCGAGCACCGCGGTCATCGTTTCGCCGTACACCCACGCGCCGCAGTCGCAGGTGGCGCGCACGCGCTGATTGGTGCACACCGTCCGGATTGCGCGGTCCCGGTTGGGGGCTCACCATCCGGACGGTGACCGGGACTGAGGTCCGCGCAGCGCCTCGCAGTGCGAGCGGACCCGGAGGACGCCCGCCCGGACCCAGCCGTTCGACCGAAGAGTCGCGGGCACCCCTGGGAGCGCGGACGGCCCCACGTGCCGAAGCAGCTGCCGCACAACGTGTCGGTCCCGGTGCTCACCGTGGCCTGGTGAAGGGGGCACGTGGTTTCGGCCGCAACGGATCGGCCTGTCGCTGCGCCATTGCCGCAGCATCACCGTCAAGCGGCTGTTCCTGGCCCCGGCCGAACCGCCACCGCCATGCGTGGCGCTCGCATGTGCCGCTCAATGGCGTCGATCTGGGCCGGGGCAGGCGCGCTCAGGTGTCCGGCGGTTGCCTGCATCCGACCGATCCGATCACCGGGCGGAGACCTCGATGAGCACCGGGCCTGACCCATGGGACCGACGCGACATCGACCGCGTGCGGCGGTTGGGCAAGATCCCGCCGGTGCTGGCGCACGAGCCGCGCTTCGCGCTGAAGGGTGGCCCCCCGCGCTTCAGGACACTCCAATAGCAGCCAGTGCCCGCCCTATGAGCGGTCGGCTCACGCTAGGAGAACTTTCAGGCCACGGCGTCGAAGTTCCTCGACGACCTCGGCGGGGGCGGCCGAGTCGGTGATGAGCGTGTGGAGTTGCTCAACGTGCGCGATGAGCGAGATGTTGCGGCGAAGGAGCTTCGAGGAGTCCGCGACCACGATGACTTGGCGGGAAATCTCGATCATTTTCAAGTTCAGTTGCGCTTCGGGCAGGTGCGGCGTCATCACGCCAAGCGCCGGATCGATGGCGTCCGCCCCGAGGAAAAGGCGATCGGCCTGCAGCGCAGCGAGAGCCGCCTCGCCGATGTGGCCGGAGAGAGAGTTGGATTCGCGTCGCAGAATCCCGCCGGGCATGATCAAGCGGACCATTGGCGCATTCGCGAGCAGCATGGCCACGTTGAGCGCATTAGTGATGACGTTGACCGACTGCAGTGAGGACTCGCAGATCTGTTTAGCGATTTCTGCGGTGGTGGTGCCCGAATCGAGAATCACGGTTTCTCCGTCCTGGATCAACGACAGCGCGCATTGGGCGATGCGAACCTTTTCCGCGTGATGCAGGATCTCCTTGACCGCGAGTGGCTGATCGTCACCCTCGCGACGCAATAGAGCTCCGCCATGACTGCGAATGAGCACGCCAGCACGCTCGAGGGCCGACAGATCCGCGCGGATCGTCACCGCCGACGTGGCGAATCGCTGGGCGAGTGAGATCACCGTGACGCGCCCGCGTTCTTGCAGCAGATCGCTGATCCGGCGTCGCCGCTCTTTCATGAGCAGGCCCGGCTCTATGGCCATCTCGGCTGAACCAGATTCGACTGTGGTCGAGCGACTCAAGGTATCGCCAGGAAGCGTCGTGGGATTCATCTGCGTGTCGTCAACCCAAAATGCAAGCGAGCTCGCTGAATCGGTGGTGTCTCGAGTTGCCGAAGCGAGAATGTCCGGTTGCGGGCCGAACCTGCCACGTCCTCTGCGTGCCGAGGTAGGGGGCACCACTTCGAAGGATCCCGCCGTTCGGGAACTTTCGGTTTACGAGCGAGCGAAAGGGTACAGGCCGGGGAGGCTCGCCGCAAATGGGGCTCTCAGTCAACATATGCTTTCATTTTTTAAAAAGATATTTCGGACGCAATCTTGATTTGCGACTCTCTTGACAAAAACAAAAGGAAACGTAATTATTCGACGGAGTACGAAAATTTCGATATAAATTTAAAAAAGGGGAGAGTCTTGAACGACTCGCGCCGGTCGGATTTTGCACGGTCCCGGAAGGCCGTGCTCACGCGTCACACAGGGTTGGCATACGCGCTGGTGACTACAGTCTTGTGGGGAGTGTGGGGCGCTTTCGCTGGCGTTCCATCCCAGCACGGCTTTCCGGAGACGCTGATCTATGTCGTGTGGGCCCTCACGATGGTTCCCCCGGCGCTGTACGTGGTGGGTCGCGGAGGCTGGAGGCTGCCCACGGACGTTAAGTCCGTGTCCCTCGGTGCACTCATCGGGCTGACCGGGGCCGGTGGGCAGATGATCCTGTTCCACGCGGTGCACACCGGACCGACCTATCTCATCTTTCCGCTCGTTGCACTCTCGCCCGTCGTCACCATTGCCTTGTCTCTGCTGTGGCTGAAGGAGCGAGTCACGCGGTTAGGGGTATTCGCCATCGCACTCGCAGTGCTCGCCCTGCCGCTCTTTGACTACGTGCCGGGCCGTGGACTCGGCGGTCATGGTATGGCGTGGTTCCTGTATTCCATCGTGATTCTCGCGGCCTGGGGGGTACAGGCGTTCTTCATCAAGCTTGCCAATCGCAGCATGAGCGCCGAGGGCATTTTCTTCTACATGGCGCTGATGGGTTTGCTGCTTATCCCTGTTGCGCTGTGGATGACCGATTTCGCGAAGCCGATCAATTACGGCTGGAATGGACCGTACCTCGCGGCTGCAACACAGATCTTGAATTCGCTCGGTGCGCTGACCCTGGTGTATGCCTTCCGTTACGGCAAGGCAATCGTCGTCTCACCGCTCACCAATGCAGGGGCGCCACTCATTACGGCCGTCCTGTCTCTGATGCTCCTGGGCGTCGTTCCCAATACGCTGAAAATCATCGGCATCGCCCTGGCGTTCGTCGCTGCGACCCTGCTCGCCATTGAACCGGAAGAAAGCGCATGAATGCGCTTCTGGAATTGACGATGCGCCACCGTCATGGCGCATCCGTCGGTATATGCTCGGTCTGCTCGGCGCATCCTTTGGTTCTGCGCGCCGCCGTCGAACATGCGCGCGACAGCGGCGGCTATGCCCTGATCGAAGCGACCTCGAACCAAGTCAATCAAGACGGCGGATACACTGGACTGCGGCCCGCGCAGTTTCGCGCACGGGTGCTCCAACTCGCGGATGCGTGTGGGCTCGCGCGCGAGCGAGTCCTGCTCGGTGGCGATCACCTCGGGCCAAATCCCTGGCAGTCCATGGCAAGCGAGGAGGCGCTGGCTCGGGCGGGTGTCATGGTGAATGAGTACGTGACCGCCGGGTTCCGCAAGATTCATCTCGATTGTTCCATGGCCTGCGCGAACGATCCGCCGCTGCTCACCGACTCAACCGTCGCGGCGCGCGCGGCCCGGCTGTGCGCACAGGCCGAAGCAGCGTGGCGAGACTCCGGGGGAGAGCCGCCCGTGTACGTCATCGGCACCGAGGTTCCGGTGCCGGGTGGGGCGCGCGAAACATTGGGTGAACTCAGCGTCACGACGCCAGAGGCCGTCGCGGCGACTGTGGAAGCGCATCGCAATGTGTTTTTCGAGTGCGGTCTGCAGGATGCATGGGAGCGTGTCATCGCGCTAGTCGTACAGCCAGGAGTGGAATTCGATCACGATCGGGTCGTGCATTACCAACCCCATAAGGCGTCTCGACTTAGCGCAGCGCTCGAGCGTATCCCAAATCTCGTGTTCGAGGCCCACTCGACCGATTACCAGACTGAGGCAGCACTCGCCGCACTGGTGCGTGATCATTTCGCGATCCTCAAAGTCGGGCCTGCAGTGACCTTCGCGTTACGCGAGGCGATCTGGGCGCTTGATCGGATCGATCTGGAATGGCACGGGGAATCACAGGCCGCCCGCGTGCGCGAGACCGCACTCGCGGCGATGCGCGAGGAGCCGCGGTACTGGCGCACCCACTACCACGAACGTGAGCGGGAACTCGAACTCCAGCTTCAATACAGCCTAAGCGATCGCATTAGGTACTACTGGTCGGATCCCAAGGTCAGCGCGGCGCTGGCGCGACTCGACGCGGCATTTCGCGACCAATGTCCGCCGCTCGGATTGATTTCCCAGTACCTGCCGATGGGGTACGAAGCAGTGCGAGCCCGGACAATCGCGCCGCGCATGCCTGAGATGATCGTTCACCACATTCGCCACACATTGGCCCTGTACGCCCGGGCCTGCAATTCACACAAATAATTTCAAAGGGGCAGCAGCATGAAAAAGTCTCGTGATCCGTCCACTGCAATTGGCGCGTGCGTCATCACTGTAGCTCTGTCTATGGCCGGCACCGCAACAGTGCTCGCAACGGACAATACGTCAGCGTCGGCACCCACAAACAGAGCGATTGCACCAGCACAGAAATCCGCAACCACGGTGCCAGCCGCCACGCAACTGCACGCCATCGTGGTGACCGGCATCCGGGCGGATCTTGAGAAGGCGCTCGAGCTGAAGAAATACGCGCCAGTCATGTTGGATGCGATCGAATCGACCACGCTCGGTCGATTTCCAAGCTCGGACGTCGCGAATGCTTTAGCGCATGTCCCGGGCATCACGATCACCCGCACGACAGGCGGAGACGGTCAACATATCAGCGTGGACGGATTAGGTCCGGCGTACAACATGGTGACCTTGGATGGCCAAGAACTCGCCACGGATAACAGCGGCCGAGAACTCGCATTCGACGTACTACCGGCTGAAATGGTTACCGGCGCAGAAGTGCTGCAATCTCCGCAAGCGTCGACGATGGCGGGCGCAATAGGCGGCACAGTAAACCTGCAGACCGCGACTGCATTTGATTACACCGGATTTCATGCCGATGTAAACGTGGATGGCGACTGGAACGATATGTCGCATCTGTCGGGAACGAAGTACTCATTCTTCGTCGCAGACACGAATCGAAAGCGCACGCTAGGTTACGTATTTGGAGCGGTCTATTCGAATGCGAACCAACGCACCGACTCCCTGAATGCCTACAATCAGAACATCTACGGTCCGACCACATATCCGTACGCCGGTGGGCCTGGTGCCGTACCGCTCACGGCGACTCCATGCTGCATCACCTTCGGCTCGATATTCGATCATCGAAAGCGTTACGGCGTAGTTACGAATGTCGAGTGGCGGCCAACTTCCACGCTGCGTGTGCAGGCCAATGCCCTCTGGACGTATCTAAATGACCCGCAGATCGGGTACAACGAATCCTACTACTTCGCGGCTAACCCAGACGGAACTCCATGGCAGAACAATGCCGTAGTGCAAAACGGCGTGATCACCTCGGTATCGGTAAACCAGTTTCAGCCCGAGATGGTCAACAATACGATGAATCGAAAGGTCAACACGTATCTTTATGGGTTAAAGGTGCGCTGGAAGCCCACGAAAACCTTGACTCTCAACACAAATGTGTATCGTTCTGCGGCGAGCCGGCCGGAGGGGGGGAAGGACACGTTCGTGACCGCGGGTTTGGTCAACAACTCTCCAGTCGCGGAAGACATACTCAATTTCACCGACCTCCCCAACAGCTTGCCGAGCATCAACGTCGCTCTTCCGCCCAGTCAGTTGGGTCTCTCCAGTTGTCCTGCGGGCTCCGCGAGCTCGACAAATCCAGGTTACTGCTCATACACGACTCTCATGAACTCTGGGTTCCTCGATAACAATAAGTATTGGTCGACGCATTACGATGGGCTAAACGGCTACTCGGTACACGACAAGATCACTGGTTTCAGCTTGCATGGTGTGTGGCAGGCGAACATGGGGGTGTTCGATCAGCTGGAATTTGGCGTCAACGGAAGGTGGCGCACGAAGGAGCAAATGGACATCAGCAACGACTGGACAAATGGCTCCGGACAGTACGGTACGCTATACCAGACGGCCGGATGCCCAGTGCAGTGTTCCCCGTATTCGTTCGGATCTCAGGGCTTTAACGTCGTTTCGTTCACGACACCGCCGAATTTTATGGAAGGCGCGGGTGGATCGTATCCGACGACCCTGCCGATGCTGAATGTCGGGCAGCTTCTGGCCTTTATGCAGAGTCTCAATGGTAAACCGAACCCGTTCTACTGCACCACAACACCGTGCACTGGTCCGTATACGCCATTTAATTTTGCCCTGACCTTGCCGCAGCTTAACCCCAATGGCACTTACTTAGGCTGAAGGGTTTGGAAGATAGCCATACAACCGCACCTGTCGTCGAGCCTTTTTCCGTGGCACTTTCAGCCATTGGTAGGGCTTGGGGCGTCGCTTGCGCGCCCGCGGCTC
>JAJZDW010000008.1 GCA_021851405.1 Pseudomonadota bacterium
CGCTCTGCATGTGGATAGGCGCCCCACGGGGCGCAACCCACGATACACCGGAGGCAGACCTCTTCCCCTCAACCCTCAATATCCAGCCTGACCGTCGGTGTGCCGCGTCAGGCCATATGGTCTAGGGCACCTTCGGTGCGGGTAGTCCGAGCTTGCGATACAACATAGTGCGGAAGCGCCGGATTCGCGCCGCATTGCGCCCGACGTCGCTTCCCCCGATGCGCGATTCGGAGCGGATGTCCAGGCGCGTTCCGTCCGGCTGCGGCTCGATCCGGATCACCACGTCGTCCGTGAACCCGAACCACAGCGTCGTACTGCTCGCCTCGATGATTCCGGTGTGCGGATGTTGCGAGTCGAGTGTCCAGCCCATGCTCCTCACGGTGCTCAGCGCCGCGGCGAAGACCGTAGCGGGGGGCTTCTGAAAGATCATCGGCCGAATGTCCGGATACGCCTGGTGCTGCAACGCCGCGATCCGAGATCCTCCGTAAACCGGTGAATTCGCAGCATGCGCCGCGGTACGCAGAGCGATCACGTCGGGTAGGAACTGAGGCGGGTTGTGCGTGTCGGTCGTGATGTCGTGAATGGCCGGGACCGATTCGGCCTTCTTCAGCCACAGGTAGGGGACGCCCCAGGCGACGGCCCCCAACACGAGGGCGAGAACGCTCAATGCGATGGGTCGGACCGAGGCTCTCGAGACGGCGCACCAGAGGAGTGCGAGCAGCGCAAGCGCCACGGCCGCCATGCCACCGAACGCGCCGTAACGAATGAGTCCGAAGGCTGCCCCGAGTCCGACCGCGCGCAGCCGGTACAGCGGCCCGGGCAGGATGATGGCGAGGAGGGCCAGTACGGCGAGACCGAGGACCAGCGGGATCACCCGACGCAGGTTCCGCCCCAGGGGTGTCGATGGACGACCCGCTGATGTGTCCCGAGTGCCCCCGGAGAGATTACTGCTCATGCCCACTCCTGCCCGTGATGTATGGGGTCATTGTTCGAGGGTCGGCCGGCGCCTGAGCGGCCCTCCCCGGCCGAGGAAGGTCACGCTTGAGGATCGGCCCGATGGCTCCGCTGCAGCCGCCCGCCGCGCACCCGCCCGTTGACCGGCCGATGGACGCACAGCGTAGGGCTGATCATGGCCCTGTCGCACGCGGGCCGCAACCGTCGGGTGCGGGTTCGTAACGACCCGTGCCGTCCGGCTCCGCTAAAACCCGTCACGCGGTGCGCGTTGCACCGACGCGCCGACGTGCCGCAGCGGTGGCATCGAACACTTTGAGTCCTCCCGGAGCGGGTGTACGGGGAGGCGAGCACGTATCGTCGTGCTGCACGAACGGTCTATCGCAATTTCCATCGACGGGGAGCATCGGCCATTGAGCACCTTGCATAGTGCTCGCCTTTGTCGCCGCCGGGGAATACCGGCCGGCGAGTCGCCGTGGGGAAGGAGATCACTGTGAAGCGAAAATCGATGTATTCGGTATGGGTCGTGGCGCTCCTTGGGCTCAGCGGTGCAGCAGGCGCTGCCGGCCTAATCCCGCAGCCCAACGCCGATGCGGTGCCGTATGCGACCCAGGCCGACCCGGAAACCTTGGTGTTGGATGCGCGGATGGCCGCACGCGGCATTGCAATCTCAACGCTGCACATTCCCGTACGGCCGGGTCCGTTTACGTTCGTCTATCCGAAATGGATTCCAGGCTACCACTCGCCGGCCGGTGTGCTGGCGGATATCTCTCAGCTCACGGTCAGTGCCGGCGGGCAGGCGCTCACCTGGCGGCGTGACAAGGTCGACATGTATGCCTTTCACGTGACGGTGCCCGCCGGGGTGCGCTCGATCAGAGTGCAATTCACCATGTTGTTGAATGGCGGCACGAGCAAGCGGGCGACGCCGGACCTCGCCACCATTTGCTGGACACGGGCGTTTTTCTATCAAAACGACATCAATTACCACGACTATTATCTGCGGGCGAGCATCATCCTGCCGAAGGGATGGGGATACGGCACCGCGCTCACGACGGTGAGTCGGGTGGGGCAGCGAGTCAATTTTGCCGAGGAGCCCTTGACCTATGTCGGGGACTCACCGCTGTTCATGGGGCGCTACTACCGCAAAGTGCAATTGTGGCATCAGGGCAGTGCGCATATGTGGCTCGACATGTTTGCCGATGCCCCGCAGGAACTCGATGTGCCTGCCAAGTTGCTGGCTGCATACCAGCGCCTGCCGGATGAGGCGTTCGCATTGTACGGCTCGCGGCACTGGTACAACTATCACGCACTGCTCGCGATGTCGAATCAGATCAGTTACGACGGGATTGAGCATCACCAGTCGAGTGACGATCGCGCCGCGGCGGATTTCATGACCGATCCTGACCAGCAACTGATCGGTGGGGATCTCGTTCCGCATGAGTTTTCGCACTCCTGGAACGGCAAATACCGCCGGCCGTGGGACCTGATCACGGATAACTACCAAATTCCACAGCGCACGGATCTGCTCTGGGTGTACGAGGGCATGAATCAGTATCTGGGCGATCTGCTCTCGTTTCGCAGTGGCATTCGCCAGCCGAGCGAGTACCCGCAGTACCTGGCGATGATTTACAACGAAATGGCCACCGAGCCGGGTCGGGACACGGAGCCGTTGATCGATCTGACGACCGGTGCGCCGTATTTCTACATGACGGCCAACGGACAATACCCCTCGCTGCGCCGTTCGGCTGCGGACTTCTACACCGAAGGTGAGTTGCTCTGGCTCGACGTCGACACCATCATCCGTGCACGTACGCACGGCAAGAAGTCGCTCGATGATTTCTGGCACCTGTACTCGCAGCCGGCGATGACCGGTCCGATCACCAAGCCGTATACGCGCTCGGACATCGAGCATCTGCTCAATGAGGTCTGCCCTTACGACTGGCACGCCTTCTTCCAGAAACACGTGTACGAGGTATCCCGGCTGCCGCCCACCGGGGAGCTCGAGCGCTCGGGCTGGCGCCTGGTCTACACCGCACAGCCGAACCCGTTCATCACCGCGGCACAAGAGACTGACCACATCGATTATCAATGGTTGACCTATGGCTTCAATGTCGGCAGGTCTGGCGCGCTGACCGATGTGCGCGAGGGGTCGCCGGCGTGGAATGCCGGGATGTCCCCGGGGATGAAACTCCTCGCGGTCGACGGCCAGAAGTTCTCCCCGGGGGTGCTCCAGTACTACCTGCGCAAGGCGGCGCAGGACTCTGTGCCGACGCGATTCACGGTGGCGCAGGATGGCGGGGTCCGCACGATCGCGGTGGGCTATTTCGGCGGTCCTCGCTATCCGCACTTGGTACGGATGGCGGGCACGCAGAACATGCTGGCCAAGATCATGGCGCCGCACGCCGGGCACTGAGAACACCGCGCCTAGGGCAAAGTAAGGCCCGGACCGGTCTGTCCGGGCCTTGGCTGCGTGTGAGTCGTACGCGCCCGGCACGGTGCCGGTAAGGTGCCGCCGTGAGTCCGCACGGGGCGGGCGCGGCGCTCGAGCGCATCGGTCCTGGCCGCTGGGGCCGCTCGCCGGTGCGCATCGCGATCGCTGGGCGTGTGGAGCCAGCCGCTGCAGAGTTCAGCCGGGTCTGCGTGACGGGCACGTGTTCAGGAATGACCGAGGGTCGGCGGGCGCCGATGCCGCTCTGGTCCAATCGTCTCGTTGCGATGGAGTGGTGCAGCGATGCCGTCAGCGCCCGGCGCATTGAGCAGATGCGCCTGTGCCGCAGGACGCGGGTGCGGTTCGCAACCGGACGGCGGTAGAACAAAGAATGCGCCCGGCGGGAGCGGTCCCGCCGGGCGCCAACGAGCGTCCGATGACTACTGGTTCTCGGTCGAGGCGATGAACGCAGTGATGTTGTCGTGCAGAGTCTTCAGCGATGGGACATGAACATAGATCATGTGCCCGGTCGGGTAGTAGTGGTACTGGATGTTGGCCTGTAGCTTGCGCGGCATGGGCAGGTGCTCCATCTCGTAAATGCCCTCGTAGAAGGGCGTGGCGAGATCGAAGTACCCGCCATTGAGCATGACTTTCAGGTCAGGGTCATACTTCATGGCGTTGGCAAGATCGGGCATCACGTTGAGCGCCTGCGGGAAGCCGTACGAGACTCCCGGGGCGTGGTGCTTGAAGTCCCAGGTGCGCCACAGCGGGATCTCCGGCAGGTACGTCATGCCCTTGCCGTAGTGCAGGTCGGAGTGCACATAGGCATTGAATGCGGACACGTAGGCGGAGCTGATGGCCGCAGCCTGTGGGTCGTAGGCTGCGCGCTCGCTGAGCGGATTCATCGAGGGCCCCGCAAAGCGGGTGTCCAGCCGGCCGGTCGTTTCGTCCTGATCCGCCAGCAGCTCGTGCTCGAACTGTCCGCCATCGATGCGCAGGTTTGCCTTCTCGATGTACGCCACCGGCAGGCCGGTGAACTCGTGCAGTTTGGCGGCAATTGCGGCGAACTTCGAGGCGCTGAGCTGCGAGCCGTCCCGCAGCGCCTGGGCATAGTCGGTCATCGCGAACTGCTCGACCTGGGCGAGCAGTGGCTTCAGCGGCTGCGAGCTGTCGGGGAGCTTGTGGTGATACCACGCGGTGGCCGTCATGCTCGGCAACGCCAGCTCATAGGGCAGGTCGAGCCCGGGATCATACTGAGCCAAGCCCGTCGATGCGTTGTAGTTCAAGATCTGCGAGAGCAGGATGACGCCATTGAAGTCGATGTTGTCGTGCGTCTCGAGCACGTTGATCAGGGCTGCGGAACGCGGTGTCCCGTAGCTCTCGCCGAGCAGATATTTCGGCGAATTCCAACGTCCATACTGGCTCAAGAACTTCATGATGAACTGCGAGAACGCGTGCACGTCCTGGTCCACTCCGAAGAAATGCTTGGCCGGATCCGGGCCGCGCACGCGGCTGTAGCCGGTTCCGGGCGCATCGATGAACACCAGGTCGCTGGAGTTGAGCAGGCTGTACTGGTTATTCACCAGCTGGTAGGGCGCCGGCGGGGTATGGGTGTGATCACTGGTGACGACCCGGACCGGCCCGAAGGCGCCCATGTGCAACCACACCGTCGAGGAGCCCGGACCGCCGTTGTAGAGAAAGGTGATCGGGCGCTTGTTCGGATGGCTGCCGTCCTTGAAATACGCGACGTAGAACATCGACGATTCGGCCGGCTGCTTCGCCTTGCCCGATTTCTCACCCGTCCCGTAGGTGTCCGTGGCGTCGTTCCAGCCGGCCGCGTGCACCAGGATCATGCCGGCCACGGCATGGTAGTGAATGGTCTTGCCTTCGACCTTGACCGTGCCGGAGGTCGTGCGGGTCGCGGTGCTGAAGTACGGGTTCACGTGGGCGGTGCTCGGCGCGGCGTGCGCCGGCTTCGCCATCGCCGGAGCTACCACGGTCCCCAGCATCAGCACCGAGGTGGCCGCCAGCACATCAATACCGCGCCGGATGAGACGGCTTCGTTTGGTGTCGCTCATGGTCAGCCTCCTGAAACGTTGTCGGTCTTGCGGATGAACGCCGCAATGTTGGCGTGCAGCTGCTTCAGCGCGGGGATGTTCACGTAGATCATGTGTCCCGACTTGTAATAGTGGTACGAAATGTTCGACTGCAGACTGCTCGGGATCTGCAGATGATGCATCTCGTAGAGGCCTTCACAGAACGGTGTCGCCAGATCGTAGTACCCGCCGTTCAGCATCACTTTCAGCAGCGGGTCGTACTTCATCGTGGCGGCCAGATCCGGCATGACGTTGGTCGCGATCGGCAGTTTGATCCGAGCCCCCGGCGGTCGATGCATGAAGTTCCAGTGCGCATCGATCTCCGGCAGATAGCGCAGATTCGTCGGGTAGTGCAGATCCTTGCTCGCATACGCGTTGAATGCGCTCACGTAGGCGGAGCTGATCGCCGCGGACTGCGGGTCGTAGAACGCCGTGCGGCTGAGCGGATCCATCGAGGGTCCCTCGAAGCGCGAATCCAGCCGACCGGTGGTCATGTCTTCGTTGGTGAGCAGTTCGTGCTCGAATTCCGGACCGCTCACCTGCAGGCGCGCCTTCAGCAGGTAGGACACCGGCAGCCCGATGTACTGATGCATCTGCTCGGCGATGCTCTCTCGCTCGGCCGAGGGCAGGCTCGCACCCTGTGCCAGGGCGTCGGCGTATTTGCCCATGGCGAAGTGCTCGACCTGCTTCAGGAACGGGCGCAGATTCGACGGGCTCGAGGGCAGTGCGTGGTGATACCACGCGGTTGCCGCCATGCTCGGCAGGGCCAGTTCATACGGCAGTTCGACCCCCGGGTCCGAGCCCGGCGCATCATCGTTCAGCGAGAAGTTCAGGATCTGCGACAGCAGGATCACGCCGTTGAAATCCACGTTGCGATCGAGCGTCAGATCCTTGATCAGCACCGCCGAGCGCGGCGTGCCGTAGCTCTCGCCGAGGAGATACTTCGGGGAGTTCCAGCGCTTGTAGCGGGAGAGGAACTGGGTGATGAACGAGGCGAAGGCGTGCCCGTCGGGGTCGACGCCGTAGAACGCCTTGGCGGCGCCTTTGCCCTCGATGCGGCTGTAGCCGGTGCCGGGGGCGTCGATGAACACCAGGTCGGTGGCGTCGAGCAGGCTGTAGTGATTCTTCACCAGGCCATAAGGGGCGGCGGGCGTGTGCGTATCGTTGTTCGTCACGACCCGCACGGGCCCGAAGGCGCCCATGTGCAGCCACACGGTCGAGGAGCCCGGGCCGCCGTTGTAGAGGAAGGTGATCGGCCGGTCGTGCGACGGCACGCCGCGTTTGAAGTACGCGACATAGAACACCGAGGCGACGGGCGGACCGTCCGGCATGCCGAGGGCGTGCTTGCCGCTGCTCGGCGTGGCCGCATCGTCCCAGCCCTTGGGGTGCACGATGAGGGTTCCGGCGACCGCCTCGTAGGCGATCTTGTGGCCGTTGACGGTGACGGCGCCGTAGCTCTTCACCGCACGGGGGGTGAACAGTGCGGAGGCCGTCGCGGCCGCGGCCACGGGGGCCGGGGCCTGGGGGCCCGCGGCGAGCGCGGGGGGGATGCAGGCGTCACATGCGGCCAGCGAGAATACTGCCGCGAGCGCAACAACGTGCTTCATTCGGGTGCTCCTCCTGCGCGCGGCACGAGTTTTGGTGGACTGGTTCGCAGGGCCGGGCGCCGCCGTATCATGCCCCATCCCTCCGTCGTGAGGGTGCAGGCGTCAGGGAGCGCGATGCCATTTGCGGCGAACGCCCCGGACAGTGCGACGAAACGAAGTGCAGCGCCGCGCGCCGCGCGGCCGGCACCGACGCGGAGAGTTTCGAGCGTGAACATCATCTCGGCTGCGTGCGCGTGAGGGCCCGGCAGGGCACCGCCGTGTCCGGTCCCGCTGTCGGTGCGCCGCAACACCGCAGTGTTGTGCGCGGCGTGAGCCTCTGCTGCGCACATCCGACCGCCGCCGTTGCTCCCCGCGCCTCAGTGCGCGGGCCGAGGGCCAGCTCCTGCCGGTCCACCGACCCCCGAGGGGGCGGTGGTTGACGCTGCGGCGGTCGCGGCACACCGGTGCGCCATTGGACGGGCGCGCCGCTGCGCCGCTAAACTCACCCCGTCGCCCCTGAAGCACCGATACCGTCATGAGTTATGTGTTTGCGCCTGCGCCGCCCGTCAGTGCCCCGGTCGTTGGAACGACTGCGCGCTTCCCGGTCCACCGAATCTACTGCGTGGGCTCGAATTACCGGGCGCATGCCCAGGAGATGGGCCGCACGGGCCGTGAGCCGCCGGTGTTCTTCATGAAGCCGGCCGATGCGCTCGTGCCGGTCGAGGCCGGCGCGACGGGCGAGGTGCCTTATCCGAGTCTGACGCACAATTTTCATCACGAAGTCGAGCTGGTGGTCGCCATCGGAATCGGCGGGCGGGACATCGCGGCCGATGAGGCGATGCGGCACGTCTTCGGCTATGCCGTCGGACTGGATATGACCCGACGGGATCTGCAGGCGGAGATGAAGAAGCGCTCGGCCCCCTGGTGCATCGGCAAGGGGTTCGATCATGCCGCGCCGCTCGGACCGATCACCCTCGCGGCGCAGGCGGGGGCGATTCTGGAGGGGCAGATCTCCCTGTGCGTCAACGGCGCGCAACGCCAGAGCAGCGCGCTCGGGGAGATGACCTGGAGCGTGCCGGAGATCATCGCCCACCTGTCGGCGGCGTGGGCGCTCGCGCCGGGCGATCTGATCTACACCGGCACGCCCGCAGGCGTCGGCGCCGTCGAGCGTGGCGATCTGATCGAGGCGATGAGCACGGGCCTTCAGCCGCTGCGCGTGCGGATCGGCTGAGAGCTCAGAGCCGCTCGAGCAGCAGCGCGATGCCCTGGCCGACGCCGATGCACATCGTGCACAGTGCGCGATGCGCGCCGGTGGCCTCGAGCTGACTCAACGCGGTGGCCACGAGACGTGCACCGCTCGCCCCGAGCGGGTGGCCCACGGCGATGGCACCGCCGTTGGGATTGACGTGCTCTGCATCATCCGGCAGGCCGAGCTCTCGCAGTACGGCCAGGGACTGCGCGGCAAATGCCTCGTTCAACTCGATCACGTCGATGGCGCCGAGGGCGATGCCGGTGCGCTCGAGGAGCTTGCGCGTGGCCGGTGCAGGTCCGATGCCCATGATGCGCGGCGGCACGCCGGCAACGGCGCTGCCGAGGATGCGTGCGCGTGGCCTCAGACCGTACCGCGCCGCCGCGGCCTCGCTCGCCAGCAACACCGCGGCGGCACCGTCGTTGATTCCTGAGGCGTTGCCCGCGGTCACCGATCCGTCCGGGCGGACCACCCCCTTGAGCTTGCCGAGTGACTCGAGCGTCGAGTCGGGACGCGGATGTTCGTCCGCATCGATACGCAGCGCCGGTTGCTTGCGGCGCTCGAGGGTCACGGGAATGAGTTCGCGGGCGAAGAAGCCGCGCGCCTGGGCCCGTGCGTAGCGCTGCTGGCTGCGCAGGGCGAAGGCGTCCTGGTCGGTTCGGGAAATGCCGCGCTCGGCCACCAGGTTCTCCGCGGTCTGCGCCATGGAGTCGATGCCGAAGCGGCTCTGGATGAGGGGGTTGATGAAGCGCCAGCCGAGGGTGGTGTCCTCGAGCTTCGCACTGCGTTCGAACGCCTGTTCGGCTTTGCCCATCACAAATGGGGCGCGGCTCATGCTCTCGACGCCACCGGCGATCATCAACTCCGCCTCCCCGGCGAGGATGGCGCGGGCGGCGATCGCAACGGCATCGAGGCTCGAGCCGCACAACCGGTTCACCGTGGAGGCCGGGACGCTCTCGGGCAGA
This sequence comes from Pseudomonadota bacterium, assembly GCA_021851405.1. GTDB lineage: Bacteria > Pseudomonadota > Gammaproteobacteria > Steroidobacterales > Steroidobacteraceae > 13-2-20CM-66-19. The sequence goes on from JAJZDW010000008.1 coordinate 9,276, forward strand.
CCCGAGAGCAGCACGGCCATGCGGGCCACGTTGCGGTTGTCCTCGCCGGCCTGATTGGCGCAGCCGAGGGACACATCATCGAGCCGTCCCCAGTCGAGTCCCGGATGGCGCTCCATCAGGGCGCGCAGCGGCAGGGCCGCCAAGTCGTCGGTGCGGACCGAGGCGAGCCCGCCGCCGTAGCGGCCGAACGGTGTACGCAGGGCGTCGCAGATGAGTGCGTGGGTCATCACAGCTACCCAAGTAATTGAAAAACAAGGCGCGACACACTACTGCATCCGGCCGGGTTTATCCACGGCGGCGTGCCGCGCCGATACAATGGTGCCCTTCGAATTCGCCGGATGCGCCCATGTCCTCGTTCAACGCCATACGTGTCCATCAGGGGCCGGCCGGAGTGCGCGCGACGCTCGAGCCGCTCGTGCGCCAGCCGCTCACCGCCGGGGAGGTGTGCGTCCGCGTGGCCTATTCGGGGCTGAACTACAAGGACGCGCTCGCCATCACCGGCCGCGGCGCCATCATGCGCAGCTATCCGCGCGTGGCCGGCATCGATCTGGCCGGCGTGGTCGAGGCGAGCGAGGATCGCGCTTTCGCGCCAGGGGCGCGGGTGATCGCCACGGGCGCCGGTCTCGGGGAGTGGCTCGATGGCGGGCTCGCCGAGTACGCGCACGTACCGGCCGATGCGCTGCTCGCACTGCCGGCGGGATTGAGTCTGTTCGAAGCGATGGCCTTGGGCACGGCCGGGTTCACCGCGGCGCTCGCGCTGCGGCGCATGCTCGAGAACCATCAGGATCCGGCCCAGGGACCGATCGTGGTGACCGGCGCCACCGGCGGGGTCGGCAGCGTTGCTCTGATGCTCCTCGCCGGGGCGGGCTTCGAGACCGCGGCGCTCACCGGCAAACCGGAGGCGGCCGCGTACCTGCGCGATCTTGGCGCGGCGAGCGTGCTCGAGCGCAGCGCGCTCGATCTGGGCACCAAACCGCTCGAGAAAGCGGTGTGGGGCGGTGCGGTGGACAATCTCGGCGGCGAGGTGTTGGCGTACCTGACTCGCACGGTCAAGCCCTGGGGCAACATCGCCTGCATCGGACTGGCGCAGTCCGCGCAGCTGCACACCTCGGTGATGCCGCTGATTCTGCGCGGCGTGAGTTTGCTCGGCATCCACTCCGTGCAGGTGCCGCGGCCCTGGCGCGAGGCGCTCTGGGGGCTGCTCGCCGGTCCCTGGAAGCCGCCGCACCTCGAGTCGCGGCTGGTGCGCTCGGTGATCTCTCTGGAGCAGGTGGCCGAGGCCGCTCACGAGCTCATCGCCGGCCGGGCGAGAGGCCGCTACGTCGTGCGGATCGGCGCAGAGCTCTGAGCAGGGGGCGCTGCCGGGTGCACGAGGCGGCGCGCGCCGTTATGCTTCGCATCACCGCGCCGTCGCTCGGCGCATCTCGATCCATCGGCAGGCGGAGCAGATGAGCAGGGCATTGACAGCGCGATTCGCTCCGCGGAGCGGTGGGCAGTGCCGTGCACCGGGGGCCGCAGCGCCCGGCGCGGACCGACGCTGAGCGCCCCGCCCATGGCATCCCTGAAATCTGCGGCGCGCGCCGACGCGCCGGGCGAGCGGCTCAATACCAAGGCGGCCGGAGTCGTCGCGCTGGCGGTGCTGTGCAGCCGCATCCTCGGGCTGGTGCGCCTGCAGGTCTTTGCCGCGCTCTTTGGCGCCGGCCGGCTGATGGACGTCTTCTTCATCGCCTTTCGCATTCCGAATCTGCTGCGCGACATGGTGGGGGAGGGGGCGCTCTCGACCGCGTTCGTCACCACGTTCAGCAAGACCGCGGCGCGCGAGGGCGATGCGACCGCCTGGCAGCTCGCCAACAAGGTCGTGACGTTGACGGCGGTGGTGGTGAGCATCCTGGTGCTGATCGGGATCCTGCTCGCCCCCTGGCTGGTGGCGTTGCTGGGGTGGGGGTTCGGGCCGGCCAAGGCGGCCCTCACCGTCGAGCTGACGCGGATCATGTATCCGTTCATTCTGATCGTGTCGCTCGCCGCGCTCGTCATGGGCATGCTCAATGCGCGCAACGTGTTCGGCGTCCCGGCGCTCGCCTCGACGTTCTTCAACCTCGGTCTGATCCTCACCGGGGCGGGTCTTGGCTGGTGGCTCGATCCGCACTTCGGGCCGAAGGCGACCGTCGCGCTCGCGGTGGGCGTGCTGGTCGGGGGCCTGCTGCAGCTCGGCGTGCAGCTCCCCTCTCTGCGCCGATTCGGCTACCGCTACCGGCCGGACTTCCGCTGGCGCGACCCGGGCGTGAAGGCCATGCTGCTGATCATGGGGCCGTCGGTGATCGCGGCGAGCACCGTGCAGGTGAACGTGGTGGTGAATTCCGCGTTCGCCTCGATGCTCGGCAACGGGCCGATTTCCTGGCTGGGATACGCCTTTCGGCTGATGCAGTTCCCGATCGGGATGTTCGGTGTGGCGCTCGGCACCGTCTCGCTGCCGATGCTCTCGCGCCTGGCGGTGGCCGGCGATCGGGAGCGCTTTCGCAGCGAGCTCGCGCGCGGGCTGCGCATGGTGTTCTTCATGACGATTCCGGCGGCCATCGGCCTGATGGTGCTCTCAGGCCCGATCGTCTCGGTGCTCTATCAACACGGCCGCTTCAGCCCCTACGATGCGCGCCAGACCGCCTCGGCGCTGCGCTTCTACGCGCTCGGATTGTGTGGGTATGCGGCGCTGAAAGTGCTGGTGAATGCGTTCTACGCCATCGACCGGCGCCGCACGCCGATGGTCGTGAGCTTAAGTGCGATGGGGCTGAATCTGCTGCTGTGCTGGTTCACCACGCAGGTTCTGCACTGGGGCGTGCGGGGGCTCGCGCTGTCGGTCGCCGTGGTGGCAACGGTGAACTTCCTCGTGCTCTATGCGCTGATGCGCCGCCACCTCGGCCGGCTCGCCTCGCGCGAGATGTTCTCGATGCTCGCGCGCCTGGGCGTCGCCAGCGCGGTGCTCGCGCTGATCTGCTGGGGCGGACTGCACTGGCCGCTCGCGCACTGGCAGTCCGGGCCGTTCTGGGCGAAACTCGGTGCACTGGCGCTGGTCATCGTCGCCGGCGCCGGTGCGTTCTTTGCTTGTGCGCTGGCGCTCGGTATCGCCGAGATGCGCGACATTGCGCACGTCGTCAAACGCAAGCTGCGCGCGGCCTGAGGGCGCGGCGCGGCGAGCGGCGCAGTGAGGCGCCCCGGAGCGCCCTAAGGAGTCCGTCCCGTGAACCGACATTTTCTTCCGCTGGGCGCGCTGGCGCTGCTGGGCTTATCCGGCCGCGCCCTGGCGCAGACGTACTATGATCAGACCTTCGCGCCGGTCGAGCCGGTGCACTGGCATCTGCAGATCGGCTACAGCCCGACGGTGGGCTCGACCTCGTCGTACTTTCAGGGCGGGGTTACCTTGGGCGGAGGCTTGAGCTGGAAGCCCGATCCGCAGGGACCGTTCGCGCTGCGGGCCGACCTCGAGTACAGCCGGTTCGATGCCACCCGCAATCTGATCGCCATCAATGAACTCGCCGATCAGACCCAAATCGATGGCGGCTACGGCGAGCTGATCGGCCTGAACATCGATGGGGAGTTCAAGCGGCCCATCACGCCGTGGGTGAGCGCCTTTGCGCTGGCCGGCGTCGGCATCGCTCATCTGCACGTCGCCCTCACTCAAACCGTCGCGTACGGCACGTACGTGTGCGACCCGTGGTTCGGCTACTGCAACTACGGGCTGATCCCCGGGGATATCGTGGTCGCGAGTGGAAATTCCACCCGCATGTCCTGGAATGCGGGGGTGGGGCTCGATTTTCTGCTGCGCGACGGGCAGACCTTCTTCATCGAGGCGCGCTACCAGCGCATCAATACCACCCAGCCGACGGTCTTCGTCCCGCTCACGGTGGGCCTGCGCTTCTGAGCGCTGCACCGCTCGGACTTGCCACCGGCGGCGGCGGGTGCCGCCGCCGGTGGCAAGTGCGCATGCGCGCCGGCGGGAAGCTGCTAAAATTCTTCTTTTTTATTGTGCGCTCGGGGTGAACCGGGCACGAAGGGCTTCCATGGCACTTAAGATCATGATTCTCGGCGCGAATGGGTTCATTGGCAGCGCGCTCACCGGGGCGATCCTGCGCGAGCGCGATTGGGAGGTCTACGGAATCGATCTCTCGGACAACAAGCTCGGGGATCTGCCGAAGGACAATCGCTTCCACTTCGTCGAGGGTGACATCACCATCAACAAGGAGTGGGTCGAGTATCACGTCAAGAAGTGCGATGTGGTGGTGCCGCTGGTCGCCATTGCCAATCCGGCCCAGTACGTGACCCATCCGCTGAAGGTGTTCGAGCTCGATTTCGAGGCGAACGTCGAGATCGTGCGCCACTGCGTCAAGTACGGCAAGCGGCTGATTTTCCCCTCGACCTCAGAGCTCTACGGCATGTCCCCCGATCCGCTGCTCGACGAGGAGAGCAGTCCGCTCGTGTACGGACCGATCAACAAGCAGCGCTGGATCTATGCGGCCTCGAAGCAGCTGCTCGACCGGGTGATCTACGCCTACGGCGTGCGCGACAGCCTCGACTACACGCTGTTCCGGCCGTTCAACTTCATCGGTCCGAACCTCGACAACATCGAGGAGCCGAAGGAGGGCAGCTCGCGGGTGTTCACGCAGTTCCTCTCCAACGTGCTGTACCGACGGCCGATCAAACTGGTCGACGGCGGCAATCAGAAGCGCTCGTTCACCTACATCGATGATGCCATCGAGTGCCTGCTCACCATCCTCGAGAACACCGACGGGCGCGCCACGCGTCGGATCTTCAATATCGGCAATCCCGACAACTGCGTTTCGATCCGCGATCTCGCCGAGCGCACCATCCGCATCGCCCAGGAGTTCCCCGATCTGCGCGATGCCGCCAAGGGCACGGAGATCATCGAGGTGTCGGCCGGGGAGTACTACGGCAAGTACTATCAGGACATCCAGGTGCGGGTGCCGGCGATCGAGGCGGCCAAGCGAGATCTCGGCTGGCGCCCGCGCACCGACATGGACACTGCGATCCGCCGCACGATCGATTTCTACGTCAAGCTCGGCAGCTTCAACGCGTTGAACGCCTCGGCGTCGGGGCTGTGAGCGGTTGGCGGCGGTGACGGGGGGAGTGCGTCTATGAGTGCGGCGCAAGCGCGGACGCAGCGGTTGCGGTGGTGGGCCTGGGTGCTGATGGCGGCCGTCTGGTTCGTCACGGTGCAGGTGCGCCCGATGTTCGACCCGGACGAGGGCCGCTACGCGGAGATCCCGCGTGAGATGGTGGCCAGTGGCAACTGGGTAACGCCGCGCCTCGATGGGCTGAAGTACTTCGAGAAGCCGGTGCTGCAGTACTGGGCGACCGCCACCGTGTACTCGGTGTTCGGGCTGAGCAACTGGTCCTCGCGCCTGTGGACCGTCGGGCTCGGCTTCGGCTGCCTGGCGCTGATCTATGCGTGGCTCGCACGCCTCTACGACCGACGCGCGGCCATCTTCGCGGTCGCGCTGCTCGCGATGAGTCCGTATTTCGGCATCATTGGTCATCTCGACCTGCTCGATGCGGGACTGACCTTCTGGCTCACCGCAATGGTGCTCGCCTTCACCCGCGCGCAATGCTCGCCGGAGGGCTCGGGCGCGGAGCGCAACTGGATGCTGCTGTCCTGGGCGATGGCGGCACTTGCGCTGCTCACCAAGGGGCTGGAGGTGTACGTGCTCGCGGGGCTCGCACTCGTCAGCTACACCGCGATCGAGCGCGACGCACGTCCCTGGCGGCGGCTGCATCTGCTGACCGGGATCCCGCTGATGGTGCTCATCGCCGCGCCGTGGTTCGTCGCCGTCTCCCTGCGCAATCACGTGTTCGCCGAGTACTTCTTCATCCACGAGCACTTCCAGCGCTTTCTCACCGATGAGGCGCGGCGAGTCGAGCCGTGGTGGTACTTCATCGCGCTGTTGGTGATCGGGGCGTTCGCGTGGCTCGCCCCGCTCGCGCGCGCCGCGCGCGCGGCCTGGCACGAGCCCGGTCCGGTGGCGCACTTCAAACCACTGAAGTTCCTGCTGCTGTATTCGCTCCTGACGGTGATCTTCTTCTCCCTCTCGGACTCGAAGCTCGCCACCTACATCCTGCCGGTGTTCCCGCCGCTCGCGGCGCTCACCGGGGTGTACCTGACGCGCCGCCCGCGCGTGCTCGAGCGCTCGGTGTGGGCCGCGGCGGGGCTCGCGGTGTTCCTGGCCGCCGGACTGCTCGTGTACTCGCATCACCGCGACGGGTTCATCCCGCCGCATGCCATCGGCTGGGGCGCCGCGGCGCTCGCCGCCGTGCTGGCGGCGGTGGCGGCCTGCGCGTTTGGCGGACGCACTGCGCCGAATGCCGATGAGGCTGGGGCGGGCGGTATCGCCACCCCGCTCATCGTCACGCTCGCCTTCATCTTCGCCTGGCAGGCGCTGCTCTGTCAGTACGCGGTCATCCCGCCGTCGCGCTCGGCCTATCAGCTGGTGCAGCAGATCAAGTCCGAGGTGCATCCGGACACGAAGCTCTACAGCGTCAACCAGTACCGCCAGACCATTCCGCCGTACCTCGGCCGGCTGCTGACGCTGGTGAATTACTCCGGGGAGCTCGGACCGGGAGAGCGCTGGCAGCCGGGACTGCTGACCGCCACACCGGCGCAGTTCGTGCAGCAGTGGGATGCCAGCCGCAACGCCGTGGCGTTCTTCCCGCCGGCCGTGTGGCGGCGCTATCACGCCCAGGGTCTGCCGGGTCGGGTGATTGGCGAGGACAGTTTCACCGTGGCGGTGGCCCGCCAATGAAATGGTCGGTGTATGGATTTCTGCTCGCCGGGATTTTGCTGAATCTCGCCGCGCAGCTCGGTCTGAAGGCCGCCACCGATGCGACCGGACCGCTGTTCGGCGGCGGCGTGGACGTGCCGAAGCGCATGCTGCAGCTGCTGACGGTTCCGTGGCTGTGGCTCGCGCTCGCCTGCTACGGCATCTCGGTGATCGCCTGGGTGGTGGGCCTCTCGCGCATCCCGGTGAGCCAGGCCTACCCGATGCTCTCGCTGAACTACGTGCTGATGGTGCCGCTCGCCTGGTGGCTGCTCGGGGAAGCGCCGAATGCCGAGCGCCTGGGCGGTATCGTCGTGATCATTTTCGGTGTGTTCCTGGTGGCTCGCTCATAACTCTATGAACTCATTCCTGCCGTTCACCCGCCCCAGCATCGATGAGCAGACGATCGCCGAGGTCGCCGACGTGCTGCGTTCCGGCTGGCTCGCCAGCGGCCCGAAGGTCAAGGCCTTCGAGGCGGCGCTCTCGCAGTACTGCGGCGGCCGTCCGGTGCGCAGCCAGACCTCGGCGACGGCCAGTCTCGAACATGCGCTGCTCGTGTGCGGCGTCGGCGCCGGCGATGAGGTGATCGTGCCGGCCATGAGCTTCGTCGCCAGCGCCAACGTGGTGGTGCGCACCGGAGCGCGGCCGGTGTTCGTCGATGTCGATCTGCACACCCGCAACATTGATCTGGCGCAGGCCGAGGCGGCGGTGAGCGCGCGCACCCGCGCCATCATGCCGGTGCACCTGTGCGGTCTGCCGGTCGATCTGGAGCGCATCTACGCGCTCGCCGAACGGCACCGGTTGCGGGTGATCGAGGATGCGGCCCAGGCGATGGGCTCGAGTTATCGCGGCCAGCGCATCGGCAGCTTCGGTGACCTGGTGTGCTTCAGCTTCCATCCGAACAAGAACATCACCAGCATCGAGGGCGGCGCGGTGGTCGGCGGCTCCCCGGAGGAGGTGCACGAGCTCGAGCTGCAGCGCTTCCACGGTCAGGAGAAAACCGCCGCCGATGCGTTCGAGACATTCTTCGCCGGCGGCAAGGCCAATCTGTCCGACGTGGCCGCCTGCGTCGGCCTCGGCCAGCTGCGCCAGCTCGAGGCGTTCAATGCGCGCCGGCGCGAACTCGCGGCGCGCTACTTCGAACTGTGGGGTGAGGCGGCGCCGCTGGCGCTGCCGGCCCGGGGCGATGCCGGACACAACTGGCACATGTTCGCCGCCCGGCTGCCGCTCGGGGAGATGCGCATCAGCCGGCTCGAGTTCATCGAGGCGATGGCCGCGCGCGGCATCGGCATCGGGGTGCATTATCCGGCCATGCACCTCTTCAGCGCCTATCGCGCACTCGGGTACCGCGAGGGGCAGTTCCCCAACGCCGAGCGCATCGGCCGTGAGACGGTGACCCTGCCGCTGTTCCCGGCGATGAGCTTCGCGGACGTCGAGCGCGTCGTGGCCGCGGTGAACGAGGTGCTGCGCGGAGTGATCCGATGAGCGCAACGCTCTCGATCGTCATTCCCGTCTACAACGAGGAGGCGGGGCTCGCGGAGCTGTTCGAGCGGCTGTATCCGGCGCTCGATGCGCTCTCGCGCCAGTACGAAGTGATTTTCGTCGATGACGGCAGCCGTGACCGCTCCGCGGCGGTGCTGCGCGAGCAGTTCACCCGCCGCCCGGATCACACTCGCGTGGTTCTCCTGACGCGCAACGCCGGCCAGCACATGGCGATTCTGGCCGGCTTCGCGCACGCGCGCGGGGACTACATCATCACCCTCGATGCGGACTTGCAGAACCCGCCGGAGGAGGTCGCCAAGGTGGTCGCGGCCATGGACCAGGGCGCGGACTACGTCGGCACGGTGCGTGCCCGGCGCCACGATGTCTACTGGCGCAAGATGGCCTCGCGGCTGATGAACCGGATCCGCGAGCGCACCACGCAGATCCGCATCACCGATCAGGGCTGCATGCTGCGCGGCTATCATCGCTCGATCGTCGAGGCCATCAATCGCTGCGTCGAGGTGAGCACGTTCGTGCCCGCCCTCGGTTACACCTTCGCCCGTCATCCCACCGAGGTGGAAGTGGCACATGCCGAGCGTGCCGCCGGCCAGTCGAAATATTCGCTCTACCGGCTGATCCGCCTGAACTTCGATCTGATGACCGGCTTCTCGGTCGCGCCGCTGCAGTTCTTCACGATGTTCGGCATTCTGATTGCGCTGATCTCACTCGGCTTCGTGGTCGTGCTGGCGATCCGCCGTCTGTTCATCGGTCCGGAAGTGCAGGGCGTGTTCACGTTGTTCGGCCTCGCGTTCTTCTTCATCGGCGTGCTGCTGGTGAGCGTCGGGATGGTCGGGGAGTACGTCGGGCGCATTTACGAGCAGGTGCGCCAGCGTCCGCGCTACACCGTCACGGCCATCCTCGAGCAGGGTGCGGGACTGGAGCGCGGCGAGCGCCCGGCGCGCCCGGCGCTGGTGCTGCCGCCGGCCGTGCAGGCCGAGATCGATCACAGCGAGATGCTGCGCGCCGAGCACGAACCCGGTGAGCGCCGGTGAGCCGGCGCGCCCGCGCGGTCGTCTTCGCCTACCACGATGTCGGTGTCCGCTGCTTGAAGGCGCTGCTCTCGGGCGGTGTCGAGGTGGTGCAGGTGGTCACGGTGGCGGACGACCCGACGGAGACGCAGTGGTTCGCGAGCGTCGCGCAGACGGCGCACGATTACGGGCTGGCGGTGGAGAGGCCCGAAGATCCCAACGACGCGGCGTTCGTCGAGCGGATCGCGGCCCTCGATGCGGATTTTCTCTTCTCGTTCTACTACCGCTCCATGCTCGGCGCGCCGCTGCTGAAGTGTGCGCGGCGCGGGGCTCTCAACATGCACGGCTCGCTGCTGCCGAACTATCGTGGCCGCGCGCCGGTGAACTGGGCGATCCTCAATGGCGAGCGCGAGATCGGCGCGACGCTGCACTACATGGTGGACCGTGCCGATGCCGGGGACATCGTCGATCAGCAGGCGGTGCCGATTCTCGCCGACGATGAGGCGCGCGAGGTGTATGCCAAGGTCACGACCGCCGCCGAAATGGTGCTGGTGCGCTCGCTGCCGGGCCTGATCGAGGGCCGTGCGCCGCGGCGCGTGCAGCCGATCGTGCCCGGGCAGTATTTCGGGCGGCGCCGTCCGGAGGACGGGCGCATCAACTGGCGCTGGCCGGCCGAGCGCATCCATAACCTGGTGCGGGCCCTCGCCCCGCCGTTCCCCGGCGCGTTCGGGGAGGTGGGCGCCGAGCGTTGGTGGCTGCATCGCACGCGCCTCGCGCCGCAGACGCTGACCCCGGGGGAGCCGCGGTTGATCGGTGCGCACGGCGAGTGCCAGTTGATCTGCGCCGACGGCTCGGTGCTACGGATTCTGCAGGCGGCCGGCGCGTCCGGGGCGCTCGATCTGCCGCGCCTGGCGCACGATTTCGAGCGCCGTCCGGTGACGCTGGGCTGAGCGGGCAGTGCCGTCCGCTGCGGGGGTGCCGTGACCACGATCGCGCTGAAAATCGACGTCGACACCTATCGCGGAACGCTCGAGGGCGTGCCGCGGCTCGCCGCTGCGCTCGAGCGCAGCGGGGCGCGGGCGACGTTTCTCTTTTCGCTCGGCCCCGATCACACCGGCCGGGCCCTGAAGCGGGTGTTTCGCCGCGGCTTTCTCGGCAAGGTGCGCCGCACCTCGGTCGTCAGCCATTATGGCGTGCGCACGCTGCTCTACGGCGTGCTCCTGCCGGGCCCGCGCATCGGCCGGCGCTGCGAGGGCGAGTTGCAGGCGATCGAAGCCCGCGGCTTCGAGGTCGGTGTGCACACCTGGGATCACGTCAAGTGGCAGGACGGGGTGGCGCGCGCCGAGCGGCAATGGACCCGCCGGCAGTTCGAACTGGCCTGCGAGGAGTTCGCCCGTGTGTTCGGGCACGCCCCGGCGACCCACGGCGCGGCCGGTTGGCAGATGAACGCGCACGTGCCCGCGCTGCAGGCCGAGCGCGGCATGTCGTACGCCTCCGATACCCGCGGTCGCGGTCCCTTCGTTCCGCTCATCGGGGGGCGCGAAGTGCCGGTACTGCAACTGCCGACCACGCTGCCGACGCTCGATGAGCTGATCGGCCGTGAGGACCTCGGGGGGGCCGATCCGATCGAGCATCTGCTGCGCGTGAGCGCCGATGGCGCCGATCACGTCTTCACGCTTCATGCGGAGCTCGAGGGCGGGGCGTACCTGGAGGGTTTCGAGCGGTTGCTCGGCGCGTGGCGCGCGCGTGGGGTGGTCCTGACGGATCTGGCCACGTACGCCTCGGGTCTGGACCTGGCACGGCTGCCGCGCTGCCCGATCGACTCCGCCCGCGTGCCGGGACGCGCCGGCACGCTGGCGGTGCAGGGGGAGGTGCGGACATGACCGTGTTGCCCGAGAGCATGCAGGTGATCGAGATCACCGCACCCGGGGGACCGCAGGTGCTGCAGCCGGCGCGGCGTCCGCTGCCGACCCCCGGTCCGAACGAGGTGTTGATCCGGGTGCGCGCCGCGGGCGTCAATCGACCGGATGTGCTGCAGCGGCGCGGTGCGTATCCGCCGCCGCCCGGGGCGAGCGACATCCCGGGGCTCGAGATCGCCGGGGAAGTGGTCGCACTCGGGGCCGAGGTGCACCCGTGGCAGCGCGGCGATGCCGTCTGCGCGCTGCTGGCCGGGGGCGGGTATGCCGAGTACGCGCTCGCCCCGGCCGTGCAATGCCTGCCGGTGCCCCAGGGGTTCAGCCTCGAGCAGGCTGCGGTCCTGCCCGAGACGGTCTTTACCGTGTATTACAACGTCTGGGAGCGCTCGCATCTGCGCCCCGGGGAGTGGCTGCTGGTACATGGCGGCACGAGCGGCATCGGCACGACGGCGATCCTGCTGGCCAAGGCATTCGGGGCGCACGTCATTGCGACCGCCGGCAGTGCGCAGAAATGCGCCGCCTGTGTACGCCTCGGCGCCGATGTCGCAATCGATTACAAGAACGCGGACTTCGTCACCGGTGCGCTCGAGGCGACGCAGGGGCGCGGCGTGGATGTCATTCTCGACATGGTGGGCGGGACGTACGTGGCGCGCGACATCGCCGCGGCGGCGCCGGAAGGGCGCATCGCCGTCATCGCGACGCAGGGCGGGCGACTGGCGGAAATTGATCTGGGCGCGCTCATGGGCAAACGGCTCACGATCGGAGGTTCGACGCTGCGGCCGCAGACGGTCGCGCGCAAGGGTGAACTCGCCGCGGCGCTGCGCCGGGAGATCTGGCCGCTACTCGAGGCCGGTGCACTGCGCCTGCCGATCCATGCCCGATTCCCTCTGACCCAAGCCGCGCAGGCGCATGCGCTGATGGAATCCGGCGAGCACGTCGGCAAGATCGTCCTTGAGCCCTAGTGGCTGGCCGGGCGCAGGGGCAACACCGCCGAGTGCGTGACGGTGCGCATCGCGAAGCTCGACTGCACGCGCACGACACTCGGTAGGCGCGTCAGGTGCTGGCTGTGGATGCGCTCGAAGTCATCCAGATCGGCGACCACCAGGCGCAGCAGATAGTCGTGCTCGCCGGTCATCAGGTAGCACTCCATCACTTGCGGGATGCGGCGCACCGCCGCCTCGAATGCCTCGAGTCCCGATTGGCTCTGCCGATCGAGCGTGATGTTGACGAACACGTTCACCGGATAGCCCGCCCGGTGCTGGTTCACCAGTGCCGTGTAGCCCTCGATCAGCCCGCAGTCCTCGAGCGCCTTGACGCGCCGCAGGCAGGCCGACTCGGACAGGTTCACCTCACTCGCCAGCCGGGCGTTGGTGATGCGGGCATCCTGTTGCAGCCGGCGCAGGATGGCGTGATCGTAGCGGTCGAGCTCCATATGAGAAATATTCTGCCATAAAAAGACAATAAAGTCGCAGATTCTGCCGTCATCGCCGGCCGGCACGGCCATTTTGCAAGTTCCCGCCAGCGACGCCCCTTAATCTCTTCCCCATCCAAAACCTGGGGGACTCTCCTATGCGTATCGGCGTTCCGCGCGAAATCAAAGTGCATGAATATCGGGTCGGTCTGGTTCCGGCCGGTGTGCGCGAGCTCACCGCCGCCGGCCACGAGGTCCTGATCGAGACCGGCGCAGGCGCCGGGATCGGCATCGCGGACGCGGAGTACGTGGCCGTCGGGGCCCGGATCGTCTCGAGCGCCGCGGAGGTGTTCGCCGGCGCCGAACTCATCGTGAAGGTGAAGGAGCCGCAGCCGGCCGAGTGCGCGATGCTGCGCCGCGAGCAGGTGCTGTTCACCTATCTGCACCTCGCGCCCGATCCGCAGCAGGCCCGCGCGCTGATGAACTCCGGCGTCACCGCCATTGCCTATGAGACCGTGACGCGCCGCGGCGCGCTGCCGTTGCTGACGCCGATGAGCGAGGTCGCCGGGCGCATGTCCGTGCAGGTCGGGGCGAGCGGTCTGCAGAAGGCGAACGGCGGGCGCGGCGTGCTGCTCGGGGGCGTGCCGGGCGTGCTGCCGGCGAAAGTGGTGATCCTCGGCGGCGGTGTCGCCGGGACCCATGCGGCGCAGATGGCCGTCGGCATGCATGCCGACGTCACGGTCGTCGACCGCTCGATCGAGCGGTTGCGCGAGCTGTCGGATCTGTTCGGCTCCTCGCTGCGCACGGCGTACTCGACCGCTGCGACCATCGAGCGGCTGGTGAAGGAGGCGGATCTGGTCATCGGCGCGGTGTTGATCGCCGGGGCCGCGGCCCCGAAGCTGGTCACGCGCGCGATGCTCTCGAGCATGCAGCCCGGCTCGGTGCTGGTGGACATCGCGATCGATCAGGGCGGGTGTTTCGAGACGAGCAAGCCGACCACGCACGCCGAGCCGACCTTCATCGTCGAGGGCATCGTGCATTACTGCGTGGCCAACATGCCGGGCGCGGTGGCCCGTACCTCCACGTTCGCGCTCACCAATGCGACGCTGCCGTACGTGCGCCAGCTCGCCGATCTGGGCTGGCAGGAGGCCCTGCGTCAGGATGCGGGCTTCGCCGCCGGTCTGAACGTGCATGCCGGTGGCATCACCCATGCGGCGGTGGCCGACTCCCTCGGGGTGGCGCTGGCGGCCTCGCCGATCCAGGCTGGTTAAACGCATGTAACGTCTGGCGCGCCGCGGGCCGCTGCCGGTAGGCTAGCGGCTCGCGTCGTGCCCGGCGGTGTATCGTCTCCGCCGGCAGACGCGTCAGTTCAACCTGGAGGATCTCGATGCGTCTCACCAAGCTGATTATCCCGATGGCGCTGCTCGCGCTGTATGCGGGCGCGGCATTCGCCAAACCGGTCACCTATGTGTGCGATCCGACGCACACGCACCCGAGCTTCTCGACCGACCACTTCGGCGGGCTGTCGGTGTGGCGCGGGGTGTTCCGCAAATCCACCTGCACCATCGTGCTCGATCGCAAGGCCCACACCGGCACGGTGCACGTGACGGTGCAGACCGCCTCGGATGACTTCGGCGAGTCACAGCTGAACAAGGATGCGCGCGGCGCGCAGATCCTCGATGTGGCCCAATACCCGACCGCGACCTACGTCGGGCGTCTGGCGGACTTCAAAAACGGCGCACCGACGCGCGTGCTCGGCACCTTCACTCTGCACGGGGTGACCCGACCGCTGACGCTCGTCATCCGCCATTTCGAGTGCAAGGAAGTCGTCTTCTTCCACCAGTACCGCTGCGGCGCGGATGCCTACGCCGAGTTCAACCGGGCCGATTACGGCATCAGCTACGGCAAGGCCTTCGGGTTCCAGATGTGGGTGCGGCTGCACATCCAGGTCGAGGCGGTGCGCCAGGGCTGAGCCCCGATCCGGGTGAGAGCCTATTCACATAGCCGGAAAGTCTGAGCGGCGAGCCGCCCCGTGGCCGGACCCGGGGCGGCTCTTTGTGTAGACTTGGGCACTGGATTTCCTCAGGAACGATCCGGTGCCACCGACTGACGATTCGAATTTGCTCGAGGCGCTGCTGCCCGTGGCGGTGGCCGCCGGGCGCGAAGCCCACGCGATTTACCTGCGCGGCTGCCCGGTCGAGCACAAGGCGGACCACACGCCCGTGACCGAAGCGGATCGGGCCGCCGAGGCCGTGATCCTCGCGCATCTGGCCAAGCTCGCACCGCACATCCCGGTGGTCGCCGAGGAGTCCTGCGCGGTGGGAGGGATTCCCGAGGTTGGCGCGACGTTCTTTCTGGTCGACCCGCTCGATGGCACCAAGGAGTTCATCGCGCGGCGCGGGGATTTCACCGTCAACATCGCATTGGT
Source organism: Pseudomonadota bacterium (assembly GCA_021851405.1). Lineage (GTDB taxonomy): Bacteria > Pseudomonadota > Gammaproteobacteria > Steroidobacterales > Steroidobacteraceae > 13-2-20CM-66-19. The sequence continues at coordinate 24,362 of JAJZDW010000008.1, forward strand.
GCGCGCCGGCATGCCGGTGATCGGCGTCGTCTACGCACCCGTGGGCGGGATGCTCTACGCCGGCGACGTCGCCGCGCACCGCGCCTTTCGCTGCGCGCAGCCGGCCGACGGGAGTGACACCGGTGCGCGTCAGGCGCTGCACGTGCGCCCCGTCCCATCGGCCGGATTGACGGCCGTGGTGTCGCGCTCGCATGCGACGCCGCAGACCGAGCAGTACCTCGAGGGCTACTCGGTGCACGAGCGCGTGTCGGTCGGCTCGTCGCTGAAGTTCTGCCTGGTGGCGAGCGGCGAGGCGGATCTGTATCCGCGCCTCGGTCCGACCATGGAGTGGGATACGGCCGCGGGTCACGCGGTGCTCAGCGCCGCCGGCGGGCAGGTGCTCGCCCCGGGCGGCGGGCCGCTGTGCTACGGCAAACCCGATTTTCGCAACACCTACTTCGTCGCCGCAGGGGCGTTCCCGCTCGTGCCGCTGACGGCCTGAACCGATGAGCACCCAATCCCGCATGGCTCTCACGCCCCATCTGCGCCAACTCGAATCCGAGTCGATCGGCATCATCCGCGAGGTGGCCGCGGAGTTCCGCAACCCGGTGATGCTCTACTCCATCGGCAAGGACTCAGGTGTGATGCTGCACCTGGCGATGAAGGCGTTCCATCCCTCCAAGCCGCCGTTCCCGCTGCTGCACATCGATACGCGCTGGAAGTTCCGCGCGATGATCGAGCACCGCGACGCGATCGCCGAGCGCTACGGGGTGAAGCTGCTGGTGCACACCAACCCCGACGGAGTGGCGCGCGACATCAACCCGATCAGTTCCGGCTCGCAACTGCACACGCAGGTGATGAAGACCGAAGCGCTGAAGCAGGCACTCGACAAGTGGCAGTTCGATGCCGCCTTCGGCGGCGCGCGCCGCGACGAGGAGAAGAGCCGCGCCAAGGAGCGCGTCTTCTCGTTCCGCTCCGCCGGTCACGTCTGGGATCCGCGCAACCAACGGCCGGAGCTGTGGAATCTGTACAACACCCGGATCAGCCAGGGCGAGACCATCCGAGTGTTTCCGCTCTCGAATTGGACGGAACTCGACATCTGGCAGTACACGCGCGCGGAGCAGATCCCGGTCGTGCCGCTGTACTTCGCCGCACCGCGCCCGGTCATCGAGCGTGACGGGCAGCTGATCATGCGCGACGATGAGCGCATGGCGCTGAAGCCCGGGGAGCGCGAGCAGGTGCGCATGGTGCGCTTCCGCTCGCTCGGATGTTATCCGCTCTCGGCGGCGATCGAGAGCCGTGCGGCGACGCTCGATGAGATCATCGCGGAGATGCTCGCCTCGCGCACCTCGGAGCGTTCCGGGCGACTGATCGACAGCGACGAGGCGGCCTCGATGGAGAAGAAGAAACGTGACGGCTACTTCTGACGACGCGCGCACCCGCAAGGGGTTGCTGCGCTTTCTCACCTGCGGCTCGGTGGATGATGGCAAGTCGACCCTGATCGGGCGGCTGCTGTACGACACCCAACTCGTGCTCGAGGATCAGCTCGCCGCGCTCGAGCGCGACAGCGCCAAGCACGGCACCACGGGCGAGGACCTCGATCTGGCGCTGCTCGTCGATGGTCTGCAGGCCGAGCGTGAGCAGGGCATCACCATTGACGTGGCCTACCGGTTCTTCTCCACGCCGCGGCGCGCGTTCATCGTGGCGGACACCCCGGGGCACGAGCAGTACACGCGCAACATGGCCACCGGCGCATCGAACAGCCAGGCCGCCGTGATCCTGATCGACGCGCGCAAGGGTGTGCTCACGCAGACGCGCCGGCACAGCTACATCTGTGCGCTGCTCGGCATCAAGAATGTCGTGCTCGCGGTCAACAAGATCGACCTGGTGGAGTTCTCCGGTGAGCGCTTCCATCGGATCGTCGCCGACTATCTCGGCTTCGCCGCGCCGCTGAAGTTCGCCGCGGTCACCAGCATTCCGCTCTCGGCGCGCTTTGGCGACAACGTGATCCGCCGCTCCGAGCACACCCCCTGGTACGATGGCCCGACGCTGATCGAGCATCTGGAGTCGATCGACGTCCGCGAGGGTCTGGAGGAGAAGCCGTGGCGCTTCCCGGTCCAGTGGGTGAATCGCCCGAATCTCGATTTTCGCGGCTTCTCCGGCACCGTGGCCTCGGGCGTGGTCCGCCCCGGCGAGCGGGTGGTGGTCGCCGCCTCGGGTCGCGAGAGCGTCATCCAGCGCATCGTCACGGCGGATGGAGATCTGCCCGAGGCGCGGGCCGGCGATGCGGTCACCCTGACGCTCGCCGATGAGGTCGACGTGGCGCGCGGGGACGTGCTGGCCCATGCCGATGCACGCCCCGAGGTGGTCGATCAGTTCGCCGCCGAAGTGCTGTGGATGATCGAGGAGCCGATGCTGCCCGGGCGCTCGTATCTGATGCGCATCGGCACGCAGTACGTGCCGGCGCGCGTGACCAGCCTGAAGCACAAGACCGACGTCAACACGCTCGAGCACATGGCGGCCAAGACGCTCGCGCTGAACGAGATCGGTTTCTGCAACCTCGCCACCGCCACCCCGGTGGCGCTCGATCCGTACGCCGACAACCGCGCCACCGGCGCGTTCGTACTGATCGACCGCTTCACCAATGCCACCGCCGGCGCCGGCATGATCAGTTTCGGGTTGCGCCGCGCAACCAACATCCATCGCCAGGCGCTGCTGGTCGACAAATCCGCGCGGGTGCGCCTCAATGGCCATCGGCCCGCGGTGCTGTGGTTCACCGGTCTGTCCGGGTCCGGCAAGAGCACCATCGCCAACGTCGTCGAGCGTGAGTTGCACGCCCTCGGGGTGCACACCTACATGCTCGACGGCGACAACGTCCGGCACGGCTTGAACCGCGACCTGGGGTTCACCGACGCCGATCGCGTCGAGAACATCCGGCGCGTGGGCGAAGTGGCCAAGCTGTTCGTCGACGCCGGTGCGGTCGTGTTGTGCTCGTTCATCTCCCCGTTCCGCGCCGAGCGGCGCATGGTGCGCGAGTTGCTCGCCGCCGAGGAGTTCATCGAGATCTTCGTCGACACGTCGCTCGAGGAGTGCCAGCGACGCGATCCGAAGGGCCTCTACGCGCGTGCGCTCGAGGGCAAGATCAAGAACTTCACCGGCATCGATTCGCCCTACGAGGCGCCGCAGAATGCGGAGGTCGTGCTGACGCCGAGTCCGCTCGGACCGGAAGAAGAGGCGCGCCTCGTGCTCGAGGCTCTCAGGGCGCGCCAGATCATCGGCAGCTGACCGCGGCGCGCCGCCGCGGCGGCTCGATAAGGCGCACGCGCCGCGCTACCATCGCCCGATCGTTGCGTTGGGGAATGCCGTGCCGACTCATTACCGTTGCGACGGCGACGTCGCTGTCCTTGAAATCGACCACCCGCCGGTCAATGCGCTCAGTCTCGAGGTGCGCCGTGGGCTGATGGAGGGTTTGAACCGAGCCGCGAGTGACCCGGCGGTGCGGGCGGTGGTCCTCAGTGGGGCGAACGGCTCGTTCCCCGCCGGCGCGGACATCCGCGAGATTGCCTCCGGTGCCGCCTTCGAGCCGCCGATCCTGCTCGAGGTGATCGCGCGGATCGAATCGCTCGGCAAGCCGGTCGTGGCGGCCCTCGAGGGCGTGGCGCTCGGCGGCGGCTTCGAACTCGCACTCGCCTGTCATGCGCGCATCGCCGCGAGCGGGGCCCGCGTGGGCCTGCCGGAGGTGAAGCTCGGTCTGATTCCCGGGGCCGGCGGCACGCAGCGATTCACGCGGCTCGCCGGTCCGCAGGCGGCGCTCGAGGTGATCTCGACGGGCGAGGCGCTTGCGGCGGCGCGCGCCCGCACGCTCGGGGTGCTCGATGCGCTCGCCGATGTGCCGCTGCCCGAGGCGCTCGCCTGGGCGCGCCGTCTCGCCGAGGAGGGCGTCCCGCCGCTCGCCCGTGAGCGCGAGGAGAAGATCACCGCCGTCGACCCTCAGCTCTTTGACGCCTGGCGCGCGGCGCATGCGCGCAAGTTCCAGGGCCAGCTCGCCCCCTGGCGCATCGCCGATGCGATCGAGGCGGCCTGTACCCGCGGGCGCGAGGAGGCGTTCGCGCTCGAGCGTCAGTATTACCTGGAGTGTCGCGAGAGCCCGCAACGCAAGGCGCTGATGCACGTGTTCGAGGCGGAGCGGGCCGCCCGCAAGATCGAGGGGGTGGGACCCGAGGTCGCGCCGCTGCCGATCCGGCGCGCCGCCGTGGTCGGTGGCGGCACCATGGGCGCCGGGATTGCGGTGCTGTTCGCCAATGCGGACATCCCGGTGACGCTGCTCGATGTCTCGGCGGCGGCGCTCGCCGCCGCGATGGAGCGCATCCGCGCGGTGTATGCGCAAACCGTCGAGCGCGGGCGGCTGACGCGCCCGCAGGCCGATGCCGCGCTGCAGCGGATCTGCGCCACCACCGACTACGCATCGCTCGGGCAGACCGACATTGCCATTGAGGCCGTATTCGAGGACCCGGCGCTGAAGCGCACCGTGTTCGAGCAGCTCGATCGGAATTTGCCGGCGCACGCCATTCTCGCCACCAACACCTCGACGCTCGACATCGATGCGCTCGCGCGGGTGACCGGCCGGCCCGAGCAGGTGGTCGGCACCCATTTCTTCAGTCCCGCGCACGTGATGAAGCTGATGGAGAACGTGCGCGGCGCGCAGAGTGCCCCGCAGACGCTCGCCACCGTGATGGCGCTCGCCAAGCGCCTGGGCAAGATCCCGGTGATGGCGGGCAATTGCGACGGGTTCATCGGCAACCGGATGCTGCTCTACTACGGTGTGGAGGCCGAGCGGCTGCTCGAGGAAGGCGCGACTCCAGAGCAGGTCGACGGGGTGATCGAGGCGTTCGGGTTTGCCATGGGGCCGCTGGCGATGCGCGATCTGGCGGGCAATGACGTCGGCTGGGCCATCCGCCGCAATCGCACGCTGCCGCCGGATGAGCGCTGGTCGCCGATCCTGCAGCGCATGGCCGAGGAGGGCCGTCTGGGGCGCAAGAGCGCTCAGGGGTTCTACCGCTACGAGGGCGGCAAGCGTCATCACAACCCCGAGGCGCTCGCCTTGATCGAGTCCGTGTCGCGCTCGCTCGGTATCGAGCGGCGATCGATTGCCGATGCGGAAATTCTGGCGCGGTTGCTGCATCCGCTGGTCAACGAAGGGGCGAAGATCCTCACCGAGCGGATCGCGAGCCGCTCGGGCGACATCGACGTGGTCTATATCCACGGGTACGGCTTTCCGGCCTACAAGGGCGGACCGATGTACTGGGGCCTTCAGGAGGGCCTGGAGAAGGTGATCGCGACGATGGAGCGGCTCGCACCGAGTCACGGCGCACGCTGGGCGGCGACGCCGCGACTGCGCGAAGCGGCGGCGCGCGGCCGCTGGGAGTGACCCGGCGGGGCGGGGCGGCGGCTTGACCTGGCCATAAAATAAATGTACGTTTAAAACAGACGTTTGAGACGCTGCCCGGTGAAATCCCCCTCGCTATCCGATGACGGTACGCCCGTTGAGCCGAAGTACTCGGAGACCGCTTTGCGGATTCTCGAGGCGGCCGAGCGGCTGTTCGTCGAGCTCGGGCTGGAGGCCACCTCGCTGCGGCTGATTACCCAGCAGGCGGGGGTGAATCTCGCCGCGGTCAACTACCACTTCCGGTCCAAGGCTGCGCTGTTCGAGGCGGTCTTCGCCCGCCGTTTCGAGCCCTGGGCGCGTGAGTGCCTGCGCGAACTCGGGCGGCTCGAGGCGCGCGCCTCGGCGGGGACTGCGCGATTTGACGCCGAGGCAGTGATGATGTGCTACGTGCGTCCGGCGCTCGCGCTCTCGAAGGACCCCGCACGCGGCGGCGCGCTGTTCGTGCGCCTGTTCTCACGCGTGCTCGTGGAGAATCACCGGGTGTTGCGCGAGACGCTCTCGCGCGATTGGGGGCACCTGGTCACGCGCTACAGCGAAGCGCTGGGGCGCGCCCTGCCGGGGCTCTCGGCCGAGGAGGTCGCCTGGCGGCTGCACCTGGGCTTCAGCGTGATGTTCCACGCCTTCGCCGGCAACGACATTTTGAAACTCTTCGGCCGTTCGGCCGTTTCGGCGCGTGATCCGGATTTGATCGTCAAGCACGTCGTGCCGTTCGTGCTGGCCGGCATGGGGGCCGTGCCCCGTGCCGGGAGTTCCGCGCAGTGAACGGACCGCAGGCCCTACGAGCGGCCCGGCGCTGAGGGCCGCGCCATGAACGGTCCGCCGCGCGGACCGCAGCAGCAGAGGAAGTCATGTCTGAGACGAATTTCATGATCCGCAAGGTCGCCGTGCTCGGCGCGGGCGTGATGGGTGCGCAGATCGCCGCGCACCTGCTCAACGCGCAGGTGCCGACGCTGCTCTACGATCTGCCCGATCCCAACGGTGGCAGCGGCATCGCCGCGAAGGCCATCGCCGCGCTGCGCAAGCAGCAGCCGGCGCCGCTCGCCGCGGCCGGCCTCGCCGAGCTCATCCAACCGGCCAACTATGCCGAGGACCTCGGCCGGCTCGCCGAGTGTGATCTGGTCATCGAGGCGATTGCCGAGCGGCTCGAGTGGAAGCGCGAGCTGTACCACAAGGTAGCCCCCGTGCTCGGGGCGCGGACGATCTTCGCCACCAACACCTCGGGGTTGTCGATCGAGGCGCTCGCCGCGGCCTGTCCGCCGGGGCTGCGGACGCGCTTTTGCGGGGTGCACTTCTTCAACCCGCCGCGCTACATGCATCTGGCCGAGCTGATTCCGTGCAGCGCCTCGGATGCCCCGATGCTCGATCATCTCGAGACGTTCCTGGTCAGCACTCTCGGCAAGGGCGTGATCCGCGCCAAGGACACCCCGAATTTCGTCGCCAACCGCGTCGGGGTCTTCTCGTTGCTCGCCACGCTCGCCAACGCGGCGAAATACCAACTTCGATTCGACGTCGTCGATGATCTGACCGGACCGCGCCTCGGGCGGCCGAAGTCCGCGACGTTTCGCACCGCCGACGTGGTGGGGCTGGACACCTTTGCCCACGTGGTGCGCACGATGCGCGAGGGCCTGGCGGAGGATCCCTGGCATGACCTGTTCGTCTGCCCGCCGTGGCTCGAGAAGCTGATCGCCGCCGGGGCGCTCGGGGCCAAGACCCACGGTGGCATCTACTTGAAGAAGGGACAGGATCTCTCGGTGCTCGATCCGACCCGCGGCACGCATGTGCCGGCCGGCGAGAAGGCCGATGCCGCGGTCACCGAGATGCTCAAGATCGAAGAGGCCGGGGCGCGCCTCGAGGCGCTGCGCTTAAGCGATCACCCGCAGGCGAAGTTCCTCTGGGCCTGCTGGCGCGACACGTTTCACTACATCGCCTGCCACCTCGGGCAGATCGCCCATTCGGCGCGCGATGTGGATCTGGCCATGCGCTGGGGCTTCGGCTGGCAGCGCGGACCGTTCGAGGTGTGGCAGGCGGCCGGCTGGGCGCGCGTGGCGGGGTGGATCGAGGCGGACATCCGTGCCGGGGAGACGCTCGCCTCGGCGCCGCTGCCGGCGTGGGTGCTCGAGGCGGGCCGCACGGGGGTGCATGCGCCCGAGGGCTCCTACGATGCGGCTCAGCAGCGCCTCGTGGGGCGCTCGCAGTTGCCGGTGTACCGGCGCCAGCTGTGGCCGGTGGCGCTCGTCGGGGAGCGGCGCGAGCTCGGCGAGACGGTGTACGAGAACGCGGCCGTACGGGCCTTCACCAGCGGCGATGGCGTGCTGGTGGCCTCACTGAAGACCAAGGCGCACTCGATCTCCCCCGAGGCGCTCGAGGGGCTGAACCAGGCGATCGACCTCGCCGAGGCGCACTACCGCGCGCTCGTGTTCTGGCAGAGCGAGCCCCCGTTTTCCGTCGGTGCGAATCTCGAGGCACTGCGCCCGGCGCTCGCCGCCGGGGACTGGAAGACGCTCGAGGCGGTGATCGCACGCTTCCAGAGCACCTCGATGCGCCTGCGCTACAGCCTCATCCCGACCGTCGCGGCCACGCAGGGCTACGTGTTTGGCGGGGGCTGCGAGTTCATGCTGCACTGCGACCGGGTGGTCGCGGCGCTGGAGTCCTACGTCGGTCTGGTCGAGGCCGGCGTCGGGCTGCTGCCGGGGGGCGGGGGCTGCAAGGAGTTCGCGCGCCGCGCGGCGCACGAGAGCCGCGGCGATCTGTTCGCGGCGCTGAAGGACTACTACATGGCGATCGGCACCGCCAAGGTCGCCGGCAGCGGCCTCGAGGCACGCCAGCTCGGCTTCCTGCGCGCCAGCGATCCGGTGGTGTTCAACGCCGATGAGCTGTTGTATGTCGCGAAGCAGCAGGCGCTCGCGCTGGCCGAGGCAGGCTATCGGCCGCCGCTCGCCGGGGCGCGCTTCCCGGTGGCCGGACGCACCGGTGCGGCCTCGATCAAAGCACAGCTGGTGAATCTGCTCGAGGGACACTTCATCAGTCCGTACGACTTCGAGATCGGCTCGCGCATCGCCGAGGTCATGACGGGCGGGGACGTGGAGGCGGGCACCGAGGTCGATGAGGACTGGATCCTCGCACTCGAGCGGCGCCACTTCCTCGCCCTGCTCGGCAACGCGAAGACCCAGGAGCGCATCGTGCACACGCTGAAGACCGGCAAGCCGCTGCGCAATTGAGGCGGTACGGGAGAGTTTTGTCATGACGAAACAGATTCAAGACGCTTACATCGTTGCCGCCACCCGTACTCCGGTGGGCAAGGCCCCGCGCGGCATGCTGCGCCAGGTGCGCCCCGATGACCTGCTGGTGCACGCCCTGCGCAGCGTACTGGCGCAGGCCCCGGGGCTCGAGCCCTCGAGCATCGAGGACGTGGTGGTCGGCTGCGCGTTTCCGGAGGCCGAGCAGGGCCTGAACATGGCGCGGGTCGCCGCGCTCCTCGCCGGTCTGCCCGACACCGTGCCGGGCGTGACCGTGAACCGCTACTGCTCCTCGGGCTTGAATGCCGTGCAGATCGCCGCCGACCGCATCCGTCTCGGCGAGGCCGACGTGGTGATCGCAGGCGGCGCCGAGTCGATGTCGATGGTGCCGATGATGGGCAACAAAGTGGCGATCAATCCGCAGGTGTTCGCGCACGAGGAGAATTACGCGATCGCCTACGGCATGGGCATCACCGCGGAGAAGGTCGCGCGCCAGTGGAAGGTCTCGCGCGAGGACCAGGACGCGTTCGCCCTCGAATCGCACCGGCGCGCGCTCGCGGCCCGGGCCGCCGGCGGCTTCGGCGCCGAGATCTCCCCGCTCGAGGTGACCTACCGGATCGCGGATCTGGCCGCCGGTGAGGTACGCCACGAGGTGAAGCGTCTGGCCGAGGACGAGGGGCCGCGGGCGGACACCTCGCTCGAGGCGCTGGGGAAATTGCGGCCGGTGTTTGATGCCAAGGGCAGCGTCACGGCGGGCAACAGCTCGCAGACCTCCGACGGCGCTGCCGCGGTGCTGCTGGTCTCAGAGACCATGCTCAAGCGCTACCACCTCACGCCGCTCGCCCGCTACGTGACGTTCGCGGTCAAAGGGGTGCCGCCGCAGATCATGGGCATCGGCCCGAAGGAAGCGGTTCCGGCGGCGCTGCGGGGCGCTGGCTTGAAACAGGACGCGCTCGAGTGGATCGAGCTCAACGAAGCCTTCGCCGCGCAGTCACTCGCCGTGATTCGCGATCTCGGCCTCGATCCGCAGCGGGTCAACCCGCACGGTGGTGCCATTGCGCTCGGTCACCCGCTCGGGGCCACCGGGGCGATTCGCACCGCGACGCTGGTGCACGGCATGCGCCACAAGGCACAGAAGGGCTACGGCATGGTCACGATGTGCATCGGGACCGGCATGGGTGCCGCCGGCATCTTCGAAGTGTACTGAGCGAGGCGAGTGCGGGTGCGCGGTCGCGCAGGCGCGCAGTCGCGCCGTGGCGCGAACGGTGGGCGAGGCGGGCCGAGTGAGCCTGCGCGCCCACCCGTCTTGTGCGCGCAGGCGCCGCCCTGCGAGACTGCCGCCTCCGGGGTCCGTCCGGGAGCAGCGCGAAGTGGAGCACACCGTTTCATCGAACCCATGGGCTTCGCTCTGGAGGCTCGATCCGAAGGTTCTCTATCTGAACCACGGATCGTTCGGCGCCTGCCCCACCGCGGTGCTGCGCGCGCAGTCGCGGCTGCGCGCCGAGATGGAGCGCGAGCCGGTGGATTTCCTCGACGGCGCGCTCCCCGAGCGGCTGGCGCGCACACGCGTGGCTCTGGCGGGGTTTCTCGGCGCGGACCCTGCCGATCTGGTGTTCGTTCCCAACGCGACCACCGCGGTGAATGCGGTATTGCAGTCGCTGCCGCTCGCGCCGGGCGATGAGCTGCTGCTGACGAGCCAGACCTACGGCGCGTGCCGCAAGAGCGCCGAGTTCGTGGCCGCGCGCACCGGTGCGCGCATCGTGACGGTGCCGTTGCCGTTCCCCGTCGCGCACGAGGAGGAGTTGATCGAGCCGGTGCTCGCCGCCGTCACGCCGCGCACGCGCCTCGCGCTGCTCGATCACGTGACGAGCCCGACGGCGCTCATCATGCCGATCGAACGGTGGGTGCGCGAACTCGATGCGCGTGGGGTCGATACGCTCATCGATGGCGCGCATGCCCCGGGCATGGTGCCCCTCGATTTGCGCCGCCTCGGCGCATCGTTCTATACCGGCAACGCCCATAAGTGGCTGTGCGCCCCGAAGGGCGCGGCGTTTCTGCACGTGCGCGCCGATCGCCACGGACAGGTGCACCCCACGGTCATCAGTCACGGGTACGGCGGCCGATGGCAGGCGCAGTTCGACTGGACCGGGACCACGGACCCCTCGCCATGGCTGTGCATTCCCGCGGCGCTGGAGCACCTCGGTGCGCAGCTGCCCGGGGGGTGGCCGGCCCTGATGGCGCGCAACCACGCGCTCGCGCTCGAGGCGCGCGCACTGTTGCTCGCGGCGCTCGAGCTGCCCGCACCGTGTCCGGCGCAGATGATCGGCTCGATGGCCTCGGTCCTGCTGCCCGTCCCGCGGCTGGGCACAGCGGCTGCCGGGCGCGATTGCCGGCAGCTGCACGCTTGGTTCCGGGCGCGTGGGATCGAGACGTGGCTGTTCCCGGAACCGGCGCCGCTGCTGCGCATCTCGGCGCAGCTGTACAACGATCGGGAGCAGTTCGTGCGCCTCGCCGAGCAGGTTCGGGAGTGCTTCCGCGGCGGCTGAGCGCTCGACGTTCGACACCGCGAGGGTGGTGTTCAGTCTGGTGGTCGGTATCGGCATCTTCCGCACCCCGGCGATCGTGGCGCGCGCCGCCGGCAGTACCGCGGTGTTCTTCACCGCGTGGATCCTCGCCGGCGTGGTCAGCCTCATCGGGGCGTTCGTGTTCGCGGAGATCGGCGCCCGTCATCCGCGCGCCGGCGGTTCCTACCGGGTCGTCGCGGACTGTTATCACCCTGCGCTCGCGTTCATGCTCAACTGGTCACAGACGCTGATGCAGGGGGCGGGAGCCGCCGGCGTGGCGTTCATCGGTGCGGACTCCCTCGCCCCGATGGTGCTGCCGGCCGCGCAGGGGACTCCGCACACGAAACGGGTGGTGGCGTGTGTGAGCATGCTGGTGCTGCTGGCGCTGAACGATCGCGGCGTGCGCATGGGTGCGCGGGCGCAGACGGTGCTCTTGGTGCTGAAGATCGCGCTCATGGCGGCGCTCGTGATCTGCGCGTTCGTCCTCGGTGCGCACGGCGCGCCGGCGCGCGCGATGCTGCCGGTGGCGCACGGCTCTTCGGTGCTGCGGCTCGCCACGGCGCGGGTGCTCGGCTCGTTCGGCACGTGGCTCGATGACCTCATCCGGGTCGACACGGTGACCCTCGCCGTGGTCGCATCGACGCTGTTCGTGCTGCGGCGCCGATCGGGCGGCGCGGCGGGATTTGCCCTCTGGGGCGATCCGCTGTTCCGGTTCGGACGGCGGCTGTTCGGCACGGGTGCCTGAGTGGCATCAGGCGAGCGGCAGCTGCGTGGTGAATTTCTTCGTGCGCAGCACGAAGCTGGTGTTGACCGAGCGGACCGCCGCCTGTTGCAGCAGGTGCGTGGAGAGAAAGTGCTCGTAAGCCTCCATGCTGGCCGCGACGATGCGCAGCAGATAATCGTTGGTGCCGCTCATCGAGTGGCACTCGAGTACCTCGGGACGGTCGCGCACGAGTCGATCGAACGCCGCGACGGTCTCGGTGTGGTGATTCTCCAGCGACACCTGTGCGTAGGCCAGGATGGGCAGTCCGATCGCCGGCGCCGACAGCAGCGTCGCATAGCCGTCGATGATCCCTTCACTCTCCAGCCGCTTCAGCCGCCGCCAGCACGGGGCGGGCGAGAGACCCACCCGCTTGGCGAGGTCCTGGTTCGTGATCCGGGCTTCGAGCTGCAGCGTGGCGAGGATGCGGCGATCGATCCGATCGAGCGGGCGGGACACGGCGGGACTCCAGTGAGGCCAGATTGGCAATAATATTGCCAGAATTGCCCGGAAGCGAGCAAGAAAGGCAAGCCTATTTCCCGGACGAGGGCATACGCTTACCGAATCGACTCATTCGGGGGGTTTTCATGGCGGCACCTGCCACTTCCTCTGCGCCGGCGGGGTACGAGGACGCGCCTGCGTCTCAGCCCGACTGGCACCGCGTCACGCGACTGCTGCGCCACTCGCGGGCGCTCGATGACCTGGAGGAGACGCGCCTGCTGCCGGCGCGAGAGGTGCTCTACCAGTTCTCTGCGCGTGGCCACGATCTGGCGCAGATTCTGCTCGGGCTGCAGCTGACCGATCCGCACGATGCGGTGACGGTGTACTACCGCTCCCGGCCGATCATGCTTGCCCTCGGCGTCGACCTGGAGGAGGCGGCGGCCGGCCCGCTGGCGCGTGCCGGCTCGTTCAGCGATGGCCGGGACATCGGCGTGGTGTTCAACAAGCCCGCCCGGGGCGCCGCGACGGTGTTGCCGGCCTGTGGTGGCGTCGGTGCGCAGTACACGCCGGCGGCCGGCTGGGCGCAGGCGATCGGATATCACCGCGACGTGCTCGGCGAGGCCGCCTACGGGCGCAGCATCGCGGTCGTCCTCGGCGGGGACGGATCGGTGGCGACGGGCGGATTCTGGTCCGCGCTCACCCTGGCGACGACGCTGAAGTTGCCGCTGCTGATCTACATCGAGGACAACGGGTTCGGCATTTCGGTCAGCTCGCGCATGCAGACCCCGGGTGGCAACATCGCGGCCAACCTGCGGTCGTTCGCGGGTCTGACGATTTTCGAGGGCGACGGTGCCGACCCGCAGGAGGCCGCCGAGCGCATCGGCGCGGCCGTCGGCTTCGTGCGCGAGCAGCGCGCTCCGGCACTGCTGCGCCTGACGGTGCCGCGTCTGAACGGGCATTCCGGTCAGGATACGCAGACGTACAAGACGCCGGAGATCATCGCGGGCGAACGGGCCAGCGATCCGCTGCGCCGGCTCGAGCGCTACCTCGTGCCGCAGCGCATGAGCGAGCGCGAGTGGCGCGAGATCGGCGAAAGCGCCGAGCGCGAGGTCGAGCAGGCGGTCGAGCGCGCCTTGATGCGCCCGCGGCCGGATCCCAGCGGAATCACTCGGCACGTGTTCACGGAGTTCGATGCCGCGGGCCGGGCGCAGTTGCAGGAGCAGGGCGGGCTCGCCCCACTCGGCATCGCCGCGCCGCGCTCGAGCAGCGTGGCGCACCCTGAGCCGACTCGCATCAACATGCTGACGGCGATCCGGCGCACACTCGATGCCGAACTCACGGCCAATCCGCGCATGATGGTGTTCGGCGAGGACGTCGGACCGAAGGGCGGCGTGCACGGGGCGACGCTCGGGCTGCAGGAGAAGCACGGCGTGGGCCGAGTGTTCGATACCAGTCTCTCGGAGGAAGGCATCATCGGTCGGGCCGTCGGGATGGCGCTCGCCGGGCTCCTGCCGGTGCCCGAGATCCAGTTCCGCAAGTACGCCGATCCGGCCACCGAACAGATGAATGATTGCGGCACCATGCGCTGGCGCACCGCGAATCGCTTCGCCGCGCCGATGGTGGTGCGCATGCCGGGCGGGTTCTTCAAGTGCGGCGATCCGTGGCACAGCCAGACCAACGAGGTCGCCTGGGTGCACGGGATCGGCTGGCAGGTGGCCGTGCCGTCGAACGCCGAGGATGCCGTCGGGCTGCTGCGCGCGGCGCTGCGCGGCAACGAACCGACCCTGTTCTTCGAGCACCGCGCGCTGCTCGATGGCGCCTGGGCGCGGCGGCCGTACCCGGGCGATGAGTACCTCGTCCCCTTCGGCAAGGCGCACTGCGTGTGCGAGGGCTCGGAACTCACCGTGGTGACCTGGGGTGCGATGGTCGAGCGCTGCGAGCGGGCCGCGCAGGTCTCCGGGGTGCTCGCCGAGGTGCTCGATCTGCGCACGCTGGCGCCTTGGGACCGTGAGACGGTGTTGACCTCGGTGCGCAAGACGCGCCGCTGTCTGATCGTGCACGAAGACAACCTCACGGCCGGGTTCGGTGCCGAAGTGGCCGCCGTGCTCGCCCGGGAGGCGTTCTTCAGCCTCGAGGCGCCCATCGAGCGGCTGACCATGCCGGACATCCCGAGTCCGCATGCCCCGGTGCTGCTCGAGGCGGTCGTGCCCAGCGTCGAATCCATCACGCGCGCCATCCGCGCGCTGGCGAGCGTGTAGTCATGTCGAACGAGATCGTGGCGGTTCGGGCCCCTGAGGAGCAGGAGGAGGGCACCCGCTCGCAGGTGCTGCGCTGGCTCAAGGCGCCCGGTGAGCCGGTGAGTGCGCACGAGCCGCTGATCGAGCTCGAGACCGACAAGGTGACCGTGGAGGTGGCCGCACCGGTGTCGGGGGTGCTCGCCGAAGTGTTGAAGCGCGAGCGGGAAGAGGTGGCCCCCGGGGAGGTGCTCGGGCGCATCGCGACGGGCGCAGAACCTCACCTCGCCGCGGCGCACACGTCACGGCCGTCCGCACCCGAGGAGCGTGCGCTCCCCGGCGCTGCGGCACTCCCCGCCGCAGCCCCCGTGGCGGCGCATCCGGCGTCGGGCGCCGGCACGTCGTGCAGTCCAGCGGTGCGCCGGCTGCTCGCCGAGCGGGGCCTCGAGCCCGCCGACGTGCGCGGCACGGGCCCGGCCGGAAGAATCACCGTGGAGGATGTGCTCGGCGCCGCGGCGCGCGGCCCCGAATCGGCAAGTGTCTCGCCGCCGCCGCAACAACAGCAGCAGCAGGCCGAACCGTCGGGCATCAGGGTGCGTCGGGTTGCGCACAGCGCGGTCCGCC
Source organism: Pseudomonadota bacterium (assembly GCA_021851405.1). Lineage (GTDB taxonomy): Bacteria > Pseudomonadota > Gammaproteobacteria > Steroidobacterales > Steroidobacteraceae > 13-2-20CM-66-19. The sequence continues at coordinate 39,646 of JAJZDW010000008.1, forward strand.
AGCGGATCGCGGCCCGTATGGTCGAGAGCCTGCTGCACACCGCGCCGCACGTCACCACCGTGTTCGAAGTCGATCTCACCGCCGTGCTCGATCACCGCGAGCGTCACCGCCCGTCCTTCGCCGCGCGCGGCGTGCCGTTGACCCTCTCGGCGTATTTCGTGCGGGCCGCGGTCGCGGCCATCGAGGAGGTGCCGGAGGCCAACAGCCGCTGGAGTGAGGCGGCGCTCGAGATCTACCAGACCGTGAACTTCGGCATCGGCACCGCCGCGCCCGAGGGTCTGGTGGCCCCGGTGTTGCGCGGCGCGGAGACGCTCGATCTGCAGCAGACCGCGCAGAGCATCGACGCGCTCGTGCGGCGCGCCCGCGCCGGGCAGCTCAGTCCCGAGGACGTCCGCGGGGGCACGTTCACCATGTCCAACCATGGGGTCAGCGGCAGCCTGATCGCCACGCCCATCATCCTCTTCCCCGGGCAGGCGGCCATCCTCGGGGTGGGCAAGCTCGAGAAACGAGCCGCCGTGGTGCCGCACGGTGCGACCGAGCGCATTGAAATCCGCCCCCGTTGCTATGCCACGCTCACCATCGATCACCGGGTCATGGATGGGGTGCGTGCCAACCGCTTCATGCAGGTGTTCGCCGAGCGGCTCGGCCTCTGGAGCGAGTGAGGCCGGGGCCGGACCGGCGTCCCGGCGTGGTCGGCCGCAGGGCATAGTGACGAGAGGCCCCCGGCGGGCTACCATGCGCGCAGTACTCCCGCGGAGGACTTCAGCATGACCGAGGGCACCACCACGTTGTCGGGCCCGCCGAGCGATGAGTCCGAGCCTGATTTGAGCCGCCGGCGCATGTTGACGGCGGCCACCGCGGCGGTCGGCGCGGTGGGCGTCGGTCTGGCCGCGACGCCGTTCATCGAGTCGATGGAGCCGAGCGAGACGGCGCGCGCACTCGGGGCGCCGGTCACTATCGACATCTCCGCGCTCGAACCGAAGCAGATGTTGGTCTCTTCCTGGCGGCGCCGGCCGATCTACGTGCTGCGGCGCACCGAGGCGGAGCTGAAAACACTCTCGAGTCTCAACGGCCAACTGAAGGACCCGTTGTCCAAGGCCGATCAGCAGCCGGCGAATTTGCCCGGCTGGAACCCCATCCAACGCTCCATCGTGCCGGAGTACCTGGTGGTGGTGGGGATCTGCACGCACCTCGGCTGCATGCCGAAGCTGCACCCGAGTCCGGGCGATCCGCTGCTCGGGGCGAGCTGGCCGGGCGGGTACTACTGCCCCTGCCACGGGTCACGCTACGATCTGGCCGGGCGCGTGATGGACGGTTCACCGGCGCCGTTGAACCTGCCCGTGCCGCCCCATTATTACAAAGACGCCAAGACCATCGTGGCGGGCGAACTGTCGAACGGCACCGAGCAGAACTGGGAGCCGAATACCTGGTGAGCCGGCCGCGCTACGGCGCGGCGAGGCCCCCGAAGCGTGCAAACGCCTCGGGGCCGGCGCTCGGCAGCGCCCCATCGAGGGTCGACCCGTGCGCATCGAGGTGGCGCTCTGCGGCGTTGAACACCGCGGCGTACAGTCGCCGGCACAGCGCGTAGGCCTCGGTGCCGATCCAGTCCTCCGGCAGCAGAGCCGGGGGCAGCAGCGGGTCGCGCAGATGGATCTTGCGATATTCGTGAATGAGCAGCGTGCGCACCACGAACGCGGACTCCGGCGTCAGCTGCCGCAGGGCGCCGCGGGCCTCGATCGGCGCGAACGCATCGCGAAAGCGCCGGTAGCGGCGCGCCAGTTCTGCCCAATCCCATGCGGCCGCCGCCAGACGACGGTCGGCGGCCAGGTCCTCGCCGCGGCTGGTAAAGAGCCAGCCCTCTGCGGGTCGATCGCGGTGTGAGCGCTGCGCCGAGGCGCTCGGGTGCACGAACACCCCGGGGGCGAGTTGCCCGAATCCCGACCAGCGCAGCCGCTCGCGCAGCTCGGCTCGCGCGCCCCCACCCGGCGGGACCGCCAGCAGCGTCCAGTACCCGTCCCAGGCACCCGGACTCACCGCGTAAATGCGCTCGGTGGCTTCGGCGAACCGCCCGTGGCCGGTGTCGCTCAGGCGGTACTCGCTGCGCCGGCCGCGCTTGAGGGGGGTGAGCCAGCCGTCGGCGGCGAGCCGCGCGACGCTGGTGCGCACCAGGCGCTCGGCGAGCCCGAACGGTGCGGCGAGGCCAATGAGGCTGCCGAGGCTGACGCGCGCGCCGCGCGGGGCGATGGCATCGCCGAACACGGTCATCAGTAGCGATCCGCCGCGCAGCGGGCGCTGCGCGCGGAACCGCCGCAGCAGCGCAGCGACGGCGGGATACGGGTCACGCAGGGCGTCCATCAGGCCTTCAGGGCGAGGAAAACCGCCATTCTGCCACGAAAATTCTTGACACAAAAATCATGATAGAGGTAGTTTTTATGTATCATATGGGTTTCCCGCACAGGCGTGAGCATGTATACGCAGGCTTTGGATTCTCCGGCGGCCGGGGCGGATGAGGCGAGCGAGGAACGCGAGCGGCTCGAGCGGTTTCAGGCGCGGATCGATCGGGACGAGAAGATCGAGCCGAAGGACTGGATGCCCGAGGCGTACCGCCAGACCCTGATCCGCCAGATCGCCCAGCACGCGCATTCGGAGATCGTCGGGATGCTGCCGGAGGGCAACTGGATCACCCGCGCTCCCTCGCTGCGGCGCAAAGCGGTGCTGATCGCCAAAGTGCAGGACGAGGGCGGGCACGGGATGTACCTGTACAGCGCCGCCGAGACCCTCGGAGTCGCGCGCGGGGAACTCATCGAGCAGCTGCTCTCGGGGCGAGCCAAATACTCGAGCATCTTCAACTACCCGACGCTCACCTGGGCGGACATTGGGGCGATCGGCTGGCTGGTCGACGGCGCGGCGATCATGAACCAAGTGCCGCTGTGTCGCTGCTCCTACGGGCCGTACGCGCGCGCCATGGTGCGCATCTGCAAGGAGGAGAGTTTTCACCAGCGCCAGGGCTATGAGCTGATGCTGACGCTCGCACGCGGCAGCGAAGACCAGCACGCGATGGCGCAGGATGCGCTGAACCGCTGGTGGTGGCCGTCGCTGATGATGTTCGGGCCGAGCGACGCGCACTCGGTGCACACCGCGCAGTCGATGCGCTGGAAGATCAAACGCTTCACCAACGATGAGCTGCGCCAGAAGTTCATCGACGTGACGGTGCCGCAGGCCGAGTACCTCGGCCTCACCGTGCCCGATCCTGATCTTCACTGGAACGAGGCGAGCCAGCACTACCGCTTCGGTGAGATCAATTGGAGCGAGTTCCAGGCGGTGCTGAAGGGCGAGGGTCCGTGCAATCGCGAGCGCCTCGAGGCGCGTCGCGCCGCGCACGAGAACGGTCGCTGGGTGCGCGAGGCCGCCGCCGCCTATGCCGCGAAACATCAAGGGCCGGCACGCGCGATGAAGGCCGGTGCAGGAGCGCTGTCATGAACGAAGACTGGGTGCTGTACGAGGTGTTCATCCGCTCGCGCTCGGGGCTCGAGCACAAGCACGTCGGGAGCCTGCATGCCGCCGATGCGCGCATGGCGATCGAGCATGCCCGCGATGCCTACACGCGCCGCCAGGAGGGCGTGAGCATCTGGGTGGTGCCCTCGAGCGAGATCATCGCCTCCGATCCGGGCGAAGCCGATGCTCTCTTTGAGCCGGCGCGCGACAAGGTGTACCGCCATCCGACCTTCTATGTCATCCCCGATGAGGTGAAGAACATATGAGCGCGGCGGTCGAGGTCGGCTCCGCGCAGGTGAGCCTCGCTGAGCGTGTCGAGTACCTGCTGCGCCTCGCCGACACCAGTCTGATCGCCGGCCAGCGGCTCGCGGAGCTGCTCGGGCATGGTCCGACCCTCGAGGAGGATCTGGCGCTCGGCAACATCTCGCTCGATCTGATCGGCCAGGCGCGTCTGCTGCTCGCGCTCGCCGGGCGCATCGAGGACAACGGTCGCGACGAGGACGCACTGGCGTTTCGGCGCGATGCGCCGCAGTTTCGCAACATGTCCCTCGCCGAGCAGCCGAATGAGGATTTCGCCGCGACCATCGTGCGCCAGTGTCTGCTCGATGCCTGGCAGCTCGAGACCTACGAGAGTCTGACCGGCTCGCGCGAGGAGGCGCTCGCCGACATCGCGCACAAAGCGCTCAAGGAGTGCCGCTACCACTGGCGCTTCAGCGCCGGCTGGCTGGTGCGCCTCGGTGACGGTACCGAGGAGAGTCATGCGCGGGTGAGCGCAGCGCTCGGGGCACTGTGGCGGTTCACCGATGAGCTGCTGACGCCCGATGCGCTCGATGCGCGCATGGCCGTGTGTGGCATTGGCCCTGCGCCCAGCCTGATCCGCGAGCGCTGGGACACTCGCGTGAGCGCGACGCTCGCGGAGGCGAAGCTCCCGAAGCCGCCCCATCGGCACTATCCGTGGCACGGCAAGCGCGGCGTGCACTCCGAACACCTCGGCCACCTGCTCACCGAGATGCAGTTCCTGCCGCGCGTCTATCCCGGTGCGACATGGTAGAGGCGGCACGCCCCGAGGGACGCGAGCGGCAGATTTGGCGCGCGCTCGAGTCGGTGGCCGATCCGGAGATCCCGGTGGTCAACATCGTCGAGCTCGGCATCGTGCGTCAGGTGCGTGCCGGAGCGGACGGACAGCTGCGCGTCAGAATCACTCCGACCTACTCGGGGTGCCCGGCCACGGAGGTCATCGCACGCTCGATTCGCGACACGCTCGATCAGAGCGGCTTTGCTGACGTCATGCTCGAGACGGTGCTCTGGCCACCCTGGTCGAGTGAGTGGTTGAGCGAGTCGGGGCGACACAAGCTCGAGGCGTTCGGCATCGCTGTCGAGGGCGGCGCGCGGAGTCCGGTGGCCTGTCCGCGCTGCGCCGCGCATCAGGTGGAGCGCATCAGCGAGTTCGGGTCCACGCCCTGCAAGGCCCATTACCGCTGTCGCGAGTGCCTCGAACCCTTCGATACCTTCAAGTGCCTTTGATATGTTGAAATTTCATTCGCTGCGCGTCGTCGACGTGCGACCCGAGGCCGAGGACGCCATCGCGCTGACGCTCGAGGTGCCCGAGGATCTCGCCGCCGAATACCGCGGCAGTGCCGGTCAGCACGTCGTGGTGCGCTTGAGTGCCGACGGGGAGGAGCTGCGCCGGACGTATTCGTTCACCAATGCGCCGGGGGAGCGGTTTTTGCGCCTGCTGGTGCGTCTGCAGCCGCAGGGGCGCGTCTCGGCGCTCCTCGGGCGGCTCGAGCCGGGCACCGGTCTCGAGGTGTTGCCGCCGAACGGCAGCTTCACGCCGCAGGTGGCGGCGCTCGACGCGGGCCTGCGGGTCGCCTTCGCCGCCGGCAGCGGCATCACGCCGGTGCTCGCGGTGACCCGCGCGGTGCTCGGCGCCGGCGGCGCCATGATGGTGTTCTACGGCAACCGCAGTGCCGCCCGCACGATGGGGCTCGAGGCGCTGCAGGCGCTGAAGGACCAGTACCCTGAGCGGCTCGCGCTGCACTTCATCATGAGTGAGGAGCCACAGGAGGTGGCGCTGTACAACGGCCGCCTGGAGCGCGGCAAGGTGCTTGAGCTCGCGCACGCGTTCTTCGATCCGACTCGGGTCGTCGAGTACTTCGTGTGCGGCCCCGGTCACATGGATGCACAGGTGTGCGCGGCGCTGGCGGAGCTCGGCATTGCGCGCGAGCGCATCCGCGTGGAGCACTTCAGCGTCGCGGCCGACGGCGCCGCCGCCCTCGCGCCGACCGCTGCCGCGCCGCCTGCGCCGCCGCAGGCCGAGGGGATGGCGGAGGTCACGGTGCTCCTCGACGGACGGCGGCGCACGTTCACCATGGCCATCGAGGGCGACTCGGTGCTCGATGCCGCCGAGCGCGCCGGTCTCGATCTGCCGTTCTCCTGTCGCTCCGGGGTGTGCTCGACGTGTCGGACCAAGGTCGTGCGCGGCAAGGTGCGCATGGCCGAGAACTATGCGCTCGAGGCGTGGGAGCTCGAGCAGGGCTACGTGCTCGCCTGTCAGTCGACGTGCCTCACGCCCGAGCTGGAACTCGATTACGACGAGAAATAAGCCGGCCGGCCGCACCGCCGGTGAGGATGTCATGACCTATCCAACCATTACGTACACCACGGCCAACGGCGTGGCCCGCCTGACGTTGAACCGACCGGAGCGACTGAACAGCTTCAATGCGCAGATGCACGAGGACGTGCGCCATGCGCTCGCGGCCCTCGAGGCCGACGCCGAGGCGCGCGTGCTGGTGCTCACCGGTGCGGGCCGGGGGTTCTGTGCCGGGCAGGATCTGTCCGATCGCACCGTCGCGCCGGGCGCCTCGCGGGCCGATCTCGGTGAGTCGATCGAGCGCCACTACAAGCCGCTCATTCTCACGCTGCGCCGGCTGCCGATCCCGGTGCTCGCGGCGGTGAACGGGGTGGCGGCCGGCGCCGGTGCCAACATCGCACTCGCCTGCGACCTGGTGCTCGCCACGCGCTCGGCGAGCTTCGTGCAGGCCTTCTCGCGCATCGGGCTGCTGCCGGACTCGGGCGGCACCTGGTTCCTGCCGCGCCTGGTCGGATCGGCGCGCGCGCTCGGTCTGGCGCTGCTCGGGGAGAAGCTGTCGGCCCCGCAGGCGGCCGAGTGGGGTCTGATTTGGCGTTGCGTCGAGGATGAGGATTTCACCGCCGAAGTCGATGCGCTCGCCGCCGGCCTCGCCGCCGCACCGACGCTCGCCCTGCGGCACATCAAGCAGGCCGTGCAGGCCGCCTGGCACCACACGCTCGAGCAGCAGATCGATCTGGAGCGCGATGCGCAGCGCGAGCTCGGATACAGCGCCGATTACGCCGAGGGCGTCGCGGCATTCATGGCCAAGCGTGAACCGCGCTTCACCGGCCGATAACGCAGACGGGTGAGCGTTCAGATGCAACTGCAAAGCTATTGTGAAGGCCGCTGGATGAGCGGCACGGGTCAGGCCGTGCTGCTGCGCGATGCGAGCACCGCCGAGGTGATCGCGAGCGCCACGAGCGAGGGGTTGGATTTCGGCGCGATGCTCGCGCATGCGCGCACGATCGGAGGGGCGAACCTGCGCCGCCTGACGTTCCATGAGCGCGCGGCCATTCTGAAGGCGTTGGCCAAGCACCTGAATGAGAAGAAGGACGAGCTGTACCGGCTCTCCTATGCGACCGGGGCGACGAAGTCGGATGCGTGGATCGATATCGACGGGGGCATCGGCACGCTGTTCGTGTACGCCAGCAAGGGCATGAAGGAGTTGCCGGACAGCCGCGTGTACGTCGATGGCGCGCTCGAGACGCTCGCCAAGAGTGGCGGGTTCCTCGGACAGCACATCTACGTCTCTCTCGAGGGCGCGGCGGTTCACATCAACGCGTTCAATTTCCCGGTCTGGGGCATGCTCGAGAAACTCGCCCCGGCCTTCCTGGCCGGCGTTCCGGTGATCGTCAAGCCCGCGACCGCGACGGCCTACCTGACCGAACTCGCGTTCCGTCAGATCATCGAGTCGGGCCTGCTGCCTGAGGGGGCCGCGCAGCTGATCTGCGGCGGCGTCGGGGACCTCTTCGAGCACCTGACTTGCCAGGACGTGATCGCCTTCACCGGGTCGGCGTCCACCGCCCGAAAACTGCGCATGCATCCGCGCGTGATCGAGCAGGCCGTGCGGTTCACGGCGGAGACCGATTCGCTCAACTCCTGCATCCTGGCGCCGGATGCGGTGGCCGGCACCCCGGAATTCGATCTGTTCGTGCGCGAAGTGGTGCGCGAGATGACCGTCAAGGCGGGCCAGAAGTGCACCGCCATCCGCAAGGCCATCGTGCCCTCGAGTCAGTGCGCCGCGGTGCTCGAGGCGCTGCGCGCCTCGCTGGCGAAGATCGTGATCGGCAATCCACGCGAGGAGACGGTGCGCATGGGGCCGGTGGCCTCCCTGGCGCAGCGGCGCGAGGTGCTCGAGCAGCTCGCACGCCTCGAGCGCGAAACGGAGGTCGTCTACGGCGGCAGCGGGACGAGGGCCCCGGCGGGCGCCGATGCCGACCGCGGTGCGTTTCTCACCCCGACGCTGCTGCACTGCCGGGACATCGCCAGCGCCCGCGCGGTGCACGAGGTCGAGGCGTTCGGCCCGGTGAGCACGGTGGTTCCGTACGCGGGTCTCGAGCAGGCGATCGACCTGGCCCGGCGCGGTGCCGGCAGTCTCGTCGGCTCGGTGTTCAGCGCCGATGAGTCGATTGCCGCGCAGCTGGTGTTGGGACTTGCGCCGTTCCACGGGCGCATTCTCGTCGTCAATCGGCACTGTGCGAAGGACTCGACGGGACACGGATCCCCGCTGCCGCATTTGGTGCACGGCGGGCCGGGCCGCGCCGGCGGCGGCGAGGAGATGGGCGGCATCCGCGGCGTGCTGCACTACATGCAGCGCACCGCAGTGCAGGGCACGCCCGATGTGTTGACGGCGGTCACCGGCCGGTGGGTGAGGGGCGCACGGGAGCTCGATCCGGGCGTACACCCGTTTCGCAAGCCGTTCGGGGCGCTGCGCATCGGCGACACGTTCCGCTCCGGGGAGCGCGAGGTGACGCTCGAGGATATCGAGCGGTTCGCGGCGCTCTCCGGCGATCATTTTTATGCGCACATGGACGAGGCGGCCGCGCGGCGCAATCCGATCTTCGGTGGCCGCGTTGCGCACGGGTACTTCCTCATCTCGGCCGCCGCGGGCCTGTTCGTCGATCCGCCGCTCGGCCCGGTGCTCGCCAACTACGGCCTCGACGGTCTGCGGTTCACCCAGCCGGTCAAACCGGGCGACCGCATCCGGGTGCGCCTGACCTGCAAGGAGAAATCACTGCGCCTCGGTCAGGGATATGGCGAGGTGCGCTGGGATACGCAAATCACCAACCAGGACGGCGAGACCGTTGCGCAATATGACGTGCTCACCATGGTGAGCGAGCACGAGATGCCGGACCACCCGGCCGCCTGAGCGGGCGCTTGGCGCCCGCCGGGGTGCCGTCGCGGGGCGCGCGCACGGCAGCACGGGGGCTCACGAGTGGTCGCTCGAGGCCTTCTCTGCTAACTTGCCGGTACCGACGGATCGCACGTCCCGCGCGCCAGTCGCCGCTCGAACGGGTCATCCCCGTGAGGCGGATCGGTGCGCGGTGACTGTACCGGCACCATCCGCGCACAGCAGGAGCCACTCATCAATACGATCGGGTATCTGGCGTCCACCTGGATCATTCCAGCGGTCCTCGCCATTACGCTGCACGAGGCTGCGCACGGCTACGTTGCCATGCGCCTCGGGGATGACACCGCCTGGAAGCTCGGGCGCGTGACCTTCAATCCGCTCAAACACATCGACCCCTTCGGCACGATCCTGCTTCCGGGCATTCTGCTGCTCGCCCACGCGCCCTTCCTGTTCGGTTACGCCAAGCCGGTTCCCGTCCAGTTTGGACGCTTGCGCAATCCTCGGCGCGACATGGTGTGGGTGGCCGCCGCGGGACCGGCCATGAACCTTCTCATGGCCACGATCGCCGCCTTCCTGCTGCACACGGTGGGATTTCTGCCGCCGGTTGCAGGCCAGTGGCTGCTCGACAATCTCGTGCACGCGATCGAGCTCAATGTGATCCTCGCCGTGTTCAACTTGATCCCATTGCCGCCGCTCGATGGCGGACGGGTTGCCGTCGGCCTGCTGCCGAACGCGCTGGCGCTGCCGCTGGCTCGCCTCGAGCGCTACGGCATGCTCATCGTGATCGGCGGACTGCTCGTGCTGCCGGTGGTGGCGCAGAGTCTCGGCTGGCACTTCGATCTGTTTGGCGAGATCGTCGGTCGCCCCGCGGAAGCACTGATCCGAGCGCTCCTGTTTCTCACCGGGATGCACTGAGTCGCCGGTCGATCGTGCGCCAGGTCGCGGGTCCTCGGCGCACGGCCACGGATCTCGAGGGGCGAATCCCGAGGACACCGTGCGCGGGCCGCTCGAGGCGAAGAGCGACGACGGCTCGCTGGAGGTGAACCGTGGGCGCGATGATGGGCAGAGGCGTCCGGAACCGGTGTGCGGTGTGACGCGCCGCTGCGCCGCGGTGGCACGTGTGAAGGACGGCCTCGCCCCCGGGTTCGCGGGGGTAGGCCTCGGGCGGGCGGATCGATCGGGGTGGCGAGCGGCCGGCGAGCGCAACGGTGCACGTCCGTGCACCGCGCGGGGCCGGCCAACGCGTCCGTCCCGATGCCGGCCGCGGCCGGCCGGCATCGGGACGCAGGCCGATCAGCCGCGCTCCCCGGCGCCCCGCTTCAGACGGGCGGCGATCTCGGCGACGTGACGCCCCTGGAAGTGCGCTCCGGCGAGCTCGTTGGCACTCGGCTGGCGTGAGCCGTCGGCGCCGGCCAGCGTCGAGGCGCCGTACGGGCTGCCGCCGGTGATCTCGTCCATGCGCGTCAGCCCCGGGAATGCGTAGGGCAGCCCGACGATGAGCATGCCGTGGTGCAGCAGGGTGTTGTGGAAGCTGGTGATGGTGGTTTCCTGGCCCCCATGCTGGGTGCCCGTGGAGACGAACACGCTGCCGACCTTCCCGACGAGAGCGCCCTTGACCCACAGCCCGCCGGTCTGGTCGAGGAAGTTGCGCATCTGGGCGGCCATGTTGCCAAAGCGCGTCGGGGTGCCGAAGATGATCGCATCGTACTCGGCGAGTTCATCGACGCTCGCCACCGGTGCCTTCTGCTCGGTTTTCAGGCCGGCTTTGCGCGCGAGTTCGTCGGAAACCAGTTCCGGAACACGCTTGACGGTCGCCGTGGCGCCGGTGACCGATGCGACGCCTTCTGCGATCGCCTGCGCCATGCGCTCGACGTGTCCGTAGGAGGAATAATAGAGGATCAGGATCTTGGCCATGCGAGGAGTCTCCGGTGGTCCATGAGCCTCGCAGTATACGACTCGCCGGTGCCTTCATCCTGCGCCCGGTGCCAATGATAGACTGTGTCTCGCATGGAACCGAAGCCGCCATTGGACGAGGATCGGCCGAGCGCTGCGGCGCGGCGGCCGCTCGCGCTGAAGATCACCACGATTTCCTGGTCCGATCTGGCGAACACCTTGATTCCCATCCTGATGCTCAGTGCGGCGGCGATCTGGTTGACGCTGCACTTCGTACAGCCGGCGCCGCCGCATACTCTCACCATCAGCAGCGGACCGCCGGGCAGTTCGTTCGAGCTCGCCGCCGAGCGCTTGCGCGCCATTCTGGCGCGCAACGGCATCACGCTGAAAATCCGGACCTCGCAGGGCTCAGCGCAGAACCTTGAGCGGCTGACGCGGCCTCACTCGGGCGTGAACATCGCATTCGTGCAGTCGGGCAGCGCCCCGCCGGGGGCGGACGGGGCAGCACCGCAGCACAACCAGGACGACGACGGGCACGGACTGGTCTCCCTCGGCAGCATGTTCTACCAGCCGCTTGCGGTCTTCTACCGCGGGCCGCCGGTGAGCCGACTGTCGCAGTTGCGCGGGGAGCGGATCGCGATCGGCAAGGCGGGCAGCGGCACGCGCGCGCTCGCGCTGACGCTGTTGAAGGCGAACGGTATCGTTCCGGGCGGCCCGACCGGCCTGGTCGACCTCGAAGGCAGCGCCGCCCGCGATGCGCTGCTCGCCGGCCGGGTCAACGCGATCTTCATGTCCGGGGACTCGACCCCGCCGGCGGTGATCGTGAAGTTGGTGCACACCCCGGGGCTGCGTCTGTTCGATTTCGTGCAGGCGCCGGCCTACGTGCGGCGCTTTCCGTACTTGCACGCGATGCCCATCCCGGCCGGCGCGTTCGATCTCGGCGCGAACCTGCCGCACAAGCCCATCGTCCTGCTCGGTCCGGCGGTCGAGTTGCTGGCCCATGCCGATCTGCACCCGGCGCTGTGCGATCTGCTGATTCAGGCCGCGCAGCAGATCTACGGACAGGCGACGTTGCTGCACCCGGCGCACGTGTTTCCGAACACCGCCACGTACACCTATCCGCTTGATACCGAGGCGGCGCGCTTCTACAAGACGGGCGATAAGAGCTTCACGTACCGATACCTGCCGTTCTGGCTGGCGAGCCTGGTCAATCGCATCCTCGTGATGCTGGTGCCGATCGTCGTGGTGTTGATCCCGGGGCTGCGGTTTCTGCCGCAGCTGTACGGCTGGCGCGTCAACACGCGCATCCACCGGCGCTACGGGGAGCTGATGGCGCTCGAGCGCGAGTCGCTCGGGCCGCTCACGAGCGAGCGGCGCGCGGCGCTGTTGGAACGGCTGCACGAGATCGAGCGCGCGGTGATCCTGCGCAAGATGCCCGGCTCGCACGCCGAGCAGATCTATCAGTTGCGCGAGCACATGCAGTTCGTGCGCAACAATCTCGCGCGCGCCGCGCACGACTAACCGGCGGATCAGTGCGCGGGCGCAGCGGCGCTCGGGGAGTGCGTCGTGCCGTGCTGCCACAGGAGCGTTACTCGGTGCTGGAGCAGGGCGACGAAATGCTGCACCTCGGGCATGTGCGTGCCGAGCAGCCAGAGCAGCACCGCAAACAGCACCAGTCCACTGAGCGCTTCGGACGCGGCGTGCACGCGGTAATGACCGGGGTAAAAGTAGGGCGAGTGTGCGTAGCGCAGCGCTCGCAGTGAGCCGGCGAGCAACTGATAGAGCAGCAGAAGAATCACCACCGCGGCCCAGAGCGGCAGATGCGCAAAGGACCAGCCGAAGACGGTGCCGTTCGCGAACAGCGAGAGCAGCGCCAACACCCACGTCAGAGTCACGATCCCGAGCAGGATGCCGAGCGCCGTACGGCTCACGCCAACGACGAGCGCGGCGAGCGGCGGCAACGGCGGGTAGTGCTCGGGCGGTGGCGGCGCGAGGCCGGCACCCCGCCAGTATGCCCGCCTGTGCGCACGGCTCGCGCGCCACTCGCGTCGCCACTGCCCTCGAGCGCGCCGCCATTCGGACTGCCAGCGCATCCGCTCGGCCGGCGAACCGTCCGCGCGTGCGGCGTAAGCGGCAGCGCCGGCAAACTCGGCCGCTTTGCGCTTCCATTGCTCGACCAGGATCCGCGCGTTGAAGGGCAGGCCGCCGGCGGCGGCGATCTGCTCCGGGGTGTCGGCGTAGGGCACGAGGAACATCAGGGCGAGATACCCGAGCGCGGCAATCCCGCCGGTGAGCACGGCGGCGACGACGAACACGAGGCGTACGAGCGTCACGTCCACGTCGTAGTAGACGGCGAGGCCCCTGCACACGCCGCTGAGCAGGGCGCCATCGCTGATCTGATAGAGCCGTTTGGAGCTGGCCGGCGATGCCCAGCCGCCCGAGGGGGCACCGCGATTCTCTTGCGCCGATGCGCCGGATGCGTCCGCGGACGGGCTCGTTCCAGAGCCGATGCCGTCACTGACGGGGCCCATTTCGCTGAGGATCTGCTCGATGTCGGCGCGCGTCATGACGTTCTTGTGCGCGCTGAGGAAGCGCTCGCCCTTATCGGCGATCGCCTGTTCCAGATCGGCGAGGATCTCGGCGCGGTCGGGATTTGCGCTGAGGGCGTGCTCCGCCGCGCTCAAATACTGCGCAAGCGCCGCGTGTGCATCATCCTCCAGTTGAAAGACGCGCGCGCCCAAACTGACTGCAATGACCGCTCGCATGGTCTACTCCCCGAGTGATTGAATCGTCTGGTTCAAATGCGCCCAGTACGCCTGGAACGCCGCGAGTTGTTCGGCGCCGCGGCTCGTGAGGCGGTAGTACTTGCGCGGCGGTCCGGTGTCCGATTCCTGCCATTGGTAATCCAGCAGGCCCTCGCGGCGCAGTCGGCTGAGCAGCGGATAGAGAGTGCCTTCCTGGCTCGCAAAATCCGTGGCCGCGAGTTTCTTCAGAATGTCCGCAGCGTAGACGCTCGCGCCACTGATGATGCGCAGCACCAGGAACTCCAGGAATCCCTTGCGCAGCGCGACGAGTTTCGGGTCATCCGACATGGTGTCAATATGCTACCTTTCGTAAAAAAGGTACCTGTGCACGACCGTGGTGTCAAGGGGCTCCCGGGACTCTGGAGCGCCGCGGCGAAGGTCGACGGGGGTGAGGGCGGAGTGCGGCCCTCGCGGCGGTGGACCGGGGGACGCGGGCCGAGCGCAAGCGTGCGGTCCGTCGCGAGCACCGTGGCGGGTGCGCCGCCCCGATCAGGGTGCAGGTCCGTTCCCCTGCCGGGGATGCCGTAGCGGTATTGCCGCCAGATCGAACAGCGTGAAGAGCGCGCTGAGGAGCGCCGCGCTCGCCACACTGATGTGCAGCGCACCGGCGAGCGTGAGCAGGGGCAGCAGCGCCTCGGGGATCTGATCCAGACCCGGGATCTCGCGTCCCGGTGCGAGCCGCAGGCGACGTTTCAGCAGGCTCGAGAGCAGATCGCCGCTCATCGCGAGCGCCGCGAACGCCAGACCGAGACCGATCCGGTAGCCGAGCAGCGGTGCGATGAGTGCGCACAGCAGCAGCGCCGCCAGTGCGCCGCGCCAGGTCTTGTGCGCCCCGAACAGGCGCGCGCCATCGGGCAGGATCGCCTCGCCGTCGATCGGTGCGGCCCAGCGGCCCCCGAGCAGACGAGCGGCCGCCCAGGGCGCCGTGTGCGCCGCTGCGAGCAGCGCGAACGCCCGAAGCCCGGGCGGAACGCTCAACACCGGGAGGTTCATCGAGGCGCTCGCGCCGAGGGAGCGCTCAGCCGTTCATCACGGCGCGCAGGTCGATGGGCTCCCCGCCGCGCCCGACGCTCGCCGCTGCGGCAAGACCCTTCTGCGCGAGCCATGCGCGATTGAACAGACGCGACTGATATTTCGCCCCGCCGTCGCACAACATGGTGACCACCGTGTGGCCGGGGCCGAGTTCGCGCGCCACGGCGACGGCGGCCGCCACGTTGATGCCGCTCGTGCTGCCGAGGAATAAACCCTCGGCGTAGAGCAGCGCATAGACCTGACGGACCGTCTCGGTGTCCTCGATATGCACCGCGTCGTCGATGGGCGCGTCCTGCAGGTTGGCCGTGACACGGCCGATCCCGATGCCCTCGGTGATCGAGCCGGAACCGGTGGCCTTCAGCGCGCCGTTGCGCACGTATTCATACAGGCTGCTGCCGGGCGGATCGGCGAGCACGCAGCGCACGCTGGCGCGCTGGGACTTCAGCGCGTGCGAGACGCCCGCAAAGGTTCCCCCGGTGCCCGCGGCACAGGTGAACGCATCGATGTGCCCGCCGGTCTGCTCCCAGATCTCAGGTCCCGTCGTGTCGATGTGCGCCTGGCGATTGACGGTGTTGTCGAACTGGTTGGCCCAGATCGCATTCGGCAGCTGCGCGGCGAGCCGGCCGGCGACCTTCTGGTATTGGTTCGGATGGCTGTAGGGCACCACCGGGACTTTGTGTACCTCGGCACCGAGCGCCTCGAGCAGGGCGTATTTCTCCGGCGACTGGTTGTCCGGCATCACGATCACGCAGCGGTAGCCGCGCGCGTTGCACATGTGCGCCAGTCCGATGCCGGTGTTGCCCGCCGTGCCCTCGACCACCGTTCCAGCCGGCCCGAGCGCGCCGCTGCGTTCGGCCGCGAGCACGATGGCGCGGGCGGCGCGATCCTTGACCGAACCGCCGGGGTTGGTGAATTCGGCCTTGCCGAGGATCTCGCAGCCGGTCTCCTCGCTCATGCGGCGCAGGCGGATCAGGCGGGTCTGACCGACCGCGCTGATGAACCCCGCTTCAAAATTCATGCACGCTCTCCAGAGGATGAAGCGCCGCGGCCGTCGCGGCCGCAGGTCCGTACGCACTGTCGCTCGCCCCGCCCAGGTGCGCAAGCGCAGCCACCTCGCCGACGATGAGCAACGCCGGTGGGGTGATGCCGGCCCGCTCGGCGAGCGCTGCAATGCTGGCCAGCGTGCCGCGCAGCACGCGCTCGCCGGGGAGCGTCGCGCGCTCGATGAGCGCCACCGGCAGGCTCTCACGAGCGCCGGCCGCCGTCAGCTGCGCGCAGATGCGCCCCAGGTGCGCCACCCCCATGTAGAACACCACCGTCTGGTGCTCGCGGGCGAGGGCGCTCCAGTCGAGCGCATCGTCCTGCATCGGATGGCCGGTGACGAACGTGACGCTCTGGGCCACGTGGCGATGGGTGAGCGGGATCCCGGCCGACGCGGCGGCCCCGAGTGCCGCGGTGATGCCGGGCACGATCACGTAGGGGATGCCGTGACGGGCGAGGCACTCGGCTTCCTCGCCCCCGCGGCCGAACACGAACGGGTCGCCGCCCTTGAGTCGAGCGACGCGCAGCCCCTGGCGCGCGTAATGCACCATCAACTCGTGGATCTGCGCCTGCGGGGTCGTCTCCTCCCTCGCTCGTCCGGAATGCTTGCCGACGAACACCCGCTCGGCATCGCGGCGCGAGCGCTCGAGTACGGCGGCGGGCACGAGACGGTCATAGAGAATGACGTCGGCCTGCTGCAGCAGCTGCAGCGCACGCAGGGTGAGGAGGTCAGCATCGCCGGGGCCGGCGCCGATCAGATACACCTCGCCGAGGCGTTGCGCGCCGGTGGCGCTCGAGGCGGTCAGCTGCGCCGTGCGCAGTTCGCGTGCATACGCACGCTCGGCGCCTGCGCCATCGCCGGCGAGGACCCGGGCCCCGGCCGTCCCGCGCACGACCCGTTCCCAGAACGGACGGCGAGCCGCTGGCGCGAGCGCCTGGCGCACCGCTTCGCGCCGGGCACCCATGAACCGAGCCAGGGTGCCGAGGGTGGCCGGCAGCAGCGCTTCGATCTGCTCGCGCACCCAGCGCGCGAGCACCGGGGCCCGTCCGCCGGAGCCGATCGCCACGATGAGCGGCGAGCGGTCGACGATGGCCGGGAAATAGAACGTCGAGAGCTCCGGGTCATCGACGACGTTGACCGGGAGGAAGCGAGCGCGAGCGGCCTGTGAGACCGAGGTATTGAGGGGTTTGAGGTCGGTGGCGGCGATGACGAGGCGCATGCCGTCGAGGTCTTCGGTGGCGAACCGGGCCGCGCGGTGCTCGAGCTGCCCGCGGGCGGCGCGCTCTGCGAGCTCGGCGGTGAGCTGCGGGGCGACGATCGTGATGCGCGCCCCGACCCGCAGCAGCAGGTCGATTTTGCGCTGCGCGATGCGCCCGCCGCCGACGACGAGCACGGGCACCTCGCGCAGCTGCAGGAAGATCGGCAGATGATCCATGGGCTGCGAACGCGAATCAGGCTTCGGCCGCCGCGGGGCGCGCCCGCGGATGCAGGCCGCACTCGCGCGACTCCGACTGCTCCCACCACCAGCGTCCGGCGCGGTGACTCTCCCCGGGCTGAATGGCCCGCGTGCACGGCGCGCAGCCGATGCTCGGAAACTGTCGATCGTGCAGTACGTTGTACGGCAGCTTGCGCTCGCGGATGTACTGCCAGATCTGCGCCTCGCTCCACTCGAGCAGCGGACTGACTTTGTACAGTCCGTACTGCGTGTCCCACTCGAGCGGCTGGGCCAGGGCGCGTGCGGCGGACTGTTCGCGGCGCACCCCCGTGACCCACGCGTCGTACCCCGCGATGGCGCGCTTGAACGGCTCGACCTTGCGCACCTCGCAGCACGAGAGGCGCGCCTCGAGGCTGTGGTAGAACCCGTTGACGCCACGCTCGGCGGTCAAGCGCTCGAGTGCCTCGGCGTGCGGGTGCACCAGGCGCAACGTGCGCCGGTAGCGCCACTGCAGCTTCTCGATCAGGTCGTAGGTTTCCTGGTGCAGCCGGCCGGTGTCGATGCTGAAGATCTCGATCTGCGGCACGTGCGTCCAGATGATGTCGGTGAGCACCATCGCCTCGGCGCCGAGACTGTTGGCATAGACGACCCGTCCCTGCGTGCGTACCGCCGCGGCGAGCGCAGCGCGCACGGCCTCGGCCTTCTGTTCAATGCGGTTTGGCAGCTCACCCATGGTGGTGGGACTATAGCCAGGGGGCCGGCGGCCCTAAACGAATGATTGCTTCTGAGGCGCTGCGCGGCGGTTATGGATGCCTCCGGGGCGTTGCGCTACGCTGCGGTGCATGAAACTGCACCAACTGCGCTACCTGGCGGCGATCGCCCAAAGCGGACTGAACATCACTGCGGCGGCCCAGAAGCTGCACACGTCCCAGCCCGGCGTGAGCAAGCAGATCAAATTGCTCGAGGACGAACTCGGGTTTCAGATCTTCGTGCGCGAGGGGCGCACGTTGACCCGCATTACCCCGGCCGGGCAGCAGGTGATCGATCGGGCCCTGCGGGTGCTGCAGGAAGTGCAGAGCATCCGCGGGCTCTCGACGGAGCTGCGTGATGAGGGGCGCGGCAGCTTGTCGATCGGCACGACCCACACCCAGGCCCGGTACGTGCTGCCGGCGGTGATCCGGGAGTTCCGCGACCGGTATCCGAACGTGCGGTTGAACCTGCACCAGGGCACCTCGGAGCAGATCGCCGCCATGGTCGCCGAGGACCGCATCGACTGCGCGATCGCCACCGGGTCCGAGCAGCGCTTCGCCGGGCTGACGGTGCTGCCCTGCTACCGCTGGAGCCGGGTCGTGATCGTGCCCCGCGCGCACCCGCTGGCGCGCAGCGAGCGGCTGACCTACCAGGCGCTCGCCAAGCATCCGATCATCACCTACACCTTCAGTTTCACCGGCGCGTCCTCGCTGAACGACGCGTTTGCCAAGGCGGGACTGACGCCCAACGTGGTCATCACCGCGCAGGACGCCGACGTCATCGTCACCTACGTGCGGCTCGGCCTCGGGGTGGGGATCGTGGCACCGATGGCCGTCGCCGAGGACGCCGAGGATTTGGCGGTGCTCGATGCCTCGCATCTGCTGCCCGCGCACACCACCTGGCTCGGGTTTCGGCGCGGCACGCTGCTGCGCAAGTTCATGTACGATTTCGCGCAACTGCTCGCCCCGCACCTGGATCGCCGCCTGGTCGACCGGGCGCACCGCGCGGCGAACACCGAGGAGACCGCCGCGTTGTTTGCCGACCTCGAACTGCCGCAGCGCTAGGGGCGCGCACCGGAGTCATTGCCTGGATACGCCGCCGCTCCCCGTGTTCGACCGCCGCCGCGCCGGGGTCCTGCTTCACCTCGCCTCGCTCGAGGCGCCGCTCGGTCGCGGCGGGCGAGCCTTCATCGACTGGCTGGCCGCGGCCGGATTCAGCGTCTGGCAGTTCCTGCCGCTGGCGCCCACCGGCGCGGACCGATCCCCGTATTTCGCCCGTTCGGACTTCGCCGGCAGTCCGGCGCTGCTCGACCCGGCCGAGCCGCCGGCCGATGAGGCGGAGCGGACGGCGTTCGCGACGGCGACGCAGTCCTGGTTGGAGGATTACGCGCTGTTCGAGACGATCAGCGCGCGCTGCCCGGGGCTGCCGTGGTGGGAATGGCCGGCGCCGCTGCGCGCCCGGGAGGCCGGTGCGCTCGAGCGCATCCGGCGCGAGTGCGCCGGCGCGCTCGAGCGCATCGGCGCCGAGCAACGCGAGTTCTTCGCCCAGTGGAGCCGGCTGCGCCGCTACGCGCACGCACGCGGCGTGCGCCTGTTTGGGGATCTGCCGTTTTACGTCGGACCGATGTCGGCCGAGACCTGGGCGCACCCCGGACAATTCCAGTTGGCCCCCGACGGCCGTCCGGCGGCCGTCGCCGGGGTGCCGCCGGATTATTTCTCGGCGCTCGGTCAGGTCTGGGGCAATCCGCTCTACGACTGGGATGCGATGCAGCGCGACGGGTTTGCATTCTGGCGCGCGCGCCTCGGGGCGCAGCTCGAGCGGCTCGATGTGCTGCGCGTGGATCACTTTCGCGCCTTTGCGGCCCATTGGGCCGTGCCGGCGGGCGCCGCGGATGCGCGCGGGGGCGAGTGGCGCCCGACGCCGGGGTGGGCACTGTTCGAGCGGCTGCGCGCCGAGCGAGGCACGCTGCCGATCGTGGCGGAGGATCTCGGTCTGATCACCGCGGACGTGACGGCGCTGCGCCAGGCGTTCGAGCTGCCGGGCATGCGCGTGCTGCAGTTCGGGTTCGACGGCTCGCCGGACAATCCGCATCTGCCGGCGCGCATCGACGCGGACTGCGTCGTGTACACCGGGACGCACGACAATGACACCACGCTCGGGTGGTACCGCAGCCTCGATGAGCAGACCCGCGGGTATGTGGATCGGACGCTCGGGGTTTCGCCGGCCTCGATGCCCGAAGGCATGGTGCGCGCCGCGCTTGCGACGGTCGGGGCGCTCGCCGTCATCCCGGTGCAGGATCTGCTCGGGCTCGGCAGCGAGGCGCGCCTGAACATCCCCGGTACGCAGCGCGCGGAAAACTGGAGTTGGCATCTGCCCGCCGGCGCACTCAGCGCGCAGCGGGCCGCGCACTGGGCCGCCGTCAACGCCGCCTCAGGGCGCGTTTGACCCCGTTGCGTCGGCGGCGCTCGCGCGGCGGCGCACCCAGATCGGGGTGTGACCGTCGGCGGCCGGTTGGTAGGCGAGGCGGATCTCATCGAGCGCCTGACGGCAGGCCTCCAGATCCTGGTCGGGCCGCGGCACGAGGACATCGAAGCCGCAGCGTCCGAGCCAGAACACCAGATCGCGCACCACGTCCCCGACCGCACGCAGCTCACCACGGTAGCCGAGCCGATTGCGCAGCAGTACCGCCTGCGTGAGCGCGCGGCCGTCGGCGAACGCCGGAAACTGCAGTGCGATCACCGGACTGGCGGCGATCTGCGGGTAGAGCGTCTCGACGTCCGCGGTATTCGGCAACAGCACGCCGAGGGCGCCGGCACCGAGCGTGTCGCGCTCCGCGCGCCAGCGGGCGAGCGGCACGATCCAGCGGTCGGCGGCCGAGGGGGCCGCGGTCATGTCCACGGCCAGCGTCCAGTCGTCCTCGACGATGGCGCGATGACGCAGGATGCGGCTCATGCCGCCTCCGCCTCTGAGTCGGCCTCGGCCTCGGTCCCGTAGAGCCGCGCCTTGAAGGGAGCGAGTCCAATCCGTCGGTAACACTCGAGAAAGGTTTCCTCCTCGTCGCTGCGCCGTTCGAGGTAGGTGTGGATCAGTCGCTCGATCCCCTCGGCGATTTCGCTGCGGGCGAGCGCACGGCCGACGCGCTCGCCGATCGACGCGTCGTTGCCGGGGCTGCCGCCGAGGGTGACCTGGTACCACTCCTCACCATGCTTGTCGACGCCGAGAATGCCGATGTGCCCGACACTGTGATGGCCGCAGCCGTTCATGCAGCCGCTCATGGTGATGCGGATCGGACCGATGTCGTACTGCGCTTCGAGCGAATCAAAACGTCGATAGATCTCGTGCGTGACGCCGATCGTGCCGGCATTGGCCAGACCACAGAAATCAAGTCCCGGGCAGGCGACGATGTCGGTGGTGAGCCCGATGTTGGGCGTGGCGAGCCGTGCCGCCTCGAGCTGCAACCACAGCGCATGCAGATCGCGCTCGGCCACGTCCGGCAGGACGAGGTTCTGATCGTACGTGGCGCGCAGCTCGCCGAAACTGTACGCGTCGGCGAGCTGCGCAAGCGCCTCGAACTGCTCGGCGGTGCAGTCCCCTGGGGCCTGCTCGGGCGCCTTCAGCGATACGAACACCACTCGGTAGCCCGGCATCTTGTGCGCGCGCACGTTGCGCTTCAGCCAGGCGGCAAAGCGCGCATCGTGGGTTGCCCGTTCCGCGAGGTCCGCTCCGGCCTCGTGCGCCGGGCGGTAGGGCGGGGCGCTGAAGTGCGTGCCCATCCGCTCGATGTCCTCCGGCCACAGTCGCAGCTGCTCACCCTCGTCGCTGGCGAGGATCTTGGCGTATTCCGTCTCGAGGGCCGCCCGGAATCGCTCGATGCCCCACTCGCGCAGCACGATCTTGATGCGCGCCTTGTGGATATTGTCGCGCCGTCCGAACAGGTTGAACGTGCGCAAAATGGCGCAGGCGTAGATCAGCAGGTCCGATTCGGGCACGAAGCCGTTCATCTCCTGCCCGAGCATCGGCAGGCGGCCAAGACCGCCGCCGACGAAGAACCGGTAGCCGATCACCCCGTCGCGCCGCAGCACGTGCACCGCCGCATCGTTGGTGCGCGTGGCGGCGCGATCAGTGGTTGCGCCGCTGAAGCCAAATTTGAATTTGCGCGGCAGCCAGTAGAACTCCGGATGCAGCGTCACGAACTGGCGCAACAGCTCGCAGTAGGCGCGTGGATCGACCTGCTCATCGTCGGCCGCCCCGGCGAGGTAGTCGCAGGTGATGTTGCGGGTGTCGTTGCCGCAGGCCTGGATGCTGTGCAGCTGTACCTCGGCGAGCTCGGCGAGCAAATCCGGGACCTGCTCGAGCCGCGGCCAGTTCAGCTGGATGTTCTGCCGGGTCGTGAAGTGCGCGTACCCCTTGTCATAGGCGCGCACCACGTGCGCCATGGCGCGCAGCTGCGCCGAGCCGAGCAGTCCGTACGGCACCGAGATGCGCAGCATCGGTGCGTGACGCTGCTGGTACAGCCCGTTGCGCAGGCGCAGCTGGCGAAAATCATCCTCCGGGAGCTCCCCGGCGAGGTAGCGGCGCGTCTGATCGCGAAACTGCTCGGTGCGCTGGCGCAGCAGCTCGCGGTCGGTCTGATCGTAGCGATACATGGAGCGGACTATAGGCGCTCGGGAGCGGGGGCCTAAATACCCGCTGGTTTGGCGAGCGGCCCGAGCGGTTATGAGCTCGGCGCGGCCGGTGCGATAATGGCGCATCGCCTGGACGCCAAGAGAGTGGCACGATGGGACTTTATTTCGAGGAATTCACGGTGGGGCAGCGGTTCGAGCACCAGGTGCGCCGCACGGTCACCGAGACCGACAATCTGCTGTTCAGCGCATTGACGATGAACCCGGCGGCGATCCATCTGGATGCCGAGTACAGCCGCGACACGCCCTTCGGCGAGCGCATCGTCAACAGCGTGTTCACGCTCGGGTTGATGGTCGGGCTGTCGGTGTACGACACCACCTTCGGCACGACGATCGGCAACCTCGGCTGGGAGGAAGTGAAGTTCCCGCGGCCGGTGCGCGTCGGGGATACGTTGCGGGCGGTGACGAGCGTCTTCTCGGTGCGCGAGAGTCGCTCGCGGCCGGACTCCGGGATCGTGGTGTTCGACCACCGCGCCTACAATCAACGCGACGAGGAGGTGGCCTCGTGCCGCCGCGCCGCGCTGATGCTGAAGAAGCCGGCATGAGCGGCACGGTGCTGCGCTCGCTGCTGTTCGTGCCGGGCGACAGTGAGCGCAAACTGACCAAGGGACTCGCCAGCGGCGCCGATGCGCTCATCGTCGATCTCGAGGACTCGGTGGCCCCGGAGCGGCTCGGGTTCGCGCGCGGGCTGGTGCTCGAGTTTCTGCAGGCCCACGCGGCGAGCGCCGCGGCGCAGCTGTGGGTGCGGGTCAACTCACTGGCCAGCGGACGGCTCTACGAGGATGCCACGGCGGTGCTCTCGGCGCGCCCGGCCGGACTGGTGCTGCCGAAGGTGGACCGCTACGCGGACATCGAGCGCATCGCCCTCACGCTCGAGGCAATCGAGGCGGGCAACGGCCTGGCGGTCGGCAGCACCGCGCTGCTGGTGATCGGGACCGAGACGCCGGCCGGACTGCTCGCGCTGCCGTCCTACCCGCAGGCCGCGGCAGTGCATCGCGCGTCGGCGCGGCGCCTCGCCGGGCTCACCTGGGGGATGGAGGATCTCTCGGCGGCCCTCGGCGCGCGCGTGCGGTCCAACCCGGACGGGACGTTGCGGCCGGTGTTTGAGCAGGCCCGCACGACGTGCCTGCTCGCGGCCGCCGCGCTCGGGATTGCGGCCATCGATGGGGTGTTCGTCGATTTTCGCGAGAGCGACGGATTGCGCCGGGAGGCCGAGCTCGCCCGCGGGGACGGCTTCAGCGGCAAACTCGCCATCCATCCGGCGCAGGTCCCGGTGATCAACGCGGTGTTCACCCCGAGTGCGCACGAGCTCGACTGGGCGCGGCGGGTGGTGGCGGCGTTCGAGGCGGCCGGCGGCGCCGGCGTCACGGCGCTCGACGGTGAGATGATCGACCGGCCGCACTGGCTGCTCGCGCGGCGTATCCTCGCCAGCGAGGCGGCCGCCGAGCCGCAGGGCACGTAAGGAGAGGTCCGCATGAAGCTGAGAATCAAGGGCAATGCTCTGCGGGCGCGCCTGACGCAGGGGGAGATCCGCGCGTTCGCGGCCACCGGTCAGGTCGAGGAGCGCACCGAGTTTCCGGGCGGCACGGCGCTGATCTATCGGGTGCGACAGGTCGAACAAATCAACGATATTTCAGTGAGATATGACGGGAATCTCATTGAATTTCAGATTCCCGCGGCGCTCGCCGAGCGCTGGTGCACCACGGACCTGGTGACGCTGCAGGCGGCCCCGGCCCTCCCCTCGGGCAGTGTGCAGGTGGTGCTGGAGAAGGATTTCGCCTGCCTCGTGCCGCGCGAGGGCGAGGATGAGCGTGATCACTTCCCGCACCCGCAGGCCGGCGCGGGGCACGAGCGCTGCTGAGCGCCGCAGGTTCCTCTAGCCGCCGGTGGCACCGAGCAGGGTGATGCCCGGGGGCAGATGGGCGGCGACCTGCGCGTAGCGGGTGCGCTCCTCGAGAATCGAATCGGCATCGATCGCCCCCACGGTGCGCCAGCTGCCGATGCGCGGCAGGCGGGCGAGATGCCGCTCGATGGCCTCGCGCCGCGCCGACCAGAGTGTGTTGAAGAACTCGCCGAACGCCCGCCAGGCGGCGCGCGCGTGCTCTGGCTCGTCAGCCGCGAGCGCCCGCTCGAGGCGCGCCAGCGCCTGGCGGCTCGTGCCCTCGCGAGCGGCGAGGGCCCCGAGTTCGATCGGCACGGTGTCCTCGAGCGTTCCGCCCGCGGCGCGGTGGCGCTGCTCGATGAGCTCATGGAGCAGCTGGTCGCGCTGCTCGAAGCGGGCGAGCACCCAGGCGAGATAGCCGACGCTGGCATCGCGGAACGCCGCCGGCGCGCCGGCCGGTGCGTCGCGCTCGGCGCCGAATATCGCCACGCAGGCGTTGGCGACCTGGGCGGCATGGATGCGCTCGGTGGCGAGCTGCCCGAGGAGGATATCGCTTTCGTTCATGGCGGCATTCTACCGGCGGGCCGGCCTCACGGGGGCGATCTGCCGGAGTATCCATTGCGCGCGCACGGGCGCCCCAGTACAGTCGCACCGCTTCCCCCTCAGGTGATCAGCAACCCCATGTCGAATTCCGCACCCTGGGTCGTGCACAAATTCGGCGGCTCGAGCGTCGCCGACGCCGCCTGTTTCGAGCGCGTCGCGGCGATTCTCGAGGCCTCCCCGGCGCCGCGCCTGGGCGTGGTGCTTTCGGCCTGCAAAGGTGTCACCGATGGGCTGCTCGGTCTGGTGGCTCTCGCCGAGGCGCAGGACGAGACCTACCGCGCGCAGATCGTGGCGCTTCGCGCCCGGCACGCGGCCATTGCCGAGGCGCTGCTGCCGCCCGAGGCCATGCGGTTGTACCTGGCCGGGTTCGACCGCGACTGTCGCGACCTCGAGGGCATCCTGCATACGGTCAAGCTGACCCGCTCGGCGGCCACCAACGTGCGCGACCTGATCGCCGGGTATGGGGAGATCTGGTCCACCAAGCTCTTTCACCGCTACTTCGAGTCCCGTCCGCAGCGGCGCGGCCCCGTGCAGTGGATCGATGCACGGCGGGTGATCGTGGTCGAGTGGGGCTCGCTCGGTCCGGCGGTGCAGTGGGAGGAGTCACGCGCGCAGCTGGCGGACCTCGTCGATGCGGACTTCAAAGGCACGCTGGTCATCACCGGATTCATCGCCGCCGACCGGCGCGGCGTGCAGACCACGCTCGGGCGCAACGGCAGCGACTTCTCCTCCTCGATTTTCGGGGCGCTGCTCGGCGCGGCGGAAATCCACATCTGGACCGACGTCGACGGGGTGCTCTCGGCCGATCCGCGCCGCGTGCCCGATGCGACGGTGATCGACTCGCTCTCCTACAGCGAGGCGATGGAGCTGGCCTACTTCGGCGCCAAGGTGATCCATCCGCAGACCATGGCACCGGCCGTGGGCGATGCGATCCCGATCTGGATTCGCAATACGTTCGCCCCGGAGAAGCCCGGGACGCTGATCTGCGCCGAGCCGCGCTCGAGCCTGCCGGTCAAGGGCATTGCGAGCATCGAGCAGGTGGCGCTGGTGAACCTCGAGGGCGCCGGCATGATCGGCGTGCCCGGGACGGCGCATCGATTGTTCGGTGCGCTGCGCGAGGAAGGCATCTCGGTGATCCTGATCTCCCAGGGCAGCTCCGAGCACTCGATCTGCTGCGCCATTCCCCAGAGCGAGGGCGAGCGGGCCGCCGCGGTGGTGCGCCGCGCGTTCGAGCGGGAGCTGCTCGAGGGTCAGATTCAGAGCGTCGAAATCGACCCGGACCTGGCCATCCTCGCCATCGTCGGGGACGGCATGGCCGGAACCCCCGGGGTCGCCGCGAAGGTATTCAGCGCGCTCGGCACCAGCGGGGTGAACGTGCGCGCCATCGCCCAGGGGGCCTCGGAGCGCAACATTTCCGTCGTGGTGGAAGGCCGCTCAGCCACACGCGCACTGCGCGCAGCGCACGCCGGGTTGTATCTGTCCCCGCACACGCTGTCGGTGGGCATCATCGGTCCGGGCACCGTCGGTGAGGTGTTGCTCGAGCAGATTGCCTCGCAGAGCGCGCGGCTGCGCGAGCAGTTCAAGATCGACCTGCGCGTGCGCGGCATTCTCGGCTCCAAGCGCATGGTGCTCGGGGACACCGGCATTGCGCTTGGAACCTGGCGCGAGCAGTACGAGCACAGCACCGTGCCGGCGGACCTCGAGCGGTTCCTCGAGCACGTGCGCGTCGATTACCTGCCGCACACCGTGCTCATCGACTGCACGGCGAGCGGCGATGTGGCCGCTCGCTACGCCGAGTGGCTGCGCGCCGGCGTGCACGTGATCACACCGAACAAGAAGGCCAACAGCGCGGATATGGCCTTCTATCGCGCCCTGCAGGCTGCCCGCCGCGCCGGTGGTGCGCACTATCTGTACGAGGCCACCGTCGGCGCCGGTCTGCCGGTGGTGCACACGCTGCGCGATCTGCGCGAGACGGGCGATGAGATCGCGAGCATCGAGGGCATTTTCTCCGGCACGCTCGCCTACCTCTTCAACGTCTACGACGGCCGCACGCCGTTCTCGGACATCGTGCGCGATGCGCGCCAGCGCGGCTACACCGAGCCGGATCCGCGCGATGATCTGTCCGGAATGGACGTGGCGCGCAAGTTGATCATTCTCGGACGGGAAATGGGCCTGGAGCTCGAGCTGTCCGACGTGCGGGTCGAGTCGCTGGTCCCGGCGGGGCTCGAGCGCGGCTCGATCGAGGAATTCATGGCGCGCCTGCCGCGCTCGGATGCGGCCATGCGCGAGCGGTTCGAGGCCGCCAGGGACAAAGGCCGCGTGCTGCGCTACGTCGGACGCCTCGGTGCCGACGGTCAGGCGAGCGTGGGGCTGGTCGAGTTCGAGGCCAATCATGCCTTCGCCAACATCGCACTCACCGACAACGTGGTGCGCTTCGCCACGCGCCGCTACTGCGACAATCCGCTCATCGTGCAGGGTCCGGGCGCCGGTCCCGAGGTGACCGCCGGCGGGGTGTTCGCCGACCTGCTGCGTCTTTCGGCATACCTCGGAGCGCAGCTGTGAGTGCGGCGCAGTGGGCCACGGCGTTCGCGCCGGCATCGGTCGGCAACGTCGCGATCGGTTTCGACATTCTTGGGTTCGCCGTCGATGCGCTCGGGGATCGCGTCACCGTGAGCCGCAGCGAACGGCCCGGGGTCACGATCAGCGCGGTGAGTGGGATCGCCGGGGAGTTGCCGACCGACCCGGCGCAGAATACCGCCGGCCGTGCGCTGCAGGCACTGCATGCGACGCTGGCACCGAGTTTCGGGTTCGAGATGCGCATCGAGAAGGGTATCCCGCTCGGCTCCGGCCTCGGCGGCTCGGCCGCCTCGGCGGTCGGCGCGGTGGTCGCGGCCAACGCGCTGCTCGAGCAACCGTACGAGCCGATCGAGCTGCTGAAGTTCGCCATGCAGGGCGAGGCGGTGGCCAGTGGATCGCTGCACGTGGACAACATCTCGCCGTCGCTCTTCGGCGGTCTGGTGCTCACCGTCGGCATCGATCACCCGCGGGTCAAGCGCATCCCGGTGCCCCCGGGCGTGTGCGCGGTACTGATCCATCCGCATATGTTTCTCGCCACGCGTCAGGCTCGCGCCATCCTCAAGCGCGACGTGCCGCTGGCGGATTTCGTCTGGCAGACGGCGAACCTCGCCGGGTTCATCTCCGGCTGCTACACAGATGATCTGGACATGATCCGCGCGTCGTTCGAGGATGTCGTCATCGAGCCGCAGCGCCAGGCGCTGATCCCGGGCTTTGCGGCCGTACGCGCCGCGGCGCTGGCGGCCGGCGCGCTCGGATGCTCGATCTCCGGCGCCGGGCCGACGCTGTTTGCCTGGGCACTCGAGACGCAGGCACAGGCCGTGCTCGCGGCGATGCGAGCCCCGCTCGTGGCCACCGGTGCGCAGGTCGATGAATGGATCGTCGATCTGCACCGCGAGGGTGCGCGTGTGGTGGCGAGCGGTTGACGGATCGGACGAGGCGATGGGGAGTATGCGGTTTCACAGTACCCGCGATCTGCGACTGACCGCCGGATTCGGCGCAGCGCTCGAACAGGGCCTGGCCCCGGATGGTGGCCTGTATGTGCCTGAAACGTGGCCCGAGATCGATGCCGCGGTGCTGCGCACGGCGCACGGGCTGGCGGACCTCGCCGGGCGGTTGATCGGACCGTTCGCGGCCGCCGATGCGCTCGGGGCCGAACTGGGGCAGATCTGCACCGAGGCGTTCAACTTTCCGGCCCCCGTGGTGCCGATCGAGGGCGATCAGCTCGGGGTGCTCGAGCTGTTTCATGGGCCGACGGCAGCGTTCAAGGACTTCGGTGCGCGCTTTTTGGCGGCGTGCCTGACGCGTCTGCGTGCCGGGGCGGAGCGGCCGCTGACCATCCTCGTGGCGACCTCCGGGGACACCGGCGGGGCGGTTGCCGCGGCGTTTCATGGCCGGCCGGGCGTCGAAGTCGTCGTGCTCTTTCCGCGCGGTCTGGTGTCCCCGACGCAGCAGCAGCAGCTGACGTGCTGGGGTGGCAACGTGCGCTCCTTCGCGGTGCGCGGAACATTCGATGACTGCCAGCGCCTGGTGAAGCAGGCGTTTCTCGACGAGCCGTTGCGCGCCGCGCGCGCGCTGTCTTCGGCCAACAGCATCAACCTCGGGCGCCTGCTGCCGCAGGCAGTGTATTACGCGGCGAGCAGCCTCGCGCTCGCCGGGCCGGGCGGGGAGCCGGTCTCCTACGTCATTCCGAGCGGCAACCTCGGGAATGCGGTGGCGTGCATCTGGGCGCGGCGGCTCGGTCTGCCGATCGGCGAGGTGGTCCTGGCGCACAACGCCAACCGGACGGTGCCGGATTTTCTCACCGACGGACACTGGCAACCGCGCCCGAGCGTCGCGACGCTGGCCTCGGCGATGGATGTCGGCAATCCGAGCAACATGGAGCGCCTGCGGTCGCTGTACCCGCAGCTTCAGGCGCTGCGCGGCGCGGTGAGCGCCTGCTCGGTCGATGACGAGGCGATCCGCGCGCGCATCGCCGCGGACTACCGCCGCCTCGGGCGGATCTGGTGTCCGCACACGGCCGTGGCGGCCGAGGCCTATGCGCGGCTGCCCGAGGCGCGCCGGCGCGCCGGACGCTGGGTGCTGGTGGGCACGGCCCATCCGGCGAAATTTCGCGAAATCATCGCACCGTTGATCGGACGGGACGTGCCACTGCCGCCGGCCCTCGCCGAGCTGTTCGCCCGTCCGAGCGTGTTCGAGGACATCGACGCCGATCTGGCCTCGCTGCGCTCGGCCTTGGCGGACGAGTCGATCTAGCATGGAACCGATGGGATCGACACTGCATCAGCCCTGGGTGCCGTGGGTGCTGCTCGGGCTCACCGCGGCGCTGATCATCGCGGTGGTCTGGGTGGTGCGCTGGTATCGGCGCCGCCGGGCGCGCCGCGCACTGCAGTCGGCCGTCGCCGCGGCGGGCTTGGAGCATTTGATCGACATGGCCGTCCCCGATGGGATGGGCGGCAGCTACCACGTCGACTTCTTGCTGCTCAGCGTGCACGGCATCCTCGTCATCGACGTCCGCCAGGTACAAGGCAACATCTTCGGCGGCGATCAGATGGCCGAATGGACCGTGATGGACGGGCCGCAACGCTTCACCTTCGTCAATCCGCAAAGCGGGCTGTATGACCGCATCGCCGCGGTGAAGGCGATCGTCGGGGAAGTGCCGATCGAGGGTCGGGTGGTGTTCACCCGCGAAGGCCGATTCCCGAAAGGTCTGCCGAAGTGGACCGTCATGCTCGATGAGCTCGGCGCGGCGTTTCCGCCGTTCGAGGCGGATGTCGCCGAGGCGATGGCCGCACACTACCGCGAAGCCTGGGAGCGACTGCGCGCCGCGGTGCGCCCGAGCACCATCCCGCACATGCGCTGAGGCGGCGGCGGTCGCGCTCAGCGGCGCCGGGCCTGCGCGTGCTCGGCGAGCACGATCGAGACGCAGGCGGTGAGCTTCTCCGCATAATCCACGTGCAGGAACTCATTCGGTCCGTGCGCATTGGCGTGCGGACCGAGCACCCCGGTGATGAAGAACTGGGTGCTCGGGAAGCGCTCCCCGAGCATGGCCATGAACGGGATGGTGCCGCCGCATCCGATGTGAACCGCACCGCGGCCGTAGATCTGCTGCGAGGCGGCATCGATCGATTTCTCGAGCCAGGGTGCGAACGACGGTGCGTTCCAGCCGGAGGTCGGCGTGCCCGGTGTGAAGCGCACCTGTGCGCCGTACGGCGGTTCGTGCTCCAGCACGTCCTTGACTGCACGCGCGGCGCGCAGCGGCTCGCAGGTCGGCGGCAGGCGCAGCGAGAGCTTCAGCGTCAAGGCCGGCAGGAGTACGTTGCCGGCCGACAGCGTCGGGGGCAGGCCGTCGGCACCGGTCACCGAGAGCGTGCTCTTCCAGCTGCTGTTGATCAGCAATTCGACCGGATCGTCGCTCACGGCGTGCACACCCGGGGCCCAGGGCAGCTTGCCGGCCACGGAGTCCCCGAGCACGGCCGCGGCGGTGCGCAGTTGCGCCACGCGGTCCTCCGGGATGCTCACGGAGAGTTCGGCGAGTTTGAGCGATCCGTCGAGCGGGTTCTCGAGCCGCGCCAGCAGCTGCTCGATGATGCGGAAGGGATTCGGCGCGATGCCGCTCGCCATGCCCGAATGCACGCCTTCCTCGAGCACCCGCACGGTCAACTCCCCGACCAGATTGCCGCGCAGTGAGGTGGTGCACCAGAGCTGCTCGTAGTTGCCGCACTCGGCATCGAGGCACACCACGAGCGAGGGTTCCCCGAGAGCATCTCCGAGCACCGCCAGGTGCGCCGGCAGATCGACACTGCCGCTTTCCTCCGAGGCCTCGATCAGGACGACGCAGCGCGCGAGCGCGACGCCCTGGGCCTTCAGGGCGGCAATGGCGGCGAGTGAGCTGAAGAGCGCATAGCCGTCATCCGCAGCGCCCCGCCCGTACAGCTTGCCGTCGCGCAGGACCGGCTCCCAGGGGCCGAGCCCGGGATGCCAGCCGGTGAACTCCGGCTGTTTGTCGAGGTGGCCGTAGAGCAGCACGCACCCGGGTAACTCGCCCGGCACGTCCACGAGCAGCACCGGGGTGCGGCCCGGCAGGCGCTTGATCTCGATCTTCATGCCGGGAATGGCCTGCGTCCGGCACCACTCGGCCATCAGCTGTATCGCGGCCTCCATGTGGCCGTGCTTCTCCCACTCCGGGTCGAACAGCGGCGACTGGTTCGGGATGCGCACGTAGGCGGCGAGTCGCTCGACGATGGAACCGCGCCAGGCGGCGCCGATGTGCTCACGCAACGCTTTCAGATCCACGTACGCTCTCCCGAAATGTGTGCCCACGGGCGGTGCGCACCGCCGCGCCCGGCGTCGATTCGCCATTATGGTAATCGGCGCCGATCGGTGCAAGGTGCCGCCCCAGCGAGGGAGAAAGCGCAATCCGCGGCCCCGCGTGCCGTGCGCGGCAGGACGTTCCGCGCGTGGCACGCGGGTGAAAAAAATTGGTCTTATTGCAATGCGCCGGCATTGGTTCTAGCCTGCCGCGCATCTTGTCGCTCAGGTCAATGACAACACTGACATGACATAACGATATCGACGGGGGGATGGGTCGGCCGGAGTCTGCCTGGGCGTCGCAGGAGCGCGGTGCAAGGCGGTGGGTCGGCCCGGATGACGTCACGGTGATCGCGCGCAGAGACCGTGCTCGGATCGTTCGATCCGGCAGGGGCGGATTCGCGCGCGGCGGGGCGGGCGCGGGCCCGAGCCGCCGGTTCGGCCGATGTGTTGACGCAACCGCCGGCGAGTCCGGCATTCCCTTCAAGAGGTATCGCGATGACTGTGAACCAAGCGACCATCCGCACGCGGCTTGCCGTGCGCAGCGCGATGGGGATCACGTTGACCGTGGGAGTCCTGGCCTTGCTGCCGTTGCAGGCGGCGCGCGCACAATCCTGTGTGGCCTGGACCGACACGAACACCACGTACACGAGCGGCGAGGTGGTGACCTACAGCAGCTCGACGTACACCGCGACGCAGACCTTCACCAATGCGGCGGGGGCGGGATGGGAGCCGCCGAACGTGCCGGCGCTCTGGTCGCCGGGCGGCTCATGCAGTTCGCCAAGTCCGACCCCGACCCCGACTCCGACTCCGACCCCAACCCCAACCCCAACCCCAACCCCAACCCCAACCCCAACCCCTACGCCGACACCCACCCCGACGCCGACGCCCACTCCGGCACCCACGCCCACACCCAGTCCCTCCGGGAGTTGCGCGGTCGCATGGGATCCGTCGACGGCGTACACCCAAGGGGAGGAGGTGAGCGAATCCGGCATCAATTACCAGGCGAACTGGTGGACGCAGGGCAACGATCCGGCGAGCAACAGCGGTCCGTCGGGCAGTGGTGAGCCGTGGACGTCACTCGGGGCCTGCAGCGCCTCGCCGACCCCCACGCCGACCCCGACCCCGACGCCCACGCCCACACCGACTCCAACGCCCTCTCCGGCGCCGAGCGGTCTGCTGTTCAGTCCGTACAAGGACGTGACCATCAACCTCAACTGGAATACCGACGTCATGCAGACTGCCGTGACCGGTTCGGATATCCCGGTGGTCGGGCCCGGCAGCCTGGTGTCCGATGATGTGCCGAATCTCGGGGCCATCACGCTGGCGTTTGCCACCGGGGAGTGCGGCAGCGAGAACTGGGGGGGTGTCGCCGGCAGCGCGTTCGCGGCGGCCAACATCCCGTCGCTGGTCAATGCCGGCATTCAGTACGTCGTCTCGACGGGCGGACAGGCCGGAACGTTCACCTGCAGCACCAATGCCGGTATGCAGACGTTCCTGTCGCGCTACATGAGTGCGGACATGGTGGGCGTCGACTACGACATCGAGGGCGGACAGACGCAAACTGAGATCGATGACCTGGTGAGTGAGTCGGTGTACGCGCAGTCGCTCTATCCGAACCTGCGTTTCTCCTTCACGCTCGCGACGCTTGCGGCCTCGGATGGCAGCTACGGAGGCGTCAATTCCCTCGGTAACGAGGTCATGCAGGCCGTGCTTGGTTCGGGCTTGAAGAACTACACGATCAACCTGATGGTCATGGACTACGGTGCGCCATCCTCCGGGGTCTGTGTGGTGGTGAACGGCGCCTGCGAGATGGGGCAATCGGCCATCCAGGCGGTCGAGAACCTCGAGCATACCTACGGCGTTGCGCCGAGCCGGGTCGAGGTGACACCGATGATCGGGGTGAACGACGTGAACACCGAAACGTTCACGCTCGCAGACGTCGATACCGTGGTGAGCTACGCGGTCAGCAACGGTCTGGCGGGCGTGCACTTCTGGTCGCTCGATCGCGATACCCCGTGTCCGAGTGCGAGCAGCACGGCCTCACCGACCTGCAATTCGGTGAGCGGTAGCACGAGTCTCGAGTACACGGATCGGTTCGTCACCGATCTGGGGCGGTAAGCCGATGGGGAGGTCCGGCGGCTCGGCCGCCGGACCTCTGTTGGCGCACTGCGCGGCAGGTTACGCGGGTGCGTAGCGGCGCTGGCGCATCCACTTGGTGGCGATCCACTTCTCCCCGCCGAGCACCGGCAGTCCGCCGTGCAGGGTGAGGGGGTCGAGTTGACCGAGACTGTTGCAGTACTCGAAATACACCGCGGCGCCCTTGCGCGGCATCACCGTGAGATTGAGCTCCGGGAACACCGTGCCGCCGCCGGCCTCGACGTCGTTGAGATACATCACCAGGCTCGCCACGCGCTGCCCGCCGACCGCCATCGCTTGGGCGCTGCCCGGGTCCTGCGGTGGGAAGTAGTCGAAATGAGGCGTGTACTGCCCCCCTTGCCGATAGTGCAAGATCTGCAGGCCTTCGCCGTTCTCGAGCGGCCAGTTCATCAAGGCGGCGATGCGCTGATCGAGGCGGGCGATGAGGGGGTCGGCATTGAGTGGAAAATAGGTCCCGTCGCTGCTGCGATCGGCAATGACTTCGTGCGTGCCTCGCTGCGGATCGACCGTCGTCGAGCGCTGCAGTCGCGATGCGCAGCGCGCGATGAGTTCATCGCACTCGTGCGCGGCGAGCACGTCATCGAGCACGACAACGACGGGTCGCTCGAGCCGCATCGAGACGGTGACCGTGCGGTCGGCGGCGACGATGCGGTGGGTTCGCGCCATGCGTGAAGGTTCGGGCCGAAAACTCGTGCCCTCCGGCGCCGCTGCGGTGGGCACGCCTTGCCCCACGGCGTGGCGGGCCTCCTGGAGATCGAATCCTTCACGCACCATGTCGGTGATCAAGGACTCCGTGCTGCAGCCGCGGGCGAGGTTCTCGGCAATCCAGGCACGCCACTGAGGTGTCAGGGCCGTTCGCGGTGTCGATGGGACAGCCATGGCCTCGAACATGTCACGAGCGGATCCGGACTGTCAACGGCTTCATCCGGCCAGCGGCGCCGGCAGGGAGGCCTCTACGGGCCGCGATGACCTATCCGATGCGTGAGGTCCAGGGCCTCCGCGTGCGGTGGCGCCATGGGCGCGATTCGCTCAGGGGCGGCGGGAAGGCGCCTCAGTTGCCCGGTGTCTCGGGCGCCGGCGGCAGTCCGAAGAGATGCCGGGCCGCGGCCGTGCTCGATTGCGCGAGCGACTCGAGCGATTCGTTGCGCGCCGCGGCGATGGTGCGGGCGATGTGCGGGAGGTAGCTCGGTTCGTTGCGGCGCGAGGCGGGCTTCGGGGAGAGATCGCGCGGCAGGAGATACGGTCCGTCGGTC
The DNA here is from genome assembly GCA_021851405.1 of Pseudomonadota bacterium. GTDB lineage: Bacteria > Pseudomonadota > Gammaproteobacteria > Steroidobacterales > Steroidobacteraceae > 13-2-20CM-66-19. Next base: position 75,045 of record JAJZDW010000008.1, read on the forward strand.
TCGATCATCAGCCGATCGGCCGGAATCTGCGCCACCAGCTTCAACAGGTGCGCGCCGCGGCGCTCATCGCAGATCCAGCCGGTGATGCCGATGGCCAGTCCGAGGTCCAGGTACCCGTCCAGTTCGACCGCGCCGGCCGTGAAACAATGCGCCACGCCGCCGCGCAGGGTCGGCCAGTGCTCGCGCAGGATGGCGAGAAAGTCCGCATGCGCATCGCGTTGATGCAGGAAGACGGGCTTGCCGAGGCGTGCGGCCAATTCCAGCTGGCGATGGAAGGCGTGCTGCTGCGCGGCGCGCGGGGAGAGATCGCGGAAATAGTCCAGACCACATTCGCCCACGGCGATGACTTCGGGGGCACTGGCGAGCTCGGCCATCTCCTGCGCAAGCGCATCGGTCCAATCCGCCGCGTGGTGCGGGTGCACGCCGGCGGTGGCGAACAGGTGGCTCGGATGCGATCGCGCGAAGGCCATGGCGCGGTGGGTGCTCGGTGCGCTGGATCCGGTCACGATCATCTGCGTGACGCCGGCGCGATGCGCGCGTGCGATGACCTCGTCGCGGTCCGTGTCGTAGCCGTCGTGTGCGAGGTTGATGCCGATGTCGATGAGTGCGGGTGGGCTGGCAAGCATGGGCGACGTATCACCAAGAGAGTAGGCGTGCAGTATGCCGGGGGAAGGGCGTTGGCGCGGTCATTCAAGAAATCCACGATCCCATCCTGAGCGTTGGCCATGAGGCACCGCTCGTTCCGGGTCGCCCTCGTTGAGAGCGCCGTTCTGGCCTAACGCTTCGATCAGCGTCATCCGCTCAAGCCGTCGGTGCCAGCGATGCGGTTGTGGCGGAGGACTGCGCCGCATTCGCCATCGGGCGCCCCATTCGAAGAGGATGCTGGCGGACCGTGGTGCGGCCGAGCATGGGGCCTCGGCCGCAGACTGCGCGGAACCGCGATGCACCGCCGCTCGGCTCAGGGATGGGGCAGCGCCTGCAGCGCCGCGCACAGCGCATCCACGTGCGCGGCCTCCTGGTTCCAGGCCGTCACGAGACGGGCGAGACCTGAGCGTTCGGCGCCCCAATCGTAGAATTCGAACCCCGCGGCGCGCAGGGCGCGTTTGCCCTCGGCGCCGAGCCGTACGAAGACTTCGTTTGCCTCGACGGGCGCGATGAGCCCCGTGCCGGCTGCTGTACCGATGCGGCGCGCAAACCCGTTGGCGCGCGTCGCGTTGCGCCGCCACAGATCCTCGTGCAGATACGCCAGCAGCTGCGCCGAGACGAAGCGCGATTTCGAGAACAGATGACCCGCCCGCTTACGGCGCAGCTCGAAATCGCGCACCCGTTCGGGATCGAAGAACACCACCGCCTCGGCGGCGAAGGCGCCGTTCTTGGTGGCACCGAAGGAGAGCACATCGACCCCGGCTCGCCAGGTGATCTGCGCCGGATGGCAGTCGAGGAAGGTCAGGGCATTGGCGAAGCGCGCCCCGTCCATGTGGACTTTAAGACCGTGCGCGTGCGCGACCTTGCACAGCTCGGCCAGTTCCTGCGGCCGGTAGGCGGTGCCGAGTTCGGTGGCCTGGCTCACCGACACGGCGGCCGGCTGCACGGTGTGGACCGAGACCGGGTGGGCCTCGAGTGCCGCGGCGAGCGTCTCGGCACTCAGTTTGGCGTGCGCCCCCTCGAGCAGCATCAGCTGCGCGCCACCGGTGTAGAACCCCGGTGCACCGCATTCGTCGCACGCGATGTGCGCTTCGTGGTGCGCGAAAATTGCCCCGTACGGCGGGGTGAGCGTGGCGAGGGCGAGGGCGTTGGCGGCGGTGCCGGTGGCCAGTGCGAAGGCGCGCACCGGGGTATCGAAGAACGCCCCGAGGGCGGCGTCTAGGCGCTGCGTCCACGGATCGTCCCCGTAGGCGACTTCCAGGCCGTGGTTCGCCGCGGCCAGTGCCTCGAGCATCTCCGGGCAGGCGCTCGCCGTGTTGTCGCTCATGAACCGCATGGTCTGCTGGGCCGTCATCACACTGTCCTCATCGGTCTAGATCCGCCACCTGAACGACCAGGCGCCAAAGGCGAGAAACACCGCCGTCACCGCGCTCAGATAGAGCAGACTCGGGGCGATGGTGCCGATGCCGGCGCCGTAGAGCATCACTTCGCGGGCCGCGTGCAGCAGCTGCGTCAGCGGCAGCGCATCGGCGATCCATTGCACCCACTTGGGCGAGCCGGCGAGCGAGAACCACACGCCCGAGAGCAGCATCATCGGCCAGGTGAGCAGATTGAGGATGCCGTTCACCAGCTCCTCGCTGGCGAAGCACGCCGCGATGGTGAGTCCGAGGGCGATCATCGAGAGCGCCCCGAGCACCGTCAGCAGCAAGAGCAGCGCGAGGCTCCCGGCGCTGTGGAAGTGGATCATCGCGCCGACCGCCAGGTACAGCACCGTGGTGATGAGCACGATGATGGTGAGCCGCGAGAGCACCTGGGCGCTGAGGAACTCCAGCGCGTTCAGTGGCGTGGCATTGAGTCGCTTGAGAAATCCGCTCTGTCGGTAGCGCAGCACGACGTAGCCGACGCCGAACAGACAGCTGAACATCATGTTCATGCCGAGGATGCCCGGGAACAGCCAGTCGAGGTAGAGGACCGTGCGGCCGCTCACCGGTTCTCTCTGCGCGCCGGGATCGGCGGCGAGGAGCAGCTTCTCGGTGAGGTATCCCTTGGGCGAGTCGGTGTTCACCCAGTAGCGCGGCGGCCGGCCCGGCGCGAGCAGCAGGTCGATGCGCTGGTGGTCGATCTCTTGCAACCCGGCCGGCGCGCTGTCGATGGCGATGAACTGCACGTAGTGCGTGCGCAGGAACGCATCGCCGTGCGCGGCGGCAAGCCCGCCGATGACCCCGACTTTGAACAGCGGCCGCGGGGAGCCGCCGAAGATGAAGCCCATGCCGATGATGATCGAGACGGGCAGCAGCAGCGTGAACACCAGCGTGCCGCGGTCGCGCACGAACTCGAGGTTGCGCGCATGCCAGACGGACAGCAGACGTCGGATCATGCCCGTAGCTCCCGGCCGGTCAGTTCGAGGAAGAGATCTTCGAGATTCGGCGCCCGGATGCGCAGATTGCGCAGCGGCACGTCGGCGCCGAGCAGCGTGCGCAGCGTGGCATCGAGGTCATCGGTGGTGATCTCGATCCGCTCCTCGCTCTCGATCATCTGCAGCGGCAGAGCGCGAGCGGCCGAGGGGAAGTCCGCGCGCGGCAGCTCGAGCAGCACCGCCGCGAAATGCTCACGCAGCAGCGCCGCGGGGGTCCCCTGCGCGATGATGCGGCCGCGATCGACGATGGCGATCACATCACAGAGGATCTCCGCCTCGGCCATGTAATGGGTGGTGAGGATGATGGTCTTGCGCTGCGCCTTGATGGCGCGCACCAGCGACCAGAAGTTGCGCCGCGCCTGTGGATCAAGGCCGGTGGTCGGCTCGTCGAGGAACAGCACCTGCGGATCGTTCACCAGCGCGATCGCGAGCAGCAGCCGCTGCAGCTGCCCGCCGGAGAGTTTGCGATTGTCGCGCTCGGCGAGCGCCTCGAGCGAGCAGAGCTTGAGCAGCTCCTCGATGTCGCGGCCGTGCGCGTACAGGCCGCGGAACATCGCGAGGCTCTGGCGCACGGTGAGGAAGTTCTGCAGCGCGGTGGCCTGGAAGAGGATGCCGGCCTCCTCGCGAAAGCGGCTGCCGAGCGGCTCGCCGCAGTAGCGCACCTCCCCGGCACTGGCGGTGAGGATCCCTTCCATGATCTCGATGGTGGTGGTCTTGCCGGCCCCGTTCGGTCCGAGCAGCCCGAAGCACACGCCCTGCGGGACGCTGAAGGAAATGCCATCGACCGCAGTGACCCCGGGGTACTGCTTGACCAGATCACGGACTTCGAGAATCGGAGGGTTCATGGGGGTGTCGTTCGCGGTGCACCGGCATCGTAGCTGATCGGCGGCGGTGCGTCTTGCCCGAGGCAGCGCGTGCGCGCGCTGGTAAACTGTGCGAGGTCAGCAGATGGCGCGATGCGCCCGGCGGGTTTTGGCGTGATGGGTGAAGTGGCGGCGCAATTGCCGCTGTGGTCCGAGCAGGACGCAGGATGGAGCGTGCGCGAGAGCAGGCGTGCGCGGCGCATGGTGGTGCGGGTGTTTCATTCCGGCCGGGTCGAAGTGGTCGTGCCGGTGAAGACACCGCCGGGGTTGATCTCGACCTTTCTGGAGCGGCACCGGCAGTGGATCGAGCGCAAACGCGCCGAAGCGCGCCGCACGGCGGTGCTCGCCGAGCCGTTCCCCCCGGAGCACATTGAGCTGGCGGCCTGTGCCGAGCAGTGGCCGGTGCGGCTGGCCGGCGGGAGTGGGCGGCTGCGGGTGAGCCGCGCCGGTGGACAGATCACGGTGAGCGGGCAGAGCGTCGATGCCGAGCCGCTGCGCCAGGCCCTGCGGCGCTGGCTGCTCGAGCGCGCCGGGGAAGTCCTCGAGCCGGCGCTCGCGGCGTGTGCGCGCGAGTTTGGCTTCAGTTACACGCGTGTCGCCATCCGCCGCCAGCGCTCGCGCTGGGGCAGCTGCTCGGTGTCCGGCACGATCAGTCTGAATGCCTGCCTCCTGTTCCTGCCCCCGCCGGTGGTGCGCTATCTGCTGATTCATGAGCTGGCGCATACTCGCCACATGAATCACTCGCGGCGCTTCTGGCAGTGCGTGGCGGCCTGTTGTCCGGACTACCGGCGGCTCGACCGGGCGCTCTCCGAGGGCTGGCGCAGCGTGCCGGCATGGGTGTTCGGCGAGGCGCTCCCGTGAGTGCGAAGCGACCCGACAAGAGCGCGCGGGTCGATCTGTCCGGTGAGGCGATTCACTGGGATCTCGGCGCATCACTCTCCTACGGGCAGTACCTGCAGCTCGAGAAGGTGCTCGATGCGCAGAAGCCGCAGTCGCTCGAGCACGACGAGATGCTCTTCATCATCGTGCACCAGGCGAGCGAGCTGTGGATGCGCCTGATGCTGCACGAGCTCGCCGACGTGCTCGAGTGCGTGCGGCGCGATGACCTCGGGTCCTCATTCAAGCGTCTGCAGCGCATCTCGCGCGTGCAGTCGCAGCTGCTCTCGGGGTGGGAGGTGCTCTCGACGCTCACCCCGGCGGAGTACTCGGCCTTTCGCAATGCGCTCGGGCGCTCCTCGGGGTTTCAGTCCTATCAGTACCGGCTGCTTGAATTCACGCTCGGCAACAAGAACGCCGAGATGATCGAGGTCCACCGGCGCGATCCGGCCGTGTACGCGCGCCTGGAGCGAGCGCTCAGCGCCCCCTCGCTGTACGACGAGGCGCTGCGCTTGCTCAGCCGCCGCGGCTACGGCATCCCGGAGCGCTCCCTGAACCGTGATTTCCGCGAGCCGTACCGCGCCAGTAAACAGGTGACCGGCGCCTGGCTCGGCGTGTACCACAACGCCGAGCAGGACTGGGATCTGTATCAATTTGCCGAGCAGCTGATCGACCTCGACTACCACTTCCAGCTGTGGCGCTTCCATCACCTGAAGACCGTCGAGCGCATCATCGGCCACAAGAGTGGGACTGGCGGCACCGGCGGGGTGTCCTACCTCGCCAAGGCGCTCGAGCTGAAGTTCTTCCCCGAGCTGTGGCAGGTGCGCACCTCGATGTGAGCGCCTGCGGGCCGCTCAGCCCCAGCGCTCGCAGGTCAGGCCGGAGCGCGCGGCGGCGCGTCGGGCCCGGGCGCTGCCGTTGACCAGTACGCCGTGTTCGACCTGCCGCAGATGCGCAAGGTCCGCCGAGGAGTTGCCGTAGGCGCTCGCCGGGCCCGGCACTCGGGCGCGCAGGGCCTGCAGACAGTGCACTTTCTCCTCGCCCTGGCGGTTCGGCGTGCTCAGACGCCCATCGAGCCGCTCCCCGTGCCAGCGCACCCCGGTGCAAATCACCTCCTGGAACCCCAGCGCGCGGGCGATCACTGGTACGTACAGGTCGGGGCTCGCGCTCATCAGCACGAGGTGCTCGCCCGCCCGCGCGTGCTCGGTGATCCGTGCGCGTGCCGCAGCGAACGTGCCACGTGCGAGCAGACGGCGGACGAACTGTTCGCTCCAGGCATCGAGCTGCGCGCGGCGCACCCCGCCGAGTGCGCTGCGCATCAGTGCGGCCTTCAGTGGGCCGCGGTCACAGAGCCCCAAGGCAAAGGCGAGCAGCGCGGGAACGACGCCGAGGGCGCGGGGGACGCGCCAGGGATGGCGCAGCAGAAAGCCACCCACGTACGGGGCGAGGGTGTCGTGGCGGGTGATGGTCCCGTCGAGATCGAAGATGGCGAGCCGCATGCGTGGAGGCAACCCCCGAGCCCGCCGCGCCGTCGGACACGGCGACGCGGCGGCTTCGGGGGGCATTCAGCCCTGGGCGGCGAGCTGGCGCAGCACGTACTGCAGGATGCCGCCGTGGCGGTAGTACTCGCGCTCCTTCGGCGTATCGATGCGCACGCGCGCCTTGAACGTGATCGTCTTGCCGCCCTTCGGATCACGCGCCTGCACGCTCACCTCGCGATCGCCGGCGGCAAGGCCGGTGATCGCGAACACTTCCTGGCCGGTGAGGCCGAGTGACTTGAGGTTCTCGCCCGGCAGGAACTGCAGCGGCGCGACCCCCATACCGATCAGGTTCGAGCGGTGGATGCGCTCGAAGCTCTCCGCGATCACCGCGCGCACCCCGAGCAGCACCGTGCCCTTGGCCGCCCAGTCGCGCGAGGAGCCCGTGCCGTACTCTTTGCCGGCGAGCACCACCAGCGGGGTGTGCTCGGACTTGTAGCGCATCGCCGCATCGAAGATCGAGGCCTGCTCGCCGCTCGGCAGGTGCACCGTGACGCCGCCCTCGACGCCCGGCACCAGGTGGTTGCGCAGGCGGATGTTGGCGAAGGTGCCTCGCATCATCACCTCGTGGTTGCCGCGCCGCGCACCGTAGGAGTTGAAGTCCTTCGGCTGCACGCCGTGCTCCTCGAGGTAGCGGGCCGCCGGGCTACCCTTGGCGATGTTGCCGGCCGGGGAGATGTGATCGGTCGTCACCGAGTCCCCGAGCACCGCCAGTGCGCGCGCGCCCTGGATGTCCGCGAGCGGCGGCGGCGTGTCGGTCATGCCCTCGAAGTACGGCGGGTTCTTCACGTAGGTCGACTGCTCGTCCCAGCTGTAGATCTTGCCGGCGGGCACCCGGATGGCACGCCAGTGCTCATCGCCCTCGAACACACTCGCGTAGCTGTCCTGGAACATCTTCGAGTTGATCGACTGGGCGAGTGTCTGTTGCACTTCCTGATCGCTCGGCCAGAGGTCCGCCAGGTACACCGGCTTGCCGGCGCTGTCGGTGCCGAGCGCGTCCTTGCTCAGATCGATGTCGAGGGTGCCGGCGAGCGCATAGGCGACCACGAGCGGCGGGGAGGCGAGGAAGTTCATGCGCACCTCGGGGTGCACGCGGCCCTCGAAGTTGCGGTTGCCCGAGAGCACCGAGCAGGCGGTGATGTCCCCGGCCTTCACGGCCGCGGAGATCTCCGGCTTCAGCGGCCCGGAATTGCCGATGCAGGTGGTGCAGCCGTAGCCGACCAGCTCGAAGCCGACCGCCGCCAGGTCGGCGAGCACGCCGGCCTTGCGGAAGTAATCGGTGACGACCCGCGAGCCCGGCGCGAGGCTGGTCTTCACCCACGGCTGGGCACTGAGCCCGCGCTGGCGCGCCTTGCGCGCCAGCAGGCCCGCACCGAGCATCACCGAGGGGTTCGAGGTGTTGGTGCAGCTGGTGATCGCCGCGATGAGCACCGCGCCGTCCTTCAACTCAAACTGCTTGCCGTCGAGGCGCACCGCGGCGCTGCCTTGGGCCTGCGGGGTGCGCGCGGTGCGCTCCTCGGCGCTCTTGTGCGCCTGGGTGCGGTAGATGCTCTGCGCGGACTTCAGCGGCACGCGATCCTGCGGGCGGCGCGGACCGGCGAGGCTCGGCTCGACCGAGCCCAGATCGAGCTCGAGCACGTCGGTGTACTTCGCCTCTGCGGCGCCGGTGCGGCGCCAGAAGCCCTGGTGCTGGGCATAGGCCTTGACCAGCTCGATGCGCTCGCGCGGGCGGCCGGAGAGCTCGAGGTAGCGCACCGTCTCCTCGTCGATCGGGAAGATGCCGCAGGTGCTGCCGTACTCCGGCGCCATGTTGGCGATGGTGGCGCGGTCGGCGAGCGGCAGGTTGGCGAGTCCGTCGCCGAAGTACTCGACGAACTTGTCGACGACGCCGCGCTTGCGCAGCATCTCGGTGAGGGTGAGCACGAGGTCGGTCGCGGTCGCGCCGGGCGCCAGCCGCCCGGTCAGGCGCACGCCGATGACCTGCGGGATCAGCATGGTGACCGGCTGGCCGAGCATAGCCGCCTCGGCCTCGATGCCCCCCACGCCCCAGCCGAGGACGCCGAGACCGTTGATCATGGTGGTGTGCGAGTCCGTCCCGACCACCGTGTCCGGATAGGCGCTCGTCACGCCATCGCGTTCGGCGTCGAACACCACACGGCCGAGGTACTCCAGGTTCACCTGGTGCACGATGCCGGTGCTCGGCGGCACGACCGCGAAATTGCGGAACGCCGACTGGCCCCAGCGCAGGAAGGCGTAGCGCTCGCCGTTGCGAGCGAACTCGATGCGGGTGTTGGCGTCGAAGGCACCCGGGGTGCCGTACTCATCGACCTGCACGGAGTGATCGATCACCAGCTCGACCGGAGCGAGCGGATTGACCTGCTCGGCCGCCCCGCCGAGGCGCACGATCGCCTCGCGCATCGCGGCGAGGTCCACCACGCAGGGCACGCCGGTGAAGTCCTGCAGGATCACGCGCGAGGGCGTGAAGGCGATCTCGTGCGCGGGCGCGGCGGCCGGGTCCCACTCGAGCAGCGCCTCGATGTCGGCGCGGGTGACATTGACGCCATCTTCGTAGCGCAGCAGGTTCTCGAGCAGGATCTTCAGTGAATACGGCAGCCGCTCGACCTTCTCGCGGGGCAGGGCCGCGAGGCTGAAAATCTGATAGGAACGGTCGCCGGCCTGAAGGGTGGTGCGCGCCTTGAAGCTGTTCGTCATGTGTGGAACTCTCCCGGGGGAAATGCGGCGCGGATTATATCGAGTCGGCACGAGGCGCGCGCGGGACGCGCGGGCCGTTCAGCTCGCGGCGGCCTCGAGCGTCTCGATCACCGCCCCGCCGAGGCAACGTTCGCCCTCGTAGAGCACGGCGTACTGGCCGGGCGTGACCGCCCGCTGCGGCTGGTCGAAGAGGATCCGCGCCGTGCCGTCCTCGAGCGGCTCGAGCCGCGCCGGCACCTCGTGCTGGCGGTAGCGCACCTTCACGGCCAGGCGCTGCGCGCGGTGGCGAGGCGGGCAGAGCCAGTGCAGTGCCCCGGTGCGCAGTGCCCGGCTGAAGAGCCGTGGATGCTCCCCGCCCTGCACCACGATGAGCGCATTGCGCTGAAGGTCCTTGGCCGCGACGTACCAGGGCAGCGCCGCGGCGTTCGCTCGCCCGCCGATGTTCAGTCCGGCGCGCTGGCCGAGCGTGTAGAAGGCGAGGCCCCGGTGCTCCCCGAGCCGCTCCCCGTCGCTCGATTCGATCGGGCCGGGGCGCTCGGCTACGAATTGTCCCAGGAATTCCCGAAACGGCCGCTCGCCGATGAAGCAGATGCCGGTGCTGTCGGGCTTGTCGAACACCGGCAGGCCGGCGGCGCGCGCGCGCGCGCGGACGGCGGATTTCTCCAGCGCGCCGATCGGCATCAGCGTCCGCGCGAGCTCGTGCGGCGCGACGGCATGCAGGAAGTAGCTCTGATCCTTGGCCGCATCGAGCGCCTTGAGCAGCTGCGGGCCGTCCGGGCCCGCGGCGATGCGGGCGTAGTGGCCGGTCGCGAAGTACTGCGCCCCGAGCCGCTCGGCATAGCGCAGTGCGACGCCGAACTTGATCTCGCGGTTGCACAGCACGTCCGGGTTCGGGGTGCGGGCGGCACGGTACTCGGTGAGGAAGTGCTCGAAGACGCGCGTGCGGTACTCGGCGGCGAAGCTCACCCGGTGCAGCGCAATGCCGAGCTCGGCGGCGACCGCGCGGGCATCCTGGAAGTCCTCGGCGGCCGTGCAGTAGCCGTCCTCGTCCGCCTCCCAGTTGCTCATGAACAGACCCTGCACCTCCCAGCCCGCGTCCTTCAGGCACAGCGCGGCCACCGCCGAGTCGACCCCTCCGGAGAGCCCGACGATGACGCGACTCACAGGATCTCCGCCGGCACCGCGAGCGCCGCCGCCAGATCCAGGCCGCCGATCGGCTCGAGTGCGCCGCCGATGCCCGCGCGGTAATCCTCGATGCCGCGCAGCACGAGGGGACTGCGCAGATCCCCCGGACGCGCGCGCAGCTCGGCTTCGCTCAGCCAGCAGGTGCCGAGGATGCCGGTATCGAGCCGTTGCAGGGGGCGATGATCGCTGAGTGTGCCGCTGAAGGTGAAGCGCTTGAACTGCCGCTGGGTGCGCGGATGGCGCCACAGATACACCCCGAGCAGCCGCTGCGGTGTGAAGTGCCAGGCGCTCTCCTCGCGCGTCTCGCGGACCACGGCCTCGAGCAGCGTCTCGCCGGGTTCCAGGTGGCCGGCGGGCTGATTGAGCACGCGCCGCCCGCCGATGAGTTCCTCGACGAGCAGGAAGCGACCCTCGGCCTCGGCCACGGCCGCGACGGTGATTTCAGGGGTGGACATGGCGGAAGTATATCCGCCGGGGACGCGCCGCTCAGGCGGGGCGGGCGATGCGCAGGCTCTCCGGAGGCGTGCAGGTGTCCCAGAGCTGCTCGAACTCGTGCAGGTACAGCCGCGCCACCGGCGCATTGTCCAGGTCGGCGATCCCGTCCCAACAGTCCGCCCGCAGCCGGTACATGATCGCCCGTTCATCGGCGATCAGGTAGGCGCAGTGCGGGGCGCCGTTGCGCGCCGGGAGGTTGCGCACGTCGATGCAGCTCGAGAGCCGCCGCGCCATGGCGAGGAAACGGTGACCGTCGGCACTGGAGCGACCGGGCTCCCCGATGAGCACGCGCACCTTGGCGAAGGGGCGGGCGAGCACCAGGCGTTTGACCACTTCGAGGAACTCGCTCTGGTCGTAGAGCTCAGGCTCGAGGTTCGGGGTGTAGATCGACAGCAGCCGCTGCGCCCGGGCGGACACCTGGGTCACCGCCGCGCGCGCCTCGCTCACCGAGGTCAGCACGGCGAGCGGTTCGAGCGCGACGCTCGCGCCGAAGCCGTCGGGCTCGGGAACGTAGCGCGCATGCGCCAACTCCTCGAGCACGTCATATGGTGCGATCTCGACACCCGGCAACACGGACCCGATCCCGTCAGAGGCGTCTGCAACTGCAGACAGTGGCGCCCATCTTAGTGAGGCCGTCGCCGCGGCCGTGCCGAGCCGGTCACAAAACCGCCGGTCGTCCTGGCGGATCGATTTGTCATATTTCGGCGGCGAGTTCCGCCGCCCAGCCGATGTAGTCGGCCGGGTGCAGCTCGCGCAGCCGACGTTTGTGTTCAGCGCCGAGCGGCAACGTGTCGATGAATTCCGCGAGCGAGGCGGCCGTGATCGAGCGGCCGCGGGTGAAGGCCTTGAGCAGCTCATAGCCGTCGGGCACGCCCGCGGCGCGCAGGACGGTCTGAATGGCCTCCCCGAGCACTTCCCAGGCACCGTCGAGATCGGCGCGCATGCGCGCCGCGTCGGCCTCGACTTTACCCAAGCCGCGCGCCAGGGCGCGCCAGGCGATCAGGGCGTGACCGAGCGCGACGCCGAGATTGCGCAGCACCGTGGAGTCGGTCAGATCGCGCTGCCAGCGCGACACCGGCAGTTTTTCCGCGAAATGGCGCAGCAGCGCGTTGGCGATGCCGAGGTTGCCCTCGGCGTTCTCGAAGTCGATCGGGTTGACCTTGTGCGGCATGGTGGAGGAGCCGACTTCCCCGCTCACGGCCCGCTGCTTCAGATAGCCGAGGGAGATGTAGCCCCAGAAGTCCCGGCTGAGATCGAGCAGCACGACGTTCAGTCCGGCGAGCGCATCGCAGTACTCGGCGATCCAGTCGTGGGGCTCGATCTGGGTGGTATAGGCATTGCTCGTGAGGCCGAGCGAGTCGATGAACGCCGCGCTCACGGCGCGCCAGTCGACCCCGGGGGCTGCGGCTCGGTGGGCGTTGAAATTACCGACCGCGCCGTTCCACTTGCCGAGGATCTCGACCGCGGCCCACCGCCGCTCGGCGCGGCGCAGGCGCGCGACGAAATTCGCCACCTCCTTGCCGAGGGTGGTGGGACTCGCCGGCTGTCCGTGCGTGCGCGCGAGCATGGCATGACCGGCGGCGCGGTGGGCGAGGGCGGTCAGCTCCGTGATCAGCGCCCCGAGCGGCACGCGCAGCTCATCGCGCGCGGCGCGCAGCAGCAGCGCGTAGCTGAGGTTGTTGATGTCCTCCGAGGTGCAGCCGAAGTGCACCAGCTCGAGATTCCCCGGCGTGGCGCCGGCGGCGGCGAGCTGATCGCGCACGTAGTACTCGACGGCTTTGACGTCGTGATTGATGCGCGCCTCGATCGCCTTGACCGTCTCGGCGCAGCCGGCGCCGGGGTCCTCGGCGAGCAAGCGGGCGCGCTCGCGCACCGCCGGGGCGAGCGCCGCCCCGGGCAGCTCGGGCACGGCGGCCGCCAGGTGTGCGAGCCACGCACCCTCCACCCGGACGCGTGCGCCGATCAGTCCGGCCTCCGACAGCAGCGCACGCAGCGGTGCGGTGGCGGCACGGTAGCGGCCATCGACGGGCGAGAGGGCGAGGACGGCAGGCAGGTCGCGAGGCGTTTCACTCATGAGGTGCGGGACACAAGTCGCAGGGCTGGGATGGATTATGATATCGCATTACCTCCCGCGACCGCAGGCGGCCCCCCGCGGCGCGGTGAAACTCTTCGGCGGGGCACGGAGCCATTGGCATGACGAATTCGTTTCGCATCGAGCGTGACAGCATGGGCGAGCTGCAGGTGCCGGCCGAGGCGCTCTGGGGCGCGCAGACGCAGCGGGCCGTGGAGAACTTCCCGGTCAGCGGCCGCCCCATGCCGCGCGCGTTCATCGGTGCGCTCGGCCTGGTGAAGCAGGCGGCCGCGCGCGCCAATGCGCGCCTCGGTCTGCTCGAGCAGGACATCGCCGCGGCGATCGAGTCCGCCGCGGCCGAGGTGGCCGAGGGCCGGCACGATGCGCACTTTCCGATCGACGTGTTTCAGACCGGGTCGGGCACCAGCACCAATATGAACGCCAACGAGGTGATCGCCGCGCTCGCCGCGCGCCGCCTCGGCAAGGCGGTGCACCCGAACGATCACGTCAACATGGGCCAGAGCAGCAACGACGTGATCCCGACCACGCTGCACGTGAGCGCCGCGCTCGCCGTGCGCCGGGAACTCGCCCCGGCGCTCGATGAGCTCGTCCAGACGCTGCGGGCGAAGGAAGCGCAGGTCGGCACGGTGGTCAAGACCGGGCGGACCCACCTGATGGATGCGATGCCGGTGACCTTCGGCCAGGAGCTCTCCGGCTGGCGCGCGCAGATCGAGGCCGGACTCGAGCGCCTCGCGGCGAGTGCCCCGCGCCTGCATCGCCTGGCGCAGGGGGGCACGGCGGTCGGCACGGGCATCAACGCCGATCCTCGCTTCGGCGCGCGCTTCTGCGCGGCGCTCGGGGAACTCACCGGCTGCCCGTTCGAGCCGGCGCACAATTACTTCGAGGCGCTCTCGAGTCAGGATACGGCGGTCGAGCTGTCCGGGCAGCTGAAGGTGATCGCCGTCAGTCTGATGAAGGTCGCGAACGACCTGCGCTGGATGAACAGCGGTCCGCTCGCCGGCCTCGGCGAGATCGCGCTGCCGGCGCTGCAGCCCGGCAGCAGCATCATGCCCGGCAAGGTGAACCCGGTGATCCCGGAGGCGACCGCGATGGTGTGCGCCCAGGTGATCGGCCACGATGCGACCATCACGATCGCCGGGCAGTCGGGCAACTTCCAGCTGAACGTCATGCTGCCGGTGATCGCCTACAACCTGCTCGAGAGCATCCGGCTGCTCGCCAACATCGCGCGGCTGCTCGGTGCGCGTGCCATCGCCGGCTTCAAGGTCAACCCCGAGCGTCTCGCCGAGGCGCTCGAGCGCAATCCCATCCTGGTGACCGCGCTGAACCCGGTGATCGGCTACGAGAAGGGCGCGGCGATTGCCAAGAAGGCCTATGCCGAGGGCCGCCCGATTCGCGAAATGGCCGAGAAGATGACCGATTTGCCGCGCGAGGAGCTGACTCGGCTGCTCGACCCGCAGGAGCTGACCCGCGGAGGGATCAAAGGCGGTGCCGGCGGCGGTGGCTGACCGCACGGGCAGTCCGGGCGCCGGGGCCGCGACGCTCGCGTGCATCGAGGCGCGCCTCGCCGGCAGCGCCCCGAACCACCTGCCGCAGGCGTGGTTGGTGCCGGGGCAGAGCCTCGCGCGCAGCCGTGAGCTGCGCGCGAGCTTTCCGCCCGATCCGGCTCCGGCGGCGGTGCTGGTGGCGCTCGTGGACCGCCCCGAGGGCCCGACCGTGCTGCTGACGCGCCGCGGGCGCGACCTGCGCAACCACGCCGGCCAGGTGAGCTTCCCAGGCGGGCAGATCGAGGCGAGCGATGCCGATCCGGCCGGCGCGGCACTGCGCGAGGCGTACGAGGAAATCGGCCTCGAGGGGCGCTTCGTCACGGTGATCGGCTACCTGCCCGACCACATCGTGATCAGCGGCTTTCGGGTCACGCCGGTCGTGGCTCGCGTCGCGCCCGGTTTTCAGCTGCGTCCGGACCGCCAGGAGGTCGATGTGGTCTTCGAAGTCCCGCTCGCCTATGTCTTCGATCCGCGCAATCACCGGCCGCGGCGCGTGCGCTTGCGTGATCCGAGCGTGGAGATCGACATGATCGACATCCCGTTCGGCGAACACAACATCTGGGGTGCCACCGCCGGGATGCTCCTGACGCTGCACCGGGTGTGCTGCACCGATGCGGCCGGATGACCCGGCCGCGGCGCTCGCGGCGCTGCTGGAGTTGATGGTCCGGTTGCGCGATCCGCAGCACGGCTGTCCCTGGGATCGGGTGCAGGATTTTCAGAGCATCGCCCCGTACACCATCGAGGAGGCCTACGAGGTGCGCGCGGCGATCGAGCGGGGCGATCCGCACGCGCTGCGCGGGGAACTCGGAGATCTGCTTTTTCAGGTCGTCTTTCACGCCCGGCTCGCCGAGGAGCGCGGCTGGTTCGATTTCGCGGCGGTCGCCGCCGGGGTTCATGCGAAGCTCGTCCGCCGCCACCCGCACCTGTTCGCCACCGAGGCCACACCGGGCAGCGCCGGTGAGCAGTCGCGCCGCTGGGAGGATCTGAAGGCGCTCGAGCGGGCCGCCGAGGCCACCGACGATGCCAGTGCGCTCGCGGATGTGCCGCTGGCGCTGCCGGCCCTGATGCGCGCCGGCAAACTCGGCCGGCGGGCCGGGCGCGTCGGGTTCGACTGGGCCGAGCCGCAGGCGGTGCGCGACAAGGTGCTCGAGGAGCTCGGTGAGCTCGATGCGGCACTCGCTGCCGCCGGCGGGGCGGCCGATACGCATGTGCGCGAGGAGTTCGGCGATCTGCTCTTTGCGCTCGCCAACTGGGGCCGCCACCTCGGGATCGATCCGGAGGAGGCGCTGCGCGGGGCGAACGCGAAGTTCGAGCGGCGCTTCCGGCGCATGGAGGAGTCGGCCGCGCAGCGCGGCTCGCCGCTTGCGCAGCTGAGCGGCGCGCAGTGGGAGGCGCTCTGGTGCGAGGCGAAGGGCGAGTGCTGAGCCCCGAGCGCACCGGCCGGGACGTATTCAGCCAGGATTCACGGGTGGTAGGCTAGGGTTGCGCACGCGGGCGTGGCCGCGGGTCAGGCCTTGGGGCCGCCGCGGCGCCGGCGGGACATGACAAACGTGCGACTTCCCATGAGCAGAATACGCGCAGGACTGGTGCTCGCGCTCGCCTTCGGCACTCTGTGCGGCGGGTGGACTCCCCTGCAGGCGAGCGAGACGTACGCCGCGCCGGCGGCGCCCCTGACGCACAGCCCGATCACCATGAACCAGGCCGTGCGCATGGTCGAGCAGCGCTTCCGGGCGCGCGTGGTGCGGGCCGAGACGCGCAAGGACGGCGGTGCGACGGTGTACGTGCTGCGCCTGTTGGACCAGTCCGGGCGCGTCTTCACCGTGCGCGTCGATGCGGCGAGCGGCCGGATTCTTTAAGGTTTCACGCGGGAGGGGCCGATGCGGGCGTTGGTGGTCGAAGACGAGGCGGCATTGCGCCAGAGCTTGAAGAGCGAGCTCGCCGCGGCGGGCTTCTCGGTCGATGTGGCGCAGGACGGCGAGGAGGGGCTGTTCGCGGGCCTGGAGTATCCGCTCGATGTGGCGCTGATCGACCTGGGGTTGCCGAAGCTCTCCGGACTCGAGGTGATCCGCAGGCTGCGTGCGGCGCACAAGACCTACCCGATCCTGATTCTCACCGCGCGCGACAACTGGCAGGACAAAGTCGAGGGACTGCAGGCCGGTGCGGACGATTACGTCGCTAAGCCGTTTCATTTCGAGGAGGTGTTGGCGCGCCTGCAGGCGCTGCTGCGCCGCGCCGGCGGCTGGGCGAGCCCGGAACTCAAATGCGGTCCGGTCACGCTCGATACGCGCGCGCAGACCGTGGCGGTCGACGGGGTGGCGGTGGAGCTGACCACGTTCGAGTACCGCATCCTCGAGCACCTGATGCTGCGCGCCGGGGAGGTGATCTCCAAGGCCGAGCTCACCGAGCGGCTGTACGATCAGGACTTCGAGCGCGACAGCAACGTCATCGAAGTGCTGGTCGGGCGACTGCGCCGCAAGCTCGATCCGAACGAGCAGCTGAAGCCCATCGAGACGCTGCGCGGGCGCGGCTACCGCTTCTCCCTCGCGCGTCAATCGGCCGGCTGACGGCGCGGACACCGAGGTGCACTCCCTCAGCCAGCGGCTGTTGTTGTCGGTGGCGTTGCCGCTCGCGCTCTTCTTCGGCGTCATGACGCTGGTGCTCGATCATGGCTTTCGGACCCTCTCGGATCACTCACTGCACGAGCTGCTCGATTCGCAGATCATCGCGCTCATCGCCGCAGCCGAGCGCGAACCGAAAAAGGGCTACGTAGCGCCGCTGTCGGCACTCGATTCGCGCTTCGCGACGCCACGCTCGGGGCTGTATGCGGCCATCCGCTCGGCGCACCACCAGTGGACGTCCCCCTCGACCGCCGAGGCCAATGTGAATTTCGGCGCTCTGCTGCCGCAGGGGGCCCGCACGTTCTCCTACTCGATGGCCGGACACCGGCGCCTCGCCGTCGAGAGCCGCGGGGTGTCGTTCGCGGATGACCCGGGTGCGAGCGGGCCGATTACCTTCAGCGTGGCGGTGAGCCTGACGCCCTATGAGGAGCAGCTCTGGGAGTTCCGCCGCCGCATGGTGCTGTGGTTCAGTATCCTGATGTGCCTGCTGCTGGCGACCCTCGCGGTGCTCCTGCGCGCGGTGCTGGCGCCGGTGCGCCGGCTCGAGCGCGAGATCCACGAGGTCGAGGAGGGGCACAGCGAGGTGCTCGGCGGTGGCTACCCGCGCGAACTGAGCGGAGTGGCCCGCCATCTGAAT
The DNA here is from genome assembly GCA_021851405.1 of Pseudomonadota bacterium. Taxonomy (GTDB): domain Bacteria; phylum Pseudomonadota; class Gammaproteobacteria; order Steroidobacterales; family Steroidobacteraceae; genus 13-2-20CM-66-19. The sequence goes on from JAJZDW010000008.1 coordinate 92,666, forward strand.
GCGCTCCTGATCGGGGAGCGCAAACGTCTGGCGCGCTACCGCGATACCCTCGGCAATCTCGCCCACAGTCTGAAGACGCCCCTGGCGGTGATGCGCTCGGCGCTGCCGGGGGCCGCTGAGGCGAGCGAGTCGATCGGCGCCGAAATTGACCGCATGAGCGACATCATCGAGCATCAGCTGAAACGGGCGGCGGCCTCTGGCGGCGGTCTGCTCGGGCAGGCGCCCGTGGCGGTCGCGCCGGTCGCCACCGATCTGCGCGCCGCGTTGCTGAAGGTGTATCGCGACAAGGATCTCTCGCTCGAGCTGGTGGTGCCGGCCGCGAGTCAGTTCGTCGGCGATCGGGCCGACTTGATGGAGATGCTCGGGAACCTGCTCGACAACGCCTGCAAGTGGTGTACGCAGCGTGTCCGCTTGACGGTGTCGATCGATCCGGCCGGTGAGGTGCAGGAGAACATGACTCTCATCGTCGAGGATGACGGACCGGGAGTCTCGGAGGAGAACCGCGCACGCGTGCTCGAGCGCGGCGTGCGCACCGATGAGACCGTCCCCGGTCACGGGCTCGGCCTCGCCATGGTGCGCGAGACGGTCGAGCTCTACGGCGGCACTCTTTCGCTCGACCCCTCGCCGCTCGGCGGGGCGCGCTTCGAGCTGCACCTGCCCGGACGCCTGTAGGCGATGCGGCGCGCATCCGGGCGCCGTCGCACCGGCGCGTTCAGGTGCCGTGCGGCAGTCGGGTGCGCAGGCGCGAGTGGGCGAACCCGGAGGCTTCGCGCGGCTCGGGCGTGAGGCGCCGCGTGAGGATCGCGAGCGCCTCCTCGGGACGGTCGGCGAACTCGAACAGGTTCAGGTCCTGAGCATCGATCACGCCGTGACGGGCGAGCGCGTTGAAGTCGATGATCTCGTTCCAGTACTCCGGGCCGTAGAGAATCACGGGAATATCGCGCGCGAGCTTGCGGGTCTGGGCGAGGGTGAGGAACTCGGTGAGCTCATCGAGCGTGCCGAGCCCGCCGGGAAAGGCGATCAGCGCCCGCGCCAGATGTGCGAACCAGAGCTTGCGCATGAAGAAGTAGTGGAACTCGAACGTGAGCTCGCTCGAGAGGTAGGGGTTGGGATGCTGTTCGTGCGGCAGACTGATGTTCAGTCCCACCGTCTTGCCGCCCGCCTCGACCGCGCCCCGGTTGGCCGCCTCCATGATCCCACCGCCGCCGCCGGAACACACGACGTAGCGGTGCGCGTGTTCCGGCAGTGACGCGGACCAGCGGGTGATCAGCCCGGAGAGCTCGCGGGCGTGCTCGTAGTATTGGCCGAGCGGCCCGTCGGGCCGCAGGCGCGCCGAGCCGAAGAACACGACCGTGGCGTGCACCCCGGCGCGCCGGAAGCGCTCGAGTGGCTCCAGATACTCCGCCAGGATGCGCAGCGGCCGCGCCGCATCGCTGGTGAGGAAGCTCTCCTCCTCGTACGCCAGGTCCGGATGATGGCTCGTGCCGTCGACCGCGCTTTTGTCCATCAGTGCACCCGTTCGAAGTCGATGAAACCCCGTTCCACGTCCACGCGCACCAGCCGCACCCGCAGCCGGTGGCCGATGTCCGCGCCCTCGAAGCCGCGCAGGAGTCGTCCCTCCACCGCCGGGCGCAGGATACGCACCCAGGTGCCCTTGGTCGCCGCCCCGGTGACCAGGGCCTCGAAGACCTCACCGATGCGCCCGGCGAGCAGCAGCGCGGCGGCGGATTTCGTCACGCGGCGCTCGACTTTGGCGGCCTGATCTTCCTGCTGCGTACAGTGCGCGGCGAGCTGCTCGAGCAGCCCGTAGGGATAGGGCGAGGGCCTGTCGGCCAACACCGCTTTGACCAGACGCTGGCTGATCAGGTCGGGGAAGCGCCGGTTCGGCGCACTGGAGTGGGTGTAGTTGCTCACGGCGAGCCCGAAATGCTCACTGACGCCCCGACCGGGCTGCTGTGCGACGTACTCCCCGGAGCCCAGCGACTTGACGACTGCGAGCGACAGGTCGGCGAAGCGTTCCGGGTCGGCCGCGCGGCGCCGGACGAGAAAGCCGTTCAGCGCGAGCGCATTGGGCGCGGCCGGGAGCTGTTCACCGACGTCCGCGGCGAGCGCGACGATGCGCTCCCAGCGACGCGGGGTCCGCAGGACTCGGCGCAGCGACGGGGCGGCATGGTCATCGAGAAAGTGCGCCACGGCGCCGTTGGCCGCGATCATCAGATCCTCGATGAGCTCCTGCGCACGGTTCTTGTGCTCCCGCTCGAGGTCACGCAGCGCATCGCCGTCGAATACCGCATGGGTCTTGAGCGTCTCGAGCGTCAACGCGCCGCGCAGGTGGCGCTTGGCGCGCAACTTCTGCGCAGCCGCATCCTGCAAGCGCAGCGGGCTTTGCAGCTGCGGGTCGGACAGTCCGGACGGTGGCGGCGCGCGGCCCTCGAGCCACGCCGCCACCGACGGATAGGCGAGCTTCGCTCGGTTGCGCACCTGCGCACGATAGAGACTCGAGGCGCTGACCTCACCGTCGCCGGAGATGTCCAATTCGATGACCAGTGCGAGGCGCTCCTGTTGGTCGTTGAGCGAGGTCAGGTCGGTCGAGAGCCGCTCCGGCAGCATCGGGAAGATCTGCGCCGGGGTGTACACCGAGGTCGTATTGCGGTGCGCATGGGCGTCGATTGGTGTGCCGGCGCTCACCAGCGCATCGACATCGGCGATCGCGACCCAGATGCGCGTCGCCCCTGTGGGCAGCGCCTCTGCGGCGGAGATCTGGTCGAGATCGCGCGAGTCGTCGTTGTCGATCGACACCCACGGCAGCGCGCGCAGATCGCGCACGTTCGCCGCGCGCGCCGGCGCACCGAGCGCAGCGGCCTGGCGCATCGCGGCCGGCGGGAACTCAGGCTGCAGCCCCCGCTCGATCATCGCGATGCGCGCGATGTGACGCAGGATTTGCCGCCCGCCGTGGGAAGCCGCATGCATGCCTGTTCCCTCAAGTGTCCAGATACGGCATCCTAGAAGCCGCCTCCGGCACGGTCAATGCGCGTGCCCGCAGCCGAGCGCGGGGAGTGCGTATTTACGGGCTGGCGGCATTGCGATGCCATGATGAAGTGAACGACGGCCGCCCGGCCGCGTAAAGGAGTCGGCAATGTCGCGACATGGCGGGCCGTCTGCGGCCGAAGCACTCTCTCCCGAACAACTGCGGCGTCTCGATGCGTACTGGCGCGCGGCGAATTATCTGTCCGTCGGACAGATCTATCTGCGCGACAATCCGCTGCTGCGCGAGCCGCTCGCACCGCAGCACATCAAGGCGATGTTGCTCGGCCACTGGGGGACGACGCCGGGGCAGAACTTCATCTATGCGCATCTGAACCGCGTGATCCGCGAGCATGATCTGGACATGATTTATCTCTCCGGTCCCGGTCACGGCGGACCGGCGTTGGTCGCCAACACCTACCTGGAGGGCACCTACAGCGAGCTGTACCCGCAGATCTCCCAGGACGAGACGGGTCTTCAGCGCCTGTTCACCCAGTTCTCCTTCCCCGGCGGCATCCCGAGCCATGTCTCCCCTGAGTGTCCCGGCTCGATTCACGAGGGCGGGGAGCTCGGGTACTCCCTGAGCCATGCCTGCGGGGCGGTGCTCGACAATCCCGAGCTCATTGCCGCGTGCGTGGTCGGTGACGGGGAGGCCGAGACCGGTCCGCTCGCCGGCAGCTGGCATCTGAACAAGTTCATCAGCCCCGCGCAGGACGGGGCGGTGCTGCCGATTCTGCATCTGAACGGGTACAAGATTGCCAACCCCACCGTGCTCGCGCGCATCGAGCGCGAGGAGCTGACGCAGCTGCTGAGCGGCTACGGCTGGCGGCCGTACTTCGTGAGCGGAGCCGAACCGCAGGCGATGCACTCGCTGATGGCCGCGACGCTCGATACGGTGATCGGTGAGATTCGTGCGATCCAGCACGCCGCGCGCGCCGCCGGGGCGCCGGGCACGCGGCCGCGCTGGCCGATGATCGTGCTCGAGAGCCCCAAGGGCTGGACCGGGCCGAAGCAGCTCGACGGCAAGCGCATCGAGGGCAGCTTCCGCGCGCACCAGGTGCCGATCACGGACCCGGCGGGCGATCCGCAGCACCTTCGGGCGCTCGAGGCCTGGATGCGCAGCTACCGGCCCGAGGAGTTGTTCGAACACGGGCGGTTGCGCGCGGAGCTCGCCGAACTCGCCCCGCGCGGCACGCGGCGCATGGGCGCGAACCCGCACGCCAACGGCGGATTGCTGCTGCGTGAGCTGCAGTTGCCGGAGTTTCGCCACTATGCGCAACCGGTGAGCACCCCCGGGGCGCTCGAGGCCTCCGACACCGGCACGCTCGGGGTGTTCCTGCGCGACGTGATTCGGATGAATCAGAGCACCTTTCGCCTGTTCGGGCCCGATGAGACCGTGTCGAACAAGCTGCAGGCGGTGTTCGAGACCACCAATCGCCAGTGGGAGGCGCGCACGCTCTCGGACGATGAGTTCCTCGCCCCGACCGGGCGGGTGTTGGAGATCCTGAGTGAACACCAGTGCGAGGGGTGGCTCGAGGGCTACCTGCTCACCGGACGGCACGGCCTGTTCAACTGCTACGAGGCGTTCATCCACATCATCGACTCGATGTTCAATCAGCATGCCAAATGGCTGAAAGTGACGGCCGGCATCCCCTGGCGGCGGCCGATCGCCTCGCTGAACTACCTGCTCACCTCGCACGTCTGGCGTCAGGACCACAACGGCTTCACTCACCAGGACCCCGGCTTCATCGATCACGTGGTCAACAAGAAGGCCGGGATCGTACGGGTGTATCTGCCGCCCGATGCGAACTGCCTGCTCTCGGTGATGGATCACTGTCTGCGCAGCCGTCACTACGTCAACGTGGTCATCGCCGGGAAGCATCCGGCGCCGCAGTGGCTGTCGATCGAGGCGGCCGTGGTGCATTGCACCGCGGGCATCGGCATCTGGGACTGGGCGAGCAACGATGCGGGCGCCGAGCCGGATCTGGTGATGGCGTGTGCCGGGGACGTCCCGACGCTCGAGACGCTGGCGGCCGTGGCCCTGTTGCGCGAGGGACTGCCGGAGCTGAAGATCCGTGTGGTCAACGTCGTGGATCTGATGCGGCTGCAGCCGAGCAGCGAGCATCCGCACGGACTGAGCGATGCGGACTTCGATTCGCTGTTCACCCGGGACAAGCCGGTGATCTTCGCCTTCCACGGCTATCCGTGGCTGATTCATCGGCTCACGTACCGGCGTCACAACAACGCGGGTCTGCACGTGCGCGGCTACAAGGAGGAGGGCACCATCACCACGCCGTTCGACATGACCGTGCTCAACGACATGGACCGGTTCCATCTCGTCCAGGATGCGATCGACCGCCTGCCGCAGCTCGGGGACCGCGGTGCCTACCTGAAGGAGCGCGCCCGGAGACTGCTGATCGAGCACGCGGCCTACATCCGCCGCCACGGGCAGGACATGCCGCTCGTGGCGCAGTGGAAGTGGCCCGACGGTGCCGCGGTGCACGCCTGAGCGGCGGGTGTCGGGCACGATGCTTCTCGTCACGGTCAACAGCGGCTCGACGTCGATCAAAGTGGCTGCGTTCGAGGCGAGCCCCGGCGAGGCGTCGCGGGAGAGGCCACTGCGGTGCATCGCAGCGGTCCATCATGAGGGTACGCACCTCGAGCCGGCCGAGGAGCTGCGCGCGTTTCTTCAGCAGCTGCCGGGGCCACCCACCGCGCTCGCACACCGCGTGGTGCACGGTGCCGATCGGTTCACGCACCCGGTGCGAATCGATGCGGCGGTGCGTGCGAGGATCGGGGAGCTTGCCGCGCTCGCCCCTCTGCACAACCCGCTGGCGCTGCGCTGGATCGATGCGGCGTGTGAGCTGTGCGATCGGGCCGTCGTGCAGGTGGCGGTGTTCGATACCGCGTACTTCGCGGGCCTGCCGCGCGTGGCGGCCGAGTACGCGCTGCCGCCCGCGCTCGGATGGGACCTCGGGGTGCGTCGCTACGGGTTCCACGGGCTTGCGCACGAGGCGATGTGGCAGCGCTGGTGCGAGCTGAATCCCGGACTCGAGCGCGGGGGCCGTCTGATCAGCCTGCAGCTCGGCGGTGGCTGTTCGATCACGGCGCGCGATTCGCACGGACCGCGTGACACCTCGATGGGGTTCTCGCCGCTCGAGGGGTTGGTGATGGCGAGCCGCTGCGGGGACATCGACGCGGCGGTCGTGCCGTATCTGGCCGAGCGCCTCTCACGGTCACCGGCGCGGCTGATCGAGTCCTTCAATCGCGAGGCGGGCCTGCTCGGGCTGGCCGGGAACGCCAGTGCGAGTGAATTGCTCAAGGCGGGTGGGGCGAGCGCGGAGCGGGCCCTCGAGCTCTACTGTTATCGCCTGCGCAAATACATCGGGGCGTATCTGGCGGTGCTCGGCGGCTGTGACGGCATCGTCTTCGGCGGCGGCGTGGGCGAGCATGTGCCGCAGATCCGCGCCCGCGTGCTCAATGGACTGCGCTTCGCGGGCGTGGCGCTCGATGCGCCGGCGAATGAGGCCGCAGTCGGGCGCGACGGGCGCATCAGCAGTGCGCAGAGCGCGATTGCGGTCTGGACGGTGCGCGTGGCCGAGGAGCCGCTGCTGGCGCGCGCGGCGCTCGAGGTGCTGGGCGCGCAGCGCTAGGAGGATACCGGCCCGGGGCCGCAGCGCAGCGAGTGCCCATGGGCTCTGTTTGCCCCGGTACAGCGCTTGATGGATCCGCGCCATCGCGTACGGCTCGAGATCACGCGATTGCCGCAGGCCGCCGGCGTCCAGGGGATCGAAACCGAGATCCATCAGAAGACCGGCGACCGGCGCCTTCGTCTCGGGGTGATCGGAGGCCATGAACATCACCGGGGGCGCCTGATACCCGCAGGTGTCGGCCATCACCGCGGCGCCGACCTGGTTCAGGGTCTTGACGATGCGCGCCTCGGGTCGCCATGCGGCGACGGCCTCGCCCGCGGAGCGGGTGAAGCTGCGCTCGAGCACGAGCACGCCCTCGCGCATCGTCAGCGGATTCATGCAATCGATGACGATCGTGCCGGCGAGCGCGCCCAGCGCCGGAACCGCCGCGGCCGCGCGAGCACGACCACGGCGGCCGCCTCCGCGGCCTCGCGTGGGCTTCGTGCACGCGCCTGCGTTTCCTGACAGAGCGATTGAACGGTGCGGTCCGAAGGATCGCGCACCCCGAGCAACAGCTCATGGCCGCTGCGGGTCCAGCCGCGGGCGAGTGCGCTGGCGACCTGGCCGGCGCCGATGAGGGCGATTGTCATGACCGCCTCGCCGGTGCGATGAACTCCCGGGAAGTCTAGTCGCCCCCGCGCGTGCCGCACCAGCGTCGCCCCGAGGCGAGCCGTGCGGGGCCGCGACCTGCGGCCTCGCACGGCAGGTCCTTACAGCTCGAACTTGATCCCCTGCGCCAGCGGCAGCGCGCCGCTCCAGTTGATCGTGTTGGTCTGCCGGCGCATGTACGCCTTCCAGGCATCCGAGCCCGATTCGCGCCCGCCGCCGGTGTCCTTCTCCCCGCCGAACGCCCCGCCAATCTCCGCCCCGGAGGTGCCGATGTTGACGTTGGCGATACCGCAGTCGCTGCCGCTCGCGCCGAGGAAGCGCTCGGCGGCGCGCAGCCGCTCGGTGAACAGCGCCGAGGACAGGCCGTAGTGGCTCGCGTTCTGCTCGTCAATCGCCGCCTCGAGCGAGTCGATCGGGATCAGGTACAGGATGGGGGCAAAGGTCTCGTTCTGCACCACCGGCCAGTCGTTGCGCGCGCGGATCAGCGTCGGCTCGACGAAATGTCCGGGCCGATCGAGGACCTTGCCGCCGGCGAGCACGTCACCGCCCGCGGCACGGGCGGCCTCGACGGCCGCCTGGAAGCGCTCGCGTGCCGCCGCATCGATCAGCGGGCCCATGAGCGTGGCCGGATCGAGCGGATCGCCGATGCGCACCTGACGGTACGCATTCACGAGCCGTCGCTCGAGTTCAGCGATGATCGCGCGGTGCGCGAACACCCGCCGCGTCGTGGTGCAGCGCTGGCCCGCGGTGCCGACGGCGCCGAACACGATGGCGGGCACGGCGAGCTCGAGGCTCGCCGACTCATCGACGATGATCGCATTGTTGCCGCCGAGCTCGAGGAGACTCTTGCCGAGGCGGGCCGCGACGCGCTCCCCGACCTTGCGGCCGACGGCCGTCGAGCCGGTGAAGGAGACCAGTGCCACCCGTGCGTCATCGACGAACCGGGTGGCCAGTTCACTGCCGGCGTCGATGAACAGCTGAAACACCGGCGGGAGCCCGTGCTGTGCCATCACCCGGTTGACGAGTTTCTGCACCGCGATGGCGGTGAGCGGGGTCTTCGGTGAGGGTTTCCAGACCGACACGTTGCCGCAGATCGCCGCCAGACACGCGTTCCAGGCCCACACGGCGACCGGGAAGTTGAACGCGGAGATGATGCCGATCACCCCGAGCGGATGCCACTGCTCGTACATGCGGTGGCCGGGGCGCTCGGAGTGCATGGTGAGCCCGTAGAGCATGCGCGACTGGCCGACGGCGAAGTCGGCGATGTCGATCATCTCCTGCACCTCGCCGAGTCCCTCGGCGAGGATCTTGCCGTTCTCGAGCGACACGAGCGCGCCGAGATCGTCCTTCGCGGCGCGCAGCGCCTCCCCGAGCAGTCGCACCGCCTCGCCGCGCTTGGGCGCCGGTACGCTGCGCCACTGCGCGGCGGTCTGCACCGCCGAGCGCATCACGGCCTCGTAGTCGGCCGCGGTGGCGCTGCGCACGGTGGCGATCGGCTCGCCGGTGGCCGGATTGTGGACGGTGAGCAGCGCACCGCCGCCGCGCCACTCGCCCGCACCGGCGCAGGCCCCGAGGTTCTCGCCGGTGAGTTCGAGTCGTGCCAGCAGCGCCGGGATGTTGATCGATGCACTCATCGTTCAGGCCGCCTTGTGCGGGCCGAGCTTGCGCTGGTGGCCGACTTTGCCCGACACGATCACCTCGCTCGAGAGATCCTTGGTCCCACCCGGGGCGTAGTACTGGCCGAAGCGGTTGGCGAGCACCTCGGGCAGACGGAACTGCTCCTGCGCCACGAAACCGGTAAAGCGCTCCGGCCGCTCGAGCACCAGATCGACCACGGCGGTGATTCCGGCGGCCGTGGTGACCTGGATGGCCGACCACAGACGCCCGGCGATCAGCTGCGGGTAGATCTTGTTGACGTAGTTCTCCTCGCGCAGCTGCCCGTCGCGCATGCCGGTGACGGCCACGTAGACGATGATCACGTCCTGCAGCGTCTGCGGCACGGCGTTCTCGAGAATACGCTTGAGCGTACCGCGATCCTGATTGAGCTTCAGGTCGTTCATCAACAGGAGCATCTGCTCGCAGTGCCCCGGATAGCGGATGGTCTTGTAGTTCATCGACTCCACGGCCGCACCGTGGGTTTCGGCGAGCGAGCCGAGACCGCCCGAGGTGTTGAACGCCTCGTACAGCGTGCCGTCGATTTCGATTTCCTCCAGGCCCTCAAGCGGCGCCACTTCGACGCTGCGGCCATCGACGATCGCCTGGCAGGGGTTGCCGTATTCGTTGATCAGGCCCTCGGTGGACCAGGTGAGGGAGTACTTCAGCACGTTGTTCGGATGCTGCGGCAGGGCGCCGACCCGCAGCTTCACCGCGCGCAGCGTCTGGAAGTGCGTGATGAGCTCGGCAGCGGCGATGCTGATGAAGCCGGGGGCGAGACCGCACTGCGGCACGAAGGCCTTGTCCGAGCCGGCCGCGATGGAGCGCACCGCACGCGTGACGGCCACGTCCTCCGTCAGGTCGAAGTAATGGATGTTCGCGTGCCGGGCGGCCTCGGCCACCGTGATGTTGCAGTGAAACGGCAGGCTCGAGATCACCGCATCGACGGGATGGGCGGCCAGATGCCGATCGAGCGCCTCGCGGCTCTTCGCATCGAGACCGTAGGCACTCATGCCCTTCAGTTCGTGGGCCTTGACCACGGCGTCTGCCACGGCGTGATCGACGTCAGCGAGCGCTACCTCGTAGGCGCCCGAGCTGGCCAGAAGTCCGGAAATCAATGCGCCGATCTTACCGGCGCCGAGAATCAAAACGCGGTGCATGTCGCCCCCGGAATAATAATGAAACCGACAATTCTGGACCTGCGGGCCGATCCGCGCCAGTCCATGCTACGATCAATGTCATCATGCGCTCCCCCGAATGCACCGCTTGGCACCCGGCGAGCTGGCAGGGCCGTCCGGCCCAGCAGCAGCCGACGTACGAGGATCCGGCCGCACTGGCCCAGGTCGTGGCCGAGCTCTCGCGGCTGCCCCCGATCGTCGTGTCCTGGGAGATCGAGGCGCTGCGCGAGCGGCTCGCGGCCGCCCAGCGCGGTCAGGCGTTCCTGCTGCAGGGCGGTGACTGCGCCGAGACGTTCGCCGACTGCGAATCGGACTCGATCGCCAAGAAGCTGAAGATCCTGCTGCAGATGAGTCTGGTGCTGCTGCATGGGCTGAAGAAGCCGATCGTTCGCGTCGGACGCATGGCCGGGCAGTACGCCAAGCCGCGCTCGGCGGAGACCGAGTCGCGCGACGGGGTGACGCTGCCGAGCTTTCGCGGCGATCTGGTCAATCGCCCGGAGTTCACCGCCGCGGCGCGCCGGGCCGATCCGCAGCTGCTGCTGCGGGGCTACGAGCGGGCGGCGCTGACCTTGAATTTCGCCCGGGCCCTGGTCGATGGCGGCTTCGCCGATCTGCATCACCCGGAGTACTGGGACCTCGGATTCGTCAAGCACGCGCCTCTGAAGGACGCCTACCAGCGCATCGTGCAGTCGATCGGCGATGCGCTCGATTTCTTCGAGGGCATCAGCGGGCGGCGGGTGCACGAGGCGTCGCTGGTGGATTTCTATGCCAGTCACGAGGGTCTGCACCTGCTCTACGAGCAGGCCCAGACCCGCTTCATCCCGCGCCAGGACCGCTGGTACAACCTCTCGACGCACATGCCGTGGATCGGCATGCGCACCGCGAAGCTCGACGGGGCGCACGTGGAATTCTTCCGCGGCATCAGCAACCCGATCGGCATCAAGATCGGCGCGGCGATGGATGCAGCGTGGCTGCAGGGGCTGATCGGCACGCTCAACCCGCAGGATCAGCCGGGACGGCTCACCCTGATCCACCGCTTCGGGGTGAGGGACATCGAGTCGGCGCTGCCGAAGATGATTGATGCGGTGCGCCAGAGCGGTCAGACGGTGCTGTGGGTCTGCGATCCGATGCACGGCAATACCGAGACCAGCACCGCGGGGCTGAAGACCCGGCGCTTTGAGAATATTTTGAAGGAAGTGGACCTCGCCTTTCGCATCCACGCCGAGCACGGCTCGCGCCTCGGCGGGGTGCACGTGGAGCTCACCGGGGATGATGTGACCGAGTGCACCGGCGGGGCGCGGGGGCTCACCGATGCGGACCTGCAGCGCGCCTACCGCTCGACGGTCGATCCGCGCCTGAATCACGAACAGGCGCTCGAACTGGCCATGCTGATCGCCGAACGCAGTCAGAGCCGCCGCCTGGTGCACCTCTGAAATCCTCTTCTGCCGGACCCGGGTCCGGCAGCGCGGATTCCTCATACTGATTCACGGTCGACCCCAGGTTTGCCGGTACAATGCGCCGATGCAGTACCAGCACATCACCGTCCCGGCCGAGGGACGCAAGATCTCCGTCAATCCCGATCATTCGCTGAATGTTCCGGATGCGCCCATCATCCCGTTCATCGAGGGCGACGGCATCGGCGTCGATGTCACCCCGGCGATGCGCCGCGTGGTCGATGCGGCCGTGCAGAAGGCCTACGGGGCGCACCGGCGCATCTGCTGGATGGAAGTGTTCTGCGGCGAGAAGGCGAGTGCGCGCTACGGGGAGTGGTTCCCCGAGGAGTCGCTGCAGGCGCTGCGCGAGTTCGTGGTCTCGATCAAGGGGCCGCTGGCGACCCCGATCGGCGGGGGGATCCGCTCGCTGAACGTGGCGATGCGCCAGAATCTCGATCTGTACGCCTGCGTCCGTCCGATCCAGTACTTCCCGGGCGTGGTGAGCCCCATGGCCGATGCCAGCCTCACCGACATGGTGATCTTCCGGGAGAACACCGAGGACATCTACGCCGGGATCGAATGGCCGGCGGGCTCCGCCGACGTGCACAAGCTGATCGCCTTCCTGCAGAAGGAGTTCGGCGTCACTGGGATTCGCTTCCCGTCGAGCTCGGCGATCGGCATCAAGCCGGTCTCCAAGGAGGGTAGCCAGCGCCTGATCCGCAAGGCGATCCAGTACGCCATCGAGCACGATCGGGTCTCCGTGACGCTGGTGCACAAGGGCAACATCATGAAGTTCACCGAGGGGGCGTTCCGCAACTGGGGCTACCAGCTCGCCCAGGAGGAATTCGGGGCCCAGCCGATCGACGGCGGTCCGTGGCTGAAATTCCGCAACCCCCTCACCGGCAGCGACATCGTGATCAAGGACGTGATCGCCGACAACTTCCTGCAACAGGTGCTGCTGCGCCCTGAGGAATACGACGTCATCGCGACGCTGAACCTCAACGGCGATTACGTCTCCGATGCGCTCGCCGCGCAGGTCGGGGGCATCGGCATCGCCCCGGGGGGCAACATCGGCGATGGACTCGCGGTGTTCGAGGCGACGCACGGCACGGCGCCGGGCTTTGCCGGCAAGGACCGGGTCAACCCCGGTTCGCTGATCCTCTCGGCGGAGATGATGCTGCGCTACCTCGGCTGGAAAGAGGCTGCGGACCTCATCCTCAAGGGCGTGAGCCTGACCATCGCCCACAAGGAACTCACCTACGATCTGGCCCGGCTGCGCGAGGCGATCAAAGCCCCGAAGCGCGAGCTGGCGGCGCGCAAGAACGTCGAGGAAGATCTGCAGCGGCTCATTCCGGGCGCCACGCTCATGAGCTGCTCGGGATTTGCCACCGCCATCATCCGTCACATGGATGACTGAGCGCGCGCAGTTCGATCCGGACTGCCGTCGCTGCCCGCGTCTGGCCGGCTTCCTCGGCGAGGTGCGCACGCGCTATCCGGACTATTGGGCACGGCCGGTGCCGTCCTTCGGGGCGGCCGATCCGCGCATCGTGATCGTCGGCCTCGCTCCCGGTCTGCACGGGGCGAACCGCACCGGTCGCCCGTTCACCGGTGATTACGCCGGCATCCTGCTGTACCAGACGCTCCACGAGGTGGGACTGGCGAGCCGGCCGCAGTCCGAGACGCGCGAGGATGCGCTGAAGCTGCGCCAGGCGCGCATCGTCAATTCGGTCAAGTGCGTGCCGCCGCAGAACAAGCCGACTCCGGCGGAGATCCGCACCTGCAACCAGTATCTCGGCGCGGAGCTGGCGAGCCTCGGGCACGTGCGCGTGGTGCTCGCCCTCGGGCGCATCGCCCACGAGGCGTTTCTGCGCGCCTCGGGCCTGAAGCCCTCGGCATTCCCGTTCGGGCATGGCCGCGAACATCCGCTCGAGGACGGGCGGGTTCTGCTCGACTCCTATCACTGCAGCCGATACAACACCTCGACCCGCCGCCTGACCGCCCCGATGTTCCAGCGCGTGGTTGCCCGCGCGTGCGCGCTCGCGGGCGTTTAAAATGGGCGGGTGAACGCCGCCTTCGACGCTAAGTCCTTCGTCGCCGCGCTGCCGCGGCGGCCGGGCGTCTACCGCATGTTCGATCGCGGGCACGAACTGCTCTACGTCGGCAAGGCGAGGAGCCTGAAGGATCGGGTCGGCAGCTACTTCAACGCCGGCAACGTCACTCCGAAGGTCCAGGCGCTGGTGCAGCTGATCGCCGACATGGAGGTCACGGTCACGCATTCGGAGACCGAGGCGCTGCTGCTCGAGTTCAACCTGATCAAGGCGCACCGGCCGCGCTTCAACGTGGTGCTGCGCGATGACAAGAGCTACCCGTACATCCTGCTCGGCACCGACCACGCCTTTCCACGCCTGACGCTCTATCGTGGGGCCCGCACCCCCGGTGCGCGCTATTTCGGACCCTTCCCGAGCAGTACGGCGGTGCGCGAGACGCTCAATCAGCTGCAGAAGCTCTTTCGGATCCGCAACTGCCGCGACAGTTTCTTCGCCCACCGCAGCCGAGCGTGCCTGCAGCATCAGATCGGGCGCTGTTCGGGGCCATGCGTCGGACTGATCAGTCCCGAGGCGTACGCCCAGGACATCGAAGCGGCGGTGAAAGTGCTCGAAGGGCGCAACGATGAGGTCAATGCGCTGCTGCGCACCCGCATGGAGGCGGCCGCCGAGCGGTTCGAGTACGAGCGGGCCGCGCAACTGCGCGATCAGTTGGCGGCGCTGCGCGAGATCCAGGCGCAGCAGGTGGTCACGGCCGAGCATGAGCGCGACGTCGATGTGTTCGCCATCGCCGGGGAGCCGGGCGAGTATGCGGTCACCACCCTGCTGGTGCGCGGCGGGCGCAATCTCGGCACGACCAGCAGCTTTCCGCGCGCGGCGTTCGCCGAGCCCGAGGAAGCGCTGTCCTCGTTTCTCATGCAGTACTACGCCCAACACGACCCCCCGGCCGAGGTGCTGGTGGGGCGGCGGCTCGAGGATGCCGAGGCGCTCAGCGAGGCGCTCGCCGAGCGCGCCGGCCACGCGCTCGTGGTGCGCTGCCCGGCACGCGGCCTGGCGGCGCGGTGGGTGGAGATGGCCCATGAGAATGCCGCGCAGGCGCTCAGGATGCGGCTGGCGCGCCGTCAGGGCATGGAGGAGATGCTCGCGGCCCTCGCCGAGACGCTCGAGCTGCCGATCCCGCCGGCGCGGATGGAGTGCTTCGACATCAGCCATACCGGCGGGGAGGGCACGGTGGCCTCGTGCGTGGTGTTCGGGCCCGAGGGTCCGCTGAAGAAGGAGTACCGGCGCTTCAACATTACGGGCATCACGCCCGGGGACGATTACGGGGCGCTGCGCCAGGCCCTCAGGCGCCGCTATACGCGGGTGCGCAATGAGGAGGTCCCGGCGCCCGATCTGCTGCTGATCGACGGCGGTGTGGGCCAGATCGAGGGCGTGCATGCGGAACTGGCCGCCCTCGGCGTCGCCGGCGTCGCGCTGGTGGGGGTGGCCAAGGGACCGGACCGCCGGCCCGGCCAGGAGCGGCTGTTCGTCTATGGGGAGCCCACGGCGCGGATCCCGGCGGCCCATTCCCCGGCGTCCCGTCTGATCCAGCGCATCCGGGACGAGGCCCACCGATTCGCGATCACCGGCCACCGCCGCAAGCGGGCGCGCCGCTACACCGAATCGGTGCTCGAAACCGTCCCGGGCCTGGGGCCGGCCAAGCGGCGGGCGCTGCTGGTGCATTTCGGCGGACTGCAGGGGGTGCTGCGCGCCGGGGTCGCCGATCTGGCCCAAGTGAACGGAATTGGAGCAAGCCTCGCGCGCACCCTTTATGATCACCTGCATCCCGGATCATGAGCTGCGAATGCCCTGGAACGTTCCGAATACGCTGACGTGGCTGCGCATTGGAGCCATTCCGCTCATCGTGCTGCTGTTCATGCTGCCGTACCACTGGGCGGATCCGGCCTCGGGGCTGCTGTTTGCCGCCGCGGGCATCACGGATTCCCTGGACGGCTATTTCGCGCGCCGGCTCGGGCAGACCTCGCGGCTCGGGGCCTTTCTTGACCCGGTGGCCGACAAACTGATCGTGGCGGCGGCGCTGGTGCTGCTGGTGAGCCGCGATACCCGACCGCTGATCGTGCTCACCGCCGTGGTCATCATCGGGCGTGAGATCACCATCTCGGCGCTGCGGGAGTGGATGGCCGAGATCGGTGCACGGCGCAAAGTGGCGGTGTCGCAGCTCGGCAAGGTCAAGACCGTGCTGCAGATCGTCGGACTCTCCATGATGCTCTACCGGCTGCCGATCCGCGGACTGCCGATTTACTCCACCGGCGTCCTCATGACGGAACTCGCGGCGATGGCGACGCTGGTGTCGATGGTGGCCTACCTGCGTGCGGCCTGGCCTGAGCTCACGCAGTAATGCAGATGCCTTGACTTCGTCCGGCGGGTCCCTAAAATGCGCGCTCGCCTTGCAGTGCGGGAATAGCTCAGTTGGTAGAGCGCAACCTTGCCAAGGTTGAGGTCGCGAGTTCGAGCCTCGTTTCCCGCTCCAATAATTCAATCACTTAGCCTCTACAAAGAATTTTCGTACGGAATTCGTACGGAAAGATGCGCCACGATTTACGAATGGTGCGCTGTAGATGGCACTGAATCCGGTCAGACGGCACGAAGCGGCTACACGCCGGGATCGACGCCGACATGGATTCGGGCAAGGGCGGCATCAGCTGACTTGGGTCGCCAGAGGCTCACCCAAGCGTAGCGATAAGGTTGCGGTCGTGAACTTCGTGAAATCGGTGGTCCGAACGATCGGTTTGCACCGACAGTGCCACGAATGCCGTCCTGCCTTCACGCGGCAGGGGCCACTGGTTCGATCCCAGTACCGCCCATCATAAAATCAAGTACGTAGCGCATCACGTCCCTAAAAGAACGGCAACAGTACGGCGTAGCTACCTGCGGAATGCCGTTGCGGGCGGTGGACTCCAATAGTCGTGGCGGTCATCGGCCGCCGTTCCCATACGTCGATCGGCTTTCATGGCTCTGCCGGCCGCAAATCGGCATTCAGCACTGTGTCGGATGTCCTTGTCCGGTGACCAACGGGGGCACGGACATTCATGCAATCGAACGGCGCGCGACCTGTTCCGCGGTGCGCTGGACCTTCTCGGCCAACGTCTCTTGTTGGCGGGGATGAGGAGCCGCGTGATTCCGGGGGTGACAGGCGGGTTCTGAAGGAGCGCCAGGAGCCGGCCGTGACGTCGGCCCTGTGGGCCCACGACCGCAGCCAGACCCGGCGGCAGTGGAATCAAGAAGTTGTGTGGCGAATGCAAGAGGCAGATCCGCGGAACGAGCAAGTGCCATGCCCGGAAATCTCGAAAACGCGTCGATCACCAGAAAGCGGCGGATTTCGATCCCCATCAACATCTCTGTCCCGCGTGCCGCCTTGCGGAAGACCTCCTGCGTTGACCCGTACGTCGGGTCGGCGCCCTGTTCTGCCGACCGTCGAACCTCTGCTCGCAGCGCCGTCGCGGCATAGATCAATTCTTGGGCGGTGAACTCGCGGCGAGGATCGCGTATGCCGCGGAATCTACCAGGTAAACCGCGAGTTACCAGCAAGCCTGGAACAAAGGAACTCGAATTAGGTCCAGAATGCGGGTCGCCGGATGCAGAGCATGGAATGGAATCATGAACGCGGTACAATTTTCGGAAGCAAAGAAAGTCAGGCGGGGTCCATGGATTTTGCCCAATGGGTTTCTGCCGGGCTTACTGCCGCCCGAATTCCAATTCGAGGCTGCCTCTGGCCGAATCGAATCCGCCGCGCCCGAGAACTGCCCAGATCGATGTCGATCCGGGACCCGCTGTCCTCACCGCAACCCGGCGATGCTCACTAAGCCGGACTTTGCGGGAGCAGATCTTCCAGAGCGTACAGGGTCTTTTGCGGAAAGCGCTCTAGCGGATAGTACTTCGTGATAATGCGGAGCGCGCCCTCGTGCGACCGGACGTCGAGAAGCCGAAGGAGGAACCGGACATCCTCCTCGTCATGGAACTCGGCTCCGATCCGCATGGCGAGGCATTTCATCGCGAGCAGGTATTCGGGTTGAGCCGTCATTACCCGCAGGTGGTCGAGCTCGAGAAAAGGAGCGAACTCGCCTTGCGCGCTCATGTAGCCCTTCACAGCGTCATTGAGCCAGTGAGTGTCGATTCCGGCCGTGATGGCGGTGCGAGTTGCGGCCTCGCGTACCTTCTCGGGCGGCCGGAAGAAGGCATCGACATCCCTCGTCGAAGCACGCGCGCCGTACGCTAGGCACATGACAGCGCCGCCTACGAGGAATACCTCGCCAAAGGTATCGGCCTGACGCAGCTCGTCGTTCAGAAGCTCGAACAGACGGCGGATATCCGCCTTGCTCATCGCCACCATTTGACGCTTACACCCGCTCGCCGACGCTGGAGTCGATGAAGATGTTGCGCCGGCGGAAGGGTGCCGGCGAGTGTGTCAGCAGGTACAGGCGCAGCGACGGAAGCGCAGAGCCGAATACCGGCTCCGGCAGCGCCTCGATCCTTCGAGTCCATGCGGGCACCGGCAGGCCGTGCATGTTGCAAGCCGTCTCGGTCATCGCCGCCACGTAATTGGCGAGAAACGGCGAGAGAGCGGCTTCCGGTGCGGCGGCGACCGCCTGACGCAGTTCCGCAGCGGCGAAGCCCGAGAGGAGCGAGTTGATCTCCGCGAGCGCGAAGGAGGGCGCTGCGGGCCCGGTCAGCGCGGTGATGGCCTCCTGCAACGCTGCCGCAGGCGCGGGCAGCAGGCGGCTCAGCACGTAGGCCGACATATCCATTCCCGCGCGCCGGGCTGCGCGGCGGATTGCCGACTTTTCCTCCTTGGACACGCGCAGTTGCAGCTGCGACAGCTTCGAGGGCCGATTCATGGCAATAGCGTGTCTCGTATCGATCTGGATGTCAATACAGAGGTATTGACGTCAGTTGAGTGAAGTTCCGTCGAGGGTGGAGCGGGGGACGGGTCTGCGCGGGCATGGCTTACAGACCGCAATAAGCGGCGGGAATCGTGCTGCGGCGTGGTTTCAGATTCGATATCTCTCGAACGTGTCCGGGAGCGAGATCGCCGCGGTGCGGCAGGTACTGCGACGCCCAGTGAAGGCTGCTGAGGTCCATTGCCAGCCACGGCCAAGTAGGCAATCTAGTGCATCGACGGTGCCGCTCGGGAGAATTCCCACGCGCAATCAAGGCGATGGAGCGCGAGTTCGAGTCTCGTTTCACGCTCCAGTTTATAATTATAATCAATGAGATAGGACGAATTCTTCACGTCGAAGAATAGGCTTTTGGGCAATTCCGAATTCCGCGGCGGTCTGCTGACGGCCGCGCGTCCCCACGCACTGAAAGCGTGCCTTTCAGCACGCGGCACGGGGAACCCTCTCAGTGCTGTGGGATGACCCATACCTGATCAGTTCCCAATGCTTGCGCTCAACCCCGGTGACTTGACGGAACAGGGCAGTCGTGGCAATTTTGCTATTAACGAGGAGCAATTTTGCCATGAGCGTACTGACCTTGACGCATCGTCCGATCGGGGAGCAGATTGCGTTACTCGAGCGTGGGCTGCCCAGTAGCGCGCTTGGGGAGATTGCCGCTGCCCTTGGTCTGCCAAAAGCACGCATCGTCAAGGCGCTGAATCTGGTGCTGCGCACGATGACCGCGCGTGAGAACAAGCATGAGCGCTTCTCGACCGCGGAATCAGAGCGTCTGTACCGGATCGTGCGCGTCCGCAACCTTGCCCGAGAGGTCTTCTCCTCGGACTTAGCAGTCGCCGAGTGGCTGAACGCTCCGGACCGAAGCCTGGGTCAGAGGCCGCCGCTCGAGATGCTCGCGACCGATCTCGGCGCGCAACAGGTGGAAAGTCTCTTGCGAGCGATGACGCACGGCGTGCCGGTCTGAGCATCACGCGGTGAAGGCGTGGAGGATCGTCCTGGGCAAGTTCGGCCGAACGAGTCGGGCGGCTTTCGGGGGCTTGGGCGGGTTTGCGGTGAGTGGGCGTTGGCATTCCGCTGGCCGGCATCTCGATTACGCGGCGCAGAGTCTGTCGCTGTCGATTCTCGAGCGTTTGGTGCATTACAAGCGATTTGATTCGCTCGAGCCGCATGTCCTATACGGAATCGACGTGCCCGATGAGCTGATCGAGAGCGTGCCGACGCCTCCCGAAGGGTGGGACGGGGAAGAGCCGCTGTCCGCCGCGCAGGACATCGGTGACGCATGGTGCGATGAGCGCAGGAGTCCGGCACTCCTGGTTCCGAGTGCCGTGACGCCCGGTGAGTACAATCTCATCGTCAATTCCCGCCATCCCGACTGGAGGTGGGAGTGGGTGGTCTCGGGCCCGCAGGCCTTTTCCTTCGACGCCAGGCTCGCGGAGCTGCCGGAGCGGTCACGGAAGCGTCCGAGGAATTGAGCGCCATGCACAGTGTGGCAGCTCGCTGCGCGCGATAGGAACTCGGTGTCAGGCCGAAAGCGCGCCGGAACTGACGATTGAAGCTCGAGAAATCGTCGAAGCCGCTCTCGAGCGCCACCGCGACGATGGTCTCGCCTGACCCGCGGAGCCGCGTTGCTGCTTGGTGCACGCGTCTGCGCAAGAGGTATTGGCCCGGAGTGACGCCGACGACCTGGTCGAAGATGCGCAGGACGTGGAATGTGCTGATCGCCACCTCGGCCGCAAGCGTGTCGATCGACGCGGGAGCATTTCCATGCGCTTCGATCCACCGCAACGTCTGTGCAACCCGTCGCTCATCCCGGGCGGCCGGCGATCGACGGGAGTGCGCGGATTCGCTGAGCGCGGCAACTGCGCAACCGGTCAGCCGGATCGCCGCTTCCTCGTATTCGTCCGGCTTGCCGCCTTGATCGCGCATCGACTGTACGTCCGCCATGATGCGGGCGAGGGAGGTGAGCGGTGGGAGGCGCGGAGCCGTGAACTCGATGCGGGACGTGCCGGGGATCACGCTACTGATGGACTCGAACAGTTGCGGCGAGGTGTGGTCCTGCGGCCCGCAAGTACACCTGACCGCCGGATGCGGCTTTACGCGACCTGTGGCTATGTCGAGTGCGATGCGGGATCGATCGTCGGTCAAGACCGATAATTCGACAAGCGGCAACGCGTCCGATTTCGACGCAAGGCCTCTCGAGCAGCCTGGGGGTCGAAGTGGAGCCTCAATCGGACATGCTGTTCGCACGGACATGTGCACCACATGCGAGTATACTGACCACATGGCAAAGATGATTCAGCTGCGAAATGTTCCGGACGCGCTGCACCGGCAACTGAAGGCCCGCGCGGCAATGGCAGGACTTTCCCTGTCCGACTTCCTGATTCGCGAGGCTCGTAAGATCGCCGAGCAGCCGACGCCCGAGGAGATGGCCGAACGTCTGAGGCAGCGGGAGCCCTACCGCGGGAAGATGTCGCCGACCCAGGTGTTGCGCGAAGAGCGCGACGCGCGTTGATCGTGCTCGACGCTTCGGCGGCCTTGGAACTGGTGCTGCGGACGCCGCGGGCGGAGCGCATCGCTGCTCGCGCCTTGCATCCGGCGGAGCGTCTGCACGCGCCGCACCTGCTCGACGTCGAAGTGGCGCAGGTCGTGCGACGTATGGTGCAGGCGAAGGAGATTACGGTAGCAAGGGGGGATGTGGCACTGTCCGATTTCGAGGGACTCGTGATCGAGCGCCATGCGCACCGACCGTTCCTTCGCCGGGTGTGGGGGCTGCGCACCTCGCTATCGGCGTATGACGCAGTGTACGTCGCCCTGGCGGAGGCGCTTGCCGCACCGATTCTCACGTGCGACGACAAACTGGGGCGGGCGCACGGGCATAAGGCCAAGATCGAGGTCGTGTCGGTCGACTCGTAAGCGCGGAGACGTGGGAACTGGAGACGAGCTCCTGCCGGCAGATGCATTCGCGCCGCGGATCATGGTATCCGGGATACCTGTGCCCGGAGCTTGCCGTGACCCACTCCCCGCCCCCCGAGCGCAGCGAGGCGACGGCGGACCCTGTGGACAACTTGCGCGGTAGCGGACTCGTTGTGCACCGTATCTGGGCGACGCCGCGACGAATGCCACAAGCCGGCCGTGACGTATCAGCAGTCGTTGATTCCCAATCGTCATCCGAACTCTCCTGAGCGATGTGCCGAATGTAGTGGCGCCCGGGGGAGACGCTCGGCGTCGTGCTGAACTTCACCAACCCCACCTGGTCTTGCTGCGGGGCCAGCACCACCTCCAGCTGCCGGTCACTGTGGATGCCAGCGGGGCGTCACCCAATGGCACGCTGCGGACCCCGGCCGCCCGCATCGTCAGTAACAGCAAGAGCGGCGGTGGAGCGCGGTTGTCACGATCGATCCGAGCCAGGTCGCTGAGCTGACATTGGCGCAAAGGGGGCCGCCAAACATCCAGCGCGGTCGGTCCACTGAGGGCTTCCGAAGTCCAGTGCCACCCATCGTCAAGTAGTAGAGAATTTAGTACATCGACGGCGCCGCACAGGCTTAAAGCTGGGCCCAATCAAGGAGATGGCGCGCGAGTTCGAGTCTCGTTTTCCGCTCGAATAATTTCAAATATTTATAAAGGTTTCCTCATCCTCGATCCCAGTGTAAGTGTTTAGTAACGGCACCCGGCGTCTCACGCTCTCAGCCTCCTTGCGTCGAGGCGACCGAGACAGCGCCGACGTGTGCAATGTCGGGCGCGCGGAGCACCGTACCCGAGCGAAGTTTGACCCGGGACACTCCCGCGACTTTCGTGTCGATACAATGCCGATGACCCTGTTCACCCGGCGATCCGGATCACTGACGACGCGGCGTATGAGCATCCCTCGAGCCGCGGGGAAGTCATGAGCGGCGATATTGTTCAGACGTCTTCGGGCGAGCGGTTCACCACGCGGTCCGACTTCCCTGTGACTGACCCGAGGGGTCCTCATCACCGGCGACATGCTCGCCGAGCGGGAGGCCACAGACCGGGATGCGTGGGCCGTCACGACGGCGGAGTCCTGCAAGTCTGCGAACTGGGCACACGACGCGCGCTCCTGGCGCCACATCGTGACGGAGTACGCGGCCCAGGCGCTATCGGCAGTTTATGTCGTACGGTCCGGGTGCCTTGCGATCCGGCGCGGCGTCGCGCCGCAGAGCGCCACCTTCGGGCCGCGTTTTCATTACACTCGAGTGCGGAGAGCTTCAATGAACACAAACCGCTTCGCTCTGCTGGTCGCGTGCGTCTCGGTGTCACTGCTGGCTCACGCGCACGGGCACCGTTGGCATCACCGGCACCGCTGGCACAGTGACCGCGGGTGGACCCTGCCGCGCCGTGATGCCCTTCCAGATCCGCAGCTCACGCCGGGCGCGATCGGCGGCGCCGTTACGCAGATGAACATCCATCGCACCATCTGCCGCTACGGCTACACGCGCACCGTGCGACCGCCCGAGGCGTACACCGAGCGGCTGAAGCGGCGACAGATTCGCGAGTACGGATACACCGATCATTGGCTGAGTGACTACGAAGAAGATCATCTGTTATGGCGGGTTGACGCACTGTTGCGTACAGGAACTACACTGGGAAATTCGCGGTACGACGCCAGACGCAACACCAGAAGTGTTGCGCAGAGAACAGGATTTCCTGTTCGAGACGATGGAAGCTTGGTATGAAAATCCCACGGCTTGCCAAGATCGCGGCAATCAGTCTCTCGCTTCTTCTGATCCCGATGGCACATGCACGCCCTTACCACTGGCACGACCGGTACCAGCGCGACTACCGATACGGCTCTCACCATCCGGTGCTATCGACACGAGAGCAACGGGTTCAGACGGTCGAAGGGCCGCGCTTGGTTTCGGTGGGGTTTTCTCCAGAAGGAAGTGCGGAGGCTCTCGTACTGAGGGTCATTGCCTCGGCGCGCCGCGCAATCAGGATGTCCGCCTACGATCTGACCAGCGCTCCCATCGTACAGGCGCTGATCGCAGCCCAACGGCGCGGCGTGAGCGTTGAAGTCATTGCTGACGCCAAAGCCAATACCGAAGGCCGCGCCTATGGCGAACACGCGCTCGCGTTATTGCAAAATGCGGGCATCCCGGTCCGCACCATCAGTGTCTACGCGATTAATCACGACAAGGTCATTATTGCCGACGACAGCATTGAGACAGGCAGCTTTACTAAGCAGTACATATCGTAGAGACTATGATATGATGCTGGGATGCGAGTTGATGGTCGAAAGGTCAGTCACGCGAAGCTCGAAGAGGCGCGCTTCGAGGCGGTCAGGCGAGTCCAGGCGGGAGAGGCGCCGACGGCAGTGGCGC
>JAJZDW010000041.1 GCA_021851405.1 Pseudomonadota bacterium
GCGTGACGGTGACGCCGGAGGGCAGTACCCCGAGGGCCGCGCCCTCTTCCGCAATCGCCACGGCGAAGTCGTACCAGCTGGCGACCCCGGCGTCGGTCCAGTGATGGATCCCCTGAATCTCGGCTCGGGCCACGATCTGCCACAACACCTCGGCCAGAGGCCTTGCGGCCGTCGGGGTGCCGACCTGATCGGCGACGACGCGCACCGCGCCGCGCTCGCGCATCAGGCGCAGCATGGTGTGCACGAAGTTCTTACCCTCGGCGGCATACACCCAGGCGGTGCGCACGATGACCGAGCGATCGAGAAGCGCTTCGAGCACCGCGCGTTCGCCCTGGAACTTGGTGGCGCCGTAGACGCCGAGGGGATTCGGGTGCGCCTCGGGGCGATAGGGCGAGGACGCGGTGCCGTCGAACACGAAATCCGTCGAAATATGCACCAGCCGGGCCCCACAGGCGGCGGCTCCGGCGGCCAGATGCGAGGGGCCCTCGCCGTTGATCCGCTGCGCCAAGGCCGGCTCGGACTCGGCCTTGTCCACCGCCGTATACGCCGCCGCATTGATGACGGCGGCCGGCTTTACCTGCTCGAACGTGCGGCGAACCGCCTGCGCATCGCCAACATCGAGGTCGGCGTGTGTGTAGGCCGTCAGCTCGACCCCTTCCGGACACGTGGCTCGCAACATGCGTCCCACCTGCCCGCCAGCACCGGTGACCAACACCCTCACGGGTAGAGCTCGGCTGAGGCCAACGCGGACGCCGCCGCATCCTTGCCGGAGAGGATCGGCTGTTCCCCGGGCGGCAGCGGCCAGCGCACCCCGATCGTCGGATCATCCCAGCGAATCGCACGCTCGTGCTCCGGCGCCCAGAAGTCGGTGACTTTGTAGAGAAAGTCCGCCGAGTCACTCAGCACCAGATACCCGTGCGCGAACCCCGGCGGCACCCAGAGCATGTGATGGTTCTCGGCCGATAATTCGGCGCCCACCCAGCGGCCGAAGGTCGCCGAACTGCGGCGAATGTCCACTGCGACGTCGAACACCCGGCCGCTCGTGACCCGCACCAGTTTTCCCTGCGGCTGGCGGATCTGATAGTGCAGCCCCCGGAGGATGTGCCGGGCCGAATGCGCATGATTGTCCTGCACGAAATTCAGATTCAGTCCCGCCGCGGCGAATTTGCGCTGCTCCCAGGATTCCATGAAAAAGCCGCGCGCATCGCCGACCACCTTCGGTCGGATCCGCACGACCTCGGGAATCGCCGTTGGTTCGAAGATCATCAACGCGGTCCTTTCAACACATCGAGGAGATACGTCCCGTAGCCGCTCTTGGCGAGCGGGCGCGCCAGGCGCTCGAGCTGCGCCGCATCGATGAAGCCGCTGTGGTAGGCAATCTCCTCCGGACAACCCACTTTCAGCCCCTGGCGCGTCTCGATGGCCTCGATGAACATCGAGGCCTGGATGAGCGATTCATGGGTGCCGGTGTCGAGCCAGGCCACGCCGCGTCCGAGTTGCTCCACCGTGAGCGCACCGCGCTCGAGGTAGAGTCGGTTCAGATCGGTGATCTCGAGCTCCCCGCGGGCCGAGGGCTTCAGGGCTGCGGCGAGATCGGCCACCTGGCGGTCGTAAAAATACAGCCCGGTCACCGCATGGTTCGACTTCGGCTGAGTGGGCTTCTCTTCGAGGGTGATCGCGCGCCCCGCGGCATCAAAGCTCACCACCCCGTAGCGCTCCGGGTCGCGCACGCGGTAGGCGAAGACGGTCGCGCCCTGCGCGCGGCCTGCGGCAGCCCGCAGCTGTTCGGGCAGGCCATGGCCGTAGAAGATGTTGTCGCCGAGCACCAGCGCCACCGGCTCACCGCCGATGAAGGGCCGACCGATGAGGAAGGCCTGCGCGAGGCCCTCGGGCCGCGGCTGCTCGGCATAGGAGAACGAGACGCCCCACTGCGAGCCGTCGCCGAGCAGGCGCTGAAACAGCGGCAGATCCACGGGCGTCGAGATCAGGAGGATGTCCCGGATCCCGGCGAGCATCAGCGTCGAGATCGGGTAGTACACCATGGGCTTGTCGTACACCGGCAGCAGCTGTTTGCTGACACTCAGCGTGACCGGATGCAGCCGGGTGCCGGCGCCGCCGGCGAGAACGATACCTTTCAAGATCGCGAGCTCCTGTCCCCAAGGCATTGAATCGGCGAAGCTTGCCACGGCGACGCGGTGCGCGTCATGCGGCGAGCCTCACTCGGCGCGAATCGGGCCACCTTTCAAGACGTCCGTCACGCACCCCAGCAGATCGTCGTACACGGCATCGGCTGCCAAGATGGCCTCCGCGGAGAGCGCATAGCCGGTGCGCACCAGAAAGCAGCGGCCGACGCCGGCGGCACGCCCGGCCTGCACGTCGGAGATCCGATCCCCGACGAGGAACGACGACGCCGGGTCGATGTCGAGGGTGCGGATGGCCTTCAGCAGCATGCCGGGCTCGGGTTTGCGGCACGCGCAGGCCCGGCGATACTGCTCCAGGGGCGCATCGGGCAGATGCGGGCAGTACTCGACCGCATCGACACTGACCCCCTCGGCGCGCAGCCGCCCGCGCACCTCGCTCATCAGCCGCTCGAAGTCCGCCTCGGTATACAGCCCGCGGGCAATGCCCGACTGGTTCGTCACCACCACCCGACGGTAGCCGGCGGCCTGCAGCGCCGCGAGCGCCGCGAGCGCGCCCGGCAGCAGCACGAAATCCTCGATCCGGTGCACGAAGCCGTGCTCGACATTGAGCACGCCGTCGCGGTCGATGAACGCCGCGCGGTGACTCATGCGCCGCGGATGCGCTCAACGAGCGCGGTCGTGGAGTAGCCCATCACGAATGGAATCGCGAGCGAGCGGCCCCCCCAGGAGCGCATCAGCCGGGTCTCCTCGAGGGTCTCCATGTCGTAGTCACCGCCCTTGACGTAGAGGTCCGGACGGCAGCGTGCGAGCAGCTCACAGGGGGTCTTCTCGTCGAAGAGCGTCACGAAGGAGACGCTCTCGAGCGCGGCGAGCACGATGAGACGATCCGACTCGGCGTTCAGTGGGCGGTCCGGACCCTTGCCCTGAAGACGGGCCGAGGCATCGCTGTTGACCGCGACCAGGAGTGCGGCCCCGAGCTCGCGAGCCGCTGCCAGGTAGAGGACGTGGCCGCGATGCAGCACGTCGAACACCCCATTGGTGAATACCAGCGGGTGGGGCCATTGCCGGGCGGCCACCTCGGTCGGGGAGAGTATTTTCCGGCGCAGGACCTGGGGGAGTTCCGTCATGGACTGATACACGTCACGTCAGTGGTTCAATCGTTGCATGATCGCGCACCGTCAGCCCAGGCGCCAGCACAGCTCAGCACAACGCCCGTCAAAACATCCTTGCCATCGTGCAGCCCAACGCTTAACGAAACGCAGCGCGATACAGCTGCAGTGTCTTGAACCCGCGTTCAGTTCGCATTACTGAGTGCGCCTTCAGTCCATTGGGATCGCTTTCGGGGTGTCCTGTGAGACCCTCTCTGGCCCTGCACAGACATCGCGACGCCATCGGCCGAGTGGCGAACTCTCACCACGCTCAAACTGCGCGCATCCCTGGTTCTGTCGCACAGGGAACGGATGTCGAGGGCGGCGACCTCGCCATCCTAGTCGATCCCAGCCCAGACACCACACTGTTCGCCATCGGCGCGATCCGGCACGGGTTGCTGCCGTGCCTCTAAACCCCGGTCGCTGTACTCACACCCAATGGGCTGCCCGATGAATTTCGAGCACGGTACTCGCTGAAGCGATCCCGCGGTGAGCCGCGCGCACCAAACGATGGCGCGACAATCTTTCGCATAGCGCCAATGCGATCGACCGCGCTGAGTGTTCCGCCCGTGACAAATTCTTCTCAGTGACATCCCGCGCCGCACATCATCATCCGAGCGATCAACCCGCCCCGTCCTACCGGCCACTCGCCAGAAGCCTGCCCCCACTATTGCTACGTGTGCGGCAGTAGATCTTCCAGCGCATACAGCGTCTTTTGCGGCAAGCGCTCCAGCGGATAATATTTCGTGATGATACGCAGCGCGTGCTCATACGAGCGAATCTCCAGAAGACGAAGGAGGAAGCGGACATCCTCTTCATCGTGAAACTCCGCTCCGATGCGCATCGCCAAACACTTCATTGCGAGCAGATACTCCGGTTGCGCCGTCATCACGCGCAGGTGATCGAGTTCGAGAAAAGGGGAAAACCCGCCTTGGTCGCTCATGAAGCCTTTCACCGCGTCATTGAGCCAGTGAACGTCGATACCCGCCTTGATGGCCGAGCGAGCTGCAGCCTCGCGAACCTTTTCGGGTGGGCGAAAGAAGGCATCGACATCCCGCGTCGAAGGACGCGCGCCGAACGCCAGGCACATCACAGCGCCACCCACGAGGAAGAGCTCGCCAACGGTATCGTCCTGACGCAACTCCTCGTTCAAGAGCTCGAACAGTCGGCGGATATCCGCCTTGCTCAGCGCCGCCATCTGACGCTTACACCTGTGCGCCGACGCTCGAATCGATGAAGATGTTGCGCCGGCGGAACGAGGCCGGTGAGTGAGTCAGCAGGTACAGGCGCAGCGACGGAAGCGCCGACCCGAACACCGGCTCCACGAGCGCCTCGATCCTTCGGGTCCACGCAGGCGCCGCCAGACCACGCAGGTTGCAGGCCGTCTCGCTCATGGCCGCGACGTAATTGGCCAGAAACGGCGAGAGCTCCGCCTGCGGCGCGGCCGCGACGGCTTGACGCAGTTCCGCTGCGGTGAAGCCCGCGAGCAGAGAGTTGAGTTCCGCGAGCGCGAAGGACGGCTCCGTTGCCTCGCTGAGCGCAGTGACGGCCTCCTGAAACGCCGTCGCAGGCGCCGGGAGAACGCGGCTCAACACGTAGGCCGACATATCCATGGCCGCCTGCTCGGCTGCGCGCCGGATCGCCGACTTTTCGGCCTCGGACACGCGCACTTGCAGCTGCGAGAGCTTTGCCGGCGGATTCATTCCCCTAGCGTAAAACCGATCGACGTTTTCGTCAATACATACGTATTGACATTAATAGCTCCGCGCAGCGCTCGTATCTGAATACGCCATCACCCCCGCCCCGAGAGCCACTCGGCGTAGCGGCGCACACCGGTCCCGACGTCCGCGAACGGCACATCACAGCCTGTCGCACGCAGCGCGGTCAGATCCGCCTCGGTGCGACACTGGTACTTGCCGATGAGCGCCTCGGGAAACGGGGTGTACTCGATCAGGCCCGCCTGGACCTGCTCGGCGAGCGACAGCGCCGCCTCGCCACGCTCGGCGCGCATCGCATTGATCGTGGCATGGGCGACCTCGTTGAAGGGCTGCGAGCGGCCCGAGCCTAAGTTGAAGATGCCGCTGCGCTCGGGGTGACGCAGGAACCACAGGTTCACCGCCACCACGTCCCCGACGTACACGAAATCGCGCGTCTGCTCGCCCGGGCCGTAGCCGCCGTACTCGCCAAAGAGCTTCACCTTGCCGTGCTCGCGCAGCTGCCCGAAATGATGAAACGCCACCGAGGCCATGCGCCCCTTGTGCTGCTCGCGCGGCCCGTAGACGTTGAAGTAGCGAAAGCCGGCCACCTGGTGGCGCGCGGTCGGCAGCATGCGCCGCACGATGGTGTCGAACAGGAGCTTCGAGTACCCGTACACGTTCAGCGGGCGCTCGCACTCGGGGGACTCGCGAAACACCGTGCTGTCGCCGTAGGTCGCCGCCGAGGAGGCATACAGCAGCCGCACCCCCTGGCTCTGGCAGGCATCGAGCAGCCGCTTCGAGCAGCGGTAGTTGGTCTCGAGCATGTACTGGCCGTTGTGCTCCAGGGTGTCGGAGCAGGCCCCCTGGTGCAGCACGGCGTCGATGCGTCCGAGCTCGCCGCGCTCGAAGCGCCCGTAGAACTCGCCCCGGTCGAAGTAATCGGCGAGCTTCGCGCCGAGCAGGTTGCGGTACTTCATCCCGTCGGTCAGCTCATCGACCGCGATGACCTCATCGATGCCGGCGGCGTTCAGGCCGTGCACCAGATTGCTGCCGATCATGCCGGCGGCGCCCGTGACGATCACTCTCACGCGAAGACCTCCTCGAAACTCGCCGTGGCGGTCCCGAATTTGCCCACCACGACGCCACCGGCACGATTGGCGATCGGCATCGCCTCGCGCAGCGTCAAGCCCGCGGCCAACATGGCCGCGAGCGTCGCGATCACCGTATCGCCGGCGCCGGTCACATCGAATACCTCACGGGCCTGCGCGCCGATGCGTACGTGGCCGTCGGCGTCAAACAGCGACATCCCCTCTTCGCTGCGGGTCAGCAGCACCGCGCCGATCCGATGGTCTCGGCGCAGGTTCGCCACGCACTCTTCCAGCTGCGCCTCGGAGGACCAGGGGCCGATGACCTGCGCGAGCTCCGCGCGGTTCGGCGTCACCACGCTCGCCCCCGCATACCGGGCGTAGTCCGATCCCTTCGGATCGATGAGCACCGGCTTGCCGGCGGCGCGGGCCCGCTCGATCATGTCCGAGATGTGCGTGAGCCCGCCCTTGCCGTAATCGGAGAAGATCACCGCGCCGCACTCCGGCACGGTGCGCTCGAAGTTCGCGAGCATGCCGGAGAGGATCTCGTGATCCGGGGTGTTCTCGAAATCCACCCGCACGAGCTGCTGGGCACGGCCGATGACGCGCAGCTTCACGCTGGTGTAGAGCTGCGGATCGCGGCCGAGGAGACTCTCGATCGAGCGCGCGGCGAGGAGCGCCTCGAGCTTGCGCGCCGGCTCGTCCTCCCCCACTACGGTGATGAGCGTCACGAGCGGTCCCAGCGCTCTGACGTTGAGCGCGACGTTCGCCGCGCCGCCGAGCCGGTCTTCCTCGCGCGTCACGCGCACCACCGGCACGGGCGCCTCCGGGGAGATGCGCTCGACGTCACCGAACAGGTACCGGTCGAGCATCGCATCGCCCACCACCAGCACCCGGGCGCGCTGCAGATCGGCTTGCAGGGACTGCACGGCCGGTACGCTCATGCGAGCCCCAGAGCGGTCTCGACCAGGCCGCAGAGGGTGTGGCCGATCAGAATATGCGCCTCCTGGATCCGGGCGGTGGTCGGGCTCGGCACGATGATCGCGACATCGCACAGGGCGCGCAGGGCCCCGCCGTCGCGTCCGAGCAGGCCGATCACCGGCATGCCGATGCCGCGGGCCGCTTCGACCGCCTTGATGACGTTGCGCGACTGGCCGGAGGTCGAGATGCCGATCAGGCAGTCCCCGGGGGCGCCGAGTCCGGCGAGCTGACGGGCGAACACGTCCTCGAAGCTGTAGTCGTTGGCGATGCAGGTCAGCGCCGAGGTGTCGGTGGTCAGCGCCAGGGCCGCGAGCGGCCGGCGGTCCTGGATGAACCGTCCGGTGAGCTCCGCGGCGATGTGCTGGCTGTCGGCGGCCGAGCCGCCGTTGCCGCACAGCAGCAGTTTGCGCCCGGCGCCGAGCGCGTTCGCGATGAGCGCCCCGGCGCGCTCGATCGGCTCATTCAACGCCTCGAGCGTCTGGAAGAGCGCCAGATGCTCACGCAGATTGGTGAGAAAGAGATTCGGCTTCACGTGTGCCTCTCCTGTAAATCCTGCATCGCTCCGCCCTGGCGCCAGAGCGCGAGCTGCTCGAGCAGCCGCTGCACGCCCGGCGCGCCGGCCGGCTGTCCGAGCGGGTCGCGCACGCTCGGCAGCAGCTGATCGGCCAGCCGCTTACCGAGCTCGACGCCCCACTGGTCGAAGGAGTTGATGCCCCAGATCACCCCCTGCACGAACACCTTGTGCTCGTAGAGCGCGATCAGGCGGCCCAAGGTCGCCGGCTCGAGCTGCGGGAAGGCGATGAGCGTACTCGGGCGGGAGCCCGCGTGGACCTTGTGCGGCTCGAGCGCCTCGCGCCGCGCCGGGGAGAGACCCTCGCGCTCGAACTCCGCGCGCACCGCCTCGGGCGGATAGCCGGTCATGAACGCCTCGGCCTGCGCCAGGGCGCTGGCGATCGCGAGCGCGTGCTGCGCCTCGGGGCCGCACGAGGCGCGCGCCGGCAGGAGCAGATCGAGCGCCGCGCGCGCCGTCCCCTGGTGCAGCTGCTGATAGAACGAGTGCTGTGCGTTGCTGCCCGGGCCGCCCCAGATCACCGCCGCGGTCTGCCACTCGACGCGCCGGCCTTCAAGCGTGACGGACTTGCCGTTGCTGCCCATCTCGAGTTGCTGCAGGTAGGCCGGCAGACGCGCCAGGCGTTCCTCGTAGGGCAGCACCGCGAGCGTCGGCAGCTCGCGGAAGTTGATGTTCCACACCCCGATCAGCGCCAGGAGCACCGGCAGGTTTTCCGCCCACGGGGCTTGCTTGAAGTGCGCATCCATCGCCCGGGCACCGGCGAGGAAGGCCGCGAACGCCTCGGCGCCGATCGCCATGGCGAGGGACACCCCGATCGAGGACCACAGCGAGAAGCGCCCGACCACCCCGTCCCAGAGCTTGAAGCGGTACTCCGGATGCACCCCGAAGCTGTCCATGGCGCGGTGGTTGAGCGAGACGGCGGCAAAGTGCCGCGGCACGGCCGCATCGCCGAGCTGCTCGCGCACCCACTGGCGCGCGGCGTGCGCATGGGTGAGCGTCTCGAGGGTCGCGAAGGTCTTGGAGCACACGATGAACAGCGTCGAGCGCGGATCGGCCTGCGCCAGGACGTCGGCGAGCTGGCCCCCCTGGATGTTCGAGACGAACTCGCAGCGCGGCCCGCCCGGCGCGCGGTGCGCGAGGGCCTGCACGGCCATCGCCGGCCCGAGATCCGAGCCGCCGATGCCGAGGTTGACGATCCGCTCGAAGCGCCGCTCGGCGCTGCCGGTGATGCGCCCGCTGCGCACCGCCTCGGCGAAGGCGAGCATGCGCGCACGCTCCTCGAGCACCTCGTGCTCGAGCGCCGCTCCGCCGACTCGCTCCCCGGGCGCCTGACGCAGCGCCACGTGCAGCACGGGGCGCCCCTCGGTCACGTCGATCTTCTCCCCGCGCCACATCGCCTCGCGGTAGCCGCCAAGATCGACCGCCTCGGGCAGCGCCAGGAGCCGACCGAGGACCATCTCATCGAGATGCTGGCGCGAGAAATCGATCAGCAGCCCCGCGGCGCGGCGCGAGAAGCGCTCGAAGCGCTGCGGATCGCGCCCGAACAGCTCGCGCGTCGGCACCTCGGCGAGCCGGCGGGCATGCGCTTTGAGCTCGTTCCAGGCGGCGCTGTGGGGGCCGGGGGCGGTGCGCATGGCGGCGGCTGGCGGGGGGTTTCAGGCGCTGCGGGCGTAGAACGCCGCGATGCGCTCGACCACGTAGTGCAGCTGCTCGGGGGCGAGCTCGGGGTAGATCGGCAGCGCGAGCGTCTCGAGCGCGGCGCGCTCGGATTCGGGGAACTCCCCGGCCCGATGGCCGAGATACGCAAAGCACTGCTGCAGGTGCAGCGGGATCGGGTAGTAGATCTCCGTGCCGATGCCGCAACTCGCGAGCCAGTCGCGCAGCGAATCGCGCTGGCGCACGCGGATCACGTACTGATTGTAGATGTGGTGGAAGCCCGCAAGCGCCGTCGGCACCGTCACCTGGCCGGTCAGTCCCGCCTGGGCGAAGGCGGCGTCATAGAGGCGCGCGTTCGCCGCGCGCCGGTGCGACCACTCCTCGAGGTAATCGAGCTTGACGTTGAGCACTGCGGCCTGCAGCTCATCGATGCGGAAATTGCCGCCGATGAAGGCATGGTGGTACTTCGGCTTGCCGCCGTGCACGCGCAGCACGCGCAGATGCTCGGCGAGCGCATCGTCTTGCGCCACGCACAGCCCCGCATCGCCGAAGGCGCCTAAGTTCTTGGTGGGAAAGAACGAGAAGCAGCCGATGTCCCCGAAGCTGCCGGCCTGGCGGCCGAGCGCATCGCGCGCACCGATCGCCTGGGCGGCATCCTCGATGACGGCGAGCCTCGCCTCGCGCGCCAGCGCAAGCAGCGGCTCCATGAGGCAGACCTGGCCGTACAGGTGCACCGGCATCAGCGCCTTGACCCGGGTGCCGCTCGCGCGGTGCACGAGCGCGCCTGCGCGCCGCTCGCACTGCCCGTCGATCCACTCGCGCAGCGCGCGCGGGCTGAGATTGAACGTCTCCGGCTCGATGTCGCAGAACAGCGGCCGCGCGCCGGTGCGCGCGATGGTGCCGGCGGTGGCGAAGAACGTGTACGGGGAGGTCACGACCGCGTCCCCGGGTCCGATGTCGAGGGCCATCAGCGCCAGCAACAGCGCGTCGGTGCCGGAGGACACGCCGATCCCGTGCCGGGTCTGCGTGTAGGCGGCGAGCCGCTCCTCGAGCGTCTTCACCTGCGAGCCGAGGATGAAGTGCTGGCTGGCGCAGACCGCCTCGATGGCCGCGCGCGTGCGCGCCGCGATGCGCTCGTACTGGGGCTTCAGATCAAGCAGCGGCACGCGCATGGCGGCCGCGGGGGACTTTTCGGTCACGGACGATTCCCTCGTGGAAACGGCTATTTTAACCACCGGCCGGGCGCCGGCGGGCTCGCGCCGGCTCGGGCGCGGCGCGCGTCAGCCCGCCTCACCCGGCCACAGGCACTTCCCGCCGCTCGCCTGGGCGATCACCTTGAGCATCTGCTCGTGCGAGTCGCGTTCGGCGGGGCTGGCGCGCAGCACCTTCAGCCGTCCGGCCGGGCGCGCCGGCGGGGCGCCGAGCGCGCCGGGCTCACGCTCGAGCGCGGCCAGCTGGAGCGCCGTCTGTCCGCCGGTCATCGCCAGGTAGACGTCGGCGAGAATGCGCGCATCGAGCAGCGCGCCGTGCAGGTCGCGGCCGGCGTTATCGACGTTGTAGCGCTTGCAGAGTGCATCGAGGTTGTTGCGCTGGCCGGGATGCATCTCGCGCGCCAGCACCAGCGTGTCGAGCACGTGGCAGCGCTCGGTGAGCTTCAGCGGCCGCCCGCAGCGCGTGAACTCGGCCTCGAGGAACCCGATGTCGAACGCGGCGTTGTGGGCGACGATTTCGGCCGAATCGATGAACTGAAGCAGCGCATCGCCGATGTCGCCGAAGCGCGGCTGGCCGGCGAGGGACTCGCGGGTGATGCCGTGCACCGCGAGCGCCCCGGCGTCGATGTCGCGCTCCGGGTTCAAGTAGTGGTGGAAGGTCCGGCCGGTGACCCGGCGGTTGATGAGCTCGATGCAGCCGATTTCGATCACGCGGTGCCCGAGCGACGGTTCGAGACCGGTGGTCTCGGTATCTAGAACGATCTGTCGCATGGGCGGGGAGTTTACCTGCTCTGCCTCCCGAGGGCCTGCGCCTGGTGCAACGCATCGATCGCCTCGTTCGCCAGCTGGTCGACCCGCTCGTTGCCCGGCACCCCGGCATGGCCCGGCACCCAGTGCCACTCCACCCGGTGCCCGGCGGCGAGCGCATCGAGGCGCTGCCAGAGGTCCTGGTTCTTCACCGGCTTGCGGTCCGCGGTGCGCCAGCCCTTGGCCTTCCAGTTCGCGACCCACTCGGTGATCCCTTTGCGCACGTACTGCGAGTCGGTGTAGACCCGCGCGTGCACCGGGCGCTTCAGCGCCTCAAGCGCCCCGATGACGGCCATCAGCTCCATGCGGTTGTTGGTGGTGAGCGGCTCGGCTCCCGAGAGCGTCTTTTCGCGCTCCCCGAAGATCAGCAGCGCGCCCCAGCCGCCGGGGCCGGGGTTTCCGCGGCAGGCCCCGTCCGTGTAGATCTCCACCGTGGAGCCTGCGCCGGTGCGCGCCTCGGGGCCGCTCATGGCGAGCGGCGTACGCCGTGGCGCACCGGCGGGGCGGACTTGACCAGTCCGCCGAGCATCGCGCGGCGCAGCCGCGGGCGCATCGGGGTCAGCGTATACACCTGCTTGCGGGCCTTCAGCAGGTACGCCCCGGCCGGCCAGGGGAAGGTCAGACCGCGGCGCAGCAGCCGATCGGCGCCCTCCCCGGCGGCGAGTCCCCCCGCCCAGGGGTTGCGGTACAGGTAGCGGCGCGCGGCGAACACCTCGTAGCCGAGCAGCGCGAGCCATTCGCGCACGCGCCGCTCCGAGAGCACGCGGCGCAGACCCGGCGGGAAGCCGCTGCGCGCGAAGCGGGCCCGCTGCCCCCACAGGCTCCAGGGCTGAAAGCCGAGCACGACCAGATGCCCCTCGCCGACCAGCACCCGGTCGGTCTCGCGCACGATGGCGTAGGGGTCGCTGGCGAATTCCAGGGTGTGCGGCATCAACACCGCGTCGATCGAATCCCCGCTCACGGGCAGCTGGCTCGGGCGCCCGAGAATGTCTGCATCTGGCGACATCCGCGGCGCCGCGAGAATGGCCCGATGCCGCGTGCGGCACGCTTCCAACAGCGCGCGCCCCTCGCCCCAGGCGCCAATTTGCAGGCATTCCCAGCCGAAAACATCCTCGAGCGCCTCGGCCACCATCTGCGTTTCGGCCGCGATCAACGTCCGCCCGGCGGGACTGGCCCACCAGCGCGTGAGCGCGACCGCCGACTCCATTTGCGCAGAAGTGTGAGTTTGTCCCATCAGGGGCTAGCCATCCTGTGTTATCTGAAGGTACATTTCGGGTTTGACTCCGATTATTGTAATGTCACCACCCCGGCTTGTGCCCGAAGCGCCGGAGCGGAACGAACTTAACACGGCGCAGAGAGGGTCGGGAAATTGGCGATTTCAGTGAGCTGGGCACGCGGTGCCCTCGGTGTCCTCGGTGTTCTGGCCCTGACGGCCTGCGCGACACGGGCCCCGATGCGCCCCGTGACCCCGACCCGCGTCGTTGCGGCCCCGGTGGTGCAGACCGAGCGTCCCCCCCCGCCGCCGCCGCCGCCCGTGACCGCGGTGCCCGCCCCCGTGCCGCAGCCGCCGGCGGCGCCCCCTGCGCTGCATTACGCGAACCTGTTCGCTCGCATCCGCGCCGGCTTCGCGCTGCCGGACCCGCACAAGCGGCTCATCGCCGAGGAAGCGCACTGGTACGCCAATCACCCTGAGTTCCTCCAGCGCGCGTTCGGCCGCGCGGACATGTACCTGTACTACATCGTCACGCAGCTGCAGGCGCGGCACATGCCGCTCGAGCTCGCGCTGCTGCCGGTGATCGAGAGCGCCTTTCAGCCGTTCGCCTACTCCTACGCCCGTGCCGCGGGCATGTGGCAGTTCACCTCCGGCACCGGCAAGCTGTTCGGGCTGAAGCAGGACTGGTGGTACGACGGACGGCGCGATGTGGTGGCCTCCACGCAGGCGGCCCTGAACTACCTGCAGCAGCTGCACGATCAGTTGGGCGGACACTGGCTGCTGGCGATCGCCGCGTACAACTGCGGGGAGCTCAACGTCGAGCGCGCGATCCGCTACAACCAGGCGCGCGGCCGGCCGACGGACTTCTGGCATCTGATTCTGCCGCGCCAGACCGAGCTGTACGTACCGCAGCTGCTCGCCATGGCCCGCCTGGTGAAGGATCCGGGCAAGTACGGCCTGTCCTTCAGCCCCATTCCGGATCAGCCGTATTTCACCCAGGTGCCCACCGACGGGCAGATCAACCTGGAGGTGGCCGCGCGCCTCGCGGGCATCTCCTCCGATGAGATCTACCAGCTGAACCCCGCCTTCCACCGCTGGGCGACCGATCCGACCGGCCCGTTCTACCTGCTGCTGCCGATCGATGCCGCCCCGATCTTCGAGCAGAACGTGTCGGCACTCACCGCCGATGAGCGCATGGGCGTGGATCTGTACAAGGTGCGCAGCGGCGACTCCGTCTACACGGTGGCGCGCCGCTTCAAGACGAGCACCGACCTGCTGCGCCGACTGAACACGCTGCCGAACGGCCACCTGGTGGTCGGGCAGCAGATCGAGGTCCCGGCCACGGTGTACCGCCTGCCGCAGAACGTGCTGGTCGCGGCCCGACAGGCCGATCATTCCCTGTGGCGCAGCCGCTTCCGCTTCCGCGTCGTGCGGGTCCGCCCGGGGGACTCGCTCTGGGCGATCGCTCAGCGGCACGGCATCAGCGTTCAGCGCCTGGCGCAGATGAATGGCCTGTCGCTGCATCACACGGTGCTGCGCCCTGGTGAGCGGCTGCGTCTGTACTCCGACGGGCGCGTCGGGCGCTTCGCACGCCCCTCGTTCCGCGTCGTGCAGGTGCGTCCCGGCGACAGTCTGTGGTCGATCGCGGTGCGCAACCACGTGAGCGTGCATGCGCTGGCGCGAGGGAACGGCCTGCGTCCCGGGCAGCTGCTGCACCCGGGCCAGCGGCTGCGCATCACCCCGGCGATGGCGGCGGTGAGCTATGCGCCGAGCCGCGTCGGCGGATTGCTCTCGGGCGTGGCCCGCACCGTACACCGGGTGTTCTACACCGTGCGTTCGGGCGACACGCTCTGGCAGATCGCGCAGCACTTCCAGGTCCGGGTCGCGCAGATCCTCAGCTGGAACGCGATGAAGCTGCGCCAGCCCATTCTCGCCGGCCAGAAGCTCATGATCCTGGCCGATTCGGGCGGCTGATTGGTCTACACTGACGGCCCGGGCGCCCTATTGGCGCCCGGGCCGTTTTTCATGGGAAGGGTTCTCGTATGGGATTTCTCACCGGTAAGCGCGCCCTCATCGTCGGGGTGGCATCGGACCGCTCCATCGCCTGGGGCATCGCGCAGGCGATGCAGCGCGAGGGCGCCGAGCTCGCGTTCACCTACGTCAACGAGAAGATCCAGGAGCGCGTCGAGACGCTGGCCGCCTCGATCGGCTCGACGCTCACTCTGCCGCTGGACGTCACCGACGATGCGCAGATCGATGCGGCCTTCGCGCGGCTGCAGCGCGAGTGGGGCCATCTGGACATCGTGGTGCACGCGGTCGCCTTCGCCCCACGCGAGGGGGTCTCGGGCACCTTCGTCGAGAACACCAGCCGCGAGGTGTTCCGGATCGCCCATGACGTGTCGAGCTACAGCTTCACCGCGCTCGCCCGCGCCGCAGCGCCCCTCATGGCCGGACGCAACGGGTCGCTGCTCACCCTGTCCTACCTCGGCGCGGTCCGCTCCATTCCGAGCTACAACGTGATGGGGCTCGCCAAGGCCAGTCTCGAGGCCAACGTGCGCTTTCTCGCCGCCGACTTAGGTCCGCGCGGCATCCGGGTCAACGGCATCTCCGCCGGTCCGATCAAGACGCTGGCCGCGGCCGGTATCGCCGGATTTCGCAAGATGCTCAACCGCGTGGCGGAAATCGCGCCGCTGCGGCGCAACGTGACGCAGGAAGACGTGGGCAATGCGGCGGCGTTCCTCTGTTCGGACCTCGCCGCGGGCATCACCGCCGAGATCCTCTACGTCGACGGCGGCTTCAGCACCGTCGGGATGAGCTTCCCGGAGAGCGATCCGGCCTGACCCTGAAGACCTCGGGGCGGCCGGCGAGAGCGCCGGCCGCCCCGCAGGCTCACTGGAAGGCGTTCGGGTTCTTGCGCACCTTGGCCCGGGCTCTCATCTGGGCCATGTAGGCCACCACATCGCCATCGGCATCACTGCGCAGCTGCTCCTGCAACCGGGTGCGCGCGGTGAGGGGGTTCTGGTTCGGCGCGATCCGCACCGCCGAGATCGCGAGCAGCACTGCCCCGGCCTCGCCCCCGAGCGGCTTCGCCTCGAAGATCGGCTGACCCGCGGGCTTCGCCGCGGCGAAGGCCAGCTGGAGGATGTTCGCCGGCACCGACGGATCGTCGCGGCCGATGAAGCGCGCCGGGGCGGCCTTCAGGTGCAACGCGGCGGCCACCTTCGCCAACGGCTGGCCCGCGGCGAGCTGCTGCCGGGCCGCCTCGGCGGCCGCCAGCGCCCCCTGCTCGGCGCGTTGCGCCTGGAGTGCCGTCACG
Source organism: Pseudomonadota bacterium (assembly GCA_021851405.1). Lineage (GTDB taxonomy): Bacteria > Pseudomonadota > Gammaproteobacteria > Steroidobacterales > Steroidobacteraceae > 13-2-20CM-66-19. The sequence goes on from JAJZDW010000041.1 coordinate 15,827, forward strand.
ATGCTCGCCTGAACCTCCGCGAGCGGCTTGACCTGCGGTCCGTGGCGCGCGATCAGCTTGACGATCACCATCCGGTCGTTGTCGAGAATCACCGGTCCGCCGATCGCCCCCAGGGCCATCGCGGCACTGCCGAACACCAGGCTCTGCACCGCCGGCGCCGCTCCGAGCGGCGCCGCTCCACGGCCGCGCAGGAACAGCGGGATCTCCCCGGCCGTCAGTCCGTAGTGCTTCACCAGCGCCCCGAAATTCGCTCCGGGCTCATTCAGCGCGTTCTGCAGGCGGTCCTCGATCCGCCCGAAGCGGCTCGTCGCCTGACTGCGGACCAGCTGCGCCGTCAGTTGCGCCTTGACCTTGGCGAAGGCACGGGTATGACCGGGCTGGATCGCATCGAGCCGGATGATGTGATAGCCGTAGGGACTCTTGATCGGTCCGACGATGTCCCCGACCTTCGGGATGGCGAACAGCGCCTGCGTGAACGGCTTGATGAACCCGTGCTGGCCGATCCAACCGAGGTCACCGCCCTTGCGCGCCGAGCCGGGGTCCTCGGAGTACTGCCGAGCCAGGGCGGCAAAATTGGCCCCGGAACGGGCGAGCTTCAGGATGTGCTCGGCCTTGGCGAGGGCCGCCTTGGGATCTTTGCCGAAGGTGATCAGGATGTGGCTCGCCTTGCGCCGCTCGGGCACCACGAAGCGGCTGATCTCCTTCTGATACAGGTCCTGCAGGGCCGAGTCGGACACGGTCTCCCCGGCTCGCACCTGATCGAGCGTCAGCTGCGCATAGCGCAGGTCGACCGACTCCGGAATGAGATAGGCCGCCTGGTGCGTCTGGTAGTAGGCCTGGATCGCAGCGGCGCTGACCGGTGCGGTGCTCGCGTAGCGGCTCGCCGGGAACTCAAGGTACTGCACCTGGCGCTGCTGGTCGTTCAGCGCCTGGGCGCGCTCGATTTCCACAGGGGTGAGGAAGTCCGAGGAGCGGATGCCGTCGAAGAGCTGGTTGCTGCGCAGCTGGCTCTCCATTTCGCTCTCGAACTGCTGAAGCGACACCCCCGCCTCGGTGAGCACGTCCTTCGCCGCCTCCGCCGAATAATGGCCGTCGACCTGGAAGGACGGCACGGCGCGGATCGCGGCGATCAGGTCGGCCTCGGAGACCCGGTAGCCGAGCTGCGCGGTGCGCTGTGCGACGAGCGACTCGCGGATCAGCTCCTCGAGCACCTCGTTCTGCAGGTGCTTGCGCAGCGTGCTCGGCAGGTTGCCGCCGTAGGCCTTGTCGATCTGGCCCTGCTCGCGCAGCCAGGCGTTCTGCGCCTGCTGCAGCGTGATGTGCGCGCCGTTGACCGTGGCGGCATCGCTGCTCGAGCCGAAGTTGAGGTTGACGATGCCGTAGGCGCCCCAGGCGGCGAACACCAGCGCGAGCGCGCCGAGAATCGTGTACCAGAACCACTTGTGGGTGGCGATCGTATCGGTCAGTTTTTGCAGCATTTTGGCGTCACACCCGCCCTCTTGGGGGCGGCGCAGGCGGTTAAACCGCCAAGGATAGCAAATCGGGCTGCCCGAACGGCAGCGACGCTCGGGAACGGCGGCCGGGGCTGTGCGGCGCACTCGCCGCCCCGGGGGGGGCCAGGCCCCCCCCGCGCGCGGCCCCTTCGCCCCACGGACGTCCGCGGAGTGAGAACCAAGCCCTTCCGGACGGCGACGAAAATCATCATTTTTGCGGCGAAGCGCCGCCGTGCGCCGGAACCGGAAAATGCTCGCAACGTACAACCCGTGGCTGGTCAGCCTCTCGCTGCTGGTCGCCGTCGCCGTCTCCTTCACCGCGCTGAAACTGGCCGGCCGGGTGGCCGAGGCCGGGCGATCCGGGGCGCGCGCCTGGCTGATCGGCGGGGCCGCCTCGATGGGGATTGGCATCTGGTCGATGCACTTCATCGGCATGCTCGCCTACCAGGCGCCGATCCCGCTGCACTACAACGTGCTGATGACCCTGCTGTCGCTGCTGATTGCGGTGCTCACCTCGGGATTTGCCCTGGGCATCGCCAGCCGCCGCGACTCGACGCTCGCACGCCTCGCCGCGAGCTCGATCCTGATGGGCGCCGGGATCTGCGCGATGCACTACACCGGCATGGCCGCGATCCAGGTGACGCCGGCGATCCACTACAACGCGCGGTGGATCGCCCTCTCGATGCTCATCGCCGTCACGGCGTCGTTTGTCGCGCTGTGGCTGTTCTTCGCGCTGCGCACCGTCCAGCGGCGATCGCTCCGACTGATCGAGGTGTCGGCGGCGCTGGTCATGGGCGCGGCCATCGCCGGCATGCACTACACCGGCATGCGCGCCGCCGAATTCTCCTCGCAGGCCCGTGTGTTCGGCGGAGCCGCCTTCAACTCCGACTGGCTCGGCCTCACCATCGGCTTGGGCGCCTTCGCACTGCTCGCGATCACCTTGATCACCCTCGTCTACGACGCGCACCTGGAGTCGCGCAGCCGGCAGGATGCGCTGCGCCTGGAGAAGCTCAATCAGGAACTGCAGCACGGCAAGAACCTGCTGACGCTCGCCACCCAGGCGGCCGGCATCGCCTGCTGGGAGTTCGACCTCTCCCACGGCCGGTTGCTGTGGACCGAGAACGAGATCGCCTCGCTCAAGGCCTCGAACCTCGACGTGCGCACCCACAGCGATGTGCTGTTCGCCTGGATCCATCCCGAGGACGCCGCGCACGCCCGCGCGACGATCCGCCAGGCCGCACGGCAGCGCCGTGAGACCTGCGCGTTGCGCTTGCGCATCGAGTCCCCGCACGGACGGATTCACCTGCAATCGCATGCGCGAGTGCTGCGCGATGCACGCGGGCGGATCGCGCGGCTGCTCGGGGTGTCCTGGGACGTGACGGAGCAGGTGCGCCAGGAGGAGCGCCGAGTGATGTTGCAGCTGCAGCTGCAAGAAGCCTCGCGCCAGGCCGGAATGGCCGAGGTGGCCACGGGCGTGCTGCACAGTGTGGGTAACGTCCTGAACAGCCTCGGGGTGAGCGCCGCGCTGCTCACGACGCACCTGCGCGACTCGCGGGTGGGCAACGTCAAGCGCGTTGCGACGCTGCTCGGGGAGCACTCCCTCGCACTCGGTGATTTCTTCAGCCGCGATCGGCGCGGACAGGAGCTCCCGGCGTATCTGCACCAGCTCGGCGAGCGACTCCTCGATGAGAACCGTGAATTGTATTGCGAAGCGCGCGCACTCTCGACTCACGTCGAGCACATCGACAAAATCATCGCCGCTCAGCAAGCGTACGCGCGGCGCGGCGGAGTGCTCGAGCGCGTGGAGGTCACCGAGCTGATCGAGCACGCCATCGTGCTGTATTTTCCGGCGGCCGCGGACATCACCGTCCGCAAGGAATATCAACCCGTCGGTGAGATCATCATCGATCGTCACAAGGTGCTGCAGATCCTCGCCAACCTGCTGAGCAACGCCCGCCAGGCGCTGCGCTGCGCCGAGCGCGCCAGGGTGCTCACCGTGCGCGTGCGCAGAGTGCCGGAGCAGGCCGTTCAGATCGAGATCGAGGATACCGGCAGCGGCATCCGCCCCGAGGCGATGGCGCGTCTGTTCGAGTTCGGCTTCACCACCAAGCAGGACGGCCATGGGTTCGGACTGCATTCGAGCGCCATCCTCGCCACCGAAATGGGCGGTGAGTTGCGCGCCGCGAGCGCCGGGGCTGATCGGGGCGCCTGCTTCACGCTGCGACTGCCGATGACGGACGCACCCGCCGAGACCCAGAGATTGAGCGCATGAGCCCAGAGACCTTTCCCGTTGAACCGATCCGCATCCTCGTGGTCGATGACAATCCGTCGATCCACCGCGATTTCGAGAAAATTCTCAGCCCCCAGAGCGCCGCGGATGCCTCCCTCGACAGCGCCGAGGCGCTCCTGTTCGGCGACCGGGGCCCCGCCTCGCGCAGCCGAGTCCTCTGTACGCTGCAATTCGCCCTGCAGGGCCGTCAGGGTGTCGAGCTCGCCCGAGAGGCACTGCAGCAGGGCGCGCCGTTGACGCTCGCCTTCATCGACATGCGGATGCCGCCCGGATGGGATGGCCTTGAGACCATCGAGCGGCTCTGGGCGGTGGACCCCAATGTGCACGTGGTCATCTGCTCGGCACACTCGGACTACGATTGGAACGATGTGATCGCCCGGCTCGGGCAAACCGACCGGCTGCTGGTGCTGAAGAAGCCGTTCGAGCCGATCGAGGTGTTGCAGTGCACGAGCGCACTGGCGCGCAAGTGGCAGCACGAGCGGGTGCTGCGCCATCAGGTCGACACGCTCGAGCAGGCCGTGGCGATCCGCACCGAGAAGCTCGAGGCCGCCAATCAGCAGCTGCGCCACCTCGCCACCCACGATGCGCTCACCGGGTTGCCCAATCGCATCCTGCTCGATGACCGCCTCGCCCAGGCCATGGCCCATGCGAATCGGGACGCGCTGCCCTTTGCGATCATGGTCATCGACCTCGATCGGTTCAAATTCATCAACGACACCTTCGGTCACCATACCGGCGATCGCGTCTTGGATGAGGCCTCGCGCCGGCTGCAATCGGTGCTGCGCGACATCGACACCGTGGCACGCACCGGCGGGGATGAGTTCGTCGTCATCGTCAACCCGTCGGCCGCCGGCGAGGACGCCGTCGCGATTGCGCAGCGGGCCAATGCGGCGCTGCGTGCGCCGTTGCACATCGGTGGTGTCGAGGTGCACCTGACGAGCAGCATCGGAGTCGCCTACTACCCGGCGGATGCGAATTCGCCCGACCGCCTGCTCGCCCGGGCCGATGCGGCGATGTATTGCGCCAAGCAGCGCGGGCGCAACCACGTGCAGCGCTTTGCGCAGGGCATGGATTCGCGCACGATCGAGCGGGCGGGACTGGAGAGCGACCTGCATCATGCCATCGAGCGCAAACAGTTCGAGTTGCATTACCAGCCGAAGGCTGAGACCGCCAGCGGCGATGTGCACAGCGCCGAGGCGCTCATCCGCTGGCGCCATCCGGAGCGCGGCCTGGTCTCACCCGGACAATTCATTCCGCTCGCGGAGGAATGCGGCCTCATCAATGACATCGGTGCGTGGGTCCTGCAGGAGGCCTGTCGCCAGTGTTCCGAGTGGCAACGCGACGGGTTGCCGCCGCTGCGCGTGGCGGTGAATGTCGCGGCCGCGCAGTTCCATCGCGGGGATCTGCTGCAAGTCGTGCAGCACGCGCTCGCGCAGGCGCACCTCGCGCCGCAGTTCCTCGAGATCGAGCTCACCGAGAGCGCGGTCATGACCAATCCGGAGGAATCCGCCGGCATCCTCGAGCAGCTCAGTCGCATCGGGGTCCTGGTGTCGGTGGATGATTTCGGCACCGGGTATTCGAGCATCAATTACCTGAAGCGCTTCCCGATCGACATTCTGAAGATCGACCAGTCGTTCGTGCAGTCGCTGAACAGCGAGGTCGACGCCTCGATCGTGCGGGCCATCGTGTCTCTGGCGCACAGCTTGCGGCTGAAGGTGGTCGCCGAAGGGGTGGAGACCCAGGAGCAGTTGATGTTCCTGCGCTCCCTCGGCTGCGATCAATATCAGGGATTTCAGTTCAGTCCGCCGCTGCCGGCGGCGCAATTCGTCGATCTGGTGCGTGAGTGGCAGCGCGATGAGGACGAGCAATCCGCCGCGGAGTCGACCCGCACGGTGAGTAAACTGTTCGCGACCCGCTGAGCGGGCCCCGCGCGCGGCAGCGGCGCTCAGGCGCCGCTGTCGATCGACCAGATGACCGCCGCGCGCAGCAGCTCCGCGCCACTGCGCAGGCTAAGCTTGCCGCGGATGTGCTCCCGATGAGACTCCACGGTGTGCACGCTCAGGCCGAGCTGTGCGGCGATCTCGCGCGTACCGCCGCCGCGGCCGATGAGCTCGAAGATCTGCAGCTCCCGGTCGCTCAATCGCTCCAGGCCGGGGGGAATACGCCGGCGCGTCCCGATGGCGCTCGCCTCTGGCGGGCGGGCGAGATAGATCTGTCCGGCGAGGACCACACGCACCGCCTCGAGGAGCGAGCCGTGCAGCTCCTGCTTGTTCAGATAGCCGTGCGCACCGGCGCGCAGCAACCGCTCGGCGAACAGCTCCTGCTCGTACACGCTGACGATGAGGATCCGCGGCCCCGTGCCCTCGGCGCTCAGCACCTTGACCAGCTCCAGGCCCGTGCCGGTGCGCAAGGCGACATCGATGATGGCGAGGTCCGGCTGCGTCGCACGGATCAACGCCAGCGCGCCATCCGCATCGGCGGCCTGGCCGCAGATCACCCAGTCCGGCTCCGCGGCGAGCCGCGCGGCCAGGCCATCGCGCACCAGAGGATGATCATCTACGAGAACGATGCGCGCCGGCGGTGCGCTCAGGGACGGTTCGGAACAGTGCATCGCGAAACGATGAAGTGAGGTCGTGTCGCGAAATTGTAACGGTTTCTCCGGCCGGCGCCGATCCGTACTTTCCCTCGTCTGCCGCCACCCGCTCGGCAGTCGCCCCAAGAGGCAGCGCCTTGCCCCCCAAACCCCGGCGCAGCATCGCGCCCGCCGCCCCGGACCGCCCCCGCAGTGGCGCGCCCTGCCCGGCGCACCATCGCCTGCACCTGCGGCGCGCCGGGATCGGCCCGGACCGCGGCCTCGAGGGCCAACCCGGCGCGAACCCGTACCGCCGGGCAGGCGCACCGTGCACCGCGCGGAGCGGGCCGGCGAGGCAGCTCGAATCGGCCAGGCATCCGGGGTCCCCTCTGGAGGGGCATGTGCTTCCGTGCCGCCTCGAGCGCCGAGCCGAGCGACGGTACGACCCGCAAGCGCCCCTCAGCGGCATCCTCTGCTCAGCCCCCGGACCTCGGGGAGGCGATCCCGGGCGCACCGGACCTCGAACTCCTTCGCCGCACGAACGGCGCCGGGACTGAACCGCCCTCGAACGCCCGGCAATGCCCTCGTGAGCACGCACCCCACTCGAGAGTCCCCTTCACACCCCCGTGACATCGACGGCGGCTGCGGCGCCCGTGGTGACCGTGGCGGGCTGAAATCGATCGGCGTCGCGCTGCGCTCCAGCACTGCACGCGTACCACGCGTACGGGAGCCCAAGATCCGACCTGTCGCCCCACGGACCGCACACGGTGCCACGACGGGAAATTCTAGCGCCGCCCCCGGGCGCACCACCACGATCAGCACGCTCAGTGCGTGAGCAAGCGGTGTGTGCGCTAGCGCGCTAAAGCACGCCGGCATCTGTTAACATGCACGCCGACGCGTCTGCCGCGCGCCACTGCGATTCGTATCAGTCCGGATAGATCGCACTCCGCCAACATCGACTCGAACTCTGGATCCTCATGCCAGAAACTCGCGATTACGCTGAGAATCATCTTCTGGCTGCACTCTTGCCGGCCGAGCGCGAACGCATCTTTCCGCACCTGGAGTTGGTTCCGATGCCGCTCGGCAAGGTTCTGTACGAATCCGGCGACGTGTTGCGTCACGTCTACTTTCCAGCCAACTGCATCGTTTCGCTGCTGTACGTACTGGAGAATGGCGCCTCGGCGGAGATCTCCGTCGT
>JAJZDW010000042.1 GCA_021851405.1 Pseudomonadota bacterium
CTCGGCGGCGCCGGCATCAGCGCCGAATACGCCCCCATCCGCCACATGCTCAACCTCGAGAGCGTCATCACCTACGAGGGCACCGAAACCATCCACCAGCTCTCCGTCGGCCGCGCCCTCACCGGGCACAACGCCTTCTGAGGCAGGTGCCCGGCGCGCTCAGCGGCGCGAGCTGCGTGCGGTGCGAGCGCGGCCGCGCCGGGCCCCGGGCGCCACGCGCTTGATCTTCCCCGGCCTGTCGTAGGGGTTTTGGTCCGTGCGGTATTCGATGGCCACCGGCGTGGCGAACAGATCGAACCGCTTGCGAAAGACGTTGGTGAGGTAGCGTGTGTACGCGTTCGGCACGGAAGCCGTCTGATTGCCGTGGATGATCACGCGCGGTGGGTTGCGGCCGCCCTGATGGGCATAGCGCAGCTTGATTCGCCGGCCGTGCACCAGCGGCGGCTGGTGCGCCGTCATGGCTTGTTCCAGCGTACGCGTCAGCTCGCGAGTCGGCATCTCGCGCATGGCGGCGTCATAGGCGCGCACCGTCGATTGCACCAGCTCGCCGACGCCCGTACCGTGGCGCGCCGAGATGAAATGCATGGGCGCGAACGGCACGAAATCCAGTTTCAGAGCGAGCTGACGGTGAATCTGCTCGCGCTGCTCCAGTTCGATGCCATCCCACTTGTTGACCGCGAGCAGCAGCGCCCGTCCACGCTCCAGCGCAATGCCGAGCACGCTCGCATCCTGCTCCGCCACGGTATCGTGGGCATCGAGCACCAGGATCACCACGTTCGCCTCGGCTATCGCTTGCAGCGTCTTGGCGACACTGGCGCGCTCCACGGCGTCCTCCACCCGTGCCCGCCGCCGCACGCCCGCGGTGTCGATCAGCAGGAAACGCCGACCATCACGTTCGAACGGCACGAGGATGCTGTCGCGGGTCGTGCCCGGCTGTTCGCTCGCAATGACGCGCTCCTCGCCGAGCAACCGGTTGACCAGCGTGGATTTGCCGACGTTGGGCCGGCCGATGATCGCGATCCGCACCGCGTCGCGATCTTCGGGTTCGCCGTCCGCCGTCGGCTCGAGACCCTCCAGCACCGCCTCCATGAGTGCCTCGCACCCCTGGCTGTGACTCGCCGAGATCCCGAGCGGCTCGCCGAAGCCGAGCGCATGAAACTCCGCGCCCGCGATCTGTGTGTCGAGCCCCTCGGCCTTGTTCAGCGCCAGCGTCACCGGCTTGCCGCAGCGGCGCAGTTCCCGCGCGACAAAATAATCCTGCGACGTCAGACCGCTGCGCGCATCGAGCACAAACACCAAGCGATCCGCTTCCGCCACGGCGCGCTCGGTCTGCTCGCGCATCTGCGTCTCGAGGCCGCTCGGGTTCTCCACCAGTCCGCCGGTGTCGACCACCACGCAGGGCAGGGGTCCGACCCGGCCGAAGCCGTACTGGCGATCACGGGTGAGCCCGGGCACGTCCGCGACAATGGCATCCCGCGTGCCGGTGAGCACGTTGAACAGGGTGGACTTGCCGACGTTCGGCCGACCAACCAAGGCAACGATGGGCAGCATGGGCGCTGCGTCCGTGCGATCAGTGCCGCGGCGAGACGCGAAACGCGGTGATGTGCCCGACGTCGTTGATCACCACGACCTCGTTGCCAATCACCACGGGCGGGTTCGAGACTCGGATCCCGCCCGTCTCGGCCCGCGCCTCGAACGCCCCCGTGCGCTTGTTCAGCCAATGCACATAGCCCTGATAGTCCGCGACGACCACGCCGTCCGGGCTGACGGCCGGCTGCGTCACGGCGCGATAGCGCAGCGCCGGCTGATGCCAGATGACCGCGCCATTCTTGCGGTTCAGTGCCACGACCGCCCCGTCAGCGGTAGACATGTACACCGCATGCGCACCGAGCGCCAGACCGCGGAAGCTCGAGGCCTTGTGGCTCCACCAGGGTTGTCCACTCGCCAGCGCGAGCATGTCGACCGTGCCGTGGTAGCCGACGGTGTACACGTCCTTGCCGGACACGATCGCCGCTCCGTGCACGTCGGCGAGCCGCGCGATCGCGGTGCGTCCGCTGGGCTGAGACACCGTCGCGAGCCACACCTGCGAGCCGTCGGAGCTGTTCACCGCCAGCACTTTGCCGTTGGCGAAGCCACTGATCACCATGTGGTGGGTGATCACCGGGATGGCCGCCCCGCGCAGCGCGAGCGCGGGCATGTGCTGCTGGGTCTCCCACAGCTCATGGCCATCGCGGGTCGACAGCGCATGCAGCACCCCGTCGATGGTGCGCACGGCGACCAGCTTGCGCGAGAGTCCCGGGGAGGAAATCACGGCATCGGGCAGGCGCACCTTCCACAGCATCTTGCCGGTGTCGGCATTCAGGGCGATCACCTCGCCATCGGTGGCGCCGACCACCAGCAGCTTGCCGTGCACCGCCGGACCGCCGCCGAGCGGCAGATGGGTATCGGTATGCCACAGCTCGTGGCCGTTGCTCGGATCAAATGCCGCGACCACCCCGTCATGACCGGAAGCGAACAGCCGCTTGCCCCGCACCACCAGGCGCAAGCCGAGCAGCAGCGCGCGGGTCTTGGAGTTGCCGAATCCCCAGAAATTGATCAGGTGGAAGCTACCAACCGAGGCGCTCCAGATCTCATGCACGCGCAGCGTCGATTTGATGGGGGCGAGCTTGGCGGGCTGATCGACCTGCTTGTGCGAGCAGGCGGCCAGCAGCCCGGTCGCGGCCAGTGCCGCGACCCAGAATCGCATCGATCGGGGGGTATGGTTTTGCAAACGTCTCATCCTGCTCGACATCGTTTCGACCGGTCTCACTTGCGGGCGCCCGCGGCGGCCGCAGCCGCCCCGTGCGCCGCATTCTGCCCAGCCGCCGGGGCGGGCAGGTTCGCGGCGAGTTCGGAAATCTCCAGCGCCAGGAGCTGGTGGTTGGTCTCTCCGCCCGGATCACTGGCGCGGGCCAGCCGGTACTGGGCGAGCGCGGCGCGTTTGTGGCCGAGGGCCTGATACGCATCCCCGCGCACGACGGCATAGCGCGGTGCGAATGCGCCGGGATCAACACCGCCGAGGGTGGTCAGTGCGAGCTGCGGTTGGTGCAGTGCGATCTGCACCCGCGCCAGGCGCAGCCGTGCGATCAGCCCCAGGATCGCATCGCGCGGGTGGTGCATCACGATCGTGAGTTCGCCGGCCGCGCGGCTCAGATGGCCGGAGTCGACGAATGCCCCGGCAGAGGCGAGCCGCGCCTGATCGGCATACGGGGTCGCGCCGTAGTGTCGCTCCAGACGCCCGGCCACGGCGAACGCGGCGGCCTGCTGTCCGTTGGCGAAGTCGCGCTCCATCTGCCCGTAGAGCGCACTGGCGCTCAGGTCACGTCCGTTGACGCGCCCCTGCCACCAGCGGTAGCCGCCGAGCGCGAGCGCCGCGATCGCCACGCCGGCGAGCATCGCCGGCCCATTGGCCCGCAACCAGGCGAGCAGTGCGTCCCACTTCTCACGTTCATCCAGATAGCTGTCCACGACCCCTCCTCGAAATCAGGTCTGCACGGCGGCAGCGGCCAGAGCCGTTTCAATCGCCGCGGCCAGATCGGGCAGCGGACTCTCGCTCTGACCGGCTTCCCGGCGCAAAGGTTTCAATGCGGCGACGCCACGCGCCAGCTCGTCATCGCCCAGGATCAGCGCGAGCGCCGCACCGCTGCGGTCGGCCCGGCGGAACTGCGCCTTGAAGTTGCCGCCGCCGAGATTCAGCTCGAAACGTCGGCCGGGCAGCGTATCGCGTAGCCGCTCGGCCAATTCCAGGCCGTAGGCGGCGGCGTGCTCGCCATTGACGACGATGTACACATCGGCGCTCGGCGCCGGTGCCGGTGCGCCATCCTGGCTCATCAGCGCGACCAGCCGCTCAATGCCCATGGCGAAGCCGATACCCGGCGTAGCCTCAGCGCCGAGCTGGCCGATCAGCCCGTCGTAGCGGCCCCCGGAGCATACGGCATCCTGAGCCCCGAGGGCGTCGGTAATCCACTCGAAGACCGTGCGGCTGTAGTAATCCAGGCCGCGCACCAGGCGCGGATTGATCCGGAAGGGGATGCCGATCGCCTCGAGTCCGGCGCACAGCGCCTGGAAGTGCGCCTGGGACTGCGCGTCGAGGTGATCGGTCAGCACCGGAGCGGCATCGATCAGCGCGCGCATCTCGGGATTTTTGCTGTCGAGCACCCGCAGCGGATTGCCCTGCAGCCGGCGACGGCTGTCGGCATCAAGCTGCTCGTAATGGGCCTGCAGGTACTCCACCAGCTTCTCGCGGTAGGCGCGCCGCGACTCGGGCGTACCGAGGGAATTGATCTCCAGGCGCACGCGCGTGATCCCGAGGCGGCGCCACAGACGCGCCGTGAGCGCGATCAGCTCCACGTCCACGTCCGGCCCGTTGAATCCGACGGCCTCGACGCTCACCTGGTGAAATTGACGGTAGCGGCCCTTCTGCGGCCGCTCATGGCGGAACATCGCCCCGGCGCACCACAGCTTGTGCCGCTGGCCACGCAGCATGCCGTTGGAGATGAGCGCACGCATCACCCCGGCGGTCCCCTCGGGACGCAGCGTCAGGCTCTCCCCGCCCTGATCGACGAAGGTGTACATCTCCTTCTCGACCACATCGGTGTACTCGCCGATGGCCCGCTTGAACAGCTCGGTGCGCTCGACGAGCGGGACGCGGATTTCCTGAAAGCCATACGCCTCCAGCACCTCCCGCGCCGCCGTCTCGAGGGTCTGCCACGCACCGATTTCGGCCGGCAGCACATCATTCATTCCGCGCACCGGTTGTATCTGATCGCTCAACTTATCCTCCACCATGCCCGGCGCGGCGCGGCACGGGCGAGATCTGGCCGTCGGCGGCCACCACAATCGATGCGGCGTGATCCGGACCGACGTACGGCGCCAGCGACACTGCACGGCCGTCGACCGTGAGCACAACGCCGCTGGCGTAGCCGAGCACGACGTGCAACGGCCCGGGTCCCTTGAATGACTCCAGCGTCCCGGGGAGCACCAGGCCGCGGTACAGGCTGTGGCCCGTCGCATCGGTGACGCTCACCCAGCTGGCCGCCGCAAACCGCAGCGAGATCCGCATCCCGGAGATGCGGGCCGGAGCGCTCTGCGCCGCAGCCGGCGTACTCGCCACCCCAGAGAGGCTCGATGCGCTGGCGCCCGGCCCAGTCAGCCGCGACGCGGCCGGCGCGCCCGCCAGCGGCGATCCGCTCTGCGCGGATCGCCCGACCACGGCGACGGCGTGCCGGGACAATCGCGTCCAGCCCCACCACGAAAGTCCCGCCGCGAGCACCACGGCGGCGCCGATACCGGCGGCCGCCAGCAGCGCGCTCAACCGGCCGTCCGCCGGTGCCGCACGCGGAATACGCGTCAGATCCGGTGCGGTCATGGGCGAACCGGCCAGCTGCGCCTGCAGGGCCTCGGCCGATTCCCCGAGAAGCTCCGCGTAGCGGCCGAGGTAGCTCTTGACGTAGATCGGCGCGCCGAGCCGTTCGAACTGCTCATCCTCGAGCGCCTCGAGCACGTCGGCCGACACGTGCATCCGGTGCGCTGCCTGCGCCAGACTCATCCCGGAGCGCTCACGCGCGGCGCGCAGTTGCGCGCCGATGCCGCCCTCGCGGCGCGGCTCGCCGCCTGGTGCTTCGGCCATATTGCTCAGCCCGGGTTCTGGCCAAGGGCGGCCAGCGCGTGCGCCTCGGCCGAGTTGGGGAAATCCAGCTGCAGGCGGCGGGCGTAGAGCTGCGCACCGAGTGCGTCACCCTGCGCGCGCGCGACCTTCACCGCAAGCAGCAGCATATCCGGCGTTTCGCTGTTGGCCGTCAGAAATTGTTTGATGAGTGCGTGCGCCTGCGGGTAGCGGCCGCGCTTGAAATCGAGGTCGGCGAGCTGCCAGGCGGCTTGTTCGAAGTCAGGACTCACCGCGAGCGCCATACGGAACATCTTGACGGCCTGCCGATAGTGGTGCGCGACGCGCAGACACACCCCAGCGTTGTTGTAGGCGTCCGCCGGCGTCAGGTAGAGCGGATTGCGGGCCGCAGCGAGGAAGTACTTGACCCCCGCTTGGGTGCGCCCGGCATTGCACAGGTAGATCGCGTAGTCGTTCTCGTAGTCCGGGTTGTGCGGCGCCAGCTCGAGCGCAGCGCGGAACTCGCGGTTGGCTCGCGCCGGCTGGCCGAGCCGCTCGAACAGCAGCGCTCGGGCGCTGTGCACATTCGCGTCGTTCGGATTCTCGCGCAGCGCCCGATCGAGCTTGCGCTTGGCGATCGCGAGCTGTCCGCGCTGCATGTATGCGACGCCGAGCTCGGTGTTGAACACTGCCGCTTGGTGCTGGTCACGGACCCGCTGCGGATTGGCGCAGCCGGCGAGCAGCGCTGCGGCCAGCGATCCGGCGAGCAAGACGCACCAGCGGCGCGCACCCCTCATGCCTGCACCGCCAGCGCAAAGGTGCGGCTGCCGAGGCGCACCGTGGTCCGGTCGATGACGCGGCCGGCCAGCTGGCCGCAGGCCGCATCGATGTCATCGCCGCGTGTGCGCCGCACGGTGGCCAGCACGCCGCGGCGCAGCAGTTCGTCGCGAAACGCGTGCACCGCCTCGGGCGAGGAGCGGCGAAACTGCGTCCCGGGGAAAGGATTGAATGGAATGAGGTTGACCTTGGCCGGATGCCCGATGAGCAGCGCGGCCACCGCGCGCGCCTGCGCACGCGAATCGTTCACGCCGGCGAGCAGCACGTACTCGAAAGTCACGCTGCGGCCGTTGCGCTCATCGATGTAATACCAACAGGCCTCGAGCAGCTCCGCAATGGGATGCTTGCGGTTGATCGGCACCAGCTCATTGCGCAGCGCATCGTCGGGGGCGTGCAGTGAAACGGCGAGTGCCACGTTGCTGTGCTCGGCCAGCTTGTAGATTTGCGGCACGAGCCCGGAGGTCGAGAGCGTCACGCGCCGACGCGACAGATCGAAGCCGAAGTCATCGAGCAGGATTTCAAGGGCCGGCACCACGTTGCGGAAGTTCGCGAGCGGCTCGCCCATGCCCATCAGCACCACGTTGGTGACGGCGCGATCGCGCGCCAGGTCCGCGACGGTGCCGGCGAGTTCGCGGTTCGCCAGCCAGACCTGTCCGACGATCTCCGCCGTGGTCAGATTGCGGTTGAACCCCTGCTGCGCGGTCGAACAAAACGCGCAGTCGAGCACGCACCCGACCTGCGAGGAGATGCACAGCGTCGCCCGATCGGGCTCCGGGATGTACACCATCTCGAAGGCCTGACTGCCGTCGGCCCGCAGCAACCACTTGCGCGTACCGTCCGCCGAGCGCTGCTCGGTGAGGATCTCCGGCGGCTGCACGCAAGCGCGAGCCGCGAGCTCGGCGCGGAAGGACTTGGCGAGGTCCGTCATGCGCTCGAACGATGGCTCGGCGCGCTGGTAGACCCACTGCATCAGCTGGCGCGCCCGGAACGGCTTGCTGCCGAGCTGCGCCACGAACTGCTCGAGCTCGCTCCGGGGCAGTCCCAGCAGATTCGTGGTCGTGGCGAGCTCGCTCATGGCCGGCAGGGCGGCATCAGCCGCGCGGGTGCAGCTCCGTGCTGCTGAAGAAATAACCGATCTCGCGTGCGGCGGTGTCGGCGGCGTCCGAGCCGTGCACGACGTTGCGCTCGATGCTTTCGGCGAGGTCGGCGCGGATCGTGCCCGGCGCGGCCTTCTTCGGATCCGTCGCGCCCATGATTTCGCGGTGGCGCGCGATGGCATTCTCGCCCTCGAGCACCTGCACGATCACCGGGCCGGAGGTCATGTACCGCACCAGGTCCTTGAAGAAGGGCCGCTCGCGGTGCACGGCATAAAAACCTTCCGCTTCGCGCTCGGAGAGCTGCAGCATGCGGGCGGCGACGATGGACAGACCGGCCGTCTCGAAACGGCGGTAGACCTCGCCGATGAGATTGCGGGCGACGCCGTCGGGCTTGACGATGGACAAAGTGCGCTCGAGCGCCATGCGAATTGACCTTTCGGGAGCTGTGAATGCTGAACGGAAGACGGTCCTGCCCGGTGCCCCCCGTGCGGGAGAGCAGCCCGCAGGCCGTCATCGAGCGCGACAGTCTACCCGGTGATACCGGCAGGAGGCAATTTGGCGCGGCGGCCGAAGTGGCGGATTACAAAAGATTTTTACGATATCGGCCGCCGGCCGACGCCGCGGATCAGACCGAAAAGCTCTCGCCGCAGCCGCATTCGCCCCGCACGTTCGGGTTGCGGAAGCGAAAGGCTTCATTCAGACCCTGCTTGACGAAATCCACCGTGGTCCCATCGATCAGCGGCAGACTCTGCGGGTCGACGTACACCTTGACGCCCCGATCCTCGAACACGAGGTCATCGGGCTGCTGCTCCTCGGCATAATTCACGACGTAAGCGAAGCCCGAGCAGCCGGTCTTGCGCACGCCGAGCCGCAGCCCTATGCCGTGCCCGCGGGCGGCAAGAAAGCTCTGGATACGGTGAGCGGCGGATTCGGTGAGCGAGATGGCCATAGGCAGTCACGAACTCTGATGCACGGTCATTCTACACGGTCACGCCCCGCCGCTGACATTCCCGAAGCGCATCCTCGAGCGTGAGCAGACGGCCGAGCTTCTCGGCCGGGACGTTCAACGCGGCGGCCCACTCCTGCGGCGTACCCGGCACGACGTCCGCCACCGCTCGGCCCTGCACTCTCTCGGCGAGCCACGCCGCGGCCGCCATCGTGTGCGGACAGCCATAAACGCGGTACGCCGCGTGCGCGACGCGACCCGCCTCGACCCGCAATCGGAAGCGGACCCAGACGTCCCGGCCCGGACCGCCCGCCTCTCCAACGAGCTGCGCCTCGGAGGCGGACCTCTGCGGCTCGGCCGCCGGAGACAGCGCGCGCAACCGCATCACCTCGCGCCGCACGGCGGCCGCAGCCGCCTCGATGTCCGCCGGCTGAGAGAACCGACCCAGGCTGAAGCGCAGCGAACTCTGCGCGAGCTCGGTGTCGCGGCCGAGCGCCCGCAGCACGTACGAGGGCTCCGCCGAGGCCGAGTTACAGGCAGACCCCGTGGACACGGCCAGATCGGACAGGCCGGTGACCAGGCTCTCGCCCTCCACGCCTTCGATGGACACATTCAGGATCCCAGGCACCCGCGGCGCACCCGCCCCGTTGAGGTGCACGCCACCGAGCGCTCCGAAGTGCGCCCAGAGCTGCTCGCGCAGGGCGGCAAGCCGCTGCGGTTCGTGTTCGAGCGCCGCACGGGCCAGCGTGCAGGCCGCGCCAAAGCCGACGATCTGGTGCGTCGGCAGCGTGCCGGGACGCAGCCCGCGCTCCTGGCCGCCACCGTAGAGCAGCGGCTGCAGCCGAGCGCGGACGCCGTCACGCACATAGAGCGCGCCTATGCCCTTCGGGCCGTAGAACTTGTGCGCGGTGAAGGACATCAGATCAATCGGCAGCTCGCGCACCCGCATCGGAACCTTGCCGACCGCCTGCGCCGCATCCGTGTGGAAGAGAATGCCGCGCGCGCGGCACAGCGCACCGATCGCCGCGACATCCTGGATCACGCCGGTCTCATTGTTGACCCACATCACGGAGACGAGAACCGTCTCAGGACGCAGCGCCGCGGCGAGCGCCTGCGGATCGATCTGCCCGCTCTGATCGGGCGCCACCAGCGTCAGCGCGAACCCTTCCTTCTGCAGGCGCTTGCACGGATCCAGTCCTGCCTTGTGCTCGATGCGTGTGCTCACCAGATGCCGGCCGCGATCCGCCGCGGCACGCGCTGCACCGAGCAGCGCGAGGTTGTCCGATTCGGTCGCCCCGGACGTGAACACGATCTCCTCGGCCACCGCCCCGATCAGGGCCGCGATCTCGGAGCGCGCCGTCTCGATCCGCGCCGCGGCGCGCCGCCCCCAGCCGTGCAGCGAGGCGGGATTGCCCCGACCGCCTTCGGCCGCGAGGCAGTCGGTCATGGCCACGATGACCGCCGGATCGAGTGGGGTCGTCGCGGCGTAGTCGAGGTAGATCGGTGCAGAGGTATCCATCATGGGACATCAGGGCCGCAGATCAGGGCAGCCGCTTACCCTGCACATGATGCCCTGAGCGTTGCCGCAGGTCATATCGGATCCGGGATCAGGTCTGGGATCAGGTCCGGCGCCGAGGTAGAGCAATGCACAATTGATATATCTGCATGCATATAGATGCAATTGAGATATATCTCGCGCGGCGTAATGATGGCGTCCGTCCGCACCCTACTCCCCTCACACAGGACACTCCCATGACTTCACGCTCCGTGCTGTTTTGCACTCTGGCCCTGGGTCTGCTCGCCGCGGGCGCAGCCACGGCACAACCGGCTGGCTTCTGGCACTACCCGGTCATCAAGGGTTACGGCCCGGAACATACCTGGCCGGGTGTCGTCGTGCGGCCGACCGCACACACCACCTACCACGCGTTGTTCGACGTCACGCAAGGCAAGGCGCAGGCCGATCGGGTCAATCCGGGTCTCGATCACATTGCGCGCACCATCAACATCTTCGCCGCCGCCGGCGTTCCGCTGCAGCACATGAAGTTCGCGGTCATCATCCACGGACCGGCGACGCCGATCGTGCTCGACGCGGCCGCCTATCGGGCGAAGTTCGGTCACCCCAATCCCAACCTCGCGCTGCTCGCCACGCTGCGCAAGGCCGGAGTGCGGCTGCTGGTTTGCGGCAACGCCCTCGGGGACATGCACCTGAACCCCTCCGAAGTCGACCCCGACGTGCACGTCGCACTCTCGGCGCTCTCGACCGTGATCATTCTGCAGAACAAAGGCTATGCGCTGGTGCGCATGTAATCGCCGCGGCCGCTCGAGCCGGCCGCAGGAGACGTTCATGATTGCACGACATCTCACTGCACTCGCCGGCGCCATGCTCGCCGCACTGCTCGCCGGCCCGGCGCATGCCGCCGGAGCCGGACGAGCGGCTGCCCCGCCGCACTACGCCGAGCGGCTGTATCCGCCCTGGTCGCAGGGCGCGAACGATCCGGCGCTGCACCAGGGACTGAGCATCACCGTGCCGGAAGTCGACGACATGCCGGACTTCCACGGCAGCCTCGATCACCCGGCGCTCGTGATCTTCGTCGGCGGCAACTACTACTTCGCGATGGCACCGCTGGTGCAGGCGTTCTCCGTGCAGCATCCTCGACTGCGCGGGCGCATCTTTTACGTCACGCTGCCGCCCGGCCTGCTGATCAAGGCCATGGCGAACGGCGGCACGTTCACCTCCGGTAACCTGACCTTCACCGTCGCACCCGATGTGTACGCGGCGGGACTGAAGAAGGTCCGGGGACAGATCGCCGCACGACGGCTGGTGCCGCCCGCGGTCCCGTACGCCACCAACACCCTGACCATCATGGTGCCGGCCGGCAACCCGGCGCACATCGCGGACCTCGCCGATCTCGGCCGGCCGGGCGTGCGCCTGGCGATGCCGAACCCGGCCTGGGAAGGCGTGGCGCGCCAGATCCGCATGGCCCTCGAGCGGGCCGGCGGGCCGGCGCTCGCCCACACGGTGTACGTCAGCAAAGTCGCCGATGGACAAACGATCCTCACGCACATCCACCATCGCCAGACACCGCTGTTCCTCATGCAAGGCATCGCCGACGCCGGCGTCACGTGGAAATCTGAAGCGATTTTTCAGGAGCAGATCGGCCACCCGCTGAGCCACGTCGACATCGCGGCGGCGGACAACGTCACGGCGATCTACGCCGCCGCAATGGTGCGCGGCGCACGGCATCCGCGGGCCGCGCGCGCCTGGCTCGCGTTCCTACGCTCGGGCACCGCCGAGCGCATCTTCGCCCGCTACGGCTTCAAACCGGCGCCCCCGAGCGCCGCGCAGCGCCGCTGAGGCGGCACCGGAGCACTCCATGAGCACACCGATCGCATCGACCGCGTCCTCCCCCGAGAGCGCCGGCCTCTGGCGACAGCTCGGCCTCGCGCTGCTCGCCGTGCGCTTCGTGCAAGGGTGGATCTACTGGGGTGGCGGCAGCCGGCGCTTGATCTACGCCCCGGCAAAACTGAACCCGCACGCCGCGAGCTGGATGGCCAACAAGTTCCAGACGGCCATGCCGGGCGCCCTGCTCGGCATGGGCCACGTCGTGGACTACCTGTTGCATCACTTCGCCCTCCTCTATGCCGGCGTCATTCTGTTCAGTGCCGCCGAACTGGTGTTCGGCCTGTTTCTGCTGTTCGGCTTCATGACCCGACTCTCCGCGCTCGTGACCATCGGCCTGAGCGTCGTGCTGATGCTGCTGTTCGGCTGGCAGGGCGCCACGTGCATCGATGAGTGGACCATGGCCTCGGCGAATTTCGGCATGGGGGTCGCGCTACTGCTCGCCGGCGGCGGCGCCTGGTCGCTCGATGCCTGGCTGCTCAAGCGCCGACCGAGCCTCGCGGCCGCCGGATGGTTCCAATGGTTCGGCAGCGGCCCGTGGCCGCTCGAGCGACTGAAGCGCTGGAGTCTGATCGGTGTCACGGTGACGATGCTGTTCGTCGTGCTCACCTACAACTACTACCGGGGCTCGGTGCTGACGCCGTTTCATGGCGGCCCGGTCAGTCCAGCCGCGCACCACATCAGCCTCTCGGCCGGCCGCCTCACCCACGAGGGCACCGTGCGCTTCAGCGCCTATCTGGATGCCGGCACGCCGGCGGCGCCCGCCAATGTGGTGCGTGCGCACCTGCTCGGTCCGGGCGGACAGATCGTGGAGCACTGGGGCAGCCGCGCGCTCGCGGCACTGCCGCCGAGTGCGTTCGTCAACGATTACCCGTACAACCGCTTTGGCGCCGGGTATGCCGGCATCACGGCCAAAGTCGGCGCCCGCGCCACCATCACGCTACCGCCCTCCACACCCGGACTGCAGCTCGCGGCCGGCCGCTACCGGCTGGTGCTGCACTCGGTGAACGGACGGGTGTTCGAACTCGCGCTGACGCCTGGGACCTGAGCCCACCGCGGGGGAAGCTAGCCTTCCCCCGCGCGCCGCCGGCGGCGCTGCACGGCGGTGAGGAAGCCGCGCAGAATGTTCACCTCGTTGCGATCCAGTTCAGCGCGCTGCAGGAAGCGGCGGATTCGCGCCATGAGGTGCGTGCCGCTTTGGGTACGGTCACGAAAATCCACTTCCTCGAGGACCGCCGCGAAATGCGTGTACAACCGCTCGAGATCCGCCGGTTCGGCGAGCGGACCTGCGGCCGGCGCCGGGTCGACCGCGACGCCGCCGATCCGGAACACCTCGTAGACGACGATCTGCACCGCCATGGCGAGATTGAGCGACGGGTAGGCCTTGCTGGCCGGGATGCTCACCAGCAGATGTGCGGCCTCGAGCTGCTCGTTGGTGAGGCCCGCCCGCTCGGACCCGAACAGTATCGCCACCGGTCCACGGGCGGATTCGAGCGCGAGCCGCGCCGCCGCATCACGTACGTCGGCGATCCGGAAATGCTGGTCCCGTTCGCGCGAGGTGGTCGCCGCGACGAACCCGCACCCCTGCAGTGCCTCAGCGACGGTGTGCACGACGTGCGCGCCCTCGAGCACGTCATCGGCGCCCGACGCACGCGCACGCGCCTCCGGGTCGGGAAACTGCCGCGGGTTTACCAATACCAGCTGATGAAGACCCATGTTCTTCATCGCGCGCGCCACTGCGCCGATGTTGCCCGGATGGGACGGCTCGACCAATACGATGCGAATCTGCGCAGTGTCCATCGTCAATGACCTGACGTGCCAAGCGATTTACCGACTCAGGGCGCCCGCACCCGGCGGGCGCCCTGAACGCCGGACGGCTCAGCCTGCGGGCTCGGTGACCCGGGTGCGCAGCTTGCTGTGCCGATACCCGTAGAAGCCGTACACCAGCACCCCGATCGCCGTCCATACGATCAGACGCACCCAGGTACTGCCGGGCAGATGGAAGATCATGAATCCGCACACCGCAGCGCCGAGCGTGCAGGTCACCCACGGCAGCGGCACGCGGAACGGACGCTCCAGATCCGGACGCGTGTAGCGCAGCACCAGCACGCCGATGCACACCGTGACGAAGGCCATCAGGGTGCCGATCGACACGAGCTCGCCGAGCAGATCCACCGGGAACAGCCCACCGATCACTGCGGCCGCCACGCCGGTCACGACGGTGCCGACCGAGGGCGTGCGGAACTTGGCATGAATCCGCCCGAACACCGGCGGCAGCAACCCATCCTGCGCCATGGAGTAGAAGATTCGCGCCTGCGCGATCGTCATCACCAGCATCACCGAGGTCATGCCGAGGATGGCGCCGATGTCCACCGGCACGCTGAACCACCGCAGCTGCGGATACGTGTCAAGTGCCAGTGCGATCGGCGCGGCGACGTTGAGCTTGGTGTAGTGCACCATTCCGGTCAGCACTGCCGAGACCGCCACGTACAGCAACGTGCAGACGACCAGGCTGGAGAGAATGCCGATCGGCATGTCGCGCTGAGGATTCTTCGCTTCCTGGGCCGTCGTCGAGATCGCATCGAACCCGATGTACGCGAAGAAGATGACCCCTGATGCGGTAAAC
This sequence comes from Pseudomonadota bacterium, assembly GCA_021851405.1. Taxonomy (GTDB): domain Bacteria; phylum Pseudomonadota; class Gammaproteobacteria; order Steroidobacterales; family Steroidobacteraceae; genus 13-2-20CM-66-19. The sequence goes on from JAJZDW010000042.1 coordinate 14,551, forward strand.
ACACCGTCCCAACCGTACTGGTCTGGACGTCCGGTCGGCGCCGGGATGAACGGATGCCAGTTGTTGTGCTGGATGAAGCCCATGCCGAGCACGATGAACAGCACCACCACCGCGACTTTCAGAGTGACAATGACGGTATTGAACTCGGCCGACTGCTTGATGCCGATGTAACACACAGTCGCCAGTGCCAGCACGATCAGCACCGCCGGAACGTTCAGAACGGCACCGGAGGCCATCACCGAGAAACTGTTCGGCGCGGCCTGCATGAACGGGGCGTGCGAGAGCGCATTGGGCAGGTGAACCCCGAAGGTGCTCAGGAGGCGCGCGACGTATCCGGACCAGCCGACCGAGACTGTCGCGACTGCGAACAGGTATTCGAGCACCAGATTCCAGCCGATGAACCAGGCGACGCCCTCCCCGAGCGTGGCGTAGGTGTACGAGTAGGCGCTCCCTGAGACTGGAATCATCGCCGCGAATTCGGCGTAGCACAGTCCCGCCAATGCACAGCCGATGCCGGCGACGATGAACGAGAGCACTAACGCGGGCCCGGCGTACTGCGCCGCGGCTACCCCGGTGAGGACGAAAATACCGGTACCGATGATCCCCCCGATACCGAGCATGGTGAGCGCCGTGGCAGAGAGGGTCCGTTTAAGCTGGTGCCCCTCTGCGTCCGAAGCGTCCGCTGCCTCGATTTCGGCGACCGATTTTGTTGCAAAAATCTGTCTTATCATGCCGGGACTGTACACAAGGACATCCCGGATTGCGAGTCCGCCCACCGACCCGAACAGGCGGCTCAGCGCGCGCGCATTTCCTCAGGAATGTACGGCGCAAACAGCTCAAGGAGCGCCGCGTACACTCTCGGGTTGCCGGCCACGACGTGCCCGCCCTGCTGATACGGCTCACCGCTCGGGGTACCGATGTGACCGCCGGCTTCCTGCACCAGCAGAGTGCCGGCCGCGGTGTCCCAGGGTGCAAGCCCGAATTCCCAGAACCCATCGATGCGCCCGGCCGCGACATAGGCCAAATCGAGCGCCGCAGCGCCCGGCCGACGGATCCCCGCGGCGATCTGCGTCGCCGCCTTCAGCATCGCGAAATAGGTATCCAGATAGCGGTCATTGGCGCGAAACGGAAAGCCCGTGCCGAGCAGCGCGCCCTCGAGCGTGCGCTGTTTGCTGACCCGGATACGCCGATTGTCGAGGTGCGCCCCGCCGCCACGTGAGGCGGTGAACAGTTCCTGTCGCATCGGGTCATACACCACGGCGTGCTCGAGCCGACCGCTTTGCTCACACGCGATCGACACGGCAAACACCGGGAAGCCGTGCAGGAAATTCGTCGTGCCATCGAGCGGATCGATGATCCAGCGGACCTCGTGCTCGCCCTGCGCACCGCCTTCCTCGGCCAGGATGGCGTGGTGCGGATAATGCCGGCGGATGATCTCGACGATCTGCGCCTCGGCGGCCCGATCGACCTCGGAGACGAAGTCGTTGCGCGCCTTGGCCGTCACGGTGAGTGACTCGAGGTTGTTCATGCTGCGCACGATCACCTCACCGGCGCGGCGCGCGGCGCGGACCGCGATGTTCAATAGTGCGTGTGAGGCCAAATCCCCGTCCTCAGGGCAGCTCGTCCGCGGCCGCCTTGCGGGCGGACGGGAAGATGTGCTCGGCGGTCAGACCGCACTCGAGCGCAATGGCGCTGGAGATGTAGATCGAGGAGTACGTGCCGGCGAGGATACCGATCAGCAGGGCAGCCGAGAAGCCGCGCAGCACCGGCCCGCCGAGCACCAGCAGCGCCACCACAACGATCGAGGTCACCACCTTGGTCATGATGGTACGCGAGAGCGTCTGATTGATCGCCTGATCGAGCACCACGTTCGGCGCGATGCGCCGGTTGCCCTCAAAGCGCTCGCGAATACGATCGAACACCACGACGGTGTCGTTCAGCGAATAGCCGATCACCGCCAGCACCGCCGCGACCACGTTCAGATCGAAGGAGATCTGTGTGAGCGCAAAGAACCCGAGCACCAGGATCGGATCGTGCAGCACCGCGAGAATGGCCCCGAGCGAGAGTCTCCACGTATGGAAGCGCCAGGCAATGTAGAGGAAGATGAACAGCAGCGTGAAGGCGAGCGCCCAGCCGGCGCTCTTCTCCAACTGCGAGCCGACCTGCGGTCCGACCACCGAGAGTGACTGCACGGTAGCGCCCGAGTTGACCTGCTTCAGCGCGTTCTCCATGCGGGAACGCAGCTGCGTCGAGGTCTGATGCGGCTCCGGCGGCAGACGCACAGCGATGGTCCGCGATGTGCCGACGTACTCGACCACCGCATCCCTGAATCCCGCTGCAGCCACCTTTTGCCGCACCGCCGCGAGATCCGCCGAGGTTGGGAACGTCGCCTGCACGGTGACGCCGCCGGTGAAATCGATGGCCAGGTTCAAGCCGCGCGTGAACAGCAGCACGAACGAGGCGATCATCAGCACGATGGACAGTCCAAACCACACCTTGCGTGTGGCCATGAACTGGAAATTGGTTTGATGGCTGAAAAATTCCACGTGCAATCCCCTAGATGTGCAGCCGGGCGATCTTGCGCCGCCCGCCGTACATGAACGTCACCAGCGCGCGGCTGCCCATCAGCGAGGTGAACATCGAAGTGGCAATGCCGAGCGTCAGCACCACGGCAAAGCCGCGGATTGCGCCGGTGCCGAAGATCCACAGCACCAGCCCCGCAATCGCGGTGGTGACGTTCGAGTCGGCGATCGCCGAGAACGCCTTCTCGAACCCGGCGCGGATCGCCGCCTGTGGCGTCACGCCCTTGCGCAGCTCCTCGCGGATGCGCTCGTAGATCAGCACGTTCGCATCGACCGCGATGCCGACGGTGAGGATGATGCCGGCGATTCCCGGCAACGACAGCGAGGCGTGCATCATTGACAGCAGGGCCGTCAGCAGCACGACGTTCGCGACCAGGACCGCATCGGCCACCAGCCCGAAGATCTTGTAATACAACGCCATGAACAGCAGTACGCCAGCCATGCCGATGACCAGCGCCATCATGCCCATGTGGATGTTGGCCGCGCCGAGGCTCGGGCCGATGATGTTCTCCGACACCAGGCTGATCGGCGTGACGAATGAGCCGGAGCGCAGCAGGATGGCCAGATCCTGCGCCTCCCCGAGCGTGAGACCGGAGATCTGGAAGCGGTCGGAGAACACGCCGTCGATGGTGGCGTCGTTGATCACCTTCTCGGTGGTCACCTGCCGCGTCACCTGCTTACCGTCGACCTCGCGAGTCTCGGTGTGCTTGGTGATGAGCACCACGCCCATCTGCTTGCCGACGTTCTGCTTGGTGGTCCGCAGCATGCTCTCGCCGGCCCGGCTGTCGAGCGTGATATTGACCGCCGGCCCCTGCTGGCTCTCGCCCACGGTGGCATTGGTGAGCTCATCGCCCGTGGCGATCACCTCGCGCTTCAGCAGCACCGGGATGCCCATCGAGGTGTTCGTGTACAGCTTGTCGCCGAGCGGCACGTTACCGCTCTGCTGGGCGTCGAACGCGTTGTTCTCCGCGTCATTGAGGTGGAATTCCAGCGTCGCAGTCTGGCCGAGCAGGTGCTTGACCTCGGCCATGTTCTGCACGCCGGGCAGCTGTACGTCGATGCGGTCGTTGCCCTGGCGCTCCACCTTCGGCTCGGAGACGCCCAGCTGGTTGGCGCGATTGCGCAGAATGGAGATGTTCTGCTCGATCGCATAATTTTCGCGCGCGAGAATTTTCGCCGCCGGCATGGTCGCCTGGATGACCGCGCCGCCGGAACCGGTGCTGGTGGTGATGGTCAGACCACGCAGCGGGTCGGTGAGGGCGCGTTGTGCGGCCGCCAGGTTCGCGTTCGGCGCGAGCGTGATCTGGATCGTGTTCGGCAATGCGCTCCCGTCGACCGCGACATCGACGATGCCAGCCACCGGCACCTTCGCATCCACCAGCGCCCGCGAGGCGTCCTGGGTGTAGGTCTGCAGGATCTGGCGCACCGCGCTCTTGATGTCGACCTGGTACAGAAGGTCAAGACCGCCGCTCAAATCCAGGCCGAGCGGCATCGGCTTCAGCCCCAGGGCGCGCAGCCATCCCGGAGTGCGTGGCACGAGCGTCTTGGCCGAGATGTACTGCTTCTTGAACTGGCCGGCGATGGCATCACTGCCGCGCAGCTGATCCGGCACGTTCGCGAACCGCACGATCAGGCGGCCGTTCTGCACGTACGCCCTGCGGTACGGAATCTTCTGCTGCTGCAAGAAGGACGTGACCATCTGCGTCTCGGCGCTCGTCACGGCCGAGTGATCCGCATGCGCCAGCTGCAACGCTGGGTCCTGGCCAAACACGTTCGGCAGCGCGAACAGCAGGCCAAGGGCCAGTACGGCCGCGATCAGGATGTACTTCCAACGAGCGTATTCGAGCATGGCTTACGCGCTTTTCAGGGTGCCCTTGGGCATCAGGGTATTGATTTGGTGCTTCTGCACCTTCACCTGCACGCCCTCGGCAATCTCGAGGGTGACGAAATGCTCGCCGACCTCGATGATGCGCCCGAGCAGCCCCCCGCTGGTGACCACCTCGTCGCCGGCAGAGAGCTTGGAGACCAGCGTCTGGTGCTCCTTCATCTTCTTCTGTTGCGGCCGGATCAGCAGGAAATACATCCCGACGATCACTGCGCCCATCAGCAGCAGCGAGGGCAACGGACTCGGGCCGGCTGCCGGGGCAGCCGTGGCAGCCCAGGCGGTAGGAATCAATGCATTCATTTAAAGGATCCTCGAGACCACCTCCGGCACCTCATTTGCGGGTCCCGGAGCGAAGGGGCGGCATTATGCCACAGCGTCGGGGCGAGCCCGGCGGGCGAGAAAATCCGTGCAGAAGGCGGCGAGCCGCCCCGCCTCGATGGCGGCGCGGACCCGGCGCATCAGCCCCAGGTAGAACGCCAGGTTGTGGATGGTGTTCAGCCGGCTGCCGAGGATCTCCTTGCAACGGTCCAGGTGGCGCAGGTACGCGCGGGAGTAATTGCGGCAGGTGTAGCAGCCGCACTCAGGATCCACCGGGCCGGTATCGCGCTCATGCACGGCATTGCGGATGTTGATCACGCCCCCGGAGGTGAACAGATGGCCATTGCGGGCATGCCGGGTGGGCATGACACAATCGAACATATCCACGCCCCGCAGTACCGCCGCGATGATGTCCTCCGGCCGCCCGACCCCCATCAGGTAGCGCGGTCGGTCCGCGGGCATGTGCGGCACGAGCGCCTCGAGGATGCGCAGCCGCTCGGCCTCCGGCTCCCCGACCGCGAGTCCGCCGATGGCGAGCCCCGGCCAGTCCAGACGCGAGAGCGCCTCGAGCGAGGCCAGGCGCAGGGCCGGGTACATGCCGCCCTGCACAATGCCGAACAGTCCGCCGGGCGGCTGGTCGCGGTAATAGCGCCGGTGGCCTCGCTCGGCCCAGCGCATCGAGCGCTCCATGGACTGGCGCGCCTCGGACTCGCTCGCCGGATACGGGGTGCACTCATCGAAGGCCATCGCGATATCCGAGCGCAGCCCGAGCTGCACCTCCATCGCGTCCTCGGGCGTGAGTCGCACTTCGCTACCGTCGATCGGCGAGCGGAACCTGACGCCTTCCTCGGTGATCTTGCGCAGACTCTTCAGGCTGAACACCTGGAAGCCGCCGGAATCGGTGAGGATCGGCCGCTGCCAGTGCATGAAGCCGTGCAGTCCGCCGTGCGTCGCGACAATCGCCACACCCGGGCGCAGCATGAGGTGGAAGGTATTGCCGAGAATGATCTCGGCACCGAGCCCCTCGAGTTCCTCCGGCGTCATCGCCTTGACCGTGCCGTAGGTCCCGACCGGCATGAAAGCCGGCGTCTCGATCGAGCCGTGGGCGAGCGTCAGCCGACCACGGCGCGCAGCACCGTCGGTGGCCAGCATTTCGAACGTAGGTATCACAGGATCACCGTATGACTGGGATGCGCTCGGCGGACTCAGAGCGGGAGCGCGCGCTGCGCACCGGCCAGACCGCGCGCGAGGAACATCGCGTCCCCGTAGCTGAAGAACCGGTAGCCCGCTTCGACCGCATGGCGATACGCGCCGAGCACCGCATCGCGGTGGGCGAAGGCACAGACCAGCATCAGCAGGGTCGATTCGGGCAGGTGGAAGTTCGTCAGCAGCGCCTCGACGACCCGGAACTGGAACCCCGGGCGGATGAACAGCCGCGTCTCGCCGGACCACGGCTCGATCAGCGCTCCGCTGCGCCCGGCACTCTGCTGCGCAGCGGATTCCAGCGCCCGCACGACCGTGGTGCCGACCGCCACGATCCGCCCGCCCCGGGCCCGGGTTCGCACCACCGCCTCGCAGGTCTGCGCTCCGACACTGACCCGCTCGGAGTGCATGACGTGCGCCTCGATCTGCTCGGTGCGCACGGGCTGGAACGTACCGGCGCCGACGTGCAACGTCACGAATGCCGTCTCGACCTGCCGGGCGGCGATGGCCTCGAGCAACGAGCGATCGAAGTGCAAGCTCGCGGTGGGTGCGGCGACGGCCCCCGGCTCCCGGGCAAAGACGCTCTGATACCGCAGCCGATCAGAAGCGTCAGCCGCTCGCCCGATGTAGGGCGGCAGCGGCACCTCGCCCCAGCGGTCGAAGAAATCGAGCACCGGTCCCGGCACACGCACGCGCCACAGGTCGGCCAGGCGCTCGAGCACCTCGATCGCCCCGCCGGCCGTGCTGATCACAAGCCCTGGCCGGACTGGCTTGCTGGCGCGCACCTGCACGAGCGCCTCGCACTCCGCACAGGCTCTCTCGAGCAGCACTTCGACCTGCCCTCCCGTCGGCTTCACACCGTGCAGGCGGGCCGCTACCACCCGGGTGTCATTGAGCACCAGCAGATCACCGGGCTGGAGCCGCTCGGGAAGGTCGCGCACCGAACCATCGGCCCAGGCACCACTGTCGCGGTCGAGCGCGAGCATGCGGCTGGCGGAGCGGACCGGAAGGGGCGATTGGGCAATCTGCTCGGGCGGCAGTTCGTAGGAGAAGTCGCTGAGATTCACCCGCGAATGGTACACGGAGCCAGGGCGCGCCGGCGCTCTCGCCAGTATCCAGAGCGAGGCCGGCCCCGTATACTGTGGACCTCGTGCCCGAGTGGCGGAATTGGTAGACGCAGCGGACTCAGACCATACAACTTGAGCCCTCGCAGAGAAATCCGCGAGGTGAAGCCCGTCAAACTCGGTAGAGGCCCTGAGAACTTCGAGCTCATGCCGAGCCAAGCCCCGCTGTCCGCGGGGAAGGTGTAGAGAGCAGACGGCGGGCACCTAAGGCCGCAAGGCTATGGTGAAGGCGTGCTCCAGCCCACGAACCCCGGCGGCCCAAGGCCATGGGGGCGACGAAAGTCGAAGCGGGATGAAAATCCGCCGCCCTTAAAAGCGTGTCGGTTCGACTCCGACCTCGGGCACCATCAAATCTTTGAGCACCGCCGTGCACTGGACCTCGGCGTTCCGCCACTTTGTGCTAGGCGCCCAGCGAGCCGCGCAGGGTGCTGGGCCACGGGTGCCAGCCGGTCGCTGCAGACCGAATGAGGCACACCCCAATCCGGCCGCACACGCGAATGGCGGCGACCGAGACGTCTCTTCGTGTTGCCCTGTTCTTGGCGATGCCCAGGACCGAACTCTCACAGTCATGCATCCGTCCGATCAAACGGGATCGACTTCCGTTTGCGACCCTGTCTTGACGGTCCCGAGTGTCTGCTTGCGGGTTGGTTAATTTGAAACGCTGCAGTTATTAACCCGGCGTAATTGCAGTGGACTTACGCGGCATATCTGATGTTGCGATGTTTGAAGTAGGCACGTACGCGTCTCGGCGATTTCTGGATTCGGCGCGAGGTGCTCAACATCGTTCGCTTCAGG
>JAJZDW010000043.1 GCA_021851405.1 Pseudomonadota bacterium
CGCAGCAGGTACGTCGGGCGGGACGTGCGGTTCGGGACAGCATCGATGTGCATGGCTACATGATGCCGCAACTGCCGTCCGCGTGCAAGCCGAACCCATCAAATTACATGGCTACATTATGCACCCGAAAAACCCCGCTTCGCTCGCTCAATCTACGGAAATCTCAGGGCTTTGGTCGCCTCACCCGTATGAGGACGGGAGATAACTCCAGCCTAGAGGAGCAGGCGCGATCCTGCTGCGTACGACATCGTCATCGGCGAGTACGCCCGCCGGTGGAATTTGACCGAGGACGGGAGTCTGTGGATCGTCGCCCCGAAGTCGGTCCGCGAAGTCGGCTGCATCCACACCTGCCAGGGCCTTGAGGTCGACTACATCGGGGTCATCATCGGACCTGACCTGGTGATGAAGGACGGTCGACTGCAGACGGTCCCCCAGGCCCGTGACCGATTCGACAAGTCGATCAAGGGATACCAGAAAGATCTGGCCATCGATCCGGCGAGCGCCCAGGAAAAGATCGACCGAATCATCAAGAACACGTACCGGACGCTCATGACCCGCGGCATGAAAGGGTGTTACGTGTACGCGACGGACCCGGGTGTGCGGGAGTACCTGCGGCGGCGCAGCGGCCGTCCTTGAAGGATACGGCGCACGCGCGTGCGTGCGCATCCTGCCGATTTCCTGCGCCGTGGATGGATCGGGACCGGTCCACGCCTCCGACGGTCCCGCCTATCCGGCGACGCGTCGCGACCCGCTCAACCTGAACACCTGCTCGGCGCCCAATCCGTCGAAGAGCACGTCGTGGCAACTGAAGACCAGCAGTTGCAGTCGGTCCGCGGCCCGGAACAGGACCCGGTGAATCTGCCGGATCCGCAGCGGATCGGTGTTCACCAGAGAGTCATCCAGCACCAGAGGCAGCGTGCCCTCCCCGGCCAGCACCTCCGCGAGCCCGATCCGGGTCAGCAGAGTCAGCTGCTCCTGCGCGCCGCCGGAGAGTTCGTCGAACGGTTCGCTCAGCGCGTCACCGCGCAGCCCCACCATCCCCAACTCCTCACCCAAATCGAGATCGCAACCGGGAAACAGGCTCACGAGATACGGCCTGACACGCTGCATGACCGGTGCCGTCAGGCGCTCGACGACGCGTTTTCGCTCTTGCGAGAGCACTTCCCATAGGCGCTTGGCCGCCCCGGCCTGCCGCTCCAGACGCGTCAGCTGCACGTGCGCCGATTCGGTGAGCGCCTGCGCATCCTGCAAGGTGTCATAGGTTCCAACGCCCATGGCGGCGTGCAATGCCCCGGTGAGCTGCTGCACCCGGTCGCGGATCTCCTGGACGCGCTCCTGCAGGCTGTGTAGGGACTGGGCGAGCCGCCGCGCATCGTGCTCGGCGCCCTCGCCCCCCAGGTCCGTGAACGCCCGTCGGCAGCGTTCGGCCGCCTGCTGCGCAAGCGCCCGGCGGTCGATGTGCTCCTGCAGAGTCTGGTGCAGCGCCTGCGCGGTCGGCCGAGCCGCCCAGTCCCCCGCCAAACGCTCCCGCTCGGCCTGCTTTTCGCCGCGAACCGCCGTCTGCGCCGCGATCTCCGAGCGGATGCCCGTCAGCGCTGCGTTCACCGCATCGCGCCCACTCCGAGCGGATTGGGCCTCGCTGTCGGCCGCGGCGAGCGCCGCGGCGAGCGCTTGCGCACTGTCCGTTACCGGCATCTGCGGCCCGAGCCGCTCGAGCTCTGCGTCGGTGCGCAGCAGCTCCTCGCGCAACCCGTCTCGTGGCTTGGACCACGTGGCTCGCGCCTGGCTGGTCAGCTGTTCGATCTGCTGCGTGAGCCGCTGAATGTGTTCGTAGGCGGCGCGTGCCGCGGGCACCGAGGGGACACCCGAGCGAGACAGCGCGATCGCGAGGTCGGCATCGGCCTGCGTTTTCGCGTCGCGAAGCGCATCCAGCGTGCCGCGGCCCGGTCGGACCTCGATCGTGGCGAGATCGCCGAGTCGCAGCGTGCGGTTCTCGATCACGTCGAATGCCAGTCTCGTCCCGGCAGGGTGCGCCGTCCCGTCGATGTTCGAAGCCTGCTCGAGCGTGACCACGACGCTGACCGCAGCGCCGTGCAGATGCGCTTCCGTGGTGCGCGCGGCTTCTTCGAGACGCTGCAATTGCGCGAGCGCCTGCGCCCCGATGTCGGGTTCGCGGGCGCGCTGCTGATGCGCCTCCTGCAGCGACTGGTCGATGCGCTCGAGTTCCCCGAGCTTCTCCTGCAGCTCCCGGCGCCGCTCGCTCAATTCCCTGCGCCGGTCTTCCCGGCGCGCCTGCTCCAAGGCGACCCCGACGGCCTTGAGCGCTTGCTCTGCCGATAACACTTTGCGCACAGCGTCCTCGGCGTCCGCCTCGAGCGCCTGCTGGCGCACCCTCAGCGCTTCCCGCCGCGCGTCCAGCTCATCGCGCTCCTCCTCCAGTCGCCGGAGCGTCTCATCCGCCTGCTGCCGTGCCTTCAGCTCATGTTCGGCGCTGGCGGCGGTCACCACGGCCGTATTGAGGGCGCCGTCGGCGGCAGCCCACTGCGTTCCCGCGCGGCGCGCCGCCGCGGCGCGCTCATCCGCCTCGGCCGCCTCCTGCCGGGCGTTCTCCAGTCGAGCGGACAGCGAGGCCATTTCCTCTCGCGCGATGTGCAGCTCGGCTGCGGTCTGCTCGCGAGCCGCGTGGGCGTTCTGCGCCACCTGCTGCGCCTCCTGCGCTTGCGCGAGGGCTTTGCGCGCGTGACGCAGCAGCATCGCTTCCTGGCCGGTCGGCGTGTAGTAGTGCTCGTAGACCTCTTGGACTCGGCCCATCAACTGCTGGCCCTTCGCCGAGACGGCGGCCACGCCGATCTCCGCAGACAGACGCTGCTGGAGCCGAGCGCGGCCGTCTTCGTTGAGATCCTCATCCGTGCCGCGCCGCGATGCTCCCTGCGCCACCATGAGCAGCGGCCAGATGCCGAGCTCTTCCGCGTGCGGCGCGCGCGAGCCGCTCGCCCGGGTCCCGAGGAGACCGCGCAACTCGGCCTCCGCATCCTCGGCGCGCAGAGTCGCGCCGCCGCCGGCGAGCTGCGCCATGGCGCCCTTGAGGAACTGCTTCTGCAGTTCGTACTGACGGCCCTCGACCTCGAACACGAGTCGGACGGACGGGGCCTCGGAGGAACTCCAGCTCTGCAGCCGCTGCTTGTGCTGTGCCGAGCCCTTGTGCGATTCGAACAGTGCGAACTGAATGGCCTGGAACAGTCGGCTCTTGCCCGCTTCATTCGGACCGAGCACTAGGTTGAGTCGGGGTGACAGGGGGCCGAGGGTGTGCGAGAGCCCACGCCAGTGACGCGTCTCGAGCTCAAGCAGCCGCATCGGATGCCTCCCGCTGGAGCCGATAGAGCAACTGCAGCGCGTCCGCATCGGCCGCATCCGTTCCGGCCTGCAGGCGCTCAACGCCCGCCGCCATGAACCCTTCGGCGGTCATGGCCGCGAGGTCTTCCGGACGGGGCTGCGCGACCAGCGCATCAAGATCGGCATCGAGGTAGGCGAGCCGCTCCTGATATTCGCGCACGAGTGCGTCGAGCGTATCCCGCGCCGCCATGGAGACGGTCCCCCGCACCTGCAGATGCACCAGGGTCTGGGAGCGTTCGGGCAGGGCTTCGAGTTCCGAGCGAAGCTCGGCGACCTGCGCATCCTCGGTGATGTCGCGATCGAGCGTCAGCCATTGAGTCTGTGCGACCTGCCGCCGCTGCACGCGCGGCTCACTGCCCGGCCCATCGATATCCACCACCAGCACGGCCCCCGGGGCCGTCTCCTTGAAGCGAGTCGGCTCTGGCGCGCCCGGGTACCAGGCACGCGCGCTGTAGCGGAAGGTGCCGTGCCAATCCCCGAGGGCCAGGTAATCGAAGCCTTTCGCAATCACCCGGTCTGCATCGATGAGGTTCGGCACCACGCGCTCGGTGTCGCTGGAGAAATTAATGACGCCGCCGTGCGCCACGGCGATCCTGATGCCCTCACCGGCAGAGCGCTCCGGCAGCCACCGCGTCGGATCTTCGGTCTCGTGCCGGCGATACAGGGGGCAGGGGTAAATCAGGGCCTCGCCGAACCGGATGGGCTCGCGGGTGACCAGGAGTCGCACGTTCGGGGGCAACTCGAGCCGAGTCAGCGCACCGCCCTCGCTCGCCGCATCATGATTCCCCGGCAGCAGTCCGACCGGGATGTCCCCGAAGCTGCTGAGCGCGTCGGAGGTCTGCTGCAGCGCATCGCGACCGAGCGCATTGTCGTCGAGTACATCACCGGCGACGAGGACCGCGTCGGCGCGCAATTCGCGTGCGAGCGCGCCGATCGCTCGTACCGTCTGGAACCGCAACAGGCGCAGCTGTGCGGCCCGTTCCGGGCTCAGGTAGCGCAGCTTCAAGCCGAGCTGCCAATCCGCCGTATGAATGAATCGCATCCCTCACCCTCCCCGAAGCCCCAGCGGGTATTCCAGCGGATTGTGGGCGAGCTTTCCAGAGGCTGCGGTCATTGCGGGTCAATCACCGCTACGCGCACCGCTGCGCGACCCGGGGGTGTGAACGCCCTCGGACTCCAAGGCGAGCAGGACCCGCCCCTCACATCAGCCCATCCCTGGCCCATGCTCCTCAGCGCCACCGCAGTTCGGCACGATGCTCTCACGCCGGACAGCCGCCGTCGTTTTGAGCCCGCCACTCTCGGTTCCGCTGATGGGCACGGCGCTTTCCTGCCCAACGTGACCCTGCGCCGAGCGTTGAGTACAACTTCGGTGTAGTGCTTGACGTCGTGGGAATGGACGACCGGAATCCGGAGCCCGGGATGGATGCGCACATCGGCATTGAGCCCGCGTGACGCCTCCCTCGCCCTCGAAACCACATTCAGCGGAGGATTCTTAGGCGTTCGGCCGGCCAATGGGGGTGACCGCCGAGGGATCCGGCACCCTCTTGAGAGTGCGCCCACCATGGACGCGCATGATGCGCCTCAGACTGGCGTTACATGTTCTGCCGCGTCAGATCTCGCACCCGTGGGCCGAATCGGATCACGCCGCAGTTTCGCACGGCTCTGTGAGCAGCCGCTGCAGCAGGTCGAGGACGCTTCGAATCTCGGAGCCGAACGGCAATGATTCACTGCCTCGGAAGAACAGACCCTTCTCGATGTTGCCCCGTTGCGCCGCCGCCAGCTGGCTCTCGATGCAGAACTGACCCGCCGCTTGGTTGCCGTCTTTGAACCCACAGAAGGCGAGGCATTCCACTTTGTTGGGGCAGTGATTCCCGACCGGATGCGGACACGCGCTGGCGCGCAGCCTCCCCTCCTTGGCAAGGTATCGCTTCAGCCATGGGGTCAGCACCGCGCGGGCCGGCAGGCCCGCGGAACTCATGAACGTGACAATATCCTGCGGTCCGGCCTCGGCGAGCACTTTCTTGAAATTCGGATGCGCGTCGCACTCCTGCGTCACGGCGAACGGCGTACCGATCTGCACACCACTCGCCCCCAATTCGAACGCGGTCGAGATTTTCTGGAACGAATTGATCCCTCCGGAGGGAACCAGCGGAATGCGCTCGAACGCAATCCCGATCTCTTCAAATACCCTGCGGATGCCCTCGATCACACGCGAAAAATCGAAGCGCGCATCGCTCACGTCCTCAATACGCGTCGCGCCGAGGTGGCCGCCGGCGTAGCGCGGATGCTCGATGATCACCGCATCGGGGGTTCGGCCCTTGCGACCCCACCGTTTCAATACCGCACGAACGCCCCGCTCCTCCGACAGGATCGGGATCAGTGCCACGTTTGGAAAGGATTCCGTGAGATCCGGAAGATCGAACGGCAATCCAGCGCCCGACACAATGGCGTTTGCGCCACTTTTACACGCCTGGACAACCAATTCGGCGTAGTTTGACAGGGCCCGCATGACGTTCACAGCGATGAAGCCGTTCGGTCCGGCGAGCGCTCGCGCGGCGCTCACCTCGCGATCGAGCGCCTCGACGTTGGCGGCGCCATGTGAGGCCGTATCTTTGCACTTGCGCAATCGGTTCATGATGTCGGGATACAGACGCCGCAAGTCGACGCTTGCCACGGTGCCAACCGCACCGTGCTTGGCCACCGTGCCGGCGAGCCGGTGACCAGAGACGCCGACGCCCATGCCACCTTGGATCACAGGCAGCAGGTCGTGGCCCCGGATTCGAAGTCGCGGAAACGGGGTGTTGATCATGAACTCACGCTCGCCAAATGAATGGATCCGATCACATCGGGACCTGCAGTTCCCGGGTCGGCGGTTTCGCAACCTGAGTGCATGACGTGCCCGTCGCAGCGATCATTCATGCCTCTCACTCCCCTGCTGTTGCACCGCCCGGCGCGGCAATCTGCAGTTCAACCCTGGCCCGTACACACGCCACCTCACTCTCAAGCCGAAGCGCTCAACAGGGCCTGAATGCGACATATTGGGCAGGCTGCCACAGGCTTCGACTGATGGAGTGCTTGCCCGATCGCGCACCATATCCCTGCCGGTTGACCGGAATTTGCGCGAGATCAATTTTCTGCGTAATCCTGTGCAGAAATATCAATATCGCCGGGAGCGTCCCGACGAACGACGTCATCGGGATCGGCTCTGAGTGACACCACATCGAGCCGCGGGATATCGTCGCAGAAGCCCACGAAGAGCGTCTCTCCGCCGGGACGGCCTTCTCGTCGTCATTGGCGCGCTGCATCTGGGGCGCGGCGCAGTGCACTTACAGCCAAGCCGACGTCACCGCGCACCGAGTTGCGAGCACGACGACACGGGGCGACATGACCCTGATCCATGGGCTCTTTAACGTCATTGCCGAGAACGAACCACCATCGACTCGCATTGACGCCACTGACATGCGGGTTCGCCAGGAGGCGCTGTTTCGGTTCGGCAGGCCCCGCCAGACTCACGCCGCAGTCAATCAGGGAATGGTGAGCGCGGCGACCGTCTCACGAATCCAGCGGGAGCCGAGCTTCGCTCGCATGAATCATCCCCACGATGACCGGCGACAATCCGCCCGATCACCGTCGCCTAATTGCCCATCGAATTCGGCCGGCCGCACATTAGGCCGAAGTTCCCCGTGCCCTAACACGTTCCAAGCAGATCGCTATTTAACACAACCTCGCAGGATCGCGCCCCCCTGACAGCTGATCGCCATCCCCTGCCACACAGATGCTCAGGTCTCCACCCTGCGCATGGAGTGATCGCGATCCTGAGCACGCGTGATGCAGATCTCACTTCTGCTGTATTTACCTCTGCCGGACTTTTCTTTTTCGACCAGTTGTCGATGCTATAGCCAGTTGGCGCATCGGATCTCACTCAAGAGAACGGCTCGTGGAAAAGCACGACGCGCCCGATTTTTTATGCGATGCGGGCTGTTATGGCCATAAACCTACCGGCTCGGGATGGAATTCAAAATAATAGAGGATGACAAATGTCTTACACGCAAAAGAGTTGGATCGGAACGGCAGCCATCGCCGCGGCCGGCGCGCTCGGCCTCGCCGGTTGCGCAACCGGCCCCGCCCCTCAAGGGACGAGTTCCAGCGGACTCAGCGCGGGCAACATGCACCTATCCGCACAGATGAGCAGCAGCATCTTCCTGCAACCGGTAGCGCCGAGTAAACGCGTGATATTCGTCGAGGGACACAACACCTCCAGCGCGCAAAATCTCGGCTTTCAGTCCCTCGTGAACGGGGATCTGATGCGCCGGGGGTATCAAATCACTAATAATCCGAACCGTGCCGAATACATGGTCATGTACAACGTGCGTTACATCGGCGTACAACGATCCAGCAACACTGCGGCGGGTGTGCTCGCGGGTGGTTTCGGAGGCGCGATTGGCTCTGCTGCTTTCGGCGGCAACGGCGGCACCACAGCCGCATTTGGACTTGCCGGCGCACTGGTAGGGGGTGTCGTCGGCCACTTCCTGAGCCAGAAGGCGTACATGATGGCAGTTGACATACAGCTGGAGCAACGTCAAGCAGGGGTATACACGAGCAGTCAGACGAATGCACAGCAGGGCATCGGGGGAGGCACCACTACGAGTACGAGCGGGGTAAAGAACTGGATGATCTATCGTGATCGCATTGTTGCCCAGGCTCACGGACTCGACCTGAAGTTCTCATATGCGGCCCCGGCACTGACTCACGAAGTCGCCGGAGAGATCAGCGGACTGTTCTGAGACAGTTCTCTGCGGTCAGCTCGGGGAGACTGTCCGCTTAAGCGCGGGCAATCTCCCCGGGGGCCTCTCGGGCGCGGATGATATTTTGGCGTTGGTGCATCCGGGCTGACGAATACGCACTCGTACGAGGCTCTCTTTCAGTCATCGAACTGCGCTTGCGCACAGCTTCCCATGCAGAACGCGCTGCCGTAGACACTTCCTGGGCGGAAAGGCGGTCCATGACAGCCGGTGGCGCTTTTGGTGCAGTGCGAACCCGGCTCGCCGCTCACAGTTCCGGGTTAGTTCGCCAGCCGCATCTCCCCTGTGGAAGCACTACAGCACCGCCAGGCTATCCAGGCATGATCTGGACATGACAAAACCTGCGATTCTGCTCGCGGACGACGATGACGCCGAGCGTCAGGCGCTCTCGCTGATGCTGCTCGATAGCGTCTGTCAGGTCGCGACGACTGCCAGCTCCGCGAAAGCGCTAAGTTTGCCTCACCAGCAGTGCCCAGAGCGCGTATTGCTCGACATGAGTTACCGGCGCGACGTCCGGTCCGGAGGAATTGACGCCGCTTAAGGGATTTAGGACCATGGACAGTGCGGAATTTGACGTATTGCAGCACCGCGAAATTGCCTCATTCCATAGCAGAGACAGGCGATGAAACTCAGCACTGCTTTAAATATTCTCGCCTTATCGCTTCTTCTGACATCCGGAAACTTGACCTTCTTCACGAAAGACAAGCACTCAATCGGCCAGATCTATCAGGACGCCAGGTCAGGAACGCTTCGCTCGTCACTCTAATACCAAGATCATGACCCCAGTAGCCATCCGGTTGGGTATCGTTGTCACGTATTCGGCGATGACATCGCGCTGCTGGCAGACCTGGCCGCTCTAGCGCAGGTCCGTGCAAAGTGGCGAGAGGCATTACCCGATGACGTCTGGCGCCCCTGGACCGTACAGGAGGGCTCCCCGGGCGGAGTCGAACCGACGACATGCCGATGTTCAGTCCGGTGGGGCCGCCGTGCAATGATCTGATGCATTTTCAGCATTCGACCGCGCCTCAGCCGCCGTCCTTGCGCGTAGCCGGACCGGCGCAGTCTCCGGATACAGCATGTAGGCGACCTGCCCAATCAAGGTAAACCCGATCAGGTACCAGGCGGGGGCGACCGCGCTCCCCGTGACGTGAATGATCCAGGTGACCACCAGCTGAGTCGTTCCGCCGAATATTGCGACGGAAAGGGCGTAGACGGTGCCGAAGCCGCCACTGCGGATCTTCGGCGGCAGCGACTCGATGAATGCCGCAAAGAACGAGCCCATGCGCAGAGAATACGCGGCGTTCAGGATGACCATGGCCCAAATCAACGCGGTGACCGAGCGCGCGGCGACGACCCATACGAACGCGGGGTAAATGCCCAGCAGAAAGGCAAGATTCCCCAAGACGTTGACGGGCTTGCGTCCGTACCGGTCAGAGAGACGCCCCCCGATCAGGATGCAGGGGATCTCCACGCTGTATCCGGCGAGGCTCGCCAGGAATCCCGCGCGCGGCGGAAGGTGCAACGTCGTCTGCGCGTAGGTGGCCATATACACAAAGATGTATGTGCCGACGGTGCCTGCCGCAATCGCCATCAAGCCGAATACCATTGCTCTCCAATGACTGCGCGCCAGCTCCAGGCGCCCGGGCTGAGCCGAAGCGGGCGACGACCCGCCGACCTCCCGGGAGTATTCCGCATCCTGCTCGTGCAGGGTCTCTGCAAGATGTCGGCGCAGCCAGTATCCACACGGCACTATCGCGGCCCCGATCAGGAAGGCGATGCGCCAACCGTAACCGTCGAGCGCCGCGGGCGAGAGGAAGGCCGCGAGTACGGTCGCCACGAGGCTTCCCAGCACCAGTGCGATCGCCTGGCTCACGCCCTGCCATGAGACGACCTCGGCGCGACGCTCCGGCTGGGCGGCCTCAACGAGAAACGCGCTGTTCGCACCGACCTCTCCGCCCAGCGAAAAGCCTTGCAGCAGACGCGCAATCACGGCGAGCACGGGCGCCGCAACACCGATCACTGCGTATGAGGGGATGCACGCCAGCGCCACCATGGCGATGCCGATCATGGACAAGCTGAGCACCATGGCGGGCCGGCGCCCGACTCTGTCGGCATACGCACCGAGCACGACGGCACCCAACGGCCGGGTGAGAAACCCAACACCAAATGTCGCCAGCGACAGCATCAGGCTGACGTACGCGCTGGTTGCCGGAAAGAATGCCCGGCCGATCTGGACGGCGAACAGCCCGTATATGAAAAAATCGTAGAATTCGAGAGCATTACCGACGGTCGCGGCAATGATGGCCCGCGGTCGCGCCCCGGCCTGCTCGTCGTTCGTCGTTTCGGCCATCGTGCTCACTCACCGGGATACCAAGGGCGAGCTTACGCGTGGCGTTCGCGGCACCACAATACGGAAACGAATGTCGCGTGCCCTAATGCAGTGCATGGACGATGCACCAATCGAGTGCATCCGCCGAGCTCAATGTGTCCTGGCAGCCGAATTGGGTGCGCCGCCCTATGATCGCTCGTTCGCCTCAATCAACGATGCCGTTCAGGCGACGGCCATCACGCAGCAGTCTCCACGTTGCGCAGGTCCCCTGCGCCTTCCGGGCATCGGTTGCCGCGGGCTACGGACCTGCGCCATCGCGCGATGCGACACACATCCCGGGCCGCGGGGCAACAGATGTCTCACCGAGCCACGCAACGCGCGGCGCGACCCGATCCGATCCGATCCATCGAATCAATACGACACCCGCGCTTTGCACGCACTCGCGGCGGCAGAAAACGACCTCGATGAGGACGACAGAGCTAGACTGCCTGTTTGCTCTGATGGTTGCGCGGCAATGATTGAGTGAACCGCAAGTACATTATTGAGAAGTGCGTGAGTGACAAGTCACCGTTGGCGAATTCATCAACATCAACTGGCCCGGAGACCTCGCTCAGTATGGCGACACCGGCATGCCGGTCTCTTCAGGAGAGATTGGCTGGCTCAGGGCGGGAAGATGGTGTGGTGTGCGGGACACGATCGAAGGAAATTCATTGCGAGCGCGAGAGCCCCGCTTTTTTCACCGATGGCAGGGCGTTACATCATCCGAGCGGGCGCGGTGGACGTGTGCGCTGTCGATCCCAGTCGCTTGCGCGTGAGTGACCGAGTCGTCGGCAATTCGACGTCACTATATCCAGAAGCTATAGGTTCCTATATTCTGCGAACTAGACGTAGTAAAATATAGCTATGGCGCAGAACCCCTCATTGCCCGCGGGCCGCGCCCGCTTGGCGACTGTGCTCCGATCCGCCAAGCAGATCGTTTCAGTGAGCACGGCTGCAGGTGCGCTCAATCTTGGCCGCCGCGAGGCAGCCAAGCTCCTGTCGCGCTGGCGCGAGCAGGGATGGCTTCGGCGGGTCGGCCGCGGGCTCTACGTTCCCGTGCCGCTCGACCTTGCCGGGACCACACAGGTGATAGAGGACCCGTGGGTCCTGGCCCCGGCGCTATTCGGGCGCAGCTACATCGGAGGCTGGACGGCGGCTCATCACTGGGATCTCACCGAGCAGCTCTTCAACGAGACGCTCGTCTTTACAACCCGCCGTGTCACGCATAAGCGCACGACGACCCAGGGCATTGTTTTTCTCGTCCACCACGCAAACGATCAGCGCCTCTACGGGCACAGGACGATCTGGCGAGGCACCACACGAGTCAACATCTCCGACGCTGCGCGCACGCTGATTGACATGCTCGCGATGCCGGATACTGGAGGCGGCATTGATCATGTCGCCGACTGTCTTGCCGCCTACCTGGCGACCCGCGACTTCGATCGGGACCTCCTCATCCGGTACGCGGTTCAGTTCGGCAATGGTGCCGTGTTCAAACGCCTGGGCTTCCTCGCCGATGTGCGCGTCCAGGATACGACGCTTGCGGCCGCGTGCCGCAAGCACCTAACGCAAGGCTATGCTCGCCTCGACCCGGACCTGCCCTGCAAACGTCTCGTGACGAGCTGGCGGCTTTGGATACCCGAGCGATGGAGCGCAGGCGCCGATGATCGATAGTAAGCGTCCGGGCATCACACCTTGACGGTGTGCGGGATTTCAACCCCAGAGGCATGGACGGGGATCAGCGGCGCGGCTGCCAGTGATGCGGCAGTAGTTCATCGAGCTGGCTCGCCGGCTGTGTCGGCAGTCGCTCCAGGACGTCCGCGAGATAGCGGTACGGGTCGTACCCGTTGAGCTTGGCCGACTGGATCAAGCTCATGATGACGGCCGAGCGCTTACCGGCACGCAGAGAGCCGGCGAACAGCCAGTTCGAGCGACCGAGCGCCACCGGGCGGATGCGGTTCTCCATCCAGTTGTTGTCGATTGGCAGGTTGCCGTCGTCGATGTAGCGTATCAGCGCCTTCCAGCGCTTGAGACTGTAATTGATCGCCTTCGCGCTCGCCGATCCGTCGGGGACCTTCGGGCGGTGCACGACAAGCCACCCGTGCAAGACATCGGCGATCGGCCGGGCGCGATCCTCGCGCCGCCGCGCGCGGCCGATCGCATCGAGGTTCTGCTCGCGCGCTTCGCGCTCAACTTTGTAGAGTTTGCCGAACAGCCCCAGCGCTTCGGCGGCAAGTTCACTGCGATGGTTGGTGTAGAGCTCATCGAACTTGCGCCGGGCGTGCGCCTTATCCAGCGCACTGGATAAGGCGCACGCCTCACGTAAATTTGTTACTGGCTGCCTCATCAGTGACGCTACCGGATACTGGGACTCTGACCGTCGTTTGACCGGACGGTGAGCCGCGGAGAGGTCCGAATCTGCGATTCGGAATCGCTTGCTCGATACGTCCCGGATTACCTTCTTCCTGACCGCCCTACATCCGAGGGCCCTGGATAGAACGCGGCACAGCTGCCGGCGTCGGTAGCATTTTCCCTGAGGCAACGAAGCCGTCCGGTAAAATTTTCAGTGACGCAACGCGACCTGAAGCCCCGAGGAAGCCAGGAGCTCAGCGAGCGCCTTCTTCACCACCGCCACCAGGGCGCGGCATTGGTCGTGCGCTCGCCTGCCAGATGAACTGATCTCCTGCTCGTCCCGCCCGAGTGCGATCTGCCGAGACACGCACGAGGCCGGATCTGCACCATTCACGTCCAGATGTGGCCGCAGCATGCTGCCGTTCTCGGCACAAGCACCACACGTCGGGCGAACTGCCGGGATCGGTGTGCACGGTCACCCGACATATCGAGAAGCCGTTGAATGTCTGCCCAAGCGGGATTGCCGTCGTCACGCCTCACGGGCCGCGGTGGAATGAACTGGAAGGGGATGTCCGATGAAGCGCCCCGTTGGCTGAGGGGCTTAACTTAATGTTTCGTAGGAGATGGCGTGTGCGGCTGATTTGCGTGCGTTATCTCGAACGCCACCATTTTTATGCAGTACTTCAGTTGGGGATGTTCTCCGGGGACGAGTCTGCGCAGCTCAATGTGAGAGTGCGTTCGCCATAGCCGTTCGTCCTGTGAATTCGATCTCGCCGTGGTGATCTCGTACACGCTTTGGGCTTTGAGCCGTTATAGATTGAAAACCGCTCCCCAGCGTACCTGAAGGAAGCCACTCGATGTCTCACCTGAGCCGAATCCGCCTGACGAGCCAGCGGCCGCTGTTGCTCGCCATTGCGGCAACTCTCCTCGCCGCGTGCGCCACACGGGTGCGCCTCGCGCCAGCGATCTATGCGCCACCAGTTGCCGTCGTCCAGGTTCGCATCGCCCCGCCGCCCCTACCCGTTTACGTGCAACCGCCCTGCCCGGTCGCGGGGTGGATCTGGACTCCGGGATATTGGCGATGGGGTCCTGCCGGATATTTCTGGGTCCCGGGAACCTGGGTGGCTCCCCCCAGGGTCGGACTCCTATGGACTCCTGGTTACTGGGGCTTCGTGGGCGGTGTTTACTTGTGGCATGCCGGATACTGGGGGCCACACGTCGGATTCTATGGGGGCGTGCATTACGGGTTCGGATACGACGGCGACGGCTACTTCGGCGGACGATGGGTCGGTCGCGAATTCGTCTACAACCGAGCAGTTACCCGAGTCAACGTCACGATTATTCATAATACCTACAACGAGACGGTCATCAACCACGTCAATGTGAGTAGGGTGAGCTACAACGGCGGCCCCGGTGGCGTTTACGCCGTGCCTACCGTCCAGGAACGGCGAGCGCAGCAGGAGAGGCACTTCCCTCCCACCTCGATGCAGCGTCGACAGGTGTACCGAGCGCAGCGCGAGCCCGCGCTGCTCGCCCGAGAGAACCGCGGCCGACCACCAATTGCCGCCACCATGCGACCAGGCGCATTCCACGCGCGGGGAGTGATCCGCGCGCGGGGCGCAGTCCGAGCCCAATACTCCCGTCATGCGCCTTGGCGCAACGATCAGAGGTGGCGGCGCACCGCAAGGCCGGGGTACTCACCACGAAGGAAGTACATGCAAACACGGCCGCGCCCCAGACGCGATCGACGTCCTCTGCGGCGAAGCCAGAAACGCAAGGAGCAACGGCGGCGTAAACGTCCGTTCAGTGCGTAACGTACTTCCGGTCGAGCGCCGGTGCGCGTCGTGAGGCGGTCCGGGTCTGGCCAGATTTCGCGCCGCCATCAGAACCGGCATGGTCCTGGTCAAATTTAGTGAGGATAGTCGCCCCTGCTCAATCCGAACGCAGGACATTCTCTCGTGTGCTATCAACACCCCTGTAAAAATCCTTGTGAACAAAGACATCTCCGGGGAAGCGCACGAAGCAAGTTCGAAGCCCTTCTGCCTTATCCATGCATGAGCTATTCACGTGAATCATCTGACAAACAAAGCCAGGGCTATGCACAGAATGGGCACTAAGCAGCTGAAGATCGCTGGCGTTCTCGGTCTCCTCCTCGCGCTGAACGGATGCGGAGGAGGCGGGGGTGGAAGTGGCGCTCCCGCGCCGCCGCAAGTGGTTCTAAATTGGACTCCGCCAGCGGCGGTCACCTACGGGACGCCGCTCAACGCCACTCAGCTCGACGCCACTTCGAGCACGCAGGGGACATTCTCGTATTCTCCGGGCAGTGGCACGGTGCTGAGCGCCGGTACCCATACGCTGACGGCGACATTCACCCCGGCGAATGGCGGCAGTGCATCACAGGCGACCGTGACGACCACGATCACCGTGAACAAGGCCACCCCGACGATTACCTGGCCTACTCCTGCTGCGGTGCCTGAAGGGACGGCTCTGAGTAGCGCGCAGCTGGACGCGTCTGCCAGCGTGGCGGGGACCTTTGCCTATACACCGGCAGCAGGCACGACAATGAGCACGGCAGGAAATCAGACGCTTTCCGTAGCGTTCACGCCGACCGATTCTGCCGATTATGTGTCCGCGCAGGATACCGTAACACTTGTCGTTAATGCGCCGACGGCGGGACCAGCGCCGCAACCCGAGGGTGTAGCCGTCGTCGGCGGACAACTCGTCGTCGCCGGCACCAGTACGCCCTTCATACCCAGGGGCTTTACCACCGAGGCCGCGAGCTATCCCACCCAGTACGCAAGCACACTCTGCGGCCAGCCCAACGCTCCCGGCTCACAAGCCGCCCAGTATCTCGAGGAGGCGCAGACCGCTCTTACGGCGGCTCCGCTGCCGGGTCTCCCTTACAACGCCTCCTTCCAGGCCATGGTGCAGGATTGGCATCTTAACAGCGTGCGCATGCAGGTCAGCCAGGGCGCACTGCAGTACGAAGCTGAGAATGGGCTTTCCGCCTACACGGACATGGTCCGAAGCATCGTCGCGCAGGCCCGTGCCGCCGGACTCATCGTCATCCTCTCCATGCAGACCGAGCGCTA
The DNA here is from genome assembly GCA_021851405.1 of Pseudomonadota bacterium. GTDB lineage: Bacteria > Pseudomonadota > Gammaproteobacteria > Steroidobacterales > Steroidobacteraceae > 13-2-20CM-66-19. Next base: position 16,008 of record JAJZDW010000043.1, read on the forward strand.
TAGCTGCGCCCCATACCAGAACGGAAATCTGCAAAAACTCCCCGACGACAATACCGAGCAGGCATGGGATCAACTACTAAGCCCGACCCTGACCAACGATAAGGGCATCATCCTCGAAATCTTCAACGAACCGGACCCGACCGTTAACTGCAACGCCGGCACCTATCTGCAGCCGGACTGGACAACATGGGCCACCGGCTGCGGAAGCGAGCCCGATCAGGGCATGCTCACCGTCGGTCAGTACGTGCGCTCGCTAGCGCCAAACAACGTATTACTCTTCGATGGCACAGGAATTGATTTCGCATTCGTCGGCTTCACGCCTCCCAGCGGAATGCCCTCCAACTCCGCCTACACATTCCATCCCTACAACTATGTCGTCAACAGCACCCTGGCCGACAGCAGCGCCGCGTGGGACACCCGATTCGGCAACTTCGCCACCAGCGGACACGCCGTCTTTGTCACCGAGTGGAATGAGGCATACTCCTGCCCAAGCGATCCCAGTCAAACCATAACCAACTACTTTATCCAGACCTATCTTCCATCGCACTCCATCGGCATGATGGGCTACGCATGGGACGCACCGGTCAGCTCCAGCGGCTACATGGTCAACAGCTACGACTATCCTGGCGACACCGCCAATTACCAGTTGGTTGATCCAAATGCCTCCGGTTGCGCGGAAGACGGCGGCGCAGTCCTACAAAAGCAGTTCCAGGCGGAAGCCGCAGCCAACTAACCACAGGACAAATTTGCTCCAGATGAAAATCCCCCCTCACATCGCCGCATGGCATGTTGCGGAGCACACCCATTGGGATAACACGACATGCGCCATCACCGCCTGCTTAATAGCCACGCCAACGGTGCGACGCGCGCGCCCCATGTCGTCTCTTGGGCAGTGCTGCTGATGGCAACGTCCAGCCTGCCAGGCTGCGGCGGCTCGGCGGGCAGCGCCGTCGGCCCCGTCGCCCACATGCAATCCCAGGTCAGTGTGCCGAAGATCTCACCTAATTCCACCACGATCTCCGGCAGCACTCCGGTGTACATCACCGATGCCACACCCGGCGCCACTATTATCTATACGCTCGATGGCACCAACCCGTCACCGACGAATGGGGCCACCTGCCCGGCGAGCGCCACCGTCGGCTGCTTCACGCTTCTCGGCGCGGCAACGATCAAGGCCGTCGCGGAAGATGCAAGCGGCAGTGTCTCCGCTGTAGCTGCGCAAGACTATGCGGCTCCCACCGCAAGTAACGCTTGCGTCGGGTGGAATCCCAAGACTCTGTACGCGAGCAGTGATTTCACGGCTGATCAAGCCACGATCACCAGCGCCGGAGCAACGCTTGGTGTGGACTGCAATGGCGGCGGGTATGTGGACTACCTAAACACTGGCTACGGCAGTTTCGGCAACCAGATCGCCGTGGCCTATGGACGCGGCTATCAAGTCTCCATCCGCGACAGCCTGCACAGCAGTTTCTACAATCCGACGCAGGCGGGGATCGATGACGGGGACGGCACACCGGTAACGTTGGCGCTCACGACCTCGCCGCAAGGTGCGGGCGGGCGCATCAACATCGTTCCGTTCACGATGCCGCTGTTCCTGAACAGCGGCTTCTGTTTCTTTCCCCTCAGCTATTATTTTCCTTCGGATACCAACGGATTGCCTGATTGCACCAGCGGCGCGGTTACGGACGGAATATTCACCCAGGAACTCGATGCAAATATTCCGGCGGCCCAGCAGATCGCGAGCAATTTCAGTTTCAGTGGCTATTACGAAGATGCCGCGGATCTCGGCGACAACGTGGCGTCGATCTTCGCATACCACTTCACTCTGGCTTATGTGGGCAATCCGGGCGCGCCCGGCAACCCGGGCGCAACGAGCTGGGTGGCGCCACAGGTCGAGTCAAATTACAACTCCATCTACAAATTCGGATCGGCCGCGACCTTCGTCAGCGGCGGGACCAGTGCTTCTGTGCTCGACACGGCGTACGAGGCCAGCCAGTACGATATCCCGGCATATGCTGATGTTTCCGATCCCGGCGCGCTCATCTCGGTTCAACCGACTCCTACGGATCTGGTCATTGCGCAGATCGCCGCCGGCCTGCGGCTCCAACTGACCGGAGGCTACACTGACTATATGACGCTGAACGCAAGCTGCGATGGATGGAACTTGCCGCAGTCTTTGAATCTCTCGGCCAGCGCTGTCACCTACGTCGGCACAATCTATCCGATGCCATCCTCGCCGTGTGGCTCGGTGGTCGCGCTGAGCAATCCCAATGAGGAGAATGCTCCGACAATAGCACTGTATTTCCCGCAAACAGATCCGGTCAATGCGCGGCAGGTTGTCGAAACAGACGTGCTGACCGGCAAGACCGTCAGCTTGGATAGACGCGTTTCGACCAAGATGCTGGCCGAAAGCTACATCGTGCCGAACGTTCCCTATCGGCAAGACTACGGCATTCAATTCGTCAATCAGTTCACCGAGATTGTTCCGGTCATGCGCATCAGCGGATTGCTCGCGCCCAATCATGCCGGTGCCAATATCGATGAGAGCGTCGCAGGCGAGATGTTCGTGCTCATCGGGTCACCGGCGAATGTCTTCACGGCGCTGCAAAACATGAACCGGAACGAGGGCTGGGACTGGTAGCCGGAGGGCCTGTCCCGCTGTGGTGAGCGCCATTCCGTCCGCGCCAAACCCATTCTTGGCAGACTCCATCACGAATATTGGAATTCCTTGGGCGTTAGATCCAGGGGCGGCCGGCCCGTTGCGCCCGGTGACGGGCAAGATCGGCCTCCAAGTCCTCCAGCCGAAGCACGGTCGATTGCCTCACTGGCCCACGACGCAAGAGTGATCGGACTCGAGCCAGGAATTCCGAGAACGCAAAGGGCTTCACGAGGTAATCGTCCGCACCGAGTTCGAAGCCCTTCACACGGTCACGGACCGCATCGCGGGCGGTGAGGAACAGTACCGGCGTTTCGATCCCGCGGCGCCGTAATTCAGTCACGACATTCCAACCGTCGCGGCCCGGCAGTAGCACATCGAGAACGATCAGATCGTACGGCTGCGTTTCCGCGAGGTTGCTGCCGTCCTCTCCGGTATCGGCGACATCAACGACGAAGCCGTTCTCTTAGAGCCCTCGCTTAAGTTAGGCGGAAGTTTTGGGCTCGTCTTCTACGACCAGAATTTTCATGCCATAAAGACGGACAGGGATAGTGTCTCAGCCGGAAATTCCATGGTTTTCGTTTGACCACGATTGCTCGGTCGACAACGTGCTGTGCGAGTGCTGAGGCAACATCACGTGCAGCGACCATCTCGTTTCATCGCGCATCGTCAGCGCTTGGGGGAGCCTTTGGCGCATTACGCAGATACCTCAGCATGTCTCTCGGCTTTGACGACCCCGCGCGCTCATGCAAAAGCTCCCGAGCAGTGCGCAGGCTTCCCACCTTTTCCGCTACAGCCGCTGCGATGAACTGGTTCAGAGAAACGCCGTCGCTTGCCGCAAGCTCGGCGGCCGCCTTCTTGATGGAGGTCGGCAACTTCAAGGGATACGTGCTCTTGCTCATGGCTCGATACTCTTCAGTAGAACTCCAGGTGTCAGGATCGCGATGCGCAGCTCTCGAAAAGCCAGCGCGAAATCCTTAGTGTTGTGCGTGACAATCGCCTCGGCACGTCCATTCACAGCACACTCAAGGACCATCTCGTCGTCGGGATCGGCAAGCAGCGGACGCCAGAGAAAGTGAACATCGACGGGTTCAGCGGCACTCGCAAAGGCGGCCAGGAATCCCGTGACGTCCGCTTCGCTCATGCCCGTCGCGAGACGTTGCTCTGGGCGCTTTAGAACCTCCTCATATTCGAGGAACAGCGCGGTCGTCACTAGGGGAATGACACGTTGCTCTGCGACCAGTTCCAGCAACCGATTGCTCGCCCCGAGCCGACTACGCAATCCCGCCACGACCACAGAACTGTCAAGAACGACGCGGCGCGGATTCATATAGAATATCTTATACGATGTGACATCCTATAGGAATCCTAAGCGTAGCTAATCCGCATGTCGCCGACTGGATGAGCAGACAGCACAGGACCGTAACTTATTGATTAAGAAAGAGTGGTGGCCAGGGGCGGAATCGAACTACCGACACGCGGATTTTCAGCCAGGGATCCGCCATATATGTGCTTATAAATCCATGACTTGCGGCGCTCGCCGAGTCGCAAACCACCCTATCCCTGGCACATTCCGGGCACACCCAGTCTGAACGCGACACATTCCTGGCACCTGTCCCTCATTCACATGGTGGATGCGGGGACGGGGGCAGTTAGCGACGAGCGCATTTTACCGCTTCGCGGCAGACGCCAGCTCATCACGGGAGGCGCCCGCAATTTTTCCTTGGGATCGCAGTTCCTTGAATTTTTCGATGAGCCTGTCGAAAAACTTCGGTGGCAACAGCCCGTAATCGATACGCGCTTCATCCCTCCTGATGGGGCGGAGGTCGAAGCCCGGCTAGGTGAAGACATTTACCTCGTCCAGGATTGCCCAGGATCGTTCGCCGTCGAGCCCCAGGTGCTCTTTGACGCGAGGCGGGATTTCAACGGCGACACTCGAGTCGTGAGGAGGCGAATGCGTGATCGGCACGACTGCGGCCTACGTACGACGGTTAGATTCGGCAGCGGGCACTTCGACGGTGAGGACGATGGCGCAAGGCCTGTCCTTTCGCCCCTCAACCAAGCCTTGTTTCTCTTCCTCCTTCCAGAGATTAGGAGTACGAGATGACGAGGCCGACTTCCGGTTCGGGGAACCCCGCCATGTGTTAACCGCATCAGCCCCTGCCATTTCTATTTCTGGCTTTCGTCCAGAAGCGCATTCAAATGGTCGTGGGCCGGATTCATTTTCGCTCCCTCGATGGCCTCGGCGATTTCCGCCGGGAGGTCCTTGATCCGGTGCACCCGGCGCTCGAAGGCTCGAAGCCGCTGTAGCTCCTCGTACTCGCGCGCGGACACGAAATAGCCGCTCACCCGGCCATAGCTGGTGATCGCGACAGGCGCGCGCTGCGCCTCTTCCTTGTACCGGCCAAAGGCTTTGGCGAATTCAGTGGCTGTGACCGCACTCATAGCGTTACCCGCAATTCACGGAAGATGCGTAATCTACGGAATTTACGGGATTCCGTCAAGATCTTCTGCGACGATCGGACAGTCTCTGGCACATTCCTGGCGCACCCAATCTCAACGCGGCACAGCTCTGGCACACCGTAAGTCTGGGTAAGCGAGTCGCCTCTGGAGCCTGAATACGACCCCATCGGACCTTGGGCCGATCGCCATCTTGACGTATCATGATTCATCAAGATTAGTCATGGTGAGGCTCCGACCGTGAGCGCGCTCCGCAAGTTTTCGTCTCAGGCCGACCCTGCAGTGCTTGAGGGACTGCAACAGATCGCAGCGCAAGAGGGGCGCCAGTTTCAAGCGGTGCTCGGCGATGCACTGCGAGAGTACTTGGCGCACAAGCGTCAGCAGGCGCCACGACACAATGTACTTGAGGCTTTCCAGGAGAGCCTTAAAGAGCGCGACGAATTGTATCGGTCGCTGGCTAAATGACGGAGTACGTCACGACTGCTGATGCGCTCTTCTTCCACAAACACCTGATCGAGCGCTACGGTGGCGCCGTCGGCATACGTGACGTCGGCGCGCTCGAATCAGCCCTTCACCGCCCCCAGACTGGCTACTACGACTCACTCCTGCACGAGGCCGCTGCGCTGCTGGAAAGCCTTGTTCAGAACCATCCGTTCGTGGACGGGAACAAGCGAATCGCCTTTGCCGTCATCGATGTCTTCTTACGCATTAACGGCCACACGATTACTGCGGATTCAACCTCCATTTACCGTCGCATGATAGATCTCATCGAGACGAGAACCTTTGATATGGAGCATCTGGTGCCCTGGCTGGAGACGATTGTCCGACCGCGCTAACAATAGTGTTCGCAGCCTTCGCACACCGGAGTGCGTATGACCGCCTGAGCAGGGTCTGGCGTACCCCCACTTGGTCGCTATGGGAGATAGCTGAGGCGGTAGGTCAGTTGCCAACTAACACAGCCCTCGATTACCTCTCGATGGAATCGCCGACGCCGGTCGATGGCATCGCGTTCAGTGGGTTGTGTCACGGCAAGCTCCGGGCAAAGGTTCCCGGATATCACAACCTGCCGTTAATGCACCAGAACCAGCCTCAAACCAGCCTATCCATGGCACATTCCTGGCACACCCAATCTGGGCTCGACACATTCCTGGCACAGCCGCGCGGAGCGGCTGCGGCCTAGCCCGCATCATTCGCGAACGGCGCGATGTGGCAGCTGTTCTACCCGGGTAGCGTACTTTGGAGAGGCAGAAGCGGTTCTCGATGACGGATTGGTGGATTATCGACGTGTTTTATGTGCATAACT
>JAJZDW010000009.1 GCA_021851405.1 Pseudomonadota bacterium
AGGACCTCGCGACCGTCGTGCGCAACACCTGCATCACCCGCGGCACGAAATCCGCCTCGCCCGCCTTTAAGATGGTCACGACCGCCACCGACACACAACACCGCGCGCTGCAGCTGCTGCAGCAAATTACCGTGTAGCCACTCAGCTCACAGCCTGCAATGCGTCAACTACCTGAGCAGCAACGGATTTTTTCGCGCGCCGAGGGATAACTCCAGTTTAGGCGCGCGCGCCCGGCTCCACCCGGGCGATATGTGCGGCGAAACACCCGTACTTGGCGTAGTGGGCGTGCAAGTAGGCGGTGCGCGGATCGGACAAGAGTCTCTCGATCAGGCGTTCAACGTTCGTCCCCGGCGTGATGTCGGCGTCAATCATCATGTGGTCATGATCGAAGGCGCGCACCGACATCACTCGGGGCCGAAAAAGCGCGGGCACCTCGTTGATGCGATCGTAGCGCTGGCGAGCCCCCTCCAGGACGTAGATGGCGTGGCATGAGCGATAGGGCGTGGCGGCCGGCTGGTGCAGGTAGTTGATAAGGAGCGTCGCCTCACCTGGTGCGGCCTCGCGCAGCTCGATGCGATCGGGAAAGCCGCGGGACTGATCGGCGATGACGCGCCGGGCGCCGCGGCGCGCCAAACTAAGATCATCCAATCCCACGAGCGCCGCGAACGGCTCGGGCGATAATCCGGTGATGCGAAAATCCATCGGTAGCTCCGCACTGCGATGACGGCGGCAGCGTACTGCGCCGCGCCGTGCGGAACTCGCCAAAACCGGACCCGCAGCTCAGGCGCGGTGCACGTAATCCACTTCCGTCATCATGCCGTCCATCTGATGAATCAGGTTGTGGCAATGCAGCATCCATCGGCCGGGCGGTGAGTCGGCGCGAAACCGCCAACGCGCGGTACCGCCGGCCGGCACGAGCGTCGTGTCCTTCGCGAGCGGTCGGCGCAAGCGCTCTGCGGAGACTTCGATGAGCTCAAAGATGTGTCCATGCAGGTGCATCGGGTGATCCATGTCGGTCGGATTCTTAAAGGCGATCTCGACCCGATCGCCGCGCCGCACATCGATCCGCGGTGCGTTCGGCCAGACTTTCCCATCGATCGTCCAGTGTGGCTGGTCCGGTGTCCCCCCGCCGAGCACCAGCGTGCGCCGCACGTTGGCCGCACCAAACGATTCCGGCGTACTCGCCGTGAGCGGGACACCGTCACCGGCAAGTGCGTACGTGAACAGCCTCGCGCCCGCGAGTGACTGCGGCGGAACCTGCAGCGGATGCGCCGCCGCGTCGGCCGTGCGGATCACCATCGCCTGGCGGCGCCCGCCATCCGGCCCCATGAGGCTCTCGAGCAGCCAGGCGCCAGGACGCGTCACTTCGAACCACGCGTCGTAGCGTTCCGCCACGCCGATGCGCAGCGCCTCGACCGTCACGGGGCGTGCGAGCGGATTGCCGTCGCTGTGCGTGACGCGCAGCTCATGGTTTGCCAGACGCACATAGTGCGTTAGCGTCGGACTGGCATTGAGGATGCGCAGCCGTACGGTCTGCCCTACTTTGACGATGAGCGGCGGTGTGTGTGGGTATGCGGCCCCGCTGATGCAATGCGACAGATACCTCAGCGCATCCCCCATCCGCATCGGCCCGGCCGACGGGCTCATCCCACTCATCCCACTCATGTCGCTCATGCGCGGCGGGGACGGCTGCGCCCGCATGCCCGTCGCGGTCAGGCCCGGCGGCAGATACATCGGCGCATCGCTCGTCCCGGCCAGCGCCGCGTCCAGGCTGCGCAGGTCCGGCACATCGTGCAGGATGAGCACGACTTCGACATCGGCGCGCGGCTCACGAGGATCCTCCACCAGAAACGCCCCGAACAGCCCGCGCGCATCCTGATCACCGACGTGCGAGTGGTACCACCGAAACCCCGGCGGATCGGGCTTGAAGGTATAGAGGAACTCCCCCCCGTTCGGGACCGGAGCCTGTGTGACATACGGAACACCATCCATGTCGTTCGGCAGGATCATGCCGTGCCAGTGGATGGTGCTCATCGATCCGGTGTGATTGACGAAGCGAGCCCGGAACGATTGCCCGTGCCGCACGCGCAGGAGTGGACCGGGCACGCGTCCGTTGTACGCCAACCCGGTGAAGTTCGCTCCGGTGACCACCGGATAGCGGTACGGGCGCGCTTCAAGCGTGACCTCGATGACATCACTGTCTGCAGCGCGCGCACTCATCGGCGGCAACAATGTCCAGCTTAGGGCTGCGGTACCAGCGGCGAGGGTCGTCTGCAGAAAATCGCGGCGGCGCATGATGCGTTCTCCTTCGCAGCGCCCTGTGCGGCGCGCTCGGACCAACGGATGGCCCGGCCCCGCACGCGGGCGCGCACACTCCGCAGAACCTCCGCACGCTCGGGGGGGCGCCGGCGATGACCGGTAACGACAGAGTCCGCCGGGAATTCCCTAGCGGACGCTGCGTCGAAAGACTCCATCGTACCGCAGTCCGTCCGGCGACGGGCATGCCTCGGCCGCCCGCCCGCGACCTCGTCCGGCCTCAGGAGGCCGCCGGTTCTTCGGCAGGTGCGGCGCGGCCCGCGGCCGGATGCCAGAGCTCCTGGATCGACTCGAGCGTGCGACCCTTGGTCTCAGGCACGAAGCGCAGCACGAACAGCCCGGCCAGGATCGCCCCTGCGCTGTAGAGCCAATAGGCGAAACCGTGGTTGAAGTGCCGATTCAGATAGGCACTGCCGTCGAGCATCGGGAACGTCAGTGAGACAATGAAGTTCATGATCCACTGCGCGCCGATCGCGATCGACATCGCCTTGCCGCGGATGGCGTTCGGATAGATCTCCGCGAGCATGACCCACACCACCGGCCCCCAGGAGAATGAGAAACCCATGATGTAGAGCACGACGGCGGCAATGGCCAGATAGGACGCACCGCTCGCCCGCCCGGCTGCGGCCTGAGCGCCGGCGCTCACCAGATGCAGATCGAACAGCAGACCGATCACGATCATCGCCGCGGCCATCACAAACGCGCCCGCCACCAGCAACGGCTTGCGCCCCAGCCGGTCGACGGTGAAGGTCGCCGCCAGCGTGAACACCGTCATGGTCACCCCGACGAACGTTGCCGACTCCCAGTACGCCTGGTTGGTCGAGGCGCCCATGTTCTCGAACATGTGCGGCGCGTAGTACAGCACCGCATTGATACCCACCAGCTGCTGAAAGGCGGACAGCGCCACACCGACCACCAGCACCAGCACGCCGAAGGACAGCAGCGGGCGGGTGTGTTCGATCAGTGTCGCCTTGATCTCGTTCAGCGTCGATTGGGCGCTGTCGGTGCCGACCAGGCGCTTCAGCAGCGCGAGCGCCTCGGCGTCGCGGTCCTTCAGCACCAAGAAGCGCGGAGTCTCCGGCACCAGGAACATGAACACGATCAGCAGCGCCGCCGGAATGGCTGCCGAGGCGAGCATGTGCCGCCACGCGGTCTGCAGCAGGTAGGCGCGGCTGTGCCCGGACTGGATCACCCAATTGACGAAGTACACCAGGTTGATGCCGACGACGATCGCGATCTGCTGGAACGTCACCAGCATGCCGCGCGTCTCGGGCGGGGCGACTTCGGCGATGTACATCGGGGCGAGCATCGAGGCCATGCCGATCGCCGTGCCGCCCATCACGCGATAAAAGAGAAACGCCGGCAGCGCACGGTCTCCGACCGCGCCGAACAGACTCCAGAAGAACTCCGGGTAGCCGGCGCCGAGCGAGGAGACGAGGAACAGCACCCCGGCGATGAGCAGTCCGGCCCGACGCCCGATGCGCGTCGAGACCGGGCCGGCCACCGCCGCCCCGAGCACGCAGCCGAGCAGCGCGATCGAGATGGCCAAGCCCGAGAGAAGGTTCGCATCCGCGACGCTGAGATGGCGGGGGGTGACGAAGTTATGCGTGATCGCGCTCGTGACGCCGGAAATCACCGCCGTGTCGTAGCCGAACAGCAGCCCGCCCAAGGTCGCAGCGGCGGTCAGCGCCACCACGAGCCCGGTATTGCCTTTGCTCATCGGAACCCCCTCGTTTTGGTATCGCTACCATGTCTCCCAGGGACCCGTTTTGTCAAGCGTCAGCGGACTTCAGGCCGCGCTTCTCGGGCGTGCCGCCGACTCTCGGGTGATCATCTCATGCGCCACCTGACGATGCACCGGCTCAGCGGCCGCGCCGCGTCGTCCACCACGGACGGCGGCGACCAACATGTCCACCGCCTCTCCGGCCATCTGTGCGATCGGCTGGTGGATGGTGGTCAGTCCCGGCCAGATGTTCGCCGCGATCAGGCTGTCGTCGAAGCCGACCACGGCCAGATCGTTCGGCACCTCGAGACCGCGACGGTGTGCCTCGGCCATGACGGCCGCGGCCATGTCATCGTTGCTGGCGAAGATCGCGGTCGGCAGCGGTTCGACGGCGAGCAGCTTGCGGGCCGCATCCAGGCCGGACCGGAATGTGAAGAACCCCTGCTCGACGCGCGGCTGCGGCAATTGTCCGTGCTCCTCGATCGCCGCTGCAAAACCCCGCCAGCGCTCCTCGCTCGCGGTTTGATTCGGGTGACCCTTGATGAAGCCGAGCCGGGTGTGTCCGAGCGCCAGCAGATACTGGGTCATCTCGCGTGCCGCGGCGAAATCGTCGATGCTCACACACATCGCATCGGCAGGCGGACGGCCCGCAGCCACGGCCACGATGCGCATGCGTGCGGCCTGCAACTCCGCGCGGATCACCGCCGACTCGCACAGCGGCGGCGGCAGCACCACGCCGACGACGCCGCCGGCGACCAGACGGCGGACCGCACGGCGCGAAGCCGCCGGCGTCATCTCGCACTTCTCCAGCACCAGCTGCACGCCGTGACGGGTGGCGGCATCGAGCGCGCCGACCAGAAATTCGCTGAGATAGGAGGCGCTCGGATTGCCGTACAGCAGCCCCATACGCTCGCCGCGGGCGCTCGCCAAGTTGCGCGCGGCGAGATTCGGCGAGTACCCGAGCTGGCGTACGGCCTGCATGACCGTCTGACGCGTCGCATCGCTCACGTACTGGCCGCCGTTGACCACCCGCGAGACGGTCATCGGCGAGACGCCCGCGTAGCGCGCGACGTCTTTGATGGTCACGCTGCGGCGGGCGCCGCTTCGGGATTTACGCACCGGTTTGTTCATCGATCCTCTGCGTTATTCTCGGTGGCGGTCGATTGCGGCCAACGCATGGGCCGGCGCACTTTAACACAGGCACAACAGCCCGAGCGCCGGCCCGGCCCGCCCCCCCGAGGGACTCGCCACCCCCGCTCGCAGCCGGCCGCGCGCACCGCATCTATGATAGCGGAACCAGATCCGGGCCGACCGTCTGTTCGCCGGTCCGCTCCCTCGCCGCGTCCACCCGCCCGGCCCCTGGCAAGAACGTCTTGAAGGGGCGCTCGGCATTCTCTACCCTCGCGAAGCGCTGTGTGGCGTCCCCGCCCTGGTCCGAGAGTTACCCCGTGCCCAGCACCGTTTCCGTGTTTCAGCAGCATCCGGGCCGCCGGATCGTGCGTGAGGGTCTGCCGCGCCGTCGCTGGCAGGACCTGTATCACGTGTTCATGACCATCAGCTGGCCGCGGCTGTTCATGAGCTTCGCCGGCTTCTTCGTCGCCTTCAACCTGCTGTTCGCGGCCACCTACTCGCTGCAGGCCAACGACATCGCGCACGTCAATCCGCCGGGCTTCTGGGGCCGTTTTTTCTTCAGCGTCGAAACCCTCGCCACCGTCGGCTACGGGGACATGCACCCGCAGACGCTCTTCGCGCACATCATTGCCTCGTTTGAGATCTTCGTCGGCATGATGAGCTTGGCGCTGATCGCCGGGATGATGTTCGCGCGTTTCTCGCGTCCGACGGCGCGGATCCTCTTCGCCCATCACGCGGTCATCCGCCCGCTCGACAGCCAGCCGACCCTCATGCTGCGCGCCGCCAATGAGCGGCACAACGTGATCATGGAGGCGCAGGCGCGCCTGCGTCTGGTGCGCGATGAACAGAGCGTCGAGGGCTTCCAGATACGGCGCGTCCACGACCTGCCGCTGCGGCGCAGCGAGCAGCCGGCGTTCCTCCTCGGCTGGACGCTGATGCACACGTTGACGCCCGACAGCCCCCTCGCCAGCGCCACGACCGAGAGCCTGCAGGCCGAGAATGCGTTTCTGATTCTGACGATCCTCGGTATCGACGAGACCACCGGACAGACGCTCATGGCGCGCCACGAATACCTGCCCGACATGCTGCGCTGGCAGCACTCGTTCGCCGATATCCTCATTGCCGGCGCCGATGGAATCGATCGGATCGACTACAGCCGCTTTCACGATATCAAGCCGTTCGTCTGAGGTGCCGCGGCGGCTTTAGCGCCGACGCGGATCTCCGTAGAGGATCCCCCGCCCGTCGGTCCCGACGTAGACTCGGCCGAAAATCCGCGGGTCCCCCGCAATGCACCGAAAACGCTGGCCATAGCGATGCCGCCGTCCGTTCAACCGGTGCCAGTGCCGTCCGGCATCCTCCGAACGCCAGACGGCGAGGCTTCGATGGTGTCGCGCGAGAGCATACAGCGTCGGATAATGACGGCCCGGCGCCGCTTTGCCGAAGCTCAGCGCCACCACGTGCACGCCGCCGTTCACTTCGCGGAAGGACCGACCTCCATCGCGTGAGTGGAAAAGACCCCCTCGGCTCACGAGCCACAGGTCCCCGGCTCGCCCTGGCGTTGCGATGAGCGGCCACGGCTGTTCCGCCGAGCGCGGCTGATCGGCCGTCAGGCGCCGCGGCAAGCCCCGGGTTGCCTGATCGTGGAACACCCTGCCGCCATCGCCACTCACGAACAGCCGACCCGTGCGCAAGTCAATCGCATAAAGCCGACCCGCGACCGCGCGATCCGCGATCGGATGAGCGCCGCGCGGCAGACCACGCACGGTGTGCCAACTCGCTCCGTGGTCGCGGGTGAAGACTGGGGTTGCGGTCATGGCGATGAACGTACGTCCGCGCGGCGAGACGACGATCTGCCCGGTGGGACCCGGCGCCCACAACGGGTGCCAGGTACGGCCATAGTCGAGTGAGTACGCCAGCGTCGGTGCACCCGGCGCCGAGCGCGGCGCACGGGTTCCGCCGCGCACCACCACCGCAGGCGCGAGGCCTGCCTCGTCGATATCGTCCGTATTGGCAAAGACCGGATGGACGAACTGCGCGCGCGGCGAGCGATTCAGGTGGTCGTGCGCAAACCCACTGAGATCCCCGAAGCCGCTGAGCAAGTGCGGTCCGCGCGGGGGACTGAGGAGTGTCAGCACCGCGGTCTGCTCCACGCCACGCACCCAAGGCCTCCAGAGCACCTCCCGGCCGCGGTCCACGTTGTGCAGCGCGTCGGTGGCGTACACCGTCGCACCCGTGGTGTAGGCCGCATGCGATGGATCGAACGGATCGATTGCGACACCGGCGATCCACCAGCCGAACCGCGCATGGGCTCTGCCCCAGCGCAGGAACGGTGTGGCGCCGACATCACGCCGACTGCGCGCGCGGAGGTTTTGCCACTGCCGTCCGCCATCGACCGAGCGCCACAGGATGTCGCCGCCCCGCCAGCGATCCACCGTGGCCACGAGCAACAGTCCGGGTCGGGCCGCATCGACGGCCAGTCCCATGAACCCACCCCGATCGGGTCCGCGTGACATCGGCGGGGTGATGTTGCGCCAGCGACCGCCGCGCGGGTCATAGCGGTAGACGGCACCGGCGGTGATGCCATTGGGGCCGACGCCGTTGCTGTAGGTGATGTAGAGCCGTCCACGTGCGCCGAGCGCCGCCTGCACCGGCAGCAAATCCGCGCCAGGCTGCCCGGGCACGGCGCGCCAAGTCACCCCGCCATCGCTCGAACTGAACAGGTGCGCCCGCCCCGCCAGGGTCAACCCGACAAAGAGCCGCCGCGAAGGGCGCCCGGGCGCGCCGCCGGCTGGATCCGGTACGACGAAGCTGATGCCGGCCTGCCCGGGGGGTGAGGCGCGCCAGCCGCGCCCCCGCCACGGAAAGGACCGCACCGGCTGCCACTGTTCGCCGCGATCGACGCTGCGCTGGAGTCCGTCGTACCGAGAGCCGAAGTAGAGGATGGCCGGATCATTCGGATCGACCGCCAGACGCTCCCCGAGGCCACGCCCCGGCATGTTGCCGCCCATGCGAAACGGGGTCGGAAAGATTTGCCAATGCGCGCCGCGGTCGCGCGAGCGCAGAAGGGCTGCCGGCTGGTTCGGGTACATCCCGGCCGCCACGTACAGCACATTCGCATTGCGCGGGTCGAGCGCGATGCTCTCGATGCCGAAATCACTCGATGTGTCGAGTTGATCCTCGAGCGCCCGCCAGCGCCGCTGCCGTGCACTCCAGCGGTACACACCGCCCATGTCGGTGCGCAGATATGCCAGGCCGCGCTGGAGCGGACTGAAGACGATCGCCGGAGCAAAGCCGCCTCCGCCGACACGTACGCTGCGCCAACGGTAGGGCAGCACCCCGTGCGCGGCGAGCGCCGGCAGCGCCACGGACGCGCCCGCCAGCAGCGCCGCGGATCGCCTTGCCCACCGGCTCAGGCGCTGCACGGCTCGCGGCTCACCGTCAGCGTCACGCGTGCGCCCAGCGCCTCGCCCGGCGCGAGCAGCCGCAGGCCGCTCACCGCCGGCGGTTCGATGCGATTCAGCGCATCGGGCATGTGACTGACGGGCTCGAGGCACAGGAACGCCTCCCCGGGCGGACTGTAGACGTGCAGCCAGCGCAACGGCTCCTGGGCCTCGATGCGCACGCACACCTGCTCCTCGGGCAGCACCAGGTCCGCCCGACCGCTCCAACCGGTATAACAGTGATCCACGAGTGTCTGCGGCACCGGCGCACCGCGGCTGAAGTCCCAGATCTGTCCCGGCGGCGCCAGCGCCGTCGGCAGGCACTGTGCATCCGCGAGCCACACGCCCTTGACCGGCGCACGCAGCCGGGCCGCCGGGGTGCGGCGCAGATACGGATGCCAGCCGATGCCCGCGGGCATCGGTTCGGCGGCGCGGTTCTCGAGCACCAGCATGACCTCGAGTCCCGATTCGCTCAGCGTGAAGACCTGCCGTGCCCGGTAGGCCCAAGGCCACTCCCCGGCGGCGTGCTCGTAAGCGAGTGCCAATCGCCCCGCCTCGCGCGATTCGACCGTCCAAGGCTCGCGCCAGGCGTGGCCGTGCAGCGGGTGAGTCTGGCCCGGCGCATTCGGCTGCAGCTGCACGGCGCGAGTTCCAATCCGAAAGCGCCCGTGCGCGATTCGGTTGGCAAACGGCATCAGCGCGAACCCGCTGCTCTCGAGCGGCTCGTCGATGTCAGGCGCCACCCGGCGCAGCACCTCCAGCCCCTGAAACTGCAGCCCCGCGAGCGCACCGCCCAGATGCGCCAGCACATCGAGCGCGTAGCCGTGCTGCGCGATTCGGATCGCCTGGGGTGCGGATGATTCACTCACGTTTGACCTCACTGACGTCTCTCATCGTGTTTCCTCGGCATCAACTCAGATGAACACGCAGCGCGAGCGCATACGTGTCGGGGTGACAGCGCGGTGGCAGCGTGACGCTGAGGCCCGCGCCGCTCTGATGCCACTGCGGCGCACGTTCCTCTCCCAGCCATTCGACGTGTCTGATCTGCCCCGGCCGCGTCGGCGCATCCGTACCGAGTGAACGGATCACCAGCGCCTCTGCGGGACACCCGAGCGCGAGCGCGTACACCACCGTGCCGGCCTTGTTGCGCGTGAAGCGGATGTCGGCGGCCGAAAGCCGCTGCACACTCGTGCCCTGAAAGGAACCGGGGTGAATGGCGCTCGGGCCCTCCCCGTAGACGGTCCACGGACGCGTCGCGTAGATCGCCTCACCGTTCACCGCGAGCCACGCGCCGATCTTGTCCAGGATGAGCCGCTCCTTGGCGTCGATCGTGCCGTCGGGCTTGCCCGGCACGTTCAGGATGAACGTGCCATTCTTGCTCACGGTGTCGATCAGCCAGTGGATGACTTCGCGCGGATGCATGTAGCCGCCGAACTCCCCGGGCTGATCATACAGTGCGCGCAGGTAGTGCCAGTTGCCAAGGCAGGTCTCGGACTGCCACGGATAGGGGCGGATCTGCGCGCTCAGTCCGCGCTCGATGTCGGCGACCACGGATTTCTCCAGCCGCGCCGGGACCTTCTTCACCGTGATGACCCCATCGACCGACCCGCCATGGCGCGCCAGACTACGGTTGTAGTAGTACGCCCCGAGGTTCATCCCGCCCCAGCCGAGCGGCAGCAATGGGTTGTCGAAATACAGCAGATCCGGATTGTGCTGGTCGATCAGGTCGCGCGTGCGATCGTAAAAGTTCTTCACATACGAGACGTCCGGCAGCGCATCGAACGGATGCTTCGGGCCATACAGCTGCTGCGGATCATAGCCCTCCCACCATTGTCCCTTGCCGTCGGCGAGCGTCAGATGCCCATCGTAGGGCACGCCGGCATAGAGACCCGTGCGGTCCGCGCCGTGCGCCGTCTGAAACCACCACCAATTGCGCGCCTGATGAACCGTGACCCCGAAGCGCAGGCCGCGTTGCCGCGCCGCCTGCGCCCAGGTGCCGATCACATCGCGGTGCGGTCCGATGTGGTGCGCATTCCAGGGATGGTGCGCCGAATGCCAGGTATCAAAGCCATCGTGGTGATTGGCAAGCGCCAGAAACAGCTTCGCGCCGGCACGCACGTACAGATCCATCAGTTCATCGGGCTGCCAATTCAGCAGCGTCCACTGCGCGCACAGATCCTTGTAGCCAAACCGCGAGGGAGGGCCGTAGTGGGCCTGCTGGTAGTCGTACTGCTGGGTCTCGACCCCGTACTTCGTGCCTCCCTGGAGGTACATGTTGCGCGCATACCAGTCCCCGTCCTCCGGCACGCATTGCGGACTCCAGTGGTTCCAGATGCCGAACTTCGCATCCCGGTACCACTCCGGGCACTCGTACTGCAGCAGCGAGTCCCAGGTCGGTGCATACGGACCCTGCCCCGCCAGCCCGGCAAGCGGGGCGTCCATCGGCACCCCGTCCCAGGACCCCCCGGGCAGCGGTAAGGGCGGCGGGTGTCCCCAACCGCTCGGCCGCCACCGTGCCTCGTTCAATCGCTCGGCGGTGATGGCGTCTCCGTGCAGCACATAGAAGACCCGTTCGTCTTCCGCGGTTGCGCAAAACTGGGCGTAATCAGAGGTCTCACGCTCGAAGCTGCGCCGGAGCGGATACGGACGGAGCGCCGGCGGCACCGCCGCACCTGCTGGCAGCGGAAGCGATGCCGCAGCCGCCGTCTCAGCCACCCATTTGATGAAGTGTCGTCGTCGCATCGGGAACCGTTCCTCCGCCGCCCACCGTGCGGCGCCTAATGCCGCAGGCGATAGAGCACCGAGCCATGCGCGGCAAGCCGCACCGTCAGAGCATTCGCACGGCCGAGGGTGCGCCGCTGCCACAAGTCCCGCAGCCGATAGCGACCCGGCGCCAATCCGAGCGCTCGCCACGACACGTTCAGGGTGCGCGCCTTGCCGGCGAGATTGAATGCCGCCAAATACCGCCCGCGCCCCTGCTGCGGCCGTGAGGTCCACACCACGAAACGGTCGCGGGCGAGGACCTGATGGGCATCCCGCGCCTCCTGATCCACCGCTATGACCTGCCGATCATCGAGCAGCGAGAGTGTCCAACGGTTCATGCGCGTCAAATTCCCACCGATCATCAGTGGCGAGCGGGCAATGCACCAGAGCGTCATGTAGGTGCGCTGCTCAGCATGGGTCAAGCGGCTCCAACGTGCCGAGCCCCATCCGGGCTGCGGGCCGAGATAGCCGATCGCGAGCATGTCCGCATCCGGCCAGTGTCCGGGGCGTGCCAGTGGCGCCCAGCGCGCAAGGCGCTTGAACTGATTCTCCACGCCCTGTGGATAGGCCTGTGCGCTGCGCCACAGATCCCAGACATCGTTCGAAATGCGCCACAGATTGGCATCGCGGCGCAGCTGCGCGAGCCGACCGAGCGGTGCGGGTCCTGGGGAGAGACTGAGCACCATCGGTCGGCCCGCGGTCCGCACCGCACGGGCCAGCATGCCGATCTCCGCAGCCGCATACGGATGACTCGCGATGCAGTCCGCCTTGATGAAATCGACGCCCCAGCGCGCATAGAGCCGCACGATCGAATCGTAGTAGGCCTGACCTGCGGCGTTAGCGGCCACGCCGTCATTGTCGGGACTCCAGGGGCACGGCGCATCGGCCAGCGCCGCCTGCCGGGCGTGGAACGTCGAGCCGGCAATCGGTAAATTCTCGCGTACCGCCTGCACGGGAATACCACGCAAGATGTGGATGCCGAACTTTAACCCCAGCGAATGCACGTACTGCGCGAGCGGACCGAAGCCCTTGCCGCCGGCCGCGGAGGGGAATCGGTTCGGCGCCGGCAAATAGCGGCCGTCGCGATCGAGCGTCATGACGGACCCCTTCGCGCCGCCGGACGGTGTCGGATTGCGCACGAACCACTCCGCGTCGATCACGGCGTACCGCCACCCGTAACGACGCAGATGCCGGCTCATCCACCGCACGTTGGCGCGAAACTGCGCCTCGGTAATGGTCGTGCCGTAGGCGTCGTAGCTGTTCCATCCCATCGGCGGACGGCGGGCCACCTGCGCCGCTCCGGCGAGCGCGGTGGCACAGACCAGCAGCGCGACCGCAGCCCCGGCAGCGCGCCGCAGCGGCGCCATGCGTCGAGTCACGTGCGCGTCCCCGAGCCCCGCACGCAGGCGGCGCAGTGCACTCGTAGGGCCCGACCCGAATAGGTCAGCACCGCGTCTGCCGGGGCTTTGAAGTCCTCTCCCGAAGGCGCGCCCGGCCCGATCCAACGGATCCGAAACTGTCGGGTGTGCACCATGCCGGGAAACGACCCGGTCCGTGCACCGATTGACAGCGTGCCGTCGGCCTGATCATAGGAGAACGGGATCAGCGAATATTGACCATGCCGGTAACCGCGGTGGGTGCCCTGATCCTCGTACAGTGTGAACCGGCCGCTGTGCCCGGTGTAGACCAGCAGCGTGATCGGCGCGCGCGGCCGCTCGCCCGTGTATTGGATCGCCGGCCCCACCGGCACGATCGAGCCGGCCCGCACGAACAGCGGCAGACGCGCCAGCGGTGCCGCCACCGTGACGTTCTGACCCCCGCGATAGACCCGATTGGTGAAGAAGTCGTACCAGTTCGCGCCGGCCGGCAGATACACCCGCCAGCGGCGCGCCCGATAGCGATACACGGGGCTGACCAGGAACGCCGGCCCGAACATATACTCCGTGGCAATGCTGCGCACCTGCGGGTCGCTCGGGAACTCCATCTCCAGTGCGCGCATGATCGTGCCGTTCTTGCGCCACGTATCGCCGGCGAGCGTATAAATGTAGGGCATCAGCCGGTAGCGCAGTTGGTCATAGGAAACCAGGATCCGATAGAGCTGCGTGCCCGGCGGGGAGAGATTGTAGATCTCCCGGTGCGGCATCTGTCCGTGTGAACGGAAGATCGGGCAGAACGCGCCGAACTCGAACCAGCGTGTGTTCAGTTCACGCCACTCGGCAAGATTGGCGGCATCCGGATGCAGGTAGCGGCTTTCCGGTTGGTAGCCGCCGATGTCCATCGTCCAGTTCGGCAGCCCCGAGAGCGAGAAGCTGATGCCGGCGGCGATCTGATTCTTCATGTCGGACCAGCGCGGCGCGATGTCGCCGCTCCACACCGCCGCGCCGCAGCGCTGCAGCCCGGCAAAGCCCGAGCGCGACAGGATGAACGCGCGCCGATCCGGTCGGAACCGCAGGTTGCCGTGATACACCCCGCAGACATGTTCGAGCGCGTAGGCGTTGAAGAGAGCCGCGCCTGCTCCCAGCGGCGTGGGCGTCATGAACGCCTCGCGCTCGGCGACGCTGGTGTTCGACACCATGTCCGGCTCGTCGGCGTCCAGCCACCAGGCATCCACGCCGAGCGCCCCGAGGGTGTGCTGGATCTGGCGCCAGTACAGGTGGCGGGCAGCCGCCGAGAACGGATCGTAGAATCCAAACGTATAGCCGGGCCCCACCCAATCTTTGATGCCGAGTGTCTCCGGCAGCGTAAACATGCCGCCGAGCTTGTCGAGCGCCTTGAAATGCCGCGTGCTCGGATAAAATTTCGGCCAGACCGAAATCATGAAATGCGCGTGCAGCGCATGCACTTGGGCAATCATCGCGCGCGGATGCGGGTAGCGCGCCGGATCGAAGCGATCCGATCCCCAGGCATCATCTTTCCAATACCGCCAATCCTGCACGATGTTGTCGAGCGGAATACCGAGCGCGCGGTACTTCTGCACCACGCCGAGCAATTGGCGTTGAGTCTGGTAGTGATCCCGGCTCTGCCAGAATCCGTATGCCCAGCGTGGCAGGAGCACCGCCCGACCGGTGACGAAGCGATATCCGGCGATGACCTGATCGAGGTCCGCACCGTGAATGAAATAGAAATCGATGGCCCGGCCGGCCTGCGAATACAGTGAGAGCCGGCGGCGCACCGTGGCCGGTCGAGGCGGACGGTGCAGTAGCGCGATGTAACCGCCGTCACGATTCCAGACCAGACGGATCGGAACCCGTTGGCCGGCGTGCAGACGCACGCGGAAATTCCGATACCAGGGGTTCCAGTTCTGCCGCCAGGCATCGATGACTTTCCGGCCGCCGATCCACAACTGCTGATAGTCGCTGCCGTACAGGCTGAACGTGTGCAGCCCGCTGGTGCGCGCCTCGATCTGCCCCGTCCACACCACCTTCACGTGCGACAGCTTCACCAGCGCCTTCGGAAAGGAGCGAGGATAGTGTCCGTGCCAGGTCAAGTACTGATAGTCGATATTGCGCTCCGTCCGCTCGAGCACCAGCCTGCCGTGCACGTAGTAGCGCGCCGTGAGCCCGCCACGCTGCCCGTGCGCATTGAAGAGAATCAGGCTCTGGGAGAGCTGCTGCCAGGGCCGTGGGTTACCGAAACGCGTGATCGAGTTATTGTCCCAGAGAATGCCGTAGTCACGGCTCGACACCACGAATGGCACGACGACATTCATGTTGTGCTGCGCAAGCGTGAGACTGCGGCCCTTGTAATCGATGCGGCCAGTCTGGTGCTGCCCCAATCCGTAGAACGCCTCTCCCGGAGTCGATTCGAACTGCTGACGGATCGCGAAGTATGGAACACCGTCGATCGTCACCGGTTTGAAGCTGCTGCCGCCCGGCAGCTCGCGCGAGAGCACCTGACCGCGCGCGTTGCGAAAGATGACCTGGCCATCGCCCAGGCGGACCTGCACGGTCAGATCCGCCGTGCTGAGCGCCACGGTATTGCCGCTCTGACGCACCGTGAACGGCACGCCCGAGCCGACGGTACGAACCGCCATGAGACTCTTCGGCAGCGTCAGGCTCGAACCCGGGAATGCCGTGACCCGGATGATCTGCGGCGCAAGCGCCTCGAGACGCACCCGCCGTGCCGCGCCGGCGCGCGGCGTGACAATGACGCCGTCGGCAATCCGCTCGAGCGCCCCGGCGGCGCGCGCCGCATCCGGCACCAACACCGCGGTGAGCACGGCCCATCCGAGCAGGCCGCAGGTCAAGATGCGGCGCAGTGCCGTGAAATCGCTCTGTGACATGAGTCGTTCCTCGAGGTCAGTAAGTCCCCAGGTGCACGTGCAGCACCTGCGGGATGGAGGTGAAGTTCAGGCCCCAATCGGTCTGGTCTCCGTTCCAGATGCGCATGAAGCGCCACCGGCCGTCGGCATAGCGGCCCTGAACGACGCGGGCGTACTGCGCGTATTCGCCGGGGCGCGGATGCGCCAGAGAGAAGCCGACACGCACATGCACACCAGTCACCAAGAACTCATTTGGACCAAGCTGCGCAATGAGCGCACCGCCGTCGGGCACCGCTCGGTGCGTGCGCGCCGTCGTGCCGAACATCGGCATGTCGTAGGTCACATTGGCCTGCCACCGTCCGAGCGCTAGAGTCTGCGCCCGCCCATCATCCGGCTCCGCCACCGCGTGCAGGCGACCGGCGAAACTCAGCCGCGCGAGCAGCGACTGCATGGGCCGAAGCAGCCGGTATTCCAGTGCAAAGGGGGCGAGCGTCGCGGCGTCGACCACGTGCGCGCCGAGCGGATAATTGGTGTACCCGGTGAAATCGATGCCGAACGGGTCGAAGCCGATGGCCTGGTGCCCGAGGGCGCCAAAGAGGTAGCGGGCATAGGGGGCCGCATTGCCGGTCTCGGCCACGAACAGGGCGTTGTCGGGACGGTGATACAGCTGCAGCACCCGCCGATAGCGCGCCGAGTCGGGCATGTAGATGTCCGGCCCGATCAGTCCGATGTCGGGCGCCGCAGCCTTCCACACCCCGAGCGCATCGTCGGTCGGCCCACCGCTCTCGTAGGTGACCGGCGGACCGGGATGCAGCGGATCGCGCAGCGCCGCATTGACGTACATCGGCAGAGGATCGATTGCCTGGCCGGCAGCGGCCACTTTCTCAACGAAGCGGGCGATGTTCCAGGCGTGAAAAAACTCACCCGCCTTTGCTCCGAACAGCTCACGCCAGGTGCCCGGTCCGAGGTGCAACGCTCGTCTCAGCCGCACCGGCACGGGTCCATCGAACAGCCGATCGGCGCGCGCGGAGTAATCGCGCACGCAGCCGTAGGTGCCGGCCTCATTCTCGACCTGCACCATGATCACGGTATGCTGCGGGTCGATCGCCTTGACGTGGCGCATCAGGGCCACGAACGCGCGCCGGTCGGCCGCGAGCGTCGCGTGCGCGAGGGGCGAAAGCGAGGGCATCGGTCGGCCCTGGCGGTTGACGACCCGCGGGAATTGGCGGTTGTCGAGCTTCACCCAGTCCGGGGTGTACCCCGGCCCGCCGTTCTTCCAGGTTCCGAACCAGAGCAGAATGGCATGCAGATGATGGCGGCGCGCGGCGCGCACGAACTGATCGAGAAACGAAAAATCGAAGTGCCCCTCGCGCGGCTCGATCTGCTCCCAGGCGATGGGCATGACGATGGTGTTGGCGTCAATCGCGCGCATCGCCGGCCAGACCTGCGGCAGCATTGCACCGTAATTGCTGGAGTTGTTGACCTGGGCGGCGAGCACCAGGTATGGCTTGCCGCCGACCTCGAGCTCATAGCGGCCGTGCGCCCGGATCAACCGCGGCGCCGGCTGGGCATGGACGCCCGTGGCGAGCAGCACCCCGAGGGCCAGCGCCCTCCGTGCAAGGATCCCCCACGCGTGTCTCATCCGCCTCCCCTCCGACCGCCGCACTCATCGCCCGGCAGACATGGTACCGCTATCATGCTCGCCGGGCCAAGGTACCCTCCCGCCCCGGATGCGCTCGGCACGCGGCTCGCGCCTCGCCCCTGCAGCGTCGGCACTCATCGGGCGCGCCGCGCCTGAATGGTGAAGGTGTACCGCGCACCCGCAAACTCCACGTCGACGTGCACAAAGTGTGGTTCATGCCGGCCGAAGCGCACAGCACGCGTGACCACCTCGCCGCCGTGCACCTGGCCGGGTGCAATCCGCATCGGCTGCAGGATGGCCGCCTTGAGACTCGCACGCTGCCGCTGCAGCGCGCGCCGTTCCAAGCCGCTCAGCCGCCGACGTGAGGCGATCTGCGTGTCCTCGGTGTCTCCGCCGGCGAAATTCTGCAGATTCGGCTGTCCCGAGCGGTTATACGTCACCGTCGGCCCGCCCGATGAGGCGATCTCATACGAGTGCGTGTCGCCTGAGGCGCCGGCGCGGCCTCGGGTCTGAGCCAGGAGCGCAGCGAGGCTCATCAGCGGCACCGTCGTTCCGCGCGCAGTGGTGATCCGAATGTCCTCCGGGCCGAACGCCTGCACGTGATGCGTGCGATTCAATGCGACGATTTTCATGATCAGTTCGCCGCCGCGGCGCAACGGCTCCGGCAGGATGACCACCTCTGCGCGGGCATTGCTTGCGGTGAGCGGCGCACTGGACGCGCGCGCGCTCCGCAGCCCCAGCGTCCCAAGAATCGCGGCGGCAAGCGAAATCGCGAAGATGTCTTTCATGGCGGTCTCCATGCATCAGGGATCCTCTGCCGAGCGTTCGACTTCGTGCGGCGCGGAGCAGTATCGTGTGATGAACGCCTCGTGAGTCGGCATCGCCTCGGCGGCCTGCTGAATGCTGCGGTGCGCGAGCGCGAGGCGCTGCCTGAGCGAATCGTCCGCGCCCACTGCGGCTACAGGATCGGCACGCTGCGGAACGATTCCCTGGCCGAGCAGCACGGCGATCCAGCTCGTCTCGAGGAATAATTCGTGGCCGAGCGGAATCAGTCGGCCGTGGGCCCGGAAATGCGCGATCTTCTCGGCGAGCAGTTCCGGGATCGACATGTCGCGGCAGTAGCGCCACAGTGCGCTGTCACGCCGCTGCCCGGCTTTGTAATGCAGGATGATGAAGTCGCGAATCCGCTCGAATTCCAGCCGCGACTGCCGGTTGAACTCCTCACGCAAGCGTGGCTCAAAATCCCGATCCGGTAGATAGCGCAGCAGCCGCGTGAGCGCCGTCTGGACGAGGTGGATGCTGGTCGACTCCAGCGGTTCGAGAAATCCGCCTGCCAGCCCCAGCGCAACGCAGTTCTTCGCCCAGGCGAGACGGCGCATGCCGGTGCTGAAGCGGATCGTGCGCGGCTCGGCGAGCGCTTCGCCTTCGAGGCTGCCGAGCAACGCCTCGGCAGCCTGATCCGGGCCCAGATGCTCGCTGCAATAGACGTATCCGTTGCCGACCCGATGCTGCAGCGGGATACGCCATTGCCAACCCGCCTCGCGTGCAGTCGCGCGCGTGTACGGGGTCAGCGGGCCGGTACCCCGGCACTGTACGGTCACCGCCCGGTCACACGGCAGCCACGCACTCCAGTCTTCATAGCCGGAATGCAACGCCTGCTCGATCAGCAGCGCGCGAAACCCGGTACAGTCGATGAACAGGTCCCCCTCGAGTCGCTCACCGCCCTCGAGCCGCAGCGCCTCGATGAACCCATCCGCGGCTCGCAACTCGACTTCGAGCACCCTGCGATCGTGCCGGATCACGCCGTGTTGCTCGGCGTAGCGGCGCAGAAACCGTGCGTACCGCACCGCATCGAAGTGATAGGCATAGGTGAACCGCGAAGCGACCGAACGCGGATCCTGGCTCGGCCGACTGAAACGCCCGAGCCGAGCCGCGCGTGCCGCGAGCGAGAACTCCTCGAGGGGCGGTGCGCCCCCGAGCGCGTTCAGCCGCAACCAGTAATGATGAAACTCGGTGATCTCGGGCGCTGCACCGTAGAAGCCGAACGGATGGAAATACCGGTGGCCCGGTCGCATCCAATCGACGAACTCGATGCCGAGCTTGAAGGTCCCCCCGACGCTGCGCACGAACTCGTTCTCCTCGAGCCCCAGCAGCCGGTTGAACGCGTGCAGCGGCGGAATCGTCGCCTCACCAACACCAACCGTGGCGATGTGCGAGGATTCGATCAGCTCGATGCGGCAGAACTGTGTGCCCAACACCCGCGAGAGCGCTGCGGCCGCCATCCAGCCGGCCGTGCCGCCACCGACGATGACGATGCTGCGCAGGCGCCGTTCAGAAGACCACTGGGATGTCGTCACGCCCCTGTCCTGCCCGTCACGCCGGGCGCGAGAGCGCGCTGCGGCGCTCGATGAATGCTTGATGCGTCGGCATCGTGCGGGCCACCCGTTCGATGCGCTCGCGTCGCTGCTGCATCGCCCGCCGCAGCTCGGCGGCATCGAGCCCCTCGATCTGCGGATCGTAGCGCTGCGGCACGCACCCCATGCCGAGAAAGATCGACACCCAGCTCGATTCGCGATAGGACTCCTCGCTGTACAGCGGCACTTTCGCGCACGCGCGCCACACGTCGATCTTGTGGCGCAGCGTCTCCGGCAGCGGCATGTCGCGACAGTATCGCCAGAACTCCGTGTCCTCGCGCGTGCTGAGGCAGTAATGCAGGATGAGGAAATCGCGGATGCGCTCGTACTCATTGCGCGTCAGGCGGTTGTATTCGGCTGCCACAGCCGGATCGAAGCGACGATCCGGCAGGAACTCAATCAGGCGTGCCGCGGCATTCTGGATGAGCTGGATACCGCTCGACTCGAGCGGCTCGAGAAAGCCCGCCGCAAGACCGATCGCGATGCAGTTGCCCACCCACGCGTTGCGCCGCAGGCCAGCGGTAAATCGCAGCTGGCGCAGCTCATCGAGCGCAGGCCTCTCGAGGCTGCCGGCCAGTTGCTCGGCCGCATGCTCGTCGCTGAGGAAGCGGCTCGCGTAGACGTAACCGTTGCCAAGCCGCTGCTGCAGAGGGATGCGCCACATCCACCCCGCCGCCTGTGCCATCGCTACGGTGTACGGTGTCGGTTCCACCTCGCGCTCGCACGGCACCACGACCGCTCGGTCGCAGGGCAGCCACTGCGACCAGGACTCGTAGCCGACCTGCAGGGCCTCTGCGATGAGGCGCGCGCGAAAGCCCGACGCATCGATGAACAGGTCCGCATCGATTTGCCGGCCATCCGCCAAGGTCAGGCCGGCGATGAATCCGTCGTGCGGCCGCAGCCGCACATCGGCCACCAGACCCTCGGTGCGCCGCACGCCGTTGCGCTCCGCGACCGCGCGCAGACACCGGACATACCCGCTCGCCTCGAGATGGTAGGCGTACCGATAGGCCGCAGCCGGCGAGCCCGCCTCGCTCGCGGGCGGGGCGAACCGGCCGAGCCTACCGGCAACGTACGGGAAGGAATACGCCCCCAGCGGCGTCGGATCGCCGAGCGCGCGCAACCGCAACCAGTGATGATGCGGTGCGATGCCATCGATGTCGGCGCCAAAGTCCCCGAAGAAATGGAAGTGACGCCCGCCCGCCGCACACCAGTCACGAAATTCGATACCGAGCTTGAACGTCGCTGAACTCTGTCGCAGCAGCTCGCCCTCCTCGATCCCGAGCAGACCGTTCAGCGCGCGGATGATCGGTACGGTGGCCTCGCCGACGCCGATGGTACCCAAGTCCTCGGACTCCACCAGCTCGATCGCGACGCGGCCGCGCAGAAACCGCGCCAGCACCGCCGCGCTGATCCACCCCGCGGTACCGCCGCCGACAATGACGATTTTCTCAAGCGGTCCGGCCATTGAGCGCCCGCCCCCCCTTATGCACACCGCGAACAGCGGCGCCCGGCGAGTCTAGCCCAGCCGGGCGCCGCGCACGGCGCACCTCAGAACTGCATACGCACCGCAAGGGCCACGGTCCGGTCCGTGGTCGTCCAGCTGTAGATCGGCGCGAACGTGGCACCGCCGACGTCGATCTTGGTGCGCGACTGCAGAATGTTCGTCGCTTGCAGTCCGACCTTCAGGTAGCGGTTGACGTCGTAGAACACCTCGCCGTCGAGCTGACCGTAATTCTCCATCCAGGCCGGCTCGTTGAGGTTGGCCGCCGAGGTCGTCAGCAGGTAGCGCTCGCGCCAGTTCCAGGCCAGTCGCCCCTCGACGTGGTGATTCTGATACATCACCGCCGCGTTGTAACTCCAGCGCGACATGCCCTCGAGCGGCAGGTTCTGATCCTGCGCCCCGCCGCCGCGGCAGGAGTTCTGGTTCACGCCCGCACTCGCCGTCACCGTACTGCCCACCTCGCAGTTGTTGAACACGTTGATCGCGGCGTTCGAGCCTCCGGCGCTGTCGACGAAGGTGAGATTCCCGGTGAACCCCAGGCCCTGCAGGTACCACGGCAGGAAGTGGTAGAACTGCTGATACGCCAGCTCGAACCCTTTGACCGAGCCACGCTTGCCGTTCATGTTCTCCATGACCTGGAAGGTCTGGGTCACGCCGTTGCGTGTAAACGTCTCGTTGTTCACGCCGGTAAAGATGTAATTACTGATGTCCTTGTAGAAGATGTCGAACGTGATGTCGCCCGCCGGCGCGAAATACCACTCGAGACTGGAATCGAGATTGATCGCCTCGATGGGCTTCAGTTCGGGATTGCCCGCCGTCCCGCTGGTCGCATTGACCAAAGCCGGCAGCGGCGTACTGCCCTGGAATCCGTAGCCGATCGTCTTGTAGGGCAGCATCTGGTCGAACGACGGGCGGGTCATCCCTTCGCTCGCCGCGATGCGCCACTGCAGATCGTGAGTCAGCAGGAAGCGCACGTTGAAGCTGGGCAGCACGTTGGTGTACGCGTTGGCCGGGAACGTGTACGGCGTAGCTCCGCCGTTGCCGGTGAACTGGATGGCGCTGGAGATGTACTGGCACTGCGTCGCGCTGTAGCCGCCCGAGAGGCAACTCGCCACCGAACCGGCTTTGATCGGAGCGATTTCAAGCACGCCGGTCGCCGGGGAGTCGACCGTGCGCACCACGCGCACACCGAAGTTGCCATCCATCGGGCCGACTGGCGTGTGGTGGTGGAAGTCCAGCTCGAGGTACCCCGCATAGGTATGCTGCGCCTGGTCATTCACACCGTTGGCGGCGTTATCGGCGCTGAGCGGACTGTAATTGTTCCAATTGGTGGTCTCCGGCGTCCAACCCCAGCCCGCGCCGCTCGCCTGCTCGACTGACTGCAGCACGGAGTTGTAGGCGTACTGGGTGCCGTTGCGCACCAGTTGGTAGGAGGGAAAGATGCCTCCGCCCGGATACGGGACGCTGCCGCCCATGAAGTTGCTGAAGCTCTCGTACTGGGTGGCCCAGCTCGGGGAAGCCGTGATCGGCACGGGCTTGCCGCCGAACTGGTAATCCCACGACAGCAACGACCAGTTCCAGTTGCCCTCACGAGTGATCGCGTGACGATCCTCGACCCGCGCACCGAAACGGAAGTCATCGAGCCAAGGGTTGTGCTCGAACTTGACGGTGCCGTCGAGGCGCTCCGCCCACTGGTGCGCGTCATTGTTCTCGATGTGATCCATCGCGCAGCACCACCAGTAATCGGCCGGGTTGTTCATCTCGTACGGAGTCTGGCTGAGCTGCATCGTCGGGGAGTTGGCGGCGGTGTTGAACGTGAGCCACTGACCGCCGGTGGCGCCGCCCAGCGGCGCTCCGCTCGGCAGCGTGCCGACCTGCGTGTAGGCCGTCATGCTGACCATGTCGGCATGCGACTGCACGTACTGCACATCGCCGCGCAGAGAGAAATCCGCAGTCGGCCGCCAGCGCAGATCGGTGGTGAACATCTGCGTCGAGTGATGGTCCTTCTCGTAGCGGGTATCGAGCTGTGGGGTGAACCACACCTTGCCGGCGGTCACCACGCCCGCGGGCGTAACGCTGGTGTAGCTCGCGGTCGGGCAGTATCCGGAACAGCCGGCGGCCGGGGTCGGCCCCGGTGCGCCGAGATACTCCCCGTAGCTGCCCTCGGCATGCTCGAGGTCGGTCGGGTTGTCCTTCGTCTGAAAGGCGTGCGCGGTGAACAACCAGGTATTGTTGGGCGACTCCCACTGGAAGACGCCATCGAGCGCCTGGCGGTTCTGCTTCCAGTCAAGACGCCGCCAGCCCATCGAGTTCGGCACGTACACCGTCGAGCCGGCCGGCAGGCCGGCTTCGGCGACCGGCAGCGTCTGTGCGACGTAGTCGCCAAGCTGGATGCTGTCGGTGCGATTACCCTCTTGCGCATAGGTGCCCGAGAGCAGCACGCCCATTTTACCGATGCCGGTGTGCCAGTAGTTACTCCACAGGGCATTCACGGTCGGGAAGCCCTGCTTGATCATGTCGCCATACTGGTAGTTCGCCGAGAAGGCCGTCAGGTTGTGGCGGCTCGTCAGCGGTTTGCGGGTGACCATGTCGACGACGCCGCCAATCCCCCCCTCGATCTGGTCGGCGGTCGGGCTCTTGTAGACCTTGATCGCGGAAAGCAGGTCCGGGGAGATGTCCTCGAAGCTGATCTGACGGCCATCGTTGGCCGAGAAGATCTCCTCGCCGTCGAGTTCGCTCTTGACCCAGGAGAGGCCACGAATGAACACATTGCCGCCGGAGTCGGTAATGCGCGCCGGATCGCGATTGTTATCCGTACGCTCGATCATCACACCGGGAATGCGCTCGAGCGCCTCCGCGACGCTGCTGTCGGGCAGCGCGCCGATATCCTCGGCCGTGACCGCATCGACGATCTGCGGCGCATTGCGCTTGATCGCCTCGGAGGAAATCATCATCTGGCGCAGACCGCTCACCACCACTTCGTGCAGCAGCGCCGGCGGTGATTTCGGTGCCGGCGAGGTGCCGCTCGCCGGGGCCGTCGCCGGCTGGGCCGACTCCGCAGGGCGGCTCTGTGCCTGCGCGGTCTGGGACATCGCCAGCACCAGCGCCAGCGCGGTTGCGGCGGCCGGGACTCGAAGCGGCACCGAGGACAGATCCACGGCGCGGACATGGCTGCGGCGACGATGCAAAGGAATAGCCACGGTTCATTACCCCCCTCAAGAATTCGAATGTCGGTGGCGGTTCGGACCGCCCGTTGGACCAGCGCAACACTCCCCGCTGCACCTGTGCACCAGCCGCCAAAATCCCCAGGAAACCGGTGTGGCCTGAGCAAGACGATAGCGCTGTCATGATTGCGCTACCAATCTGAAATATGATAAGAACCATATGAAATTTAGTATGGATTACAGAGCGTTCTGCCCTGGGGCCGTCTTTGAAGAAACATCGCCGACTTGAGTCATTCCTGCGCAATCGGTTGAATATCCGGCAACTGTCCTTCATTGCCGAGCTCGATACGGCCCGTTCCGTGGGCGGCGCGGCCCAGGCCGTTGGAATGTCCCAACCGGCCGCCTCGACGCTCTTGAAGGGATTCGAAGAGGCGCTCGATGTCCAGCTGTTCGAGCGCCACGCCCGCGGCATCGTCCCGACGGAGTACGGCGAGGTCCTCACTCGTCACGCGCGCGCGATCATCGCCGAGCTCGACCAGGTGCAGGAACAGATCGCCGCGTTGAAGTCCGGCCTCGCCGGTCAGGCAACGATTGGCGCGGTGGCAACGCCGGGGACGAATCTCGTGCCCTACGCGGTGGCCCAATTGAAGCAGCAGCACCCGCGCCTGTTGATCAGTATCG
The DNA here is from genome assembly GCA_021851405.1 of Pseudomonadota bacterium. Classification (GTDB taxonomy): domain Bacteria; phylum Pseudomonadota; class Gammaproteobacteria; order Steroidobacterales; family Steroidobacteraceae; genus 13-2-20CM-66-19. The sequence goes on from JAJZDW010000009.1 coordinate 25,040, forward strand.
ACATCGACTCCAGCCGCCCGCTGATCGACCGGCTGCTGCGCGGGCAACTCGACATGGTCGTGGGCCGCCTGCTCGATGCGCAGGGTGCCGGTGAGCTCCAGATGGAGCCGCTCGCCGGTGAGGTGCATGCGGCGATCTCAGCCGCGCAGCACCCGCTCGCGGCCAGACCCCAGGTGCGCCTGGAGGACCTGCTCACCCAGCTGTGGATTCTGCCGCCGCCCGGGAGTCTCCTGCGCGAGCGGCTCACCGCGGTCTTCCAACAGCGCGATCTGCCCATGCCGCTCAACGTCGTCGAAGCGCAGTCATTGACGGCGATTCTCGGCCTGCTGCATGCCGCACATGCCGTCGTGCCGCTGCCCTGCGAGATCGTGCAGCCGCTGTGCGACTCCGGCGACCTGACCGTGCTCATCGAGGATATCGGGCTTGATCTCGGCCCGTTCGGCTTGATCACGCGACGCCAGCATCGGCTCTCCGCAGGCGCACAGGCGCTGGCGGCAGCCCTGCGCTCGACCGCAGCGACGCTCTACGCGCGCTCCTCGTCCGGGAGTGAACCGTTGGCGCCCAGCTCGAGGTAGGCCTGCGCCACCGCGCTCCTGAACCGCGCCGCGCGCGCGAGGTGCGGCGGGAAGATCTCCGTGAGCGCCAGAAAGCCCTCGACGTCGTGCTCCGGTTGATCGGTACAGGCGCGGCCGAGGGCGAGCAGCCGCTCGGCCTGCGGATCGGTGAGCGCGCCTCGAGCGCGCGCCCGCCCGACCACGAAGCGCATCCACGCCGCGAGCGCCAGCGCAAGATGCCCAAAGGGTCGCCCGGCGGCCATCGCCTCCGCGAGACTCGGCAGCAGACGCACCGGGAGCTTCTTCGATCCATCCCAGGCGATCTGCGCGAGCTGGTGTCTGACACTGGGGTTGCGAAATCGATCGAGCGTCGCCTCGATGTACGCCCCGACTTCAAACGAGCCGCTCGCACGCAGACCGGGTGCGACTTCCTCGCGCAACAGACGCTCGACGCAGTGCGCGAGCGGCAGGTCACGCATCGCCTCGGCCACCGTGGTGTGACCGCGCAACAGGCCGAGGTAGGCGAGCATCGAATGCGCCCCGTTGACCACTCTCAGCTTGGCGCGGTCATAGACCGAGACGTCCCGAGCCAACGTCACGCCCACTGCAGCCCAATCGGCCAGCCGCACCGCCGGGACATCCTCGATGACCCACTGCGTGAACCGCTCGCGCTGTACCGGCCAGGCGTCATCGAGGCCGCACTCGGCGGCAACGCGGGCGATCAGGTCCGCATCGGTCGCCGGAGTGATGCTGTCGACCATGGTGCGCGGAAAGGACACCTCGAGCTCGATCCACCGGGCCAACGCCGGATCGCGCTCAGCGGCGAATGCCGTCACCGCCGCGCGCAGCGTCGGTCCGTTGTCCGGCAGGTTGTCGCAGCTGACCACGACGAACGGCGCCACGCCGCGGGCGTGTCGCCGCCGAAGCCCTTCGGTGAGAAATCCGATGACGCTGCGGACCGCGCCGTCGGCCCGCAAGTCGTGTGCGATCTCCGGGTGCGCGAGATCAAGCTGCCCATCGCCCCCGAGACAGTAGCCCTTCTCGGTGACGGTGAGCGTCACCAGAAGCGTCTCGGGCGCCTCGAGGCGCGCAAACACCGCCGGCCGCTCACTCGGTGCCACGAGGATCTCGTGCAGCGCACCGATCACGCGCAGCGGCGCCGCCGCGGCGAGCTCGGCCAAGCAATACAGGTTATTCTGCGGCGCGAGCGCATCGCGAACTGCGCCGCTGTGCAGCGCAACGGCGCTGATGGCCCAGCGCGGATCGCGCTCGAGCAGCCGATCGGCGTAGTACGCTTGATGCGCGCGGTGAAACGCGCCGGGACCGAAGTGCAGCCAACCGACGCGGCAAGCCTCGCGCACGTAGCGCGGACGAGCCACCTCCGCACGCACCTGCGCCAGCGTTGAGTCGCTCAGCGGCCTGAGTTTCATTGCGGAAAGAGTAATGGTAGCGTTATCACTTTGCAACGCAATCACTATCGCCGGGGGGCGCATGTCGCAGTTCACCCAGGCAGCACGACGCTGCACAACAGTCCTCGGGGCCACCGCCCTGCTCGCCCTGCCGACGGTGTTCGTCGCCGCGCATGCCGAGGACGGCTACCGGCTCTGGCTGCGCTACGTGCCGGTGCACGGCGCATGGCAGAAGCGCTACCGCCACTCGGCGCGTGAGCTGGTGCCGGGCGCGGCAGACTCACCGACGTTGCGCGCTGCGACCCAGGAGCTGGAGCGGGGGCTCACGGGACTGCTCTCGCGCCCGGTCCCGAGCGAGCCGACCGTCACTCGCAATGGCGCGATCGTGCTCGGCACACCGCGCAGCGCACCGCTGCTGCGCTCGCTGCACCTGGGCCTGCGCCGGCTCGGTGCACAGGGCTACGTGATCCGTACCGCGCAGATCAACGCCCACCGCGTCACGGTGATCGCCGCCAATACCGATATAGGCGTGCTCTACGGGGTGTTCCGCTTCCTGCGCCAGATCCAGACCCGCCAGCCGCTCGCGCCGCTCGCCATCGCCTCGCGGCCGAAGATCCGCCGGCGCGTGCTCGACTTCTGGGACAACCTCAACGGCAGTGTCGAGCGCGGCTACGCCGGAGACTCGATCTGGAAGTGGCGCGAACTGCCGCAGTACCTCTCGCCCCGCTACACCGACTTCGCGCGCGCGTGCGCCTCGGTCGGCATCAACGGGGTGGTGCTGAACAACGTCAATGCCAGTCCGTGGATCCTCACGCCCCTGTACCTCGCCAAGGTCGCTGCGCTCGCCAATGTGCTGCGGCCCTACGGGATCCGCATCTACCTGTCGGTGCCGTTCAGTGCACCCATCACGGTCGGAAAGCTCACGAGCGCCGACCCGCTCGATCCGGCGGTGCAGGCCTGGTGGCGGCACAAAGTCGCCGCGATCTATCGCGCGGTGCCGGATTTCGGAGGCTTTCTGATGAAGGCCGATTCCGAAGGCGAACCGGGACCGGAGAACTACGGCCGCACCCAGGCGCAGGGCGCCAATCTGCTCGCCCGAGCGCTCGCCCCTCATCACGGCATCGTCATGTGGCGTGCATTCGTCTACTCCACGAACCCGCACTCCGAGGACCGCGTTCGCCAGTCCTACGACATCTTCAAGCCGCTCGACGGCAAATTCGACCGCAATGTGATCCTGCAGGTCAAAAACGGGCCGCTCGACTTCCAGCCGCGCGAGCCGTTTCATCCACTGTTCGGCGCCATGCCGCACACGCACCTGATGCTCGAACTGGAGATCACCAAGGAATACCTTGGCCAGCAGACCAGCCTCGTCTACCTCGGTACGCTGTTCCAGGGAGCGCTGCGCGCAGACACCTGGGCCCGAGGTCCGGGCTCGACGGTCGCACGGGTCATTGACGGCTCGCTCTACGGCCAGCACGACACCGCAATCGCCGGCGTCGCCAACATCGGCTCGGACCGCAACTGGTGCGGCTCAATCTTCAATCAGTCCAATTGGTACGTGTTCGGACGGCTCGCCTGGAATCCCAACGCCTCGGCCCGCACCATCGCCGCCCAGTGGGTCCGCATGACCTTCACCAATGCCGCAAAGTTCGTGCGTCCCGTAGTGCACATGATGATGGGTTCGCGCGAAGCGGTGGTCGACTACAGCGATCCTCTCGGGCTCGCCAGTCAGATGGCCGGCACGCACTACGGCCCGGGCCCGTGGATCGCCCCGAGCGCGCACGTCCCACCGGACTGGTCGGACACCTACTACAGCCGCGCGGACGCGAGCGGCATCGGCTTTGACCGCACGGCCAGCGGCAGCGATGCCGTCGCACAGTACGCCCCGCACGTCGCTGCCCGGTTCGCGAGCCTCAAGCGCTGTCCGGAAAATCTGCTCCTGTGGTTCCACCACGTACCGTGGACGTACCGCCTGGCGTCCGGCCACACGCTGTGGGACTCGCTAGTCCTGCACTACGTGCGCGGCGTCACCGCCGTCAAGCGGATGCGCAGGACATGGCGCGGGCTTTCCCGCTTCGTCGATCCGCGTCGCTTCCAATTGACGGCCGCGTTCCTGACCATCCAGGTGCACGAGGCCGAATGGTGGCGGGATGCGAGCATCGCCTACTTCCAATCGATCTCCCATCTGCCGCTGCCCCCAGGGGTCGCACCCCCCCCCGATTCACTCAAGGCCTACGAGGCGTTCTGCATTCCCTACCTCGAAGGAACACCCGGGACCGGAGCGGCATGCCCGCCGGATGACGCCCCGGTGCCGCGTTGACCCCGAGAACCCCCGACCCATCAGGGTCCCGTCCTCAGCGGCGCCCCGAGCGCCCCACGAGCCGCGAACATGACTGACCCTGCCCGCCCTGCACTGCACCCCGATCGATTGTTTCCGGCCGAGCCGGCGACCCGGGCCATCGCCCGACGTCTCCACGCCGAAGTGCGTGCATTGCCGATCATCAGTCCCCATGGGCACACCGATCCGCGCTGGTTCGCGGCCAACGAGCCGTTCAGCGATCCGGCCGCCCTGCTGATCACCCCGGATCACTACATCACTCGGATGCTCTACAGTCAGGGTGTGCCACTTGAGGCGCTCGGCGTCGAACCGAACGGCGAGCGGCACAGCCCGCCGGCGCCCGAGGCCATCTGGCGCACCTTCGCCGCGCATTACCACCTGTTCCGCGGCACTCCCTCTCGCCTGTGGCTCGACTGGGTCCTCACCGAGGTGTTCGGCGCCGACAGCCCCCTCACGAGCGCGAACGCCGAGCAGACCTACGCGCGCATCTGCGAGCGGCTCGCCGCGCCGGCCTTCCGCCCACGCGCGCTGTTCGAGAGATTCAGCATCGAAGTGCTGGCCACCACCGAGTCGCCGCTGGATTCCCTCGAGCACCACGCCGCCCTCCGCACGAGCGGCTGGCCCGGACGAGTGATCAGCGCCTATCGGCCCGATCCGGTGGTCGATCCGCACACCCCGGGATTCCTCACGCACCTGGAGCGCCTCGGCGCACTGAGCGGATTCGATCCGTTCAGCTGGCGGGGATATCTCGGCGCCCATCGGGCGCGACGCGCCTTCTTTGCCTCCCTCGGCGCGACTTCCACCGACCATGGCCACCCGACCGCGCTAACGACCGATCTGGGTGAACGGGACGCCGAGGCGCTGTTCGAGCGCGTCGTGCGAACCACGCGCCGCGGGGAACTCACCGACGCCGATGCCGAGACATTCCGCGCCCAGATGCTCACCGAGATGGCCCGCATGAGCCTCGAGGACGGCCTGGTGATGCAGATTCACCCCGGTGCCTGGCGCAACCACAACACGCCGCTGTACCGTCGTTTCGGTGCGAACATCGGCGCCGACATCCCGACGCGGACCGACTATGTCGCCGCACTGCGTCCGCTGCTGAATCGCTTCGGCAACGAGCGCGCCCTCACGATCATCGTGTTCACGCTCGATGAATCGAGCTACAGCCGCGAACTGGCGCCGCTCGCCGGACACTATCCGGCGCTGCGACTGGGACCGGCCTGGTGGTTCCACGACAGCCCCGAGGGTTTGCTGCGCTTTCGCGAGCAGACCAGCGAAACGGCCGGGTTCTACAACACCGTGGGCTTCAACGACGACACGCGCGCGTTCTTGTCAATTCCGGCGCGCCACGACGCGGCGCGGCGCATCGACTGCGCATTTCTCGCCCGGTGGGTGGCCGAGCACCGTCTCTCTGAGGACGAGGCGCTGCAGGTGGCGCATGATCTGGTCTATCGGCTGCCCAAACAGGCCTATCGGCTCTGATCGGCTCCGCGCCCGGCCGGCGCCGCAACGATAGCGACGCAGGCCGGGGCGGGTCGATTCACGAGCGCCGTGCGACTCGGCTCACTGCACCGCGAACGCGCGGTACGAATGGGGCGCGAGCCTGACGACGAAGCTGCTCTGCCCCTGTTCGCTCGGCAACGGATTCGGCGTGATGAGCGGCGAGGACAGCACCGTGCGCCCCGAGGCCAGATCGAGCAGCTGGCGAGCCCCTCGATGTACGAAGATGCGCACCGTCACGGGACGCGCCAGATACGACTCGACGACGAACGTGTGATTGCTATAAGCGAACACTGCGACGTGCGCCGGCGCGTTGATGCGCACCGGGAAGTTCGCCAGCAGATACCCGCGCAGTGTATTCAGCACGGGTTCGGGCAATCGGTAGAGATCTCCCATGTTGCTCGGAACGTCCAGCACGTAGAGTTCCCCGCGCGAATAACCGGTCATCAGCAGCAGCGGCACGCCATGAGCCGACGCCTCCCCTTCGACCACCGGCCAGCTGTCGTTGGTGTAGAAGCGAATCTCCGGGAAGACGATCCGCGCCGCGCGTTCACCCGGAACGTTCAGTCCCGCAGTGGTGCCACCGGCAATGCTGCCCAGATAGTGCCGCACCATGATCGGCCCTCCGGTGTAGGTGATGTCGGCGATGGCGCGGATTCCGCGATGCTCCTGCTCGAGCGTGTGCAGCAACCCGGAGGTGATGATCACATCGCCCCCAGCCTTCAACCGCGCCTGGATCTTCGCCACCAAGTGCGGGTCGGCCGCCGCCTCCGCGCTGAGCAGCACGATCGGAGCATGCCTCGGGAAGTGCGGCTCGAGATTGATCGGGATGCCGATGTTGCCCAAGTAGTTCTGCAGGAAGTCCTCGCCGCTTGACTGGAACGGTTTGTAACTGGCGATCCCGATCGGGTGCCCGAGCTTGCCGAGAATTTTGTCGACTTTGCCGAGCGCATAGCCGGCAACGCTGGCCCAGCCCGGCACCGCCTCGCTGCCCGGTGGCGCCTTGAACGCACGCACCATGGCGTTCCAGTCGAAGCTGGTGCGATCCGCCGCCCAGGCATAGCGTGCACCGGGGCTCACCGCCTCGGGCACGGCGAGCTGTGGCCAGCTGAACAGCGTGATTTCCGGCGACTTGGCGAACAGTGTGTCCCAGAGCTGCTCGGCGTAGCGGTCGACGTACCGGTCGCCGAAGGTATCGACCCAGCCGCCCTTGTCCCCGTGCGGGCGGATGTTGTGATAGTAGCGGTAGATCAGATAGCTCTCGTACTGCTGAAGCATCTGCGCGGTGTGCACCGGATCGCGAGTCTCGGTGCCGGTGTAGATGCCGCTGAACATCTTCGCCTCGCGGTCCAGATCGAAGCCCAGCCCTTGGAAGTGCTCGTACCAGTTCGGGTACTTGATGATCACTTTGGCATGCGGGTTGACTTGGCGCGCCGTATCGATGATCAGATGCTGCGCCACCCAGCGCATCTTGCGCAGCCGGTACTGCGTCCAGCTGAGGGACCCCTTGGCCTTGATGTCGGCGTTGCTGCGCGTATTGAAGAACGTGAAATCATCGAGAATGATGGTATTGAAATGGCCCGCCGCCATGCGCACCGCGCGCTCGCAGATCGCGACGTCGTGCGGGTTCTCGAAGTCAAAGGAATTGTACTGATTGTACTGGTTGCGACCGGCGAACAGCGTGATGCCGCCGTCTACCGTGATGCCTCGTCGGCGAAAGAACGCCGCGATCCGATCGAGCGTCGCCGGGTCGGCGAACACCTGGTCGCGGTACACCTCGAGGTACACCTTGTTGAAGTGCACCTGGCTCCAGATGCGCTGGAACTGTCGACGCAGCGTCTGCGGGTTGGCAAGCTGCCGAGTCGAGGTGACTGGGATGTACACCGCGACGCTGAAGTTCTTGTATGGGCGCACCGCGGTGCGGGCGGGCGCAGCGCCACCCGTCCCCGCGCACAGCACCCCGCACAGTGCGGCCAGCATGCCCGCTGCTCGATGGATTCGCCTCATCATGCCCGTCCCCTCTCTTTTGTAAAAATGCTGTACTGCGCCAACTCGAATGACTCCGCGCCCCGGCTCACCAGTCCCACATCGTGCCGTCGGTCAGACGCGCCACCGGCAGTTGCTTGGGGTTGTAGGGAAAGCGCTCGGCCAGCGTCTCGTCGAGTCCGACACCGTGACCGGCACTCTCCCCGCAATGCAGGCAGCCGTCCCGGAAGGTGTAGTCGTGCGGGAACACCTCGTCGGTCTGCTCGGTGTGCCGCATGTACTCCTGGATACCGAAGTTCGGCACCCAGGCATCAAAGTGCAACGCCGCCCCGAGCGTGATCGGCGAGAGATCCGTCGCACCGTGAAAGCCAGTGCGTACCCGGTGCAGGGCGGCCAGATCGGCGATGCGGCGCACGTGCGTGATGCCTCCGCCGTGCACGAGTGTCGTGCGGATGTAGTCGATCAGCTGCCGCTCGAGCAGCGTGCGGCAGTCCCAGATGGAGTTGAATACCTCGCCCACCGCGAGCGGCGTGACCGAGTGGCGGCGGATCAGCTCGAAGCCCTCGGGGTTCTCCGCCGGCGTGGCGTCCTCGAGCCAGAACAGGCGGTACGGCTCGAGGTCCCGGGCCAGGCGCGCCGCCTCGATCGGGCTGAGGCGGTGGTGCACATCGTGCAGCAGTTCGACCTCGGGGCCGTGATCGGCGCGCAGACGCTCGAACAGCCGCGGCACGATCTGCAGGTACGGTGGCGTCGACCACACGGTTTCGAGCGGCAGTTCGCTCTCCGCCGGCTCGTACGCGTTCTTCAACCGCGTCACCCCGTAGGGCTTGGCGAGTCCGGGCACACCGCATTGGGCCCTGACCGCGTGATAACCCTGCTCGAGGTACCGGCCGACTTCGGCACTGGCCTCCTCCACATCCCGCCCGCTGGCGTGACCGTAGACGAGGATGCCTTCGCGGCTGCGCCCGCCGAGCAGTTGGTAGAGCGGCAGCCCGGCCATCTTGCCGAGGATGTCCCACAGAGCCACGTCCACGGCCGCAATCGCAGTCATGGTCACCGGTCCGCGGCGCCAGTACGCGCCGCGATAGAGGAACTGCCACGTGTCCTCGATGCGGCCCGCGTCGCGACCGATCAGGTTCGGAATCACGTGATGCTCGAGGTACGCGGCGACCGCGAGTTCGCGGCCGTTGAGCGTGGCATCGCCGATGCCCCAGACGCCCGAGCGCGTCTGGATCTTGAGCGTCACGAAGTTGCGTCCCGGCGAGGTGACGATCACTCGCGCGGCAATGATCTCCCGGTCGCGGTGCGAGCCCTGCGGTGAAGAGGGTTCGTGTGTCATAAGTGCGATCTCCAAGACGGACGGTGCGGCCACGCTATCGGCGCGGCGGCAGATGAGAGGTCCCGAGCCGCTGCAGCCCTCATGCGTCCGCCAGGGACACGGGGGTCAGCCGCGGCGCGAGCAGCTGGAACAGACCGAGGGCGATGATGTACATGCCGCCGGCCAGCGTAAACAGCAGCGAATAGCTACCGGTCGCCTGCAGCAGGTAGCCGACCGCGGTGGACACCAATGCGCCGGAGACGGCGCCAGCGAAACCGCCGAGTCCGACGGCAGAGGCCACCGCTGCGCTCGGATACAGATCGGACGTCGTGGTGAACAGGTTCGCCGACCAGCCCTGGTGCGCCGCAGCGGCCAATCCGATCAGCGCCACCGCCGCCCACAGCGAGTGCACTTCAGAGGTGAACACGACCGGCACGACGGCGATTGCGCACAGCAGCATCGCGCCCTTGCGAGCGCCATTGACGCTCCAGCCGCGGCGCATCAGCCATCCGGCCATCCAACCGCCGCCGATGCTGCCGGCATCGGCCATGACGTACACGGCGATCAGCGGTGGACCGAGATCGGTCAAATTGAGCCCATAGCGGTGAGCGAGATACTTCGGCAGCCAGAACAGCAGGAACCACCACACCGGGTCGGTGAGGAACTTGGCGACCACGAACGCCCAGGTCTGCCGGTGCCGCAGCAATTCGCGCCACCGCACCCGGCGCGCCGGCCCAGCCGGCGCTGGATCATCGGCACGGATGTAGGCAAGCTCCTCGGGGCTGACCTTCGGATGCTGGCCCGGGGGGCGGTAGACGATGAGCCAGGTGATCAGCCACAGCGCGCTCAGCACGCCGGTGAGTAGAAATCCGGACCGCAGCCCCCAGAGCGACACCGCGACCGGCACCACCAGCGGGGCGATCAATGCGCCGATGTTCGAGCCGGCGTTGAACAGCCCCGTAGCCAGTGCTCGCTCACGGCGCGGAAACCACTCCGCGACGGTTTTCACCGCCGCTGGAAAGTTGCCCGACTCCCCGAGCCCGAGCAGGAAGCGCACCGCCGCGAACTCCAACACCGTGCGCGCCAGCGCATGGCTCATCGCCGCGCAGCTCCACAGCGCGATGGCGAGCGCGTAGCCGAGTCGCGTACCGAGCTTATCGATGAGCGCCCCGGCAAACACCAGGCCGAGTGCGTAAGCGATCTGAAACGCCGCGACGATGTCGCCGTAGTCGACCTGGGTCCAGCCGAGCGAATGACCCAGCGCCGGCGCGAGCACGCCGAGTACCTGGCGGTCGATATAATTGAGCGTGGTCGCCCAGAACAACAGTGCGCAGATTCGCCACCGGTAAGCGCCGAGGCGAGCGGTGGAGTCCCGCACTGACTGAGGCTCGACGGCCATACTCGGACGTGTCCCATACCCAAGGGGTGGCCGATGGTAACGCTCCCATTTTTGGCTCGCAACTTCGCCCCGGATTCCTTTCAGCGGTCTCCAGCACGCAAATTTTGTTTACGAATCGGAACGGTCAGTTATGATAGCGATACCAGTCATCGGTTTCGGGGGGATCAACCAATGAAGGATCACAGTACTCGCGCGCGGGTGCTCGGCGCCCTGACCGCCGCAGCGCTGCTCGCCGCGCTCCCCGCACCGGGCGCGCACGCGGCCGGTGTGCCGCTTTACAAAAATCCGCACGCCCCGATCCCCGCCCGGGTGAAGGATCTACTGCGGCGCATGACGCTGCCGGAGAAGATCGCGCAGATCACCTCGATCTGGGACGACAAGCCACAGATCGAGAACGCCGCCGGGGACTTCGATCCGGCCAAGGCGGCCCGCAACTACCCCTATGGCATCGGCCAACTCGCCCGACCGGGCGACTACGCGCCCGATCAGTTCCGACTGCGCACCCTCGCGCAGACCATCCAGTTCGTGAACGCCGTGCAGCGCTACGACATCGACCATACGCGCCTCGGCATCCCGACGCTGTTCCATGCGGAAGGACTGCACGGATACGTGGCCCGAGGCGCGACCAGCTTCCCGCAGGCGATCGGACTGGCGAGCACCTGGGACCCGGCACTGATTACTCGGGTGTTCGGCGTGGTGGCCCGCGAGGCCAGCGCCCGCGGCGTCGACATGCTGCTGACGCCCGTGATCAACCTCGGCCGCGATCCTCGCTGGGGACGCATCGAGGAGACCTTCGGCGAGGATCCCTACCTGGTCGGCCGGATGGGCGTCGCCGAGGTGCGTGGCCTGCAAGGCCCGGCGCTGCCTCTGACCCCGGGACACGTCCTCGCGGTGCTGAAGCACATGGCCGGCTACGGCGTGCCGCAGGCCGGCACTAACGTCGGCCCGGTCGAGCTGACGCACCGCACGCTGCGACAGATGTATCTGCCGGCGTTCCACCGGGCGATTGACCAGGCCCACGCCCAGGTGGTGATGGCCGCGTACAACGAAATCGGCGGCATCCCGTGCACCGCCAATCCCTGGTTGTTCCAGCAGGTGTTGCGCAAAGACTGGGGCTTCAAGGGGGTGGTCGTCAGCGACTATCTGGGCATCGAGCAGCTCATGACGCTGCATCACGTCGTGCCGAATCTGACCGATGCCGCCGCTCGCGCCCTGAATGCCGGTGTCGACGTCGATTTCCCCGACGGCCAGGCGTTCGCGCACCTGCCGCAGGCGCTGGCGGCCGGTAAAGTGTCGATGCAGCAGATCAACGCGGCGGTCGCCGGCGTGCTGCGCCTGAAATTTCTCTCCGGGGTGTTCGACCATCCCTATGCCAGTGTGCGCAACGCGCGCGCGATCACCGATGACCCGCAGGCGCGCGCCCTCGCGCTGAAGTCGGCGCAGGAAGCGATCGTGCTCTTGAAGAACGACGGCACGCTGCCGCTGCAGGTGAGCCGCCTGAAGACCCTGGCCGTGATCGGCCCGAACGCCGCGCCGGTGCGCCTCGGTGGCTACTCGGGCATCCCGAGCCACCCGGTGAGCATTCTGGCGGGCATCCGCCGCTACGTCGGAGCGCGGGTGCACGTGGTGTATGCCCGCGGCGTGAAGCTGCTCGCGTACGGCAACCAGGACACCAATCGCGAAGTGCTCGAGTCGAACTCGGCAAACCTGCCGCGCATCCGCCACGCCGTGGCGGTCGCCCGCCGCGCCGATGCGGTCGTGCTGGTGCTCGGCACCCGCGTGGCGATGTGCCGCGAGGGCTGGGCCACCTATCACCTGGGAGATCGCGACACGCTGCGCCTGCGCGCCGACCAGAATCGCCTCGCGAGCGCCATCTTCGCCCTCGGCAAGCCGGTGGTGGTGGTGCTGATCAACGGCTGCCCGGTGACGGTCAACCGCATCCTGCCGCGTGCCAACGCCCTGATCGAGGGCTGGTATCTCGGTCAAGCCGGCGGCACCGCGATGGCGGACGTGCTGTTCGGCAAAACCGATCCGGGCGGCAAGCTGCCGGTGACCATCCCGCGCTCGGTCGGCATGGTGCCGTACAACTACGATGAGAAGCCGAGCGCGCATCGCGGCTATCTCTTCACGCGGAACTCGCCGCTGTTCCCGTTCGGCTATGGACTGTCGTACACGACCTTCCACCTCGGGCGCCCGCAGCTGTCGGCGCCGACCCTCGCGGCGCACGGCACCGTGACCGTCACGGTCAATGTGCGCAACACGGGCAAGGTCGCCGGCAGCGAGGTGGTGCAGCTGTACGTGCACGAGCTGGTGACCTCGGTGACCGAACCGGTCAAGGAGCTCAAGGGCTTCAAGCGAGTATGGCTCGCGCCCGGCGCGGCCACGCAGGTGCGCTTCAGGCTGCAGCCGCGGGTCTTTGCGATCTGGAACGAGAACATGCGCAAGGTCGTCGAACCCGGCACGGTGCAGGTGATGGTGGGCGCCGATTCGGTGCACCTGAAGTCCGCGATGCTGCACCTGGCGAGCTGATCGGTCGGTTTGTCTCGCCGGTGATCCCCTCGGGCTTTTCTCTCCCCGGCCCGACCGGGGATCACCGGCGGGTGTTTGCCCGCGACGTCCCGGCCGACCCTTCCGGGCAGCAGCTGCGCCACCCGCACCGCATCTTCATCAGACGCAGAACGCGCGGTCGCTGAGCGAGCGGCGCCACCGCCACCAGCCCCGCGACGTCGTCACGGCGATCGAGATCGAAACGCAGGGAGCTCGGCGGGTGCCGCGGCCTCGAGGAGAGCTCGATGAACGGACGGCGCGGGGCCTGCCGCACCCGCGCCTTGCCCACCGGGCGCGCGCCGCCCGGCTAGGCGAATTCCGCGAATGCGCCCTTGAGGTCGCGGTAGAGTCGCTGGAACGTGCGGCGACGGCTCGCCAGCAGGGCTGCGAGGGCGGCATCGGGGTGCACGATCCGCGCCACCGGCGGTGCGGCGCAGACCTCGGCCTCATCGCCCTCACCGACCGCGAGGCGAGCCAGCCGGGCCGCCCCCAGCGCGGCACCGACTTCCCCGCCCTCGCGATACGTCAGCGGCCGGCGCAGCGCCGCGGCGATCAGCCGGCCCCAGTACGGCACGCGCGCCCCGCCGCCGGTCACGCTGATCTCCCCGACCTGGTCGCTCTTCTCGGTGAGCACGTCGAGTCCGTCCGCGAAGGCGAAGGCGACCCCCTCGAGCACCGCGGCAGTGAGCTCCGCCGGCGCCGTGTCCGGCCGCAGTCCGAAGAACACTCCGCGCGCATGCGGATCATTGTGCGGGGTACGCTCGCCGGTGAGATACGGCAGGAACAGCGGGGAGTGGCGCGTCAACCCTTGCGCTTCGGCAGCGGCCGCGAGCGCGCCGAGATCCGCACCGCCGACCACCTGGGCGATCCAGTCGAGCGTATTGGCCGCGCTCAGCATCACCGACATCTGATGCCAGCGGTCCGGCAGACAGTGACAGAACGCGTGCGCGGCACGCTCGGGATTGGGTCGGAACCGGTCGGTCACGACGAACAGCACCCCGGAGGTGCCGAGGGAGAGAAACGCCTGACCAGGTCGTACCACGCCGAGACCCACCGCGCTCGCGGCATTGTCGCCGCCGCCGCCGGCCACGATCACCCGCGGCAGTCCGAGCTGCTCGGCGGCCGCGGCGGTCAGCGTGGCGGACGGGCTAGATCCCTCCACCAGGCGCGGCATGTGCGCACGCGTCAAATCGCTCGCCGCCAGCATCGCATCCGACCACTCGCGCCGCGCCACATCGAGCCAGCCGGTGCCGGCAGCATCGGACATGTCGCTGACGCGCTCGCCGGTGAGACGCAGCCGGACGTAGTCCTTCGGCAGCAGCACGTGTGCGGTGCGGCGGAAGACCTCCGGCTCATGCCGCGCCACCCAGAGCAGCTTCGGGGCGGTGAACCCCGGCATCATGATGTTGCCGGTGATGGTGCGGGCCGCCGGTTCGCGCCGCTCGAGCTCGAGGCACTCCTCGGCCGAGCGCCCATCGTTCCAGAGAATGGCCGGACGCAGCGGCTGATCGCGGGCATCGAGCAGCGTCGCACCGTGCATCTGCCCGGAGAGGCCCACGGCCCGTACCGCGGCGCGCGCCGCGGCCGGCAGCGCGAGCACCGCCTGCACGCTCGCCTGCCACCAGGCGTGCGGATCCTGCTCGGAGAATCCCGGTGCGGGACGGTTCACCTCGAGGGGTGCGGAGGCGTGCGCGGCGATGCCGCCGTGCGCATCGAGCAGCACCGCTTTGACGCTGGAGGTGCCAATATCAATTCCGAGGTACAGAGCGCTGCTCCCGTCTTGAGTGTCGCCAGATGGTAGCGATACCACTTCCATAGTGTCAATTTTGCGGCCGATCGAAATCTCCTTTGGGACGAGCGGATCTTCGGTTGTCGCTCAGACGTGATATCGCTACCATGTTCACCGGCTCCGCGCCGGCAGCCGTCCGGCGGCGGCGAGCGGCGTGCCGAAGAATGAGGGGAATGCCATGCCGATGCTGATCAAACGCCTCCTGCCGTGCCTGTGTGCGCTCTCGGTCTGTGCCGCACTGACCGCCTGCGGCGCCGGTGGCGCCGGTGGCGGGCACCGTCCGCAGGCCGCGGCGACGGCCCCGGCGCGCCCGCCCGCCCGAGCCACGGCGCAGTGGCTCGGAACCTGGGCGGCCTCGCAGCAGATTCCCGAGCCCGGCAACACGCTGCCGAGCGCGGCGCTCACCCGAGCGACGCTGCGTCAGATCGTGCACCTGAGCGTCGGTGGAAGCGAACTGCGCGTGCGGTTCTCGAACGTCTTCGGCACCACACCGCTGCACATCCTGGCCGCGCACATCGCGGTGCCGGTCTCGCGCACCACCGGGGCGATCAACCCGGCCACCGACACCCGCCTCACGTTCGGCGGCCGTCCCGGCATCCGCATCCCCCCCGGAGCCGCCTACTACTGCGATCCGGTCGCCTTCCACGCCGCGCCGCTCTCGGACCTCGCAGTGACGATTTATCTGCGCAAGCCGCCGCAGCGCCAGACCAGCCATCCCGGCTCTCGCGAGACGTCCTTCCTGCTGCACGGCGAGCACGTGGCCGCGGCGAGCCTGCCGGGCGCGATGCGTTTCAACCACTGGTTCTTCCTCTCCGGCGTCGACGTCCGGGTGCACGGACCGGCCGCGGCGATCGTCACGCTCGGGGACTCGATCACGGACGGTCATGCCACACCCAACAACAGCGACACCCGCTGGCCGGATGATCTGGCCCGCCGGCTGCAGGCCTCGCCGGCCACGCGTCAGTTGAGCGTGCTCAACGTGGGCACGGGCGGCAACCGCCTGTTGCGCTACGGTCTCGGACCCGATGCCCTCGCCCGCTTCGACCGCGACGTACTCGGCCAGACCGGCGTGCGCGACCTGATCGTGCTCGAGGGCGTCAATGATCTGGGCGTCGCCACCTTCCACGGGCGGATTTCCGCCGCACAGCACGCCGCACTGGTGCGCAACATCATCGGCGCGTACCGGCAGATCATCCTGCGCGCCCACGCGCACGGCATCAAAGTCATCGGCGGCACGATCACCCCGTTCGGCGGCTCGACCTACTACCACCCCTCGGCCGCGACGGAACGCGACCGCCGCGAGATCAATGCCTGGATCCGCGCGCCCGGACACTTCGATGCCGTCGTCGACTTCGCCAAGGTGGTGCGCGACCGGCAGCATCCGCAGCGGCTGAACCCTGCGTTCGACTCCGGGGATCACCTGCACCCGAACCCCGCGGGCTATCGCGCCATGGCGGCGGCCATCCCCCTGTCGCTGTTCTCGCCGGCGAAGCACCCCGACGGCACGCCCCGATGAGTCCGCGCGCCGGCGGGGTGTGCGCCGCCGCCGCGGTGACCCTCGCCTGCGCTGCCGTGCCGGCGCCGGCCGCGCCCGCCCGACACGGGCGGGCGCCGGTGACGTTCACGACCGCCCAGGACCATCGCAACATGATGGAGCAGCTGGGCATCGAGGCGCTGCGCCCGGGCGCGAGCGGCAATGAGAACTCGCCCCATCATGCCAACCACGATGAAGCCCTGGCCGATCCCTACGGTGCGCTGCCTGATGCGCTGCGGCTCGCGGACGGCCGCCCCGTCACCACGGCGCAGACCTGGTGGCAGGTCCGCCGCCCGCAACTCGTTGCCGCGTTCGAACACGACGTGTACGGCCGGATCCCGCGCGGCGTGCCCCAGGTCACCTGGAAGGTGGCGGCCCGTGGGCGCACCCGCCTCGGCGGATATCCGGTCATCTACCGCCGTCTGATCGGCACCGTGGACAACAGCGCCTATCGGCCCCTCTCGGTGCACATCCCAGTGACGCTGGTGTTGCCCGCGCACGCGCATCATCCGGTACCGGTGCTCATCATGTTCACCTATGGCGCCCCTCCCGTGCCGCGCCGCGGGCCGGATCGCAAGCAGCTCGCGGCGCTCAATGCGCAACTGCGTGCCGTGCTCGCGCGCCACGATGCGCCCGCGCGTGCCGTGCTGCGGCAGGACCCGCATGCCGAGCTGATCTCCCGCTCGATGTTTTCCCCGCGCGCGCGCAACGTCGATGGCGGTGCCCCGTCGATCGTGCAGTTGATCGCCGCCGGGTGGGGCTTTGCCTCGCTCGATCCGACGGCCGTCCAGGCCGACGACGGCGCCGGGCTTACGCGCGGGATCATCGGTCTGACCAACCACGGACGTCCGCGCTCACCGGGTCAGTGGGGCGCGCTGCGTGCCTGGGCCTGGGCGGCGAGCCAGGTGCTCGATGCGCTGCGCACCGACCCGGCGGTCGATGCGGCACACGTGGGCATCGAAGGCGTGTCGCGCTTCGGCAAGGCGGCACTGGTCGCGATGGCGTTCGATCCTCGCTTCGCCATGGGCCTGATCGGCTCCTCCGGCAAGGGCGGGGCCACGCCGCTGCGGCGCCACTTCGGGGAGACCGTCGGTAACCTCGCCGGCGCCGGCGAATATCACTGGATGGCGGGGAATTTCCTGCGCTACGACGCCGCCCGTGCCGCGTTCGGCCCGCGCACGCCCGCGGATCTGCCGGTTGACGCCAACGAGTTGATCGCGCTGTGCGCGCCGCGGCTCGTGTTCATCAGCTACGGCATCCCCGCCATGGGCGATGCCCGCTGGCTCGATCAGCGCGGCAGTTTCATGGCGGCAGTCGCGGCGAGCGCCGTCTATCGGCTGCTCGGCGTCCCGGGGCTGCCGGTGCGCGGCAACGCACTCACCGCGCCGATGCCACCGGTCAACGTCGGACTGCTCACCGGCCGGCTCGCCTGGCGCCAGGATGACGGCGGTCATACGGATGCGCCCAACATGAAATACTTCATCGCCTGGGTCGATCAGGCCATTCACTACCACGCTGCGCAGCGCAGGGAACTCCCCCGATGAACCGCACCCCGGCGACCCGCCGCCTCACCCGCACCCTCGGCCTGACACTCGCCGGCGGCCTGCTGCCGCTGGCCGCGCTCGCCGCACTCCCGCAGGTCCAGTTCACGCCCCTGCATGCGGATGGCATTTACCGCCTCGGCCAGACGGTCGGCTGGACGGTGACGGTGCCTGCGGGCGCACCGAACCCGCGCGGCCGCTTCGCCTATACGGTCAAACGCAACGATCTGGATGTCGTCAAGACCGGGAGCTTCTCGCTCGCCTCCGGCCACGCGACCCTGGCCCTGCGCTTCGATGCGCCGGCCATGCTCTACGTCACGGTCGACTACGAGCCGACCCCATCGGCGCTGTCGCGCGCGCAGTACCTCACGTTGAACAGGAGCCTGAAGGCGCTCCTGAGCCAAGGCGATCCGGCGCTGCAACGGCTGTTGGCCCACTACCCGCACTTTCAGCCGCTCGCCCCGCCGTTCCCGTTCGGCGCCTACGCCGAGCACCGGGTCGCCACACTCGGCGCGGCGGTCGCCCCGACGCAACTGCGCGCATCGCTGCCGCCGCCGCGCAACTTCGATGCCTTCTGGGCCCGCCAGCTCGCCGCGCTGCGACGCGTGCCGATGCACGTGAAGCTCACTCCTCTGCCGAGCGCCCAGGCCGGCGTGAAGCTGTTTCGCGTGCGCCTGAAGAGCCTCGGCTCCGACGTGCGCGGCTATTTGGCGATGCCGGCGCATGCCGGGCGCTTTCCGGCGCTCATCCTCTACCAGTGGGCCGGCGTCTATCCTCTGCACAGCGCGTGGGCGACCAATCGTGCCGCCGAGGGCTGGCTGGTGTTCGACGTCGATTCACACGACATCCCG
Organism: Pseudomonadota bacterium; assembly: GCA_021851405.1. Classification (GTDB taxonomy): domain Bacteria; phylum Pseudomonadota; class Gammaproteobacteria; order Steroidobacterales; family Steroidobacteraceae; genus 13-2-20CM-66-19. The sequence continues at coordinate 43,809 of JAJZDW010000009.1, forward strand.
CCGAGCCGCGGGACCGGTGTGGCACAGAACTATCCGGACCTCGGGGTGCACAGCCCGCAAACGTCGTATTTTCTCGGGATGTATCTGCGCGACACGCGAGCGCTTCAGTACATCCGCCACAACCGGTGGTGGAACGGCCAGACGCTGGTCCTCACGGGCACCAGCATGGGTGGACAACAGAGCCTCGCCACGGCCGGACTGAACCCCGGGAAGGAAACCGCGGTGATCGTCAATGAACCGTCGGGCGCGGACATGAACGGCCTGGCACACGGTCGCCGGCCGGGCTATCCGTTCTACGCAACGCAGGATCCCTCGGTGCTGCACACCGCGGCGTACTTCGACACGGTCAACTTCGCCCCGCACATCACCGCGCCGACCCTCATCGCCATGGGATTCATCGACACCACCGCGCCGCCGGCCGGACTGTGGACCGAGCTCGATGAGATCCCGGCAGCGAAGGAAGCGGTACCAATGATCGACTCAGCGCACAACAACATCACGCCCGACAAGCAGGAGGCGTGGCTGTCGCGTTCGGAGGAGCTGCTCGCGCAGCTCGCTCAGGGCGATCCGTTCGTGCCCAACCAGGCGCTCACCCGCCCGCAGACCGGCCGCGTACGCTGAGGTGCGGCGCGGCGCCTCAGCGCACCAGCGCCGCGCCGCCGCGCAGCAGCGCTTCGAGTTCCTCGGCCGTGGCCTGGTTGAAGTCCGTGCCGAGCGAGTGCTTCAGACTCGCGGCGGCCGCTGCGAACTCGAGGGCGTGCTGCGGATCGAAGCCGCCGCGCACGCCGTAGAGCAGGCCGGCGGCAAAGGCATCGCCACTGCCGATCCGCTCCACGATGCCGCGCAGTTCATGCGTGCGGGAGCGAAAATCCCCGTCCCGCGTCACACAGGCGGCCGACAGCGTCTGCTCGTCCGGGCCGCGCTCGAGCCGAAAGGTGCACGCCACCTGGCGCAAGTGCGCAAAGCGCTCGAACGCCGCGCGCGCGGTGCGCGCGTACGAATCCGCATCACTCGCCGTCGGCGCCGACTGCCCGAGCATCAACGCCAGGTCGAACTCGCTGGCAAAGAGCACCTCGGCGTGCGCGGCGATGCCCGCGAGCCGCGTGCCGGCCTGCGCGGCACGGCCCTGCCAGAGCGAGGGGCGGTAGTTGCAATCAAAGGACACTCCCAGTCCCCGGTCACGTGCGGCGCGGACCGCCGCGAGCAGCGCCTCGCCAGCCGCAGGACCGAGTGCTGCCGTGATGCCCGACACGTGCAGCCAGGCGCACCCCTCGAGCAACGTCGCCCAAGGCAGCGTGACGTCCAACGCGCGGCAGAAGGCCGAATCCTCGCGGTCGTACACCACCCGCGCCGGGCGCGCACCCGCGCCGCGCTCGAGGAAATACAGGCCCATGCGGCCCGCAGCACGGCGCACCGCGGTCGTATCCACCGCATGGCGGCGCAGCTCCGCCAGCGCTCGCTCACCGAGCGGGTTGTCCGGCAACACCGTGATCATCGCGCTCGGGGCCCCGAGGTGGGCCAGCCCGATCGCCACGTTCGCCTCCGCACCGCCGACGTAAACGCGCAGCTCATCGGCCTCGCTCAGGCGCTCCCCGCGCGCCGCCGCGAGCCGCAGCAGCATCTCCCCGAAACACGCGATCCGGCCCGGCTCACGCAGGGTCAAGACGCCGCCCCGAGCTGCGCAGGCAAGCGTTTGGTCAGCGAACCGATCACCTGCACGCGCATGTTCTTCTGAATCCTCTCGGTGAGAGGACCGAGGATACCGCGCCGTTTCCCCGCAAGGTATGGGACCGGCTCCCGGCCGGTGCGGACCACCTCATGCTCGAACCTCGCGCGCCACACGTCCCGGCGGCTCTTAGGCCGCCCATGCAGGGCACGTAGCGTGTGGGCCCGCGCCCCGCGCGCACGGCTTCACGGTCCGCTCCCCTGCAATTGAGCACCTGAAGTTCACTGACAGGTAGAGCGGCTCGGGCGACTCTATGGTCAACGGACGCGTGCGTATCATGCCTTCGGTCTTCGTGCGTGATCACCCTCGCGGCGGCGCTCGGGTCACCCGCCTCGCATCAAGCGCATGATGCGCGCCCGCAGGTGGCCGTAATTGTCCGGCTTCAGCGGTCCGAGCAGCCCGTGTTGCGCCGCGGGCAGATGGCGCAGCGGATGGCCTTCCGTGCGGAACACGAAGTGATCGAAGAACACCCGCCACGCCTGCCGCTCGGCCGGCGGACGTTCGGCGATGCTGATCATCGCCAGCAGCAGGCTGGTGTAGGGCGCATCCGGGCCGGCGCTGAAGGCGTCCCACCAATGGTTGACCATGACGTTGAACGGCGCCACCGCCTCGACCTGATGCCACCACAGCTTCGGCAGGTACAGCGCATCCCCGGGCTCGAGCTCGGCCACCAGCGCCTCGGCGCGGATCTCCTCGAAACGCGGAAAGCGCTGCGGGTCGGCGCCGTCCGCCGAGGCCGCCAGGCTCACCGGCGGACCGGCCATGGTGTGATCGATGGGCCCCATGTAGAGCCGACCGATCTGCTCCGGAGCGAACAGCGTGAAGCGGCGCTTGCCGGCCACCACACAGGCGAGATTGTCGAAGGTGTCGTAGTGGCTCGAGACGTTGGAGCGGTGCCCGATCCAGATGCGCGCACCGGCGCTCTGTGGCAGCAGCGGCGTGGGATTGGCCGCCATGAATCCCGGCATGCACTGCGGAACCGGTACCGATCCGACGTAGAGCGTCGCGCTCTCAGGACGCTCGAGCGTCTCGATCATCTGCCCGATGGCATCGAGAAACCTCATCGGTCGCCGCTCGAAGTTGAATCCCTTCAGATCCGCGGTGTAGTAGTACTTGCCGGCGATCGCCGGATCGCCGACGAACGCCTCGACCTGCAGTCCGGTATCAAAAGTCGCCAAATACTGCTGCAGCTGCCGCGGCGAGAGGCGGGCGGCCTGCACGGCCGGCCACGCATCGATGAGTCCGCGCAGCACGACGGGCTGGCACGGTTGGAGAATGTCGCGATGGAACTGCTCCGGTCCGCTCAGCTCGCGGCCGTCGATCTCCCTCGGGGCGCGTGCCATGCGAAATCCCTCGACTCGGCCGCGCGCTCAGCGCGCCGCGGCGTCGGGTGCGGCGGCCAGCCCCGCGGTGTGCTCGAGCAGACGCGCGTTCTTCACTCGCGCCATCTCGCGCACCTGTTTCAGCGAGGCGATCATGAGCTGGATCAGCGTCAGGTAGCCACGCCGGAACAGCTCGACCACCACCGCATCGGGCAGCCTCGCGAGCGTGTCCTGATTGATGGTGTAGAGGCCCTCACACTGGCGCAATGTGCCGTCCTCGAATTCCACCTCGATGTCGATCGGCTCGATCAACTCGAGCTCGAGCAGACGGGTGATGAAGATCCGGGTGCGCTCGATGCCGGGCACCAGGTCCTGAAAGGCCCAGATGATGCTCTGCAGGTAGCGGCTCGGCTCGCCCTGTGCACTGAACAGCGGCTTGCCCTCGCCGACGGCGACCCGCGGGTGATCCAGGTCGACGGCGAGCCCCGGGCCCTGGGCGTAAAAGGGCTCGCGCTGCAGGCTGAGCGGTCGGTAGAACTGCGCGTCGCGCTGCCAGTCGTGAAGGAACTGATTCTCTCCCGCGACGAACCCAAGCATCGCACCGCAGAAGAACTGGCCGGTCTGCGCCTCTTTGCCGAACAGGATCGGATAGTGCACCAGCAGATGCGGGAATTCATTGACGATCACCTGCACGAAGTGCCGGTTGTCGCCATAGGCGGCCGAGGCGCGCGCGTCGATCTTCAGTTCGCGGTGCGCTTCTTTGCTGAGCGGTACGATGTTCGTCATGGCGGCGGCAATCAGATCGGCTGCAGGCCGTATTGGTGAATCTTATTCAAAAGCTCGCGGTTCGTCGGCAGCCGCATGCTCAGCTCGCCGATCATCTTCTCATTATCCTGCACGCAGCGCCGCGCGGTCGCAGCGGTATCGATGGTCTCCTCGGCAGCCACTTCGGTCTTGAACCCCATGCCGTAGAGCACGTACTGGTAGCTCGCCGCCGGGAATACCTCCTCCAGCCGATCGAACTCATCATAGAACCACGGCGACTGGTAGCGCCAGAGCGTCAAGAGTTCCCGCAGCCGCTCCGGCACGGTCGCCGGATCGCAGTTGTCGCGCCAGAATGCGGTGTCGGTGCGCCGGGTCAGCACATAGTGCAGCTTGAGAAAATCGATGATGCGGCCCCAGCGATACATCGTGGTCTCGTTGAACCGCTTGGCCACGAGATCCATGACCTCGTGGCAGGCCGGCAGCTGCTCGGCGAGCAGCTTCGCCGACAGCTCCACCAGCACGATGGCCGAGGACTCGAGCGGCTCGAGGAAGCCGCTCGAGAGGCCCACGGCCACGCAATTGTTCTTCCAAAACGTCTCGCGGTGTCCGGCATGGATCGGGATCTTGCGCACCGGCAGATCGCGGTGCCGAGGCCCGATGTAGCGCAGCAGCGTCTCGCGCGCGGCCTCCTCGCTGGTATGGCGGCTCGAGTACGCGTAGCCGACCCCGCGGCGCGTCGGCAGACAGATATCCCAGGTCCAGCCGGCCTCGTGGGCCGTGGAGATGGTCTGCGAGGCGAGCGGTGCATCGGGAGATTCGTACGGCACCTGCACCGCGAGCGCCGTATCGCAGAAGAGAACATCGCCGCACTCGCGAAAGCCGACCCCTAGGGTCTTGCCGATCAGAAGTGCCGAAAAGCCCGTGCAGTCGATGAACAGGTCACCCTCGATCTGTCCGGCCTGGCGGGTGATCAGGCTTTCGATGTTGCCGGATTCACTTTGCCGCACCGACTCGACATCGGCCAGCACGTGACGGACACCGAGCGTCTCGCTGCAATGCCGTGCGAGAAACACGCCCAATTTGCCGGCATCGAGATGGTAGGCGTAATTGGCCGGCGCCCGATACTCGCCGTGCGCAATGGTCTTTGGCGCAAGCCCGGCATCGCACAGCCGGCCTTGCGGAGTCACGAAATCACAAAAGCTGACGGGGCCGCCGGCCTGTAGCCAGTGCGGCACGAGGTTCACCCGACTGAAGCCCTGAGGAACCATGAGGGGGTGGTAGTAGGCATCGTCGGCCTCACCGGTGGTCCAGCCGACGAACTTCGCTCCCTGCTTGAACGCCGCATCGCATTCGCGAAACAGCGCGGTCTCCGAGACGCCCATCCGCTCCAGCGTCGAGCGCATCGTCGGCCACGTGCCCTCCCCCACGCCGATCGTCCGGATTTCCGGAGATTCGATCAGCGTGATCGAAAGGCCGCCCGCCTTCATCCGAGCTTGATGGCGGGCGGCGATGATGCCTGCGGTGAGCCAGCCAGCGGTTCCTCCGCCGACGATGACGACCGCCTTGACAGGCTTGTTCACCTAGAAGCTGGCGCGCAGTCCAATGGTATACGAACGGCCGTAGTCTACCAGATTGAGCGTCTGGTTCTTAAACCGGCCATAGGTGTGGTACACCGAATCGGTCAGGTTCAGCGCCTCGAAATACGCAGTCAGATGCTTATTGATCGCGTAATTCGTGCTGAAGTCCACTTCCGTATTCGACGCCAGATACACCGGCTCGGCCCCGAACGCTCCACCGCTCTGCTCCTGTCCGAGCCCGAGCAGCTGGGAGGCCTGCCACTGCACCGCGAGGCGCGCCTGGATTCCGTGCTTCTGGTAGAACGCGATCAGGTTTGCCGAATTGCCCACACCCGGCAGCGCGAACTGGTTCGAGGTCGTGCTGTAGGTATTGAAATTCGCATTGCTGTGCGCGTAGGTGCCATTGACCAGGAACCCGAAGCCCCACTTCAGCATCTGCTGCCAGGCGACCGACACACCGGTGACGGTGGCCGAAAGCTGGTTGGTGTAGGTCGTTTCCGCGAAGGTCAGCGGCTGTCCGCAGGTGTTCGACAGCGGCGCGCCATTGTAGGTGCACGGCGCCGGATCGGTGACGCCCGGAACCTGCACAGAAGACACGCTCGAAGTCGGGAAATTCGTCACCCGCTTCATGAAGCCCTCGATCGAGGCGTAGTCGTTGGACGCGTAGTACCACTCGGCGCCCAGATTGAAGTTGCTGGACAGATAGGGCATCAGACCCGGATTGTTCCCCGTCGCGGTGAGCGCATTGACGCGTCCGCCGTACGAGGTATTCGGCAGCAGCTGCCCATTCGGCGGCTGACTCTCGGTGCGCGAGAAGTCGGCCCGCAGCTTCAGATCCCGGGTGACCATCAAGTTCAGGTCCAACGACGGCAGGAAGAAGCCGTAGGAGTTGGTGGTCTCGGTCCACTGCGGTGAGCCCAGCTTGAACGAGTACGCCGTCGGATCGCCCGAGCCGCTCCAGCCGACGCTCAGCAACGGCGCCTGCAGGCCCGCAATCGTCTCCTGCGTGTGGTCGTAGCGCAATCCGACACCGACCTTCAACGTCATGGAGCCGACCGGGAAATTATGCTCGACGGTGACGAAGGGGTCGTAGTTCATGCGCGCCACGTGCTGCACGGACGAGGGGCTGAGCGCCAGCGCCGGAATGCCGCCGGTGTAGGCCGGATAACCGTCCTGCACGGCGGTCGCATTGGCACTCGGATTGACCGGCTGTCCGGTCAGGTAGTTCAGCACCGCATACGGGTTGTACATCAACAGAGATGACGGCAGGTTGCTCGCCCCGCTGAAGCCCGGCATCCACGGCGAGATGTTCGCGGTGGAGATCAGCGATGAAGGCAGCGCCACGCCGTTGCCCGGCGACGTTCCGTAACCGGACCAGAGTTCCCAGTAGTTGTTGGTGAAGGTGTCCATTTCCTTGCTGTTCCAGTCATCATCGATGAACTGGGCGCCGAACTTCACCCGGGTCGAGTCTTTGTGCCAGCTAGCCGAAAGCTGCGCCTCGTTGACCTGATCGGTGTTCATCTGGTCCTGGATCGGCAGCACGTGCGAGCCGATGATGTACGGATTCAGACCGTTGTAGTTCGCCGCGGCAACCGCCGAGGAACCCGAGGCGACTGCGCCCGGTCCATACGCACTCCAGTACGGCAGCACATTGCTGTTCTGGCTCAGCGCCAGACCGCCGGTGTAGTTGTTGGCCGCCGTGTTGCCATAGCCGACGTCGGCATCGATGTCGGTGTAGCCGCCGTTCGGATTGAACTTGGACACCGAGTGATCGGCATCGAGTTCCATGGTCCAGTTGGCGTTGGCATCCCACAGGACGTTCAGGCCCGTGGTATTGGTGGTGATGTAGTTGACGGCGACGAACGAATTGAAGTCCGTCGGTCCGTTGTAGTTGAAATTGGTGATCGTGCCATTGCCGTCGAGCGTCGCACCCGGGAAGTTGCCGAACCACGTACTGCGCTGCCAGCGCGTGGTGTGCTCGTCGTCCGAGGAGTAGTTGTCATCGACGGTGACCATCACCGAGTCGACCGGATGCCACTGCAGAGACACGCGCCCGTCCTTGCGGCGCGAATCGGTGCGCTCGAGGTACATGGCCATGTCCTGCGGGTACCACACCGGCACGTTGCTGTTGCCGACCGCGCCATTGCCGACGGCGGCGCAACCGGTATTGCCGAACGCGGTGGTGTAGTTGGCCGCGAGGTTCGAGCAGGGGAACGAGGTGTTGCCCTTCCAACCGACGATGTCCTGGTGGTGACCGAGGATGTGCGAGTCCATGTAGTCGCCGTCGACCAGGATGCCGAACTTGTTGTGATCGAAGGTGTCGCTCCACAGCGCACCGAAGCTCGGCCGGAAGCCGCCGTCCATGCTGTGGGTGTTCTCCGAGATCTGCACCTGGCTGTGCATGCCCGGATTGTCGAACGCATTGGGGAACTTGACGTTGATCGTCGCGCCGATCGCGCCACCGGACAGAGCCATGTCCGGCGTCTTGTACACGTCGACTTCGCCGACGTACACGGCGCTGAAATCGCTGAAATTGAAGGTCTGGCCGTTACCGGAGGCGATCTGCCGTCCCTCGACCAGCACCTTGTTGAAGGAACCGCCGAAGCCATCGACCGTGATGCCCTGCACCTGGCCGGTCGCGGTCGGTGCGCCGGTCGCGCTCGCCTGACTGAGACTACCACGGTTGACCGTGACGCCCGGGATGCGCGAGATCGCCCCGCCGATGGTCGCATCGGGGAACTGTCCGATCTGCTCAGCGGAGATCGCATCCACCACGCCGATCGAGGCCTTCTTGATCTCCAGTGAGCGCATCAGAGAGCCGCGGATACCGGTCACGACGATCGGCTGCAGTTCCGTCGCGGAATTCGCCGCCGCCTGGATGGTCGCGCTGCCGGCGGCGTTTTGCACCGGCCCGGTGTTCATGGCGAGCAGACCGGCACCGTTGCGTGCAAAGAGTCCGCTCGAGGCCATCGGCGTTGCCGGCCGACCGCGGCGCTTGACCTTGGCCGCCGCCCCCGGCACCGCCGGCTGATCCGTACCCGTGCCCGCCGAGGCGGTCGCGGCATGTGCCACGCCCTGCGCGGCGAGGGTCATCGACCCCAGCGCGAGCCCCGACAACCCGATTTTGGCGTAGGCCGATCGGCCCAGCGCACCGACACCGGCGTTCTTCTTGAACGCGTGCTTCGATGCGTTACGCAATGTCTTCCGACTCATTAGATGCCCCCTCTGTCGCAAACCAGATGTTGTGAATCAGCAACGATATCGACAGCGGCCGCGCCGACCCCGCCGGCGACAGCCCTGGAAATCCCGCTCGGCGGTTAGTGGTAGCCCCCTTGGTGTTATGGTACCGCTATCTGACGACGGGCCGAGTATGGTCCTGCGGTTGGCTCGATGTCAACAGGACGGCCACCGCCCGCCCACGCCTCGGTGGATGCAGTGTTTTGCCGCACCACCGGCGCGGCAACCGATGGGTCCGGCGCGCGACCTTCGACCGACAGGAGAGACGCACCGCGGGCCTTGTCACCCGAACCTGATTGCGCCACCAGAGCCGCGCATGTCGGGCTCCGGCTCAGGCTCACCGGCGCAGCCCGACGCCCCCCGACGCGCGGCTGCGAACGTTGGCAGAACACCACAGCTGACCGCGGCCGTCGCCGGGGAATCATTTTGACAACGCTGTCATGACTCATTGATTCTGCTCGAAAAATACCGCGGGCTCAACCGGGAATACTGCAGCTGCGGATCGAGCCGCGGTCGGCCGCGGGCCTCTGGTAGCGTTATCTTGACCCTGTGCACGCCGCCGTTCTACGCTGCCGCAGTCCGCCCGTCCGTCGGAACGAGGAATTGCATGCCCTGCCGTCCTTGCGCCTGTGCCGCCGCACTGCTGTGGCTGTGCGGCGGTGCTGCCGCTCGCGCGAATCCCCCCCCGCAATTGCTGCAGGTCGCCGGGCACACCGAGTTGCGGGTGCAGGGCAAGCCCCTGCTGCTGCTCGGCGGGGAACTCGCCAATTCCTCCGCCGGCACGGCCGCCGCGGCCGCTCGGGTGCTGCCGGCGCTCGCCCGGCGGGGCTTCAACACGATCCTGATGCCGGTCGCTTGGCGGCAGATCGAGCCGCGTCCGGGCCATTTCGACTTCGCGGTGCTGGATCAGTGGATCGCGCGCGCACGCGCGCAGCACCTGCACTTGGTGCTGCTGTGGTTCGGCAGCTGGAAGAATGCCCTCTCCAGCTACGCACCCACCTGGGTGCTCACCGATCCGCAGCGCTACCGGCGCGCGCGCTCGGTGAGCGGCGCACCGCTGCCGATGCTCTCGGTGTTCGGCCGCGCGACGCGGCGAGCCGATGCGCAGGCATTCGCCCGGCTGCTGCATCACCTGCGGCGCATCGACGCACGGCAGCAGACGGTGGTGATGGTGCAGATCGAAAACGAGGTCGGTTACCTCGGCCTGGGGGGGCGTGACCGCTCGAGCCGCGCCAACCGGCTGTTCGCGCGACCCGTGCCGGGCCGATTGATCCGCGTGCTGCAAGCGGCACACTGCCGGCTGCCGTGGCGTCTGAAGCATGCGGTGCATCTGACGGGAGGCACTTGGACGGCGGTGTTCGGTCCGCTCGCCGATCAGGCGTTCATGGCGTGGTATTACGCCCGCTACGTGCAGGCCGTGGCACGCGCCGGGCTCGCCCGCGATGCACTGCCGGTGTATATGAATGCTCAACTGCCGGCGCCACACGAGCGCGCCGGCCATTACCCGAGCGGCGGCCCGGACCCGCTGATGCAGCCGATCTATCGTGCCGGCGCCCCGGCGATTGATTTCTACGCCCCGGACATCTACTGGCCGGACTTCGAGCGCTGGGTGAGTCGCTACCGCCGCGCCGGCAACCCCATCTTCGTCCCCGAATCGCGCCGCTCCCTCGCCGCGTTCGATGCGCTGTACGTGTTCGGACAAGCACGCGGCTTCGGCTTTTCGGCGTTCGCGGTCGATCAGCCGCCGCCGCAGGGCGATCGGCCGCAGCGTTCGCTCGCGGCCGTGTACGAGGCGCTGCGGCATCTGGCCCCTGCGCTTCTTCGCGCGCAACGCGCCGATCGGACCCGCGCGCTGATTCTGCATCTCGACAGTCCGCGGCCCGAGCAGACGCTCGCACTGGGCGGTTACTGGTTCCGGGCCACGCTGGCGCGCGACTGGAAGAGCGGCCGGCCGCTGACGCACACGGGCGCGATGCTGCTCATCGAGCGGCGCGCGGGCGACTTCGATCTGCTCGGCATGGGCCTCACCGTGACCGTGCTGCGTGATCCGGATGTCGACACCGGCATCGCCGGCATTGCGCAGGTGGATCGGCTCGCGTGGCACGCCGGCCGCTGGCGTGTTGTGCAGCGCCTGAACGGCGATCAGACCAACCAGGGCCGGCAGATCCTGCTCTCAGCGCACCACGTCGGGGTGTACCGGGTGCGCCTCTACAGCATTGCGCGGCGCTGAACGCCGCGGGTGTTCCCGGGACGTGCGCACCCCTGCGCTGACGGCCGCGCCGGCGGCGCGGCACCATTGACGGCGCCATATTGATACCGCTACCATGCCGACAGAGATCTTATACAGATGTACGCGCGCGTAACCTCACAGTTGACTCTGCACACATCGACCGCGCCTCGTGGTCGGCTGGCCTGCACCGTCCGTACGCGCCCTGATTTTCCCACTCCCGGCCGCCTTCGCGCGCGCGCGTAAGGGGACGGTGATCCCGAATTCATTGCACGGAGTTGTCCGATGAGCCTGTTTTCCAAGATTGCACCGGTTCGGTTCGAGGGTCCGGATACCGATAACGAATTCGCCTTCCGCGTCTACGACAAGGACCGCCCAGTACTCGGCAAGCGCATGGAGGACTGGCTGCGCGGCGCGGTGTGCTACTGGCACTCGTTCAACTGGCCGGGTCAGGACATCTTCGGCGCCGGCACCCTGCCGCGCCCGTGGCTCGGCGCGACCATCAGCCAGGAGATGGCCGACGCGAAGCTCGAAGCGGCCTTCGACTTCCTCAGCCGCCTCGGACTGCCGTACTTCGCGTTCCACGATGTCGACGCCATGGCCACGGCAACGAGCGCCCAGGAACACGATCGCAACCTCAAGACCATCGTGGCGCACATCGAGGCGAAGATGGCCGCCACCGGCGTGAAGCTGCTCTGGGGCACGGCCAACCTGTTCAGCCACCCGCGCTATGCCGGCGGTGCCGCCACCAGCCCGGACCCCGAGGTGTACGGCTGGGCGGCCGCCCAGGTGCGCGGCTGCCTGGAGGCGACGCATCGGCTCGGCGGCCAGAACTATGTGTTGTGGGGCGGACGCGAAGGCTACGACTCGCTGCTGAACACCGATTTGAAGCGCGAACTCGATCACTACGGACGCTTCCTCTCCATGGTGGTCGAGCACAAGCACCGCATCGGCTTCAAGGGTGCGATCCTGATCGAGCCGAAGCCCTTCGAGCCGACCAAGCATCAGTACGACCGCGACGTGGCGGCCGTCTACGCCTTCCTGCAGCGCTACGACCTCGCCAAAGAGGTGCAGGTCAATATCGAAGTCAATCACGCCACCCTCGCCGGGCTGGACTTCGAGCATGAAGTCGCTGCCGCGTTCACCTACGGCATTTTCGGCTCGATCGACATCAACCGCGGCGATGCGCGCAATGGCTGGGACACCGACCAGTTCCCGAACAATGCGCAGGAGCTCGTTCCAGCGTTCGTCGCGCTGCTCGAGGGCGGCGGTTTCACTACGGGCGGATTTAACTTCGACGCCAAGCTGCGCCGTCAGTCGGTCGATCCGACCGATCTGTTCCTCGCGCACATCGGCGGCATCGACACGCTGGCGCGCGCGCTGCTCGGCGCCGCCGATGTCATCTCCGAGCGCAAGCTCGCTGAGCTGAAGAAGAGCCGCTATCAGGGTTGGGACGGGCCGCTCGGCCAGCGCATCGAGAGCGGCGCTCTGGATCTCGCCGCGCTCGCGGACCTGGCGATCGCCTCGGACTTCCAGCCGACGGTACGCTCGGGCAAGCAGGAGCTCGCCGAGAGCCTTATCGCGCGCCACTGCAAGTACTAAACTAGGTAGGTGACCAATCAGCCCATTCGCAGCGTGGCCATCGTCGGCGGCGGGACCGCCGGCTGGATGGCCGCGGCGACCCTCTCGCAGTCCTTCCCGCATCTCACCGGTAGCATCCGGCTCGTCGAGTCCGCCGATATCAGCACGGTGGGCGTCGGTGAGGCGACCATCCCGCCGATCATCGAGTACCTCCGGACGCACGGGATCGACGAGAACGAGCTGATCCGCAAGACGCAGGCGACCTTCAAACTCGGCATCGAGTTCAAGGACTGGCGGCGGGCCGGCCACAGCTACATCCATCCGTTCGGACCCACGGGTGCCCCGCTTCGCGGGGTTCCCTTTTACACCTACTGGCACAAATGCGCGCAGGTCGGAACGGCCGCGCCGCTCGAGCTGTACTCACTGCAGGCCATGGCAGCGAGGGAGGCGCGCTTCGCTCGACCCACGCCCCGACAGCACTCCCCACTCGCGAGCATCGTGTACGCACTGCACCTGGATGCGAAGCGCTTGGCCGCCTACCTGCGCACGTACGCCGAGGCCCGCGGCGTGCGGCGCATCGAGGGCACCGTGCGCAGCGTCGCGCTGCGCAGCGCGGACGGCTTCATCGAGTCACTCACGCTCGAGAGCGGCGAGCGCATCGATGCGGATCTGTACATCGACTGCACGGGGTTTCGGGGCTTGCTGATCGAAGGAGCGCTACACACGGGGTACGAGGACTGGACGCGCTGGCTGCCGTGCGACCGGGCCATTGCGGTGGCCTGCCAGCGCACCGGCCCGCTCTCCTCGCACACCCTCGCCACGGCGCGGGAAGTCGGCTGGCAATGGCGTATCCCGCTGCAGCACCGCGTGGGCAACGGCTACGTCTACAGCAGTCAGTTCATGGACGATGATGCGGCCGAGGCGGCGCTGCTCGGCAGTCTCGAGGGCGCACCGCTGCGCACCCCTCTGCGGCTGCGCTTCACGACCGGTCGGCGCCGCAAGTTCTGGAACCGCAACTGCGTGGCCATCGGGCTTGCGGCCGGCTTCCTCGAACCGCTGGAGTCCACCGGCATCCATCTCATCCAGCGCGGACTGTTCGTGCTGCTGAAACTCTTCCCCGACCGGAATTTCCGCGCCCGGGACATCGAGGAATACAACCAGCAGCTCGCCTTCGACTACGAGCGGGCGCGCGATTTCCTGATCGCGCACTATCATTTCACCGAGCGGGACGGACCATTCTGGGCGCACTGTCGGGCCACGGAGCTGCCCGACAGCCTGCGCGAGCGCATCGCGCTCTTTGCCAACTACGGACGACTGATGCGCGATGAGAACGAGCTGTTCTCGGTGCAGAGCTGGTTTCACATGCTCATCGGCCAGGGGGCGCAGAGCGCCGGCTACGATCCTTTCGCCGACAGCATCGGCCCGGACCCGCAGGCCGCGCTCGATGATGTCCGCGCCGTCATTGCCCGCTGCGCCGCGACGCTGCCATCGCACGAGGCCTTCATCCGCGAGCATTGCCGGGCCGCCGCGGAGTGAGTCGCGCGGCGCTGCGGGGCGCGACACGCCCCGCAGACTAGCGCGTGCCGCTGCGCGAACTCACCACATCGAGCGGGCGGCCGGGCTGCTGGCGGCGCACCAGAGTGCTCTTGCCGAACAGCGACTCGAGCAGATCGACGGCGAGCTTCGCGGTGCGGTTGTGCTCATCGAGCGCCGGATTGAGCTCCACCACATCGAGCGAACCGACCTGGCGGGTATCGGCGATCATTTCCATGCACAGCTGTGCTTCACGGTAGGTCGGTCCGCCCGGCACGGTCGTGCCGACGCCCGGGGCGATGTCCGGATCGAGAAAATCGACATCGAAGCTCACGTGCAGATGGGTATCGGCGTCAACGCCGCTCAGCGCCTGTTCCATGGTGGCGCGCATGCCCATCTCATCGATGTAGCGCATGTCGAACACCTCCACGGACAGCTCGTGCACCAGGCGCCGCTCACCCTCATCGACACTGCGGATGCCGATCTGGCGGATCCACTGCGGGTGGATCGCCGGGCTCTGCCCGCCGATGCCGGTGAGCGTCCGCGGACCGAGACCGCACAGGCAGGCGAGCGGCATGCCGTGCAGGTTACCGCTCGGGGAGAGCTCCCCGGTGTTGAAATCCGCGTGCGCATCCAGCCACAGCACGCGCAGTTTCTGATGGGTGTCGCGGCAGTGCCTCGCCGCTGCACTGATCGAGCCGATCGCAAGCGAGTGATCGCCCCCGAGCATGATCGGCAGGTGGCCCTCACCGAGCGCGCCGTACACGGCCTCGTGCACCCGCTCGTTCCACGCCGCCACGGCGGGCAGATTGCGGTAGCCCTCGCGTGCCGCCTCGCTGCGGTGGCCCGGTCCGGCGAGATTGCCGCGGTCGAGCACGCTCAGGCCGCGCGCCTCGAGCGCTGCGTGTACGCCGGCGACCCGCATCGCCTCGGGGCCCATCGAGGCGCCGAGCTCCGCGGCGCCCACGTCGGTCGGCGCGCCGATCAGCGCGACTGTGCGCCGCGCCGCGCTCATGCGCTCAGCGCCTCGGCGAGCTCGGCAACCGTCTCGCGCGCGGTGCGCGGTGTGGCGATCATGGCGTAGAGATCCTTCGGGTCGGCGAGATCGGGGATCAGATCGATGGTGGCGTGCGTGCCCCGCCGTTCGCGGTGCAGCTGGTGCACGTAGCGTAGCGCTGCGAAGTCCTCGAGCGCAAAACCGACCGAGTCGAAGATCGTCACGTCCTGCGCGCCGGTGCGCCCGCCGCGGCCCGCGCTGAGCACGGCGGCGAGTTCCGTCACCGGGAAATCCGCCGGCATTTGCTGGATCTCACCTTCGATGCGTGATTGCGGTTCGAACTCGACCACGACGCGTGCGTCGGCGCGCCGCAGGATGTCCGCATGCAGTTCGGTCTTGCCCGGGCAGTCCCCGCCCACCGCGTTCAGGTGCATGCCCGGGGCGATCATCTCGGGGGTGAGGATGGTGGCGTTGCACTTGTCGGCGGTAATCGTGGTGACGATATCCGCCCCGACACAGGCCTCGCCCGCCGAACGGCACCGCACCACGCGCAGCCCCGGCAGACGGGTGCGACTGAGGTTCGCGACCAGTTTGTCGGTGGCCTGCGGATCGACGTCATAGAGCCGCAGCTCGCGCACGCCCAGCTGGTCATGGAATGCGATGGCCTGGAACTCCGACTGCGAGCCGTTGCCGATCAGCGCCATGACCCGGCTGTCGCTGCGAGCGAGCGCGCGCGCCGCCACGACCGAGGTCGCCGCCGTGCGCAGCGCGGTCGTCAGCGTCATTTCCGCAAGCGCCAGCGGGTACCCGGTCTCAACGTCGGCGAGCATGCCGAAGGCCATCACGGTCAGCAGACCTTTGGCCGTGTTCTTGGGGTGGCCGTTGACGTACTTGAACGCGTACTGACGGCCGTCGCTCGTGGGCATCAGCTCAATCACGCCGACGGGCGAATGGGTGGCGTGCCGCGGGGATTTTTCGAACGCGCTCCAGCGGCGGTAATCCGCTTCGATTTCGCGCGCCATCCCGGCGATGAACGCCGCGGTGCCGAGATCTCGCACGAGTTCCTGGACCCGACGAGTGCCGATGAAGTCGACCATGGTCTCTCTCCTGTCAGTACCCGGCGCGCCGGAGATGCGCGGGCCGGGAGACCATGATCCCCGCCCCCGCAGCCAAAGAATAGCCAGATATTTACCAAAAATGCGGCCTCCGTTGATCAAATTGTCACTCTCATGGTACATTTTGATAGACTTCGAAGCCGATCATGTCGCTGGGAGTGCCCGATGGACGATCTCGATCACCGCCTCGTCTCGTTGCTGCGCGCCCATGCGCGCACCTCGATCGCCTCACTCGCTCAGCACCTCGGCGTGGCGCGCGGCACGGTTCAGAACCGCATGAACAAGCTCGAGGCCGACGGCACGATCGTCGGCTATACCGTGCGGCTGAAGCCCGACGTGCAGGAGGATCAGATCCGCGCCTTCATGACCATCGCCGCGGAGGGCAACCAGGTCGACGCCGTCGTCAAGACGCTGCGCGGTGACCCGGCGGTCGCCAGTCTCTACAGCACCAACGGCCGCTGGGATCTGGTGGCGGAACTGCGCGCCGACTCCCTCGCATCCTTCGACCGCGTCCTCGCCCGTGTCAGCCGCACCCCCGGGGTCTCGAGCACCGAAACCAGCCTGCTGCTCTCGACGTTCAAGCTCTGAAGCCGCACGCCGCCGAGCCGAGCGCGCCGACGCATGCACCGCAGGACGAGGTCCGCGACCGAGGCGTCGCGCATGCCGTCAGGAACGGCTCGACGCAGCGTTGAGGCCGGATGCTAAGATCCGCGCATGAACCGCCCAGCGAAGCTTCGCGTCGCGCTCCTGTTCGGCGGCCAGTCGGCCGAACACGAAATCTCCATTCTGTCGGCCCGCAATGTGCTCGCGGCCCTCGATCCGCAGCGTTTCGAGGCCGTGTTGGTCGGCATCGACCGGCAGGGTCGGTGGCTGCGCCAGGATGGCGCGCGGCTGCTCGAGAGCGCGCGCGATCCGCGTCTGGTGCGCATCGAGGACGGGCCGCCGGTCAGCAAAGAGGTGCTCTTCGCCAGCGCCTCCCCCGGTGCCATCGACGTCATCTTCCCGGTCCTGCACGGCACGATGGGCGAAGACGGCACGGTGCAGGGGTTGTTCGAGCTCACCGGCGTTCCTTATGTCGGAGCGGGCGTGCTCGGCTCGGCCATCGGCATGGACAAGGACGTCAGCAAGCGGCTGCTGCGCGATGCGGGCATCCCGATTGCCGCCTTCCACACCCTGCGCCGTGACCACTTCGATGCCGACCCGGCCGCCGCGCTGGCGCAGGCGCAGGACCTCGGTCTGCCCGTGTTCACCAAGCCGGCCAATGCCGGCTCCTCGATCGGCGTGCGCAAAGTCATGGCGCAAGCGGATCTAGAGGCTGCCGTCCGTCACGCGTTCCAGTTCGATGACAAGGTGCTGATCGAGGCGGCCGTCACGGCTCGGGAGATCGAACTCGCCGTGCTCGGCGGCGAGCCGCCGGCGGTGTCGGTCGCCGGGGAGATCGTGGTCCGGCACCCGGACGGCTTTTATTCCTACGACGCGAAGTATCTCGATGAGAGCGGCGCGCGCCTGGAATTACCGGCGCGCCTCTCGCCCGAGGTGCTGATGCGCGCCCAGGCGATGGCGGTGCGCAGCTTCGAAGTGCTCGAATGCGAGGGCATGGCGCGGGTGGATCTGTTCCTCGAGCCCGACGGCACGCTGCGGGTGAACGAGATCAACACACTGCCGGGCTTCACCGCCATCTCGATGTACCCGAAGCTCTGGGAACTGTCCGGGCTCGCGCCGCGCGCGCTGGTGACGCGGCTGATCGATCTGGCGCTCGAGCGCGCCCGGCGCCGCGCGGCGCTGAAGCGCAGCGCCGGGGAGCCCTGAACGATGAAGCTCTACTTCAACGCCCTCTCCCCCTTCGCCCGCAAGGTGCGCATCAGCGCTCTCGAGCTCGGCCTCGCCGAGCGCATCGAGCTGATCGAGGTGACTCTCTCCCCGGTCCAGCCGCACCACGGACTGCGCACGCACAATCCCCTCGGGAAGATCCCGGCGCTGCTCACTGATGCCGATGAGGCGCTGTATGACTCCCCGGTGATCTGCGAGTACCTGGATACGCTCGCCGGTGCCGATCGCCTGTGTCCGGCGGCCGGCGCCGCACGCTGGCGCGCGCTGCGCCAGCAGGCGCTGGCCGACGGCCTGATCGATGCGGCGATTCTGATGCGCTACGAACGGGTGATCCGACCCGAGGCGCTGCGTTGGAGCGAGTGGCTCGACGGACAGCAGCTGAAGATCCGCACCGCACTCGATGCACTCGAAGCCGAGCCACTCGCCGGACCGTTCGACATCGGCGCGATTTCGATCGTGTGCGCGCTCGATTACCTCGAGTTGCGCTTTCCCGAGGAGCTCTGGCGCGAGGGTCGACCGCAGCTGAGCGCCTGGCACGAGGCGCTCAGCCCTCGCCCGTCGATCGCCTCGACCCGGCCGTCCTAGGCCGCCGCGCGCGCCGGCTCCCCGTCGAGCTCCCCGGACAGATCGCCCAGCAGCTTGCCGAGCTCTCCGGCCATCACGGTGAAGTCCAGATCGAACTGCTCGAGCGGATCGATCTGTCCGCCATCCTCGCGCTCCGGGGCGAGTTCGAGGAATTGCAGTCGTTTGATGCCGAGCTTCTCGGTGAGCACGAAGGCAATCCGGCCGTTCCAGGTCAACCCCAACTGGGTCGGGCGTTTACCGGCGCTCAGATGCGTGCGGATGTCCTGCCCGTCGAGCGGATGGTGCCGGTACCGGATGGTCGACTTCTGCGCATCCGCGGACTGCAATTCCAAATCCTGCTCGAGCGCGAACGGGCCCGGCGCACCGCGCTGCAGCCACGCGGCCATCGAACCGCTCACCGAGCGCTCGGTGTCCCACATCTGCACCGCAAGACTCTCGAGCGTATCGCGCAGTGTCTCGATCACTTCCTCGGCCCGTGTGGCACTGGCGCTGTCGACCACCAGCCAGCCGGCACCCGCATCGATCCACGCGCGCGTCACGGTTCGGCGCGTCAACGCGCGGGCGCGCAGTTCGTCCGCCACTTGCAGCTTCAACGCACGCATCTGCCGGCGGCCGACCGGGAAGCCCTGGGTCTCGGCCTGCTCGGCGGCGCGTCGCTCCGCCTCCTGGCGGATGATGGACGCCGGCAGCAGCTTCTGGTCGATGCCGAGCGCCAGCAGATGCTGCGTCCCGATGGTGTGCAGCAGCCGGCCGGACGGCGATGGGGCCACCCAGCCGCGGCTGCGCATCTGCAGTGCGCTGCACGGCTGCAGAGGCGTGCGTCCGAGGGCAGCCTCCAGATCCGCCGCCGACCAGTTCCACTCCGGCGGCAGCCGGTACACGGTAAGATTCTTAAACCACATAATCGCAATGCCGGCGCAAAAGGCCGCGAGTATAGCGGCCCTCGTCCGATCCCGCCCCCCGGCGCTCATACCCGGCCCGTACGCCCCGCGCCCCTCCCGTAGCCGATGCGCACCAGCGCATCGGGCGCGCGGAATCCGCCGCGCACTCCCCGCATGACAGCGCGCGCCTGGCTCGTATTTCTGGGCCTCGGCATCGTGTGGGGATTGCCGTATCTATTGATCAAACTCGCCGTACGCGAGCTCTCCCCGTGCGATATCGCGTGGGGCCGGATCACACTCGCAGCGCTGCTGCTCGCACCGCTGGCATGGCGGCGCGGCACGCTCACGGTGCTGCGCACGCACACCGCGGCGATCTGCGCATTCGCACTCCTGGAGTTCGTGCTGCCGTACTGGCTCATCGCGGCAAGCGAGCGCTGGATCCCCTCCTCCGTCGCCGGCATCCTGATCTCCGGCGTACCGCTCGCCACCGTGCCGGCCGCGCGATGGTTCGGCTTGCACGAGCCGCTCGGAACACGGCGCTTGAGCGGACTGCTCGGGGGTCTGCTCGGAGTCGCGGTGCTGCTCGGCTTCGGCAGCGTCACCGGCACGCGCGGCTGGATCGGTGTCGCCAGCATGGTGTTCGCCACGCTCTGCTACGCCACCGGCCCGATGATCGTGCAACGCCACCTGCAGGACGTCGACTCCCTCGGCGCGCTCGCCGCGAGTCTCGTGGTGGCGAGCGCCGCGCTCACGGTTCCGGCAGCACTGAGCCTCCCCGAGCGGATGCCGAGCGCCCTCGCGCTCGGTTCACTCGCCGTCCTCGGTGCGCTCTGCACCGCCGCATCGATGCTCGGGATGTTCTACCTCATCAAGCGGGCCGGCGCGGCCCGCACCGCCGTGGTCACCTACATCAACCCGATCATCGCCGCGGGACTGGGCGTATTCGTGCTGCACGAGCGGATCGGCTGGTCCGGGCCGCTCGGACTCGTCCTGATCCTGCTCAGTGTCGGGTTGTCCACGCACCGCGGCCCGCCGGCCCGGGCGCTGGCGGCCGAACCGGGCGGCGCGCGCCACGCCCTGCCCCGAAAATGAACGCGCCCGGTGCTGCCTCGCGGCGGCACCGGGCGCCTGACACGGATCGGTCTTCTCAGTGCTGTCCGGACCACACCATGTGATGCATGGTCCCCGGGCTCATGCTGCTGGAGAGATGATGCATGATCCACAGCGACCCGATCATGATGATCCCCACCATCAGCACCGTGTACAACAGTGCCGTCAGATTCCAGCGCTGCTCCTCGGAACGGTTCACGTGCAGGAAGTAC
The DNA here is from genome assembly GCA_021851405.1 of Pseudomonadota bacterium. Taxonomy (GTDB): domain Bacteria; phylum Pseudomonadota; class Gammaproteobacteria; order Steroidobacterales; family Steroidobacteraceae; genus 13-2-20CM-66-19. Next base: position 64,507 of record JAJZDW010000009.1, read on the forward strand.
ACCACGTGCACGACGATCTGCGCGACGGCGAACGCCGCGATCAGCACGCCCGTGCCGATGCCCGAGTGGCCCATCACCAGCGCGAAGGGCACGGCGGTGAGCACGATCGCCAGAACAAAGCCGATGATGTACTGCTTCTGGCTCGGGCTGTGATCCGAACCGTGTGCCCCGTGCGGCCCGTGCGGCCCGTGCGGCCCGTGGCCGGCGAGTGCTTCGTTTGCGACGTTCATTAGTGGGCCACTCCGAACAGGTAGACCAGAGAGAACACGCCCACCCAGATGATGTCGAGGAAGTGCCAGAACAGGCTCAGGCAGTTCAGGCGCGCCCGGTTCGTCTCGGTCAGTCCCTTGCGCATCACCGCCACCATCATCACGACCATGAAGATCAGGCCGCAGGTCACGTGCAGTCCGTGCGTGGCGACCAAGGTGAAGAAGCTCGAGAGGAACGCGCTGTGGCTCGGTCCGGCGCCGATTGCCACCATGTGGGCGAACTCACGCACCTCCATGGTGACGAAGCCCGCACCGAGCAGGAACGTCACGCCGAGCCAGCCCACCGTCGCGTTGCGGTTGTTTGCATTCATCGCAAGCGTCGCCAGACCGCAGGTGAAGCTGCTGAACAGCAGGAACATCGTCTCGGTGAGCACGCTCGGCAGATCGAATAACTGCGCGCCGCTCGGTCCGCCGGCCGTGTGCCCGTGCAACACCGCGTAGGTGGCGAACAGCCCAGAGAAGAGCAGGCAGTCGCTCATCAGATAGATCCAGAACCCGAGCTGGATCGTCGAGGCGACGTCGTGGTGATGTTCGACCTGGAAGTCGACGGCATCGCCCGACTGACGCAATCCGCGCAGCGCATCGGCCGCATGGTCCGCGTAGCCCGGCTTCAAGGCCGCCGCACCGTTGTGCATGACAAGAGTTTCGTTGGACATCGATTACACGCTCCCCGCTTTTACGCGGCCGTACAGCGCCTCGGACTTCCTGACCTCATCAGCGCCGATGTGGTAGTCCCGGTCGTCATCGAAGGCATGGCGGATCAGCGTCGCGACGGTCGCGGCGAAGCCGGCGATCACGAGCCACCAAATCTGCCAAACCAGCGCGAAACCCGTCACGAACATGCAGCCGGCCATGATGAAGCCGGTCGCCTTGTTGCGCGGCATATGGATCGGCACGAACGTGGCGCCCTTCAGGTCCACCCCGCGCTTCTTCATATCCCAGTACGCGTCGCGCTCACGCACGATCGGGATCCGCGCAAAATTGTAGGCAGGCGCCGGCGAGGGCAGCGACCACTCCAGGGTGCGCCCGTTCCACGGATCGCCCGTGGTGTCGCGCAGCTTCTCACGCTGTATGAACGTCACCACCAGCTGCAGCACCTGTGTAGCGATGCCGAGCGCAATGATGCCCGCGCCCACCGCCGCGATGATGAACAGCGGATGCCAGGCGGCGACGTTGTAGTGATCCATCCGGCGCGTCGCGCCCATCAGGCCGAGCGCATACAGCGGCATGAACGCCACGTAGAAGCCCACGAACCAGAACCAGAACGCCGCCTTGCCGAGCCCCTCGTGCAACCGGTAGCCGGTGATCTTCGGGAACCAGTAGGACACGCCGGCGAACACCCCGAACACCACCCCGCCGATGATGACGTTGTGGAAGTGCGCGATCAGGAACAGGCTGTTGTGCAGCACGAAGTCGGCCGGCGGCTCGGCGAGCAGCACGCCGCTCATCCCGCCGATCGTGAAGGTGATCAGGAACCCGAGCGTCCAGAGCATCGGGGTGTCGAAGCGCACCCGGCCGCGGTACATGGTGAAGATCCAGTTGAAGATCTTCACGCCCGTCGGCACCGCGATGATCATCGTCGTGATGCCGTAGAAGGCGTTCACGGCGGGCCCTGCGCCCATGGTGAAGAAGTGGTGCAGCCACACCAGCATCGACAGCACGGCGATCGCCATGGTCGCGTACACCATGGAGGTGTAGCCGAACAGCGGCTTGCCGGAGAAGGTGGGCACGATCTCGGAGAACACGCCGAACAGCGGCAGGATAAGGATGTACACCTCGGGGTGACCCCAGATCCAGATGAGGTTGATGTACATCATCGGATCGCCGCCGAGGGAGTTCGTGAAGAAATGCATCCCCAGGTAGCGGTCCATGGTGAGTAGCCCGAGCGTCACGGTGAGGATCGGGAACGCCACCACGATCAGCACGCTGGCGCAGAGCGAGGCCCACACGAACACCGGCATGCGCGTCATGGTCATGCCCGGGGCGCGCATCTTCAGAATCGTCGCGATGAAGTTGACCCCGGTGAGCGTCGTGCCGATACCGGAGACCTGCAACGCCCAGATGTAGTAGTCCACGCCCACGCCCGGACTGAAGTGCAGCTCCGAGAGCGGCGGATAGGCCAGCCAGCCGGCGCGCGAGAAATTGCCGATGGCGAGCGAGACGTTCACCAGCACTGCACCGGCGGCCGTCAGCCAGAAGCTGAAGTTGTTCAGCAGCGGGAACGCCACGTCGCGCGCACCGATCTGCAGCGGCAGGATGCAGTTCATCAGGCCGATGATGAACGGCATGGCCATGAAGAAGATCATGATCGTGCCGTGCGCACTGAACACCTGGTCGAAGTGCTCGGGCGGCAGGTAGCCCATGTTGCTGCCGTAGGACAGCGCCTGCTGCGCGCGCATCATGAGCGCATCGGCAAAGCCGCGCAGCAGCATGACGAAGGCGAGGATCATGTACATGATCCCGATCTTCTTGTGATCGACCGAGGTCAGCCACTCCGTCCAGAGATACTTCCACTTGCCCAGGTAGGTGACGAGGGCGAGTACCGCCACGACCGACAGCACCATGAGCGCGACTGCGCCCATGACGATCGGGACGTTGAAGGGGATGGCGCTGAGCGTCAACTTACCGAACATTCTCACTTACTCCCACGCGCCGGCGCAGCGGCGCGCGCCAGCAGCTGACCGGACCGGAACTTGCCCGCAAGAATCTGCTCGAACAGATTCGGCATGACCTGCGAGTAATACGTCACGGGAACGTTTTCGCTCGGCTTATCAAGCGCGACGTAGTGCGCCGCATCGAGGTGCTGGCTCGAGGCTGACACCTTGGCGACCCACTGCTTGAAGTCCGCCGGGGTCATCGAGACCGCCTTGAAAGTCATACCGGAGAATCCATCGCCGCTGAAGTTCGCGGAAATGCCGCGGAAGGTGCCGGTGCGGCTGGCCACCAGGTTGTCCGCGGTCTGCATGTTCGCCATGGCGTAGATCTGGCTGCCGAGGCGCGGGATGAAGAACGAGTTCATCACGGTCGCCGAGGTGATGTGGAACACCACCGGCACGCCGACCGGCATGGCCACCTCGTTCACCGAGGCGATGTGCAGATCCGGGTAGATGAACAGCCACTTCCAGTTCATCGCCACCGCCTCGACGTGGATCGGCTGATCCGGCGAGGGAATGTGACGGAACGGGTCGAGCTGGTGCGAGCTGCGCCAGGCGATCACACCGAGGATCGACACGATGATGACCGGGATGGTCCACATGACCACTTCGATGCGGGTCGAATGCGACCATTCCGGCTCGTACCGTGCCTTGGTGTTCGTGGCCCGGTAGCGCCAAGCAATGAGCACGACCAGCACGAGCACCGGGGCCACCACCACCAGCATCAGGCCGGTCGCGGTGTAGATGATCGAACGCTCCGCCATGCCGATGGGGCCTGCCGGATGCAGCAGCGCCCCGTGGCAGCCGGCCAGCAGCGCAGTTGCCGCCAACGGCAAAAGACGACAGAATCGAGACCAGAAGTGACGCATCATGTGGGGCGAATACCAGCCGTGTTTCGAACGGCGAGAGGATGCCCCTCGGCCCCGGCCAAATCCTTAGCCCTCCCTGAATTGCGCTTAATCTTTCTTAATTGATGTCCGTAGGGCTTGCGGCCGGTCTGCGCCGGCGTGTACATCAGCGTGTGAAGTGATTTTTGTCACGCTTCCAGCGCGGCCGTCATGGCCTCGTCCTCGCTCCAGCGGGCGCCGCTGTCCATCAGCGCCTCGAGCCGCTGCGGCGCCAGCACGGCACTGAGCTGGCGCAGAATCCCCGCTTCGATCATGAGCTTCGCCGGGCTGCGTCCGGCAAACTCCTTGGAAAAGAATGCGTGTGCGTAGCCGATGAACTGGGCGGCGCGCTCGAAGCGCTCCTGGCGGGCCGCAATGGTCGCCAGGTGTTGCATGCCGCCGGCGATCAGCACGGTGTCGAGTTCGCTGTCCTCGGCGAGCGGCAGCCCCTCGCGCAACGCGGCGCTTGCCGCGCCGATTTCGTCGTGCGCGATGAGGTATCCGGCAAGGTTGCACAGCGCATGTCCGAGCAACCCCGTACGCCGCGCCGCACGCGCCAGCGCGATCACTTCGCGGGCGCCGGCGATGGCCGCATCGATGCGCCCTTCGGCGAACTGCACCTCGGCTCGGTAGATGAGCGCCCGCCACGCCCAGAAGTCCGCATGGGAGCGCTGCCCGGCAGCCAGCGCTTCATCGAGCCGCGCGCGCGCCGCCTCGTACTGTCCGGCGACGGTGTGCGCGATGCCGAGATTGGTCAGGCAGAGCGCAAAGCTCTTCGGTTGCGCGCCAGCCGAGAGCATCCGCCGGCTCTCCTGCAACGCCTCGAGACCCTCCTCGGGCGCCCCGGTGCGCGCCAGGTTCAGGCCGTAAAATGCGAGCGCCCGGGCCAGATCGAGCGGCTCGCCCGATTCGCGCAGCAGCGCGACCGCACGGCGCAAGGCCGGCACGGCGCGTCCACGCGGCTCGCCCGTGGAGAGAAAGCCGTAACCGAACCACAGATGCGCCTCGAGCGAGCGCGGTGTCTCGCCGCTCAGCGCGGCGGTGGCGCGCTCGAGGCGCGCGCGGCCCTCGGACATCAGCGAGAGCAGATACCACAACAGGTACGAGGAGGCCGCCAGCTCGACCCCGATCTGGGCATCGCCGTCGGCGCCGAACGCCCAATCGAGCGCGATGCGCACATTGTCGATCTCCGGGCCAACCTTCTCCAGCCACTCGACCGAGGGCGTGCGCTCCCAGACGAGGTGCGCGGCGTGCAGCAAGTCGCGGAAATAACGCGCGTGCAGCCGCGCCAGCGGCCCGAACTCACCGCTGTCGGCGAGCTTCTCCATCGCATAGGCATGCGTGGTCTCGAGCAGCCGATAACGCCGCTGCGGCCCGGAGGTATCGGCTACGACCAGCGACTTGTCGACCAGTTCGGCGATCCGGCTGACGACCTCCCACTCCGGCAGCGCCGCATCGGCGACCACCTGCCCAGCCGCCTCGAGCGTGAAGCTGCCGGCGAACACGGCCAGGCGACGCAGCACGATGCGGTCCGGTTCGGCGAGCAGCCGATGACTCCAGTCGAGCGTCGCCCGCAGCGTCTGGTGGCGGGGCAGCGCCGTGCGCCGCCCCCCGGTGAGGACGTGAAAGCGCAGATCGAGCCGCTGCGCCAGACCGTCGATGCCGAGCGCCGCGGAGCGCGCAGCCGCCAGTTCGATGGCGAGCGGAATGCCATCGAGGCGCCGACAGATCATCGCCACGGTGGCCGCATTGCGCTCGTTGAGCTCGAATTGCGGATCAGCCGCTTGGGCGCGCGCGACGAACAGACGCACCGCGCCATGGCGCTGGGTGCTGGCGAGGCCGGCGATGTGCTCGGCTGGAAACTCCAGCGGACGCAGCCGCAGCGTGCACTCCCCTTCGATTCCGAGCGGCTCCTGGCTGGTGGCGAGAATGCGCACCTGCGGGGCGGCGGCGAGCAGTGCCTGCGCCTCGCGTGCCGCGGCGCCGATCAGATGTTCGCAGTTGTCGAGCGCCAGGAGCAGCTTGCGCTCGCGCAGCGCCGCGGCGAGGCGCTCGCCGGTCCACCGTCCCGTGCCGCTCTGCAGACCGAGCGCCGCGTGCATGGCGCTCGCGACCAGTTCCGGATCGGTGAGCGGGGCCAGTTCCGCGAGCCACACCCCGTCGGGAAATTCCTCGAGTGCCTCACGCGCCGCCTCGAGTGCGAGGCGGGTCTTGCCGATGCCGCCGGTGCCGACCAGAGTCACCAGCCGGTTGTGCCGCAGCAGCTCGTGCACCGTGGCGAGTTCGGCCTCGCGGCCGATGAAGTCTGAAATGGCCGCCGGCAGATTGGTCGGAGGCCTCTGCGCGTCGGTCGCGCCACGGGCACTGTCGGTCTCGGACCGCTCGCGCACCTCGCCGGTGAAGCGGTAGCCGCGCAGCGGCACGGTGACGATGAGATTGCGGTCCTTGCCGAGCGCCTTGCGCAGCGCCGAAATCTGCACCTGGATGTTGCTCTCCTCGACCACGATGCCCGGCCAGGCGCGCGCCAGCAACTCTTCCTTGGTCACCAGGTCGCCGTGCGCCTCGAGCAGCACCAGCAGCACGTCGAAGGCGCGAGAGCCGAGCGCAACGGGCTTATCGCCGCTGCGCAGCTCGCGCTGGCGGATCAGCAGCCGAAAGCGTCCGAACTCGAGGCAGTTCGCGCCTCGCGCATTACCGTGCATGAAATTGGCTGGTCCAAAGGTCTCGAGACGGCGCACCGGCTCGCGAATCCCACGGTGAAAGTGTAACGCAACTACAGCGTCCCTCGGGCGCCAAGCGTGCGCCCCGGGCGCCCGGTCACGCTTTACGGCCAGCCCCGGCCGTGTATCATGGTAGCGCTACCAATTCTACTCGATCGAAGAGGGGGTCGTCATGTCCAAGTTCCGGCAGTCTCTTGCCGCCGCGCTGATGCTGCTCTGTGCCGCGACCGCCTGGGCGGTGCCGGCGCCCTACCGCAATTTCAAGGTCACCGTGTACATCCCGGTGCGGGTCGTCAAGCGCATGGCGCGGGACCCGGCCTGGATGCACTCGAGCTGGCGCACCATCGCCAGCCGGTTGCACGTCGACCAGGTCTTCATCGAGAGCTACCGCGCCGGAGACAGCGCGACCGGCGCCGAGCTGGCGCGCGTGAAGCACTTCTTCCTCGCCCATCATGTCGCGGTGGCCGGCGGGATGGCCATGCTCGGGCCCGGCGGCAACGGCCAGTTCAACACCCTCGATTACGCGCTGGCGAAGGATCGGGCGCTGACGCGGCGGATGGCGGCGCTCACCGCACGGCACTTCAACGAGTTCGTGCTCGACGATCTGTACTTCTTCAACACCAAGAGCCCGGCGGATATCGCCGCCAAGGGCACGCTCACCTGGTCGCAGTACCGACTGAAGACCATGGACGAGGTGTCGCGCGACCTGATTTTGAAGCCCGCCGAGGCCGCCAATCCCAAGGTGCGCGTCATCATCAAGTTCCCGAACTTCTACCCCTCGTTCCAGGGCATGGGGTTCGACCTGGTGAACGAGCCGAAGATCTTCCCGGAGATCTGGACGGGGGATGAGACCCGCTATGCGCCGAGCACCGATCAGCAGCTGCTGCCCTATGAGAGCTACGAGATCTTCCGCTACTTCGAGAACATCGCCCCGGGGCGCAACGGCGGCGGCTGGGTCGATCCGATTGCCATGCATGACCTGGACCGCTACGCCGAGCAGCTCTGGGACACCATTCTCGCCAAGGCACCGGCGATCAATCTGTTCGAGTACACGAACCTGCTGAGTACGGCCAACCCGAAAAACCGCAGCGCCTGGCAATACCTGCCGACGACCTTCAACTACTGGCAGATGCTGCGCCGGTGCTGCGGTATGCCGGGCCGACCCGGTGCGAAACGGCCGCGGCTCGCCGACGTCGTCGCCTACTCGCTGCGCAAGGTCGATCGCATCGCCGGCGCGCTCGGTCCGCCGGTTGGACTGGCCACCTATCGACCGCTCGACTCCAGCGGGGAGGACTTCCTGCCCGAGATGCTTGGCATGGTCGGGATTCCGATTGAGATGTTCCCACAATGGCCGCACGCCAAGACCGTGCTGCTCACCGAAGCCGCCCGGCACGATCCGCACATCGTTGCGAAGATCGAGGCCCACCTGCGCGCGGGGGGGCACGTCATCATCACCTCGGGCCTGCTGCGCGCGTTGCAGCATCGCGGCTTCAACCAGATCACCGACATGCACGTCACTCACCTGATCGCCGCTCCCACCCGCTACGTGGCGGGCTTCGGTTTCGGGGCTGGAGTGAGGCTCGGCAAGAGCCGCCCGATCCTCTTCCCGCTGATTCACTTCTACACCAACGAAGACTGGGCGGTGGTGCGCGGACTCGATGATCAGGGCGGCGTGCCGTTGCTGCTGATGGATCACTACGGCAAAGGCGAGCTGTACGTGCTGGACGTGCCGGAGGAGCAGAACGACTTCTACTCCCTGCCGCCGCGCGTCCTCGATGCGCTGCGCCGCTTCCTCACCCCCGGCCTGCCGGTGCGGCTCGAGGGACCGGCCGACGTCAGTCTGTTCGAGTACGGCAACGGCACGTTCGTCGTGCAGTCCTTCCGCAATCACCCGGTCGCCGTGCGGGTGATCGGCCGCTTCGCCCGCATCCAGCGCCTGACCAACGGGGTCGTCCTCGGCGGCGAGCCGGTCCGACGCGGCGGCCCGTTCGCTGCGCGCCCGGGAACACCGGCGCGCTTCGGGTATGAGCTGCGCATCGAGCCGCACAGCTTCATCGCCTTCCGCGAGCTGCACTGAGCACGCCTCGGCGCGCAACGCCCCACCCCGGGGCGTTGCCGCCGGGGCGGTGCTACAGTAGCCCGATGTCTGTGTCGCTAGTGATCTTCGATCTCGATGGCACGCTGATCGACAGCGCCGGGGATCTGGCGCATGCCGTCAACGGCATGCTGGCCGGCTACGGCTGCGCGCCGCTGGGGCTGTCCGAGGTGCGCGCGATGATCGGCGATGGCATGCGCAAACTCGTCGAGCGAGCTCTGGCGGCGCGCGGCCTTGCGGTGCACGAGGCAGCCGCTGCTGAGCGCAGCGTGTTGCAGCGCTACGGCGCCGAACCGGTACGCGAAACGGTCCTCTATCCCGGCACGCGCGCAGCGCTTGAGCGCCTGCGTGCCGAGGCGCTCGATCTGGCGATCTGCACGAACAAGCCCGAGCACCTCACCGCTGCGATCCTCCAGGAGCTCGGCCTCCTCGACTTCTTTCGCCAGATCGTGGGCGGGGACACTCTGCCCTACCGAAAACCCGACGGGCGGGTGCTGCGGGACATGCTCGCGCATTTCTCGGCCGCGCCGGTCGACGCTCTGATGGTTGGGGACAGCGAGGTGGACGCAGCCGCGGCGGCCGATGCCGGCGTGCCGCTCGTCCTGATGCGCAACGGCTATCGGCGCGGCCCCATCGAGCACATCGCCCATCTGGCCGCCCTCGACAGCCTGCAGGAACTGCCCGGTCTGATCGGCTCGCTGGCGCGCTGACGGGCGCCGGTCCGCGAGCGCTCAGTCGAGCGTGCCGAAGAACACCAGCGTTTTGTAGGGAAACACGACTCGGCCGTCACGCTGATGCCGCTCGAACACCTCGCGCAGACCGGCGATCAGCGGCGCATGGTCCGGATGTCCGGGCTCGGGCACGTAGGAGGAGGACATGGCCCGACCCTTCAGCCCGTCGAAATCGAACACCTGCTGATTGGCGAAGATCCGGCACTCGGGCTCACGGCCGAAGAAGCGCAGCATGGTCGGCCCGTAGGCCCGCAGGCTGCGCACCTGGTCGTACTCCGGCGCATAGCGGCGCAGCAGCGCCTCGTAGTCGGCCTGCAGCGGCGCCGGGTCGTCGGTGCGCTCGTTCCACAACAGCGCCACCTGCCCGCCCTCGACCAGAATGCGCAGCGCCTCGTGCCGCGTCTTCTCCGGATCGAACCAGTGGAAGGCCTGTCCGGCGGTGAACCACTCGACGCTCTGTGCGGCGAGAGCGGTCGCCTCGGCGGTACCCGCCACGCTGGTGAATCCCGCCCGGCCGCCGAGCCATTGCTCGGCCGCCTCGCGCATGTCGCGATTCGGCTCGACCGCCCAGACCCTCAGTCCCGCCTCGAGCAGCTGTGCGGTGAGGATCCCGGTGCCCGAACCGACATCCGCGACCCGACTCCCCGGCGCCAGTCCGCGCGCCTCGCGCAAGAACTGCAACGCCTGGTGCGGATACTGCGGTCGATACTTCACGTAATCGGCGACGCGGCTGGAAAAGCGCTGAGTGGAGTCGGCGGTCATGGGTAAACTTTGCTCTCCTATACGACTCGATGAGGGTAGAGCAGATCAAGGCCCCCGTTCAAACCGTGCGTGCGGATTTTCCGCACACGGCTTACCGGTGACCCGTCAGCCCCAGCATGACGCGGCCTCCGTCCAGGAGGTTTCCCCTGGCCAGAAATCGTCCCGCGCAGGCGATAATGGCCCAGATGCTCGAAGTACTCGCGCGGCGAGCCGCCGGAGTCATGAGAGCCGGTCTTGCCGGTCATTCTCTCGCGCTGACCCGCTCCGCCCGCTCGATCACCGCAGGGACCCTTCCCTCCTGCCGGGGTGTTCTTCACGGCATTCGTTCCCCTGGCTCTCCCCAAGGTCTGCGGTACGACTATCCCCTCGGACTCCCGCTCAACAGCACTCGATTTCGCCTTCGGCCGATATGAGCCACTTCGCCCTGACTCAGACGGTGCAGACGGGTCTCTCGTGTTCCGCACTTCCCCTGTCGCACGTGCTGCGCCCAATACCCTGCCAGAGCCAGCCACGGGCTTCGGTGCTCCCGTGTCCAGTATTGCCTTCGCCGTGACATGCGCGGCTCGGCCTCCGGTTTGTAAATCTATCGAGGCGGCAGGCTTCACTTGATGTTGCGGCCCGTCTGATCGCTCCCCGCTGTACGGCTCTCGCCGCTGCGCAGGCTTGTGATGCCCCGCTCGGGCATGCGGGTCTCCCCTCATACCGGGGGCCTGCTCCTCGGCGCACCGATGCTTACCGAGGTGGGACTTGCACCCACTGAGAAAGCGCAGCGTGCAGTGGACACACTCGCCCCATATGCCAAGGCTCATCTGCCCATCACGTCACGACGCACCCTGGAGCCATTATAGGGTTGCCCCCCCTGCCGGGCGGATGCGATTCCGAGGCACGGCGCGGCGCCTCGAGGGGCGGCCGGAGGAATCCTCCACGTGGTTCACACTCGGTTCAGGGCAATCATGCGAGACTTCCCGCCGCACCGGTGCTGAGCGTGGCTCCCGGACGGCGCAAGATTCCCCCCGTGCGCCAGCCTTTATTGAGCCTCGTCCCGGATTCGAGCCACCTCGCCCGGTGCGCCTTCCCTCCCGCGAATACCCGCCGTCACGCACGCGTGCCCCGCTGCGCATTTCGGCCGCATCGACGTGGTCGGATCCCACCCACGAGCCCGTTTTCCCTGATTCACGCTGAGTTCAGCGCACCGCTGCGACACTGACTGTGCACCGGAGCCGCGTGCGGCTCCCGGACGGCGCAACGCTCCCCCTCGTGCGCCACAGTGTTTGGACTCGTCCTGGATTTGAGTCGCTGGCTCCGGTGCTTTCTTCCCCCCCACCATACAACGACCGAGCGGTCACGGCCGCGACTCGGCGCCCGTGACACGGCCCAGGAACCCCCGTCCCTGGGCGCACACCGCCTCGGCGGATTCACGCTCAGTTCAGCGCACCGCTGCGACACTGACTGTGCACCGGAGCCGCGTGCGGCTCCCGGACGGCGCAACTCCCCCCCCTCGTGCGCCACAGTGTTTGGACTCGTCCTGGATTTGAGTCGCTGGCTCCGGTGCTTTCTCCCCACCCACCGTACAACGACCGAGCGGTCACGGCCGCAACTCGGCGCCCGTGACACGGCCCAAGGAGCCCCCGTCCCTGGGCGCACACCGCCTCGGCGGATTCACGCTCAGTTCAGCGCACCACTGCGACACTGACTGTGCACCGGAACCGAGTGCGGTTCCCAGGACGGCGCAAATTCCCCCCCGCGCCACAATTTTCAGACTCGTCCTGGATTTGGGTCGCCCCGACCGGTGCATTCTCTCCCCCAAATGCAAACGGGGTTCGCCACTGGCGAACCCCGTCTGCTTCTCATGGCATCGGCAGCCCGCAAGCGGGCCGCAGATTATTCGCCGACGGCCTGCGGTGCGAAGTTCACCGTGGTCGTCCAGGTCGGCACCTGGGTTGAGTCCGTGGTAATCACGAGCTTCACGGTGGCCTTACGCTCGCGCGTGGCCAGCACGACACCCGTCTGCGTGTCGCAGGAGGCCGCAATCGGGAAGGTGCTGACGATGTGCACCGCCTTGGCCGCGAGCACATCGGCACGGCTCGCGCTCGCCGGCTCGATCTTAGCGCCGGTGATGTTCGTGTTCTGCGCCGTCGCGAACTCGTAGTTCACCGCCCCCTCCCACAGGCCGCGCTTCGGCGCGCCCGAGGTGCTGATGACCGCATCCTTGGTGAGCGGCGGCTGGCTCAGCTGGACCTCAATGGGCTGCGCCGGGAACAGCTTCTGGCGAGTGGCCATGCCCTGCAGGCGCCAGACCGCCAGATACTGCACCGGGAAGCTGCTCTTGCAACGCACCGGGTACATGGTGCGGAAGTGGGTCCCCGTGCCGTCCGAGTGCAGCGGCACCTTGCCGCCACCACCGACCTGGAACAGATAAATCGGTTGGCTGACCAGACCGCCGGACTTCACCGTCGCCGAGATCGGATACATGCCGATGTCCGGGTTGGCCTGAATCTGCGTCGGCGTCTGGTTTTGCACCTTGACGCCACAGCCCGCCAACGCCAGCGCTGCCACACCGATTGAAAAACGAGCTACCTGACGCATGCCGCCTCCCTCCGAGACGCGATTTCGAAAACGAAAAAGCTTTGATGCCGATTTGCGAGTGTGACAACTAATTGTGACACTGACAAGAGTCCAGAGCGAGAACGGAGCCACAGCCGCAAAATAAAGGGCCGGGTCCCGCGCCAAACGCAGGACCCGGCCCGGGTGCGACAGGCGACGCTTATTTCTTCTTGCGTGCGCCGGCCCGCTTGGCCGCCCGGAAGGAAATTCCAGCGCGCATGGCCTTCTGCTGCACCGCGGCCGGAGTACGGCCGAGCTTCTTCGCCACTTCGGTCGTCGGAGTGCCCGCCTTCGCGAGCGCCTTCAAAGTCTTCAGTTCACTGGCGCTCCAGGACGCGCCATCGTTCGGGGGACGTTTCGCCATTATAGACTCCCAAATACACCCAACTACAGGGTTTCGGGGCCGGATCATACACGTATTTTAACGCCCGTCCAACTTCTTTCAGCCAACGTGTTGTAGGAACTGCACGGCGTGTTCCACGAAAGTGACAGGTCAGAATGGCGGGTCATGCCCGAGTTGTCGGCCGCCTCCGATGCAACGGAGGCGGCCGACACCGCAATCAGTAGCGGTATTGGTCAGACTTGTAGGGACCGGCTCGATCAACGCTGATGTAACGCGCCTGCTCATCGCTGAGCTCGGTCAGCTCGGCGTTGAACTTGCTCAGCTGCAGCCGCGCGACCTTCTCATCGAGCCGCTTCGGCAGGACGTACACGCCCACCGGATATTTCTCCGGATTGCAATACAGCTCGATCTGTGCCAGCGTTTGATTCGCGAAGCTCGAGCTCATCACGTAGCTCGGGTGACCGGTGGCGCAGCCGAGGTTCACCAGGCGACCCTCGGCGAGCAGGATGACGCGGCGCCCATGCGGGAAAATGACGTGATCGACCTGGGGCTTGATGTTCTCCCAGGTGTAGCGGCGCAGGCTCGCCACATCGATCTCATTGTCGAAGTGCCCGATGTTGCACACGATCGCGTTGTGCTTCATGCGCACCATGTGATCGTGCTTGATCACATGCAGATTGCCAGTGGCAGTGACGAACATGTCGGCCTTGTCGGCCGCATACTCCATGGTCACCACCCGGAAGCCCTCCATCGCCGCCTGCAGCGCGCAGATCGGGTCGATTTCCGTCACCCAGACCTGGGCGGCAAGTGCCCGCAGCGCCTGGGCGCAACCCTTGCCCACATCACCGTAGCCGCACACCACGGCGATCTTGCCCGCCACCATCACGTCCGTGGCGCGCTTGATGCCATCCACCAGCGATTCACGGCAGCCGTACAGGTTGTCGAACTTGCTCTTGGTCACCGAGTCATTGACGTTGATGGCCGGGAACGCGAGCCGTCCCTCTTTGGCCATCTGGTAGAGCCGGTGCACCCCGGTGGTGGTCTCCTCGGTCACGCCGCGGATGTGTCCGATGCGCGTGGAGTACCACTTGGGATGCTGGGCGAGCTTGGCGCGGATCGCCGCGAACAGCGCCGTCTCCTCCTCGCTGCTCGGATGGGCGATCACGGCCAGATCCGCCTCGGCGCGTACGCCAAGATGCATCAGCAGCGTCGCATCCCCACCGTCGTCGAGGATCATGTTCGTGTAGTGACTGCCCTGCCACTCGAAGATGCGGTGCGTGTAGTCCCAGTATTCCTCCAGCGTCTCGCCCTTGAAGGCGAACACCGGAGTGCCGCGCACGGCGATTGCCGCAGCCGCGTGATCTTGCGTCGAGTAGATGTTGCAGGAGGCCCAGCGCACCTGCGCACCGAGCGCCTGCAGCGTCTCGATCAGCACTGCGGTCTGGATCGTCATGTGCAACGAGCCGCTGATGCGCGCCCCGGCGAGCGGCTGGGCGGCGGCATATTCCTCGCGGATCGCCATCAGACCCGGCATTTCCGTCTCAGCGATCAGGATTTCCTTGCGGCCCCAGTCCGCAAGTGACAGGTCGGCGACTTTGCAGTCCGCGGGCTGAGCGCCCGATTTGAGGTTGGCGTTCATGTTAATTGCTCCAATGAGTTCATTGAGCGCCGTGTGACACACAGTCGCGCTTCTCGAGCCTGGCAGGTGGCAGCCGAAGAAGGGCCGCCGGCCCGTCGCAACGCTCCTCGAGTAGCGCCGTGCCGCCGCACTGTGCGACGACAATTGAGTCCCGGCGGCGCCGTGTCCACGGCGCCGCCGGGACTCAGATTCAGGCCGCTTTGCTCGCCTTGGCGTCCTCGGCCAGAACCTCGGCCCGGTCGGTTCGTTCCCAGCTGAACTCCGGCTCGGTGCGGCCGAAATGCCCGTAGGCGGCGGTCTTGCGGTAAATCGGGCGCGCCAGATCGAGCATCTGGCGCAGTCCGTACGGCGTCAGGTCGAAGTGCTTGCGCACCAGGCGGGTGAGTTGCTCGCGCGAGAGTCGGCTGGTGCCGAAGGTCTCGATCATGATCGAGGTCGGTTCCGCGACGCCGATCGCGTAGGACACCTGGACCTCGCAGCGCGCGGCGAGCCCCGCCGCGACGATGTTCTTGGCGACGTAGCGGGCCGCATAGGCCGCAGAACGGTCGACCTTGGAGGGGTCCTTGCCGGAGAACGCACCACCGCCGTGACGGGCGAATCCGCCGTAGGTATCGACGATGATCTTGCGGCCGGTGAGTCCGCAGTCGCCCACCGGACCGCCGATGACGAATCGCCCGGTCGGATTGATGTGAAATTGCGTGCTCTTGTCGACCCACTCGCTCGGCAGCACCGGCTTGAGGATCTCCTCCATCACCGCCTCGCGCAGATCCTCGGTGCTCACGTCCGGGGCGTGCTGCGTCGAGAGCACCACCGCCTCGAGTCCGACCGGCTTGTCCTCCTCGTACCGCAGAGTGACCTGGCTCTTCGCATCGGGACGCAGCCAGGGGAGCTTGCCGGACTTGCGCACCTCGGCCTGGCGCTTCACCAGCCGGTGCGCCAGGGTGATCGGCGCCGGCATCAGCACGTCGGTCTCATTGGTCGCGTAGCCGAACATCAGCCCCTGATCGCCGGCGCCCTGAGCGCGCTCGTCGCTGCGATCCACACCCTGCGCGATGTCCGGGGACTGCTTGCCGATGATGTTGATCACCCCGCAGCTCGCGCCGTCAAAGCCCATGTCCGAGGTGTTGTAGCCGATATCCAGAACGGTCTTGCGCACCAGTTCCTCGATGTCGACCCAGGCCGTCGTGGTCACTTCGCCGGCAACGATCACGACGCCGGTCTTGATCAGCGTCTCGCACGCCACCCGGCCGCGCGGATCGACCGCCAGGATCGCATCCAGAACGGCGTCGGAAATCTGGTCGGCGACTTTGTCGGGATGTCCTTCGGAGACCGACTCGGAGGTAAACAGGTAGCGGTTGGTCATCAGTTCGTTCCCGTGAAGAGTTCAGTTTCAGAGGATGGGGACGCGGCCGGCCCGGGGAAGGCGGCCCGTGCCGCGTCGGCCCCGAAGCTCTCGCTCATCCGCTCGGCGATGGCCGCGCGCGAAAGCCGGTGATTCTGCGTTCCCCGCGACTCGATCTTGATCGCGCCCATGAGCGCCGCGACCTGCCCGGTGGTTTCCCAGTCGAGCCCGTGCAGCAGGCCGTAGAGCAGACCGGCCCGGTAGGCGTCCCCGCAGCCGGTCGGATCAACCACCGCACGGGTCTTGGCGCAGGGAATGTCGATGCGCCGCCCGCCGGTGAAGATGCTCGAGCCCTGCGCCCCGCGCGTGACGATGAGCGCCTCGACGCGCTCGGCGACCTGCGCGCCGTTCAGGCCCGTCCTCTGCTGCAGCATCTGCCACTCGTAATCGTTGACCGCCACCCAGGTGGCCTGTTCGATGAAGCGCGCAAGCTCCGCACCATTGAACATCGGCAGCCCCTGGCCGGGGTCGAACATGAACGGAATGCCGGCCGCGGCGAACTCGGCCGCATGCTCGATCATCCCAGCCCGCCCGTCCGGCGCGATCACCCCGAGCGTCATGCCGTGCGCCGCGCTCACCTTGTTCAGGTGCGAATGTTGCATCGCCCCGGGGTGAAAGGCGGTGATCTGGTTGTCGTCCAGATCGGTCGTGATGAACGCCTGCGCCGTCAGCTCCTGCTCGACCACGCGCACGTGCTCGAGTGGAACGCCGGTGGCCTCGAGCCACGCGCGGTACGGCCCGAAGTCGCTGCCGACGGTCGCCATGGGCGAGCCGACGTCGCCGAGCAGGCGCATGTTGTAGGCAATATTGCCCGCGCAGCCGCCAAACTCGCGCCGCAGCAGCGGCACCAGGAACGAGACGTTAAGGATATGGATCTGTTCGGGCAGGATGTGGTCGCGGAAGCGGCCCTCGAAGCGCATGATCGAATCAAACGCCACCGAGCCGCAAATCAACGCTTTGCGGATATTTTTACCGCTGCGTGACACCCCGCCCACCGGGAAAGTTTGTGTCATGCCGTGTCAAATCATATGGGTCAGCTGCCGATTCTAACCCAATCGGCCTCCAAACTCCAGGCAGGTTCGCCCCCCCCGAGCGGGGCTGGGGCCGCTCAGGCCGGTTCGGGAGGGGCGGCCGCCAGAGTCTCGACGGCGCGGCGTGCCAGCTCGCTCAGTCCCGCGCCGCCCGTGGCCCGCGCATGCGCGATGATCTGCCGGCGCATGCGCGGCTCCCAGAAGCGGCGCAGGTGCAGCGCAACATCCTCGGCAGCCTGTGCCGGCGGCGACTCGGTGGCAAAGAACTCGCTGATCTCGTTCGCCATCTTCACCAGCAGTTCTATGTTCATGACGGTAGGTTATCTCCACAATCGACGCGCAGGCGATGCGCATGCGCATACACGACGTGTTGCTGCTCGCGCGCAAAGGCGATCAGGGTCACGCCCGTCTGCCGAGCGACGCGAACCGCAAGAGCGGTGGGCGCCGACAGCGCCACGACGAAGCGGATGCCCACCGCGGCGCACTTCTGCACCATCTCGAAGCTCGCGCGGCTGGTGAGCAGCACAAAACCGCCGGCGAGGTCCGCGCCGGCGCGCACCTGCGCGCCGATCAGCTTGTCGAGCGCATTGTGGCGACCGACATCCTCGCGCACCGTCTCGATGCCCGTTCCGGGCCGGACCCAGGCGGCCGCATGCACGCTGCCGGTAAGCGCATTGAGCGGCTGGCGCTGCCCGAGTGCCACGATGGCCGCATGCAACTCGCGCACGCTCACGGTCGGCCCGCCGGCGAGCGGCGCCAGCGTGCGCACGGCCTGCTCGGCCGTCTCCACGCCGCACAGACCGCAGCCGGTGCGACCCGTGAGCCGCCGTCGCCGCTCCAGCAAAGCGGTGAAACGTTCCCAAGCGACGCTTAGGCGGATCTCGATCGACTCCCCCGCCAGGCGCACCGTCACACCGCGGATCTCCTCGGGCCGCTCGACCAGTCCTTCACTCAAGGTGAAGCCCACGGCAAAGTCTTCCAGATCCGCAGGGGTCGCCAGCATCACCCCATGAGGGACATCCTCGTAGACCAGCGCGATCGGCACCTCCTCGGCGACCCGATCCAGGGCGTGCACGAGCGTGCCGGCGCGCCAGCGCTCGACCTCGAGCTGTACCGCGGTACTCTGCGCATCTGCCGTCCGCTCAGGCATGCACCGCATCGCGCGGACGGGCGGCCGAGCGCTCCTGCGCGGCGCGTGCGCGCCATGCTTCCGCCTGGGTGATGCGCACCACCTGCACCGCGGTGACCTTGTATTCGGGACAGTTCGTGGCCCAGTCGGAGTTCTCCGTGGTCACCACGTTGGCCTGGGTCTGCGGGAAGTGGAAGGTCGTGTACACCACCCCGGGGGCGATGCGCGCGCTGACCTGGGCACGCAGCACCGTCTCCCCGGTGCGGCTGGTCAGGCCCACCCAGTCGCCCTCAGCGATGCCGCGAGCCTCCGCGTCGTGCGGGTGGATCTCAAGCACGTCCTCGGCGTGCCACACCACGTTGTCGGTCCGTCGCGTCTGCGCCCCGACGTTGTATTGCGACAGAATCCGCCCCGTCGTGAGAATCAGCGGGAAGCGGCTGTTGACCCGCTCGCTGGTCGGCACGTACTCGGTCATGTAGAAGCGGCCCTTGCCGCGCACAAACTGCCCGACGTGCATGGTGGGAGTGCCTTCGGGTGCCGCCTCGTTGCACGGCCACTGGATGCTGCCCAGCCGGTCGAGCTTCTCATAGGAGACTGCGCTGAAGGTGGGCGTCAGGCGCGCAATCTCATCCATGATCTCGGACGGATGGCGGTAGTCCATCGGGTAGCCGAGCGCCCTCGAGAGCAGCAGGGTGACCTCCCAGTCGGCGTACCCGGCCCGCGGCGGCATGACCTGGCGGATCCGCGAGATGCGCCGCTCCGCGTTGGTGAACGTTCCATCCTTCTCCAGGAACGAGGAACCGGGCAGGAAGACGTGCGCGAACTTCGCCGTCTCGTTCAGGAACAGGTCCTGCACGATCACGCACTCCATCGCCGCCATGGCGCTCGTGACGTGATGGGTATCGGGGTCGGATTGCACGAAATCCTCCCCCTGCACATACATCGCGCGGAACGTGCCGTCGAGCGCCGCTTCGAACATGTTCGGGATGCGCAGTCCCGGCTCCGGGTCGAGCGACACGCCCCAAGCCTGCTCGAACAGACCGCGCACCTGCGGATCGGACACGTGGCGGTAGCCGCTGAACTCGTGCGGGAAGGAGCCCATGTCGCATGAGCCCTGCACATTGTTCTGACCGCGCAGCGGGTTGACCCCAACGCCTTCGCGGCCGAGGTTGCCGGTGGCCATGGCGAGATTGGCGAGCGCCATCACCGCGGTCGATCCCTGGCTGTGCTCAGTCACGCCGAGACCGTAATAGATCGCACCGTTGCCGCCCGTGGCATAGAGCCGTGCGGCGCGGCGCACCAATTCGGGCGCCACGCCGGTGGCTTCGGCGAGTGCTTCGGGGGCGTTGCGCGCCTCGGATACGAACGCCTTCCAACGTTGGTAGGACGGCAGTTCACAACGCTCGGCCACGTACGGCTCGCGCGTCAGTCCCTCCGTCACGATCACGTGCGCAAGCGCATTGAGCACGGCCACGTTGGTCCCCGGCCGCAGCTGCAGATGCACGTCCGCCTCGATGTGCGGGCTGCGGACCAGCCCGATGGCGCGCGGATCGATGACGATGAGCTTGGCGCCCTCGCGCAGCCGGCGCTTCATCTGCGAGGCGAACACCGGGTGGCCATCGGTCGGATTGGCGCCGATGACCAGAATCACGTCGGCCTCGGCCACCGAGGTGAACGCCTGCGTGCCGGCGGACTCCCCGAGGGTGCTCTTCAGGCCGTAGCCGGTCGGCGAGTGGCACACGCGTGCGCAGGTATCGACGTTGTTCGTCCCCAACGCGGCGCGCACCAGCTTCTGCACCAGGAAGGTCTCCTCGTTGGTGCAGCGCGAGGACGTGATGCCGCCGACCGAATCGCGGCCGTAGCGCGCCTGGATGCGGCGGATCTCACTTGCAGCATGCGCGATCGCCTCCGCCCAGGACACCTCCTGCCACGGATCCTCGATCTTGGCGCGGATCATGGGCTTGAGCTGACGGTCCGGGTGCATGGCGTAGCCGTAGGCGAAGCGCCCCTTGACGCAGGCGTGCCCGTGGTTCGCATCGCCATTGCGATTCGGGACCATCCGCACCACTTGCGGCGCTTCGCTCGTGCCGCCGACCTCGGCGGAGAAACTGCAGCCGACACCGCAGTAGGCGCAGGTGGTCGTCACCGCGTGGGTCCGCTCCCGGCCGATCGTGAGCGATTTTTCACTCAACGCCGCAGTCGGGCAGGACTCGACGCATGCGCCGCAGGAGACACACTCGGACGCGAGGAAGGGCTGGCCCTCGCTCGCGACGATCTTCGAGTCGAAGCCGCGCCCCTGCACGGTGAGCGCGAACGTGCCCTGAATGTCATCGCAGGCGCGCACACACCGGGAGCAGACGATGCACAGCTGCGGATCGAACTGGAAATACGGATTGCTGCGGTCGACCTCGAGCGGCCGGTGCACGGCGCCCGGCGCGTAGGAGCTCTCGGTCACGCCGACCTGCGCGGCCATCGACTGCAGCTCGCAGTGTCCGTCGGCGGCACAGGTCGCGCACTCGAGCGGATGATCCGAAACGTACAGATCGATGACTCCGCGGCGCAGCCGGCTCAAGTGTTGCGATTGCGTGCGCACCTTCATGCCCGCCTCGGCGAGCGTGGTACAGGAGGCCGGATAACCCTTGCGCCCCTCAATCTCGACCAGACACAGCCGGCACGAACCGAACGCCTTGAGCGTGTCGGTGGCGCAGAGCTTCGGCACCGCGATGCCGGCGAGCGCCGCGGCGCGCATCAGCGAGGTGCCCGCCGGCACGCTGATCGCCTGTCCATCGATTTCCACAGTGACCGGCGCGCCGGCGGCAGCCGGCGCGGGCGTGCCCTGATCGTGATAGTCGATTGCAAACATGCTCAAGGCCTCCGACCACGGCGGCGGCGGCGCTCAGCGCCGGCCGCAGGTCCGTCAGTGCTGCGCGTGCGCGCTGAAATCGTCCCGAAAATGCTTCAGTGCGCTCTGGACCGGAAACGGCGTCATGCCGCCGAGGCCGCACAGCGAGCCCTGCAGCATCAACTCGCAGAGCTCCTCGAGCCGCTCCAGCGCGTGCTCCCCGCCGCGGCCGGCGAGGATGCGATCGAGCAGCTCGACGCCGCGGGTCGACCCGATGCGGCATGGGGTGCATTTGCCGCAGGACTCCACGGCGCAGAAGTGCATCGCGTAGCGCGCCATGCGAGCCATGTCCACCGTATCGTCGAACGCGACGATGCCACCGTGGCCGAGCATCGCGCCGCTGGCGGCGAGCGCCTCGTAATCGATCGGCAGATCGAACTGCGCCGCCGGCACGTACGCCCCGAGCGGGCCGCCGATCTGCACCGCGCGGATCGGCCGGCCGCTCGCCGAACCGCCGCCGTACTCGTAGAGCAGCTCGCGCAGCGTCAGTCCGAATGCGCGCTCGATGAGTCCACCCCGCTTGATGTTGCCGGCGAGCTGCAGCGGCAGCGTGCCGCGTGATTTGCCCGTGCCGAAACCGGCGTAGAACTCCGCGCCGCGCGCGAGGATCAGCGGCACGGTGGCGAGCGTGATGACGTTGTTGACCACCGTGGGGCAGCCAAACAGCCCCTTCACCGCCGGCAGCGGCGGACGCACGCGCACCTCACCGCGCCGGCCCTCCAGGCTCTCGAGCATGGAGGTCTCCTCGCCGCAGATGTAGGCGCCCGCACCGAGACGGACCTCAAGCTCGAAGCGCCGCCCACTGCCGAGCACGTCACTGCCGAGATAACCGCCGGCGTAGGCTGCGGCGATGGCCCGATTCAGCGTGCGCCCGGCGTGCGGATACTCGGCCCGTAGGTAGATGTAGCCCTGGGTCGCACCCACGGCGATGCCGGCGATGCTCATGCCCTCGATCAGGCTGAGCGGATCGCCTTCCATCAGCATGCGGTCGGAGAACGTACCCGAGTCGCCCTCATCGGCGTTGCAGGTGATGTACTTCTGACCCGGCGGCTGCCCGAGCACCGTCTTCCACTTGATGCCGGTCGGGAAGGCCGCCCCGCCTCGCCCGCGCAGCCCGGAGCGGGTGATCTGCTCGACGATGTCGGCCGGGTCCATCGAGAGCGCACGGCGCAGTCCCGCGTAACCCCCGTTCGCCCCATAATCGGCGACGCTGCACGGATCGGTGCGACCGACCCGCTGGAACGTGAGCCGCTGCTGGCCGCAGAACCACGGCAGCGACTCGAACGCCCCGAGCGCCAGGCGGTGCGCGCCGCCCTCGAGCCAACCGGCCGCAAACAGGCCGGGCACGTCCGCGGCGCGAACCGGTCCGTAGGCGAGCCGGCCGTGCGGGCCCTCCACCTCCACCAATGGCTCCAGCCAATAGGCGCCCCGCGAGCCGTTGCGCACCACGGTGAGGTCCAGATGCCTCGCGGCCGCCTCGCGCCCGATCGCACCGCAGACCGCCTCGGCACCGAGTGCACGCGCGCCGGAATCCCCGGGAACATAGATCGTGGTCATTCGTCACCGCCTGCGCCGCTGTCGGCCTGCGCAAGTAGCGCATCGAGGCGCTGCGGTGTGACCCGGCCGTGCGGCTCACCGTCGAGCAGTACGGCCGGGGAGCAGGCGCACAGACCGAGGCAGTACACCGGTTCGAGCGAAAAGCGCCCGTCGGGCGTCGATCCGTGCAACGACACCCCGAGACGGGCCTCGGCGTGTGCGGCGAGCGCATCGGCGCCCATGGCCTGACAGGACTCGGCACGACACAGCTTCAGCACGTGCCGGCCCGGCGGGGTGCTGCGAAAGTAATGGTAAAAGGTGACCACTCCGTGCACTTCCGCCCGCGACAGGTTCAGTCCCTCGGCGATCGGCCCGATCACCTCCGGCGGGATGAACCCGAACGCGCCCTGGACGGCGTGCAACACCTCGAGCAACGGTCCCGGACGGTCCTTGTACTGCGCAAGAATCCGGCGGACGTCGTGCTCCCGATCGAGCGCTGATGTCGGCATGGTTGATCAGTATACGACCCCAGGCGCTCGACGGGGGGCCGCCGGCGCACGCCGCCGGCGGCGGCACACGCCTGTTCACTTTTCGATACGCCGGCCCAGGCCGCGCTAGCCGTTGAGGATCCGCACGTGGTGGCGCAAGTGATCCTCGATCAGGCCCGCCATGAAGTAATAGCCATGATCGTAGCCTTCGTGGCGGCGCAGCGTGAGCTTCAGCTCGCTCTGCCGGCAGGCCTGCTCCAGCAGGTGCGGGTGCAGCTGCTCGGCGAGGTACGGGTCGGCGAGCCCCTGATCGACCAGCAGCGGCGTGCGCCCTGCCCCGTCCGGCACCCGCGCGGCGATCTCGGTGGCGTCGTACTCGGCCCATTGGCCCCGATCGGGGCCGAGATAGCCGCTGAAAGCCTTCTGCCCCCACGGACACTGGCGCGGCGCACTGATCGGCGCGAACGCCGAGATCGAGCGGTAGATCTGCGGGTTGCGCAGACCGAGCACGAGCGCCCCGTGTCCGCCCATGGAGTGGCCGAAGATGCCGGTGCGGGCCGGATCGGCCGGGAAATGCGCCCCGATGAGCGCGCGCAACTCCTCGGTGACGTAGCGGTACATGCGGAAATGCTTCGACCAGGGCGCCTCGGTCGCATCGAGATAGAACCCTGCGCCGACGCCGAAGTCCCAGGATGCGCTCTCCCCGGGCAGATTCAACCCGCGCGGGCTGGTGTCGGGTGCGACCAGCATCACGCCGAGCTCGGCGGCCACGCGCTGCGCGCCGGCCTTGATCATGAACGTCTCCTCGGTGCAGGTCAGCCCGGCAAGGAAGTACAGCACCGGGACCGCACCGTGCGCCGCCTGCGGTGGAGTGAACACCGCAAAGCGCATCGCACTCTGGGTGCTGGCCGCCTGGTGGCGGTAGAAGCCGACGGTGCCGCCGAAGCAGCGGTGCTGGCTGATCGTCTCGAAAGGCTCGCTCATCGTATGCTCCTCTTACCGGCTCAAGGCACTCTCGCGGCGGCGCGCTCAGTCGTGCTGTGCACCGCGCCCCAGCGCCGCACCGGGGCGCACCGCCACCGGCGAGGCGCTCTGCCAGCCGCCCCCGAGCGCCTTGTACAGGCGGACCAGGTCAAGCGACACGGCCGTCGTGGCGCTCGCCAGCGCCAGCTCGCTCTGCTGTTCCGTTCGCTCGGCATCGAGCACCACGATGAAGTTGGCGACGCCGCTGGTGTAGCGCTGCCGGGCCAGGGCGAGCGCATTGCGGCTCGAGCGCACGGCCGCCTCGAGCGCGACGCGCTGACGCTGATCGGCGCCGTAGGCGGCGAGCGTATCCTCCACCTGGTTCAGCGCATTGAGCACCGTGCGCGCGTAGCCCACCGCCGCTTGCTTGGCCTGCAGTCGCCGCAAGTGCACGGTGGCGCGGATCCGTCCGCCCTCGAAAATCGGCAGGTCGATCGCCGGACCGAAGCTCGCGAAGTGACTCGCGGTGTCGATGAGCTGGCTCAGGCCCTGGGACTGAAAACCACCGCCGGCC
The DNA here is from genome assembly GCA_021851405.1 of Pseudomonadota bacterium. Taxonomy (GTDB): domain Bacteria; phylum Pseudomonadota; class Gammaproteobacteria; order Steroidobacterales; family Steroidobacteraceae; genus 13-2-20CM-66-19. Next base: position 89,236 of record JAJZDW010000009.1, read on the forward strand.
GTGAGCGTGATGCGCGGGAAGAACTCCGAGACCGCCACACCGATCTCGGCCGTCGCGGCGTGCAGGTTGGCCTCGGCGGCAAGAATGTCCGGACGGCGGCGAAGCAGATCGGACGGCAGGCCGATCGGCACCACCGGCGGCACCGGCGGCACCGGCCGCGCGTGCACCAGCTCGGTGCGCAGCGCCTCCGGCGGACGAGCCATGAGTTTGCTCAGCTGGTTGATGTCGAGCGTGATCTGCTCATCGGCGAGCGGCAGTTGCGCGCGGGTGGTATTGAGCTCAGTCGCGGCATTCTGTACATCGAGGTCGGAAGTCAGCCCGGCGTCGTAACGGTCGCGGGTCAGCTTCAGCAGCGCCCGCTGCGTCGCGAGCGTGCGCTCGAGGATCGCTTTGCGCAGCTGCGCCCCGCGCAGCTCCATATAGGTCTGCGCCACGTCGCTCACCATGGTGAGCGCCACGCCGCGCGCGTCGTAGACCGCAGCCTGAGTCTGCGCATGGGCCGCCTCGATCGCCCGGCGCGTGCCGCCGAACAGGTCGAGCCCCCAGGAGAGTCCGAGACCCAACTGGTACTGGTTGTATGGGTTGGTGATGTTCGAGGGCAGGCCCGGGAACTTGCCGCTGAAGAGGAATCCGTTCGGCGTGTTGGTGCTGACCCGCTGCCGGCTCCAGGAGGCGTTCGCCGAGAGGCTCGGCCAGAGCGCCCCGGAGAGCACCTGGGTCTGCGCCTCGGCCTCGCGCACGCGCAACACCGCCTCGCGCACATCCAGGTTCTGTGCGGCCGACTGGCGCACCAGCGTGCTCAGCAGCGAATCGTGAAACTCCGTCCACCAGGCGATGCTCGCCGGCTCGCCTGAGCTGACGTGCGAGGCACCCTCGGTGCCGTTGTGCTCGGCGGTCGCGGACCAATGCGCCGGCACGTGGGCCTTGGGCTTGACGAAGTTCGGCCCGACCGCGCAGCCGCCGAGCAGCAGCGCCGCGGCGGCGGCAAGCCAGCCTGGGGAGTGAATGGAAGTGAAGCGGGGCATACGGCAATCCCTATTCAATGTCACGGTGGTCATTGCAGTCGGTGGCGGAACATCCACGATGCGGCGCTGAGGGTGACCACGGCGATCAGCGTCAGGGGCCACAGATCCGGCAGCAGCAGCCGGGGACCTGCGCTCTCCAGATACACCCGCTGGGCGATGTCGATAGCGTAGCGCAGCGGATTGATCCGAGTGAAGTACTGCAGAACCCGCGGCATATTGGCGATCGGGGTGGTCAGGCCCGAGAGCAGCGTGAAGGGCATCAGCAGCACGAACGAATACAGCATGGCCTGCTGCATGGTATAGGAGAGTGCGGAGACTACCAGCCCGATGCCCACCGCCGCGAGCACGAACAGCACGAGTCCGCCGTAAAGGACAGCGAAGGATCCCTCGAACGGGATACGAAACCACAGCTGCGCCACCAGCAGCACGCCGCTCGCCTGCGCGATGCCGATCAGCATCGCCGGCAGCGCCTTGCCGGCCATGATTTCCGCCGGACGCATCGGGGTGACGAGCAGCTGATCGAAGGTGCCCTGTTCCCGCTCCCGGGCTACCGACATCGCGGTGAGCAGCAGCGTCTGCAGCAGCGTGAGCGTACCGATCAGACCCGGCACCATGTCCCAACGCGTGACCAGATTCGGGTTGTACCACGCCCGCGAGAGCAGACTCACCGGGGGCTGCGGCGCACCGTGCGCGGCACGCCAGTGGGCGTTGAATGCAGAGATGACCGACTGGGCGTAACCGAGCGCCGTGTTGGCGGTGTTGGAGTTGCGTCCGTCGGCGATCAGCTGCACCTCGGCCGGTCGGCCGGCGGCGAGCCGCCGCGAGAAGTCCTGTGGAATGCTGATCGCAAGCAGCGCGCGCCGTGCATCGATAGCCGCGCGCAGATCCCGCTCGCGGCTCACCGTCGCGACGCGCTGAAACAGTCCGGTGCCATCGAAGCGCGCGATGAGTGCGGTCGCCGCCTCGCCCGAATCGCGGGCGAACAACACGTACGGCACTCGGTTCAGATCGTAACTCGCCGCGTAGCCGAACACGAGTGTCTGCACCAGCACGGGCACCAGCAGACTGAGCCGCGTGCGCCGGTCCTTCAGCACGGCGAGCAGCTCTTTGCGGGCGAGCGCCCAAATGCGCCGCAGCGGCAGCGGCAGCATTCAGGCGAGCCTCTTGCGGGTGATGGCCCCGAGTGCGAACCCGAGCACCCCGAGCATGGCGAGCAGCGCAAGCGCATTCGGCACGATCACCGCCCAGACGTCGCCGGCGAGAAACGTCGTCTGCAGCAGCGCCACGTAGTAGCGTGCCGGCAGCAGATAGGTGACCATCCGGATCGCCACCGGCATGCTGCGCAGGTCGAACAGCAGCCCCGAGAGCATGAAGGCGGGCATGAATGTGGCGAGCAGCGTCACCTGACTGGCGACCAGCTGGTTCTTCACCGCCGAGGAGATCAGCAGGCCGATGCCGAGCGCCACCAGCACGTAGAGCACCGACCCGGCGAACAGCACCACGACGGAGCCGCGCACCGGAACGTGAAACAGGAACCGACCGGCAAGCACGCACAACACCAGACCGGCCATGCCGAGCACGAAATACGGGATGGTCTTGCCGAGCAGGATTTCGGTGCCCCGCACCGGTGTGACGAACAGCGCCTCGAAGGTGCCGCGTTCCCACTCGCGGGCCACCACCATGGCGGTGAGGAACGCCCCGATCAGGGTCATCACCAGCACGATCAGGCCCGGCACGAGGAAGTAACGGCTGTCGTTGGCGGCGTTGAACCACAGCCGGCTCTGCACCTGCACCGGCCCGGCGAGTCCTGGGGCGCGGTGCGCCGACCAGGCCTCGACGACGCCGTTGACGTAGCCTTCGATGATGCGCGCGGTATTGGCATCGGCGCCGGAGACGATCAACTGCACCTGCGCCCCGCCCGAGCGCACCTGACGGGCAAACCGCGGCGGCACCGTGAAGATGGCCGATACGCGCCCGCGCAGGAGCAACTGCTCGGCCGCGTGCAGTGAGGTGACGCCGCGAGGCGCGAAGTACGGGGAGAGCTGCAGCCGACCGATCAGGCTGCCGGCCAGACCCGAGCCGTCCTGGTTGAGCACCGCGATCGGAACGTTTTTCACATCGAGTGACAGCCCGTAGCCGAACAGCAGGATGAGGATGACCGGCAAGACCACGCCCATGGCGATGCTGGCCGGATCACGGATCATCTGCCGCCACTCTTTGCGCACCAGCGTGCCGATCCGCCCCAGGCGAGCCCGCAGGTCGCTCGATGGCACACCCGGCATGGCTCAGCCCGCCCCGGCCGGCGCATCGGCCGCGCGCGCCTGTTCGATCACCGCGATGAACGCATCCTCCATCGTCGGCTCGTAGTCCGGCCGCTGCGGCGCACGCGCCCGCACCTCCGCGGGCGTGCCCTGCGCCAACACGCGCCCGGCATCCATGATCACGATGTGATCGCAGTACTCGGCCTCCGGCATGAAGTGAGTCGTCACCACCACCGTGACGCCCTGGGCCGCGAGCGCCGAGATTTGCCGCCAGAACGCGCGCCGCGCGAGCGGGTCGGCGCCGCTGGTCGGCTCATCGAGAAACAGGATGCGCGGCTCGTGCAGCAGCGCCGCGGCCATCGCCAACCGCTGTTTGAATCCACCGGGCAAGTCGGCCGCCGCGCCACGCGCGCCGGTGAGTTCGAACTGGTCCATGGCCCACTCGATGCGCTCGCGCCGCACCGCACCGTGCAACCCGTAGGCGCTGGCGAAGAACTCCAGGTTCTCGCGCACGCTGAGCGGGCCGTACAGGGAGAACTTCTGCGCCACGTAGCCGAGCTGGCCGCGCGCCGCATCGCCCGCCCGGGCGACGTCCACCGCACCGATGCGCAGCACCCCGCCGCTCGGGACCAGCAGTCCGCACAGCATGCGAAACGTGGTGGTCTTGCCCGCCCCGTTCGGACCGAGCAGCCCGAAGATCTCGCCGCGCGCGACTGAGAAGCTCACCTGATCGACCGCGGTAAAGGCCCCGAAGCGCTTGACCAGGTCGCGCACCTCGATGAGTGCGCCACTGGCCTGCGGCGGGGCGTGGCGCAGCACGATGTCACTCGGCGCCTCGGGCGGCTGACGGCCGCGCAGCAGCACCATGAACCCATCCTCGAAGCGCGGCGTCACGGTCCGCGCGCCGGGCTCGGGCGCGCACTGCGGGTGTGCGCCGACGCAGCGCACCGTACCGGCATCGGGCACCGCATCGATCACCGACGCCTCCCCGAGCAGACGCGTCTGCAGGGTACGGGCGCTTTCCCCCGCGCTCGGCGTCAGTTTGAACGTGCGGCCGGCGGCGAGCCGGGTGATCTGCCCGGGCGCCTCCTCGGCGAGCACGCGGCCGGCCTGCAACACGATCACGCGGTCGGCGCCCTCGGCCTCATCGAGGTACGCGGTGCTCATCAGCACGGTCAGGCCCTCCTCGCGCACCAGACGGCGCACGATCTGCCACAGCTCCCGCCGCGAGAGCGGGTCGACCCCGACGGTCGGCTCATCGAGCAGCAGCAGCTGCGGGGGGCGCACCAGCGTGCACGCCAGGCCGAGTTTCTGCTTCATGCCGCCGGAGAGTTGCCCGGCGAGGCGCCCCTGGAAGCGCCCCAGATCGGTCATGTGCAGCAGTTGCGGGTAGCGCGCGGCACGCGCCTCGCGGCTGACGCCGTGCAGGTCCGCATACAGATCGAGGTTCTCGCGCACCGTCAGGTCCTCGTACAGACCGAACTTCTGCGGCATGTAGCTCACCTGCTCCTGGATGCGCTGCGCCTGACGCACCGGGTCGAGTCCAAGCACCCGCAACGAGCCGCGCTCGGGGCGCAATAGCCCGCAAACCAGCCGGATCAGCGTGGTCTTGCCCGCCCCGTCCGGCCCGATCAGCGCGCTCAGCGAGCCGGCCGGTACGCTGAGCGAGACGCCCGCGAGGGCCGGGGCACGCGGCCCGAAGGACTTATGCACCTCATGACACTCGAGCACGGCGGGCGCCGCGGCGTTCACGCGCCGGACCCGCCCGGGGCGAGATACACGGTCGCCGGCATGCCCAGGCGCAGCTCATCGTGGGGATCCTTCACGAACACGCGGATCTCGTAGACCAGGCTGGTGCGCAACTCCGGGGTCTGCACCGACTTCGGGGTGAACTCGGCCGTGGACGAAATGAACCCCACCCAGCCGGCGAGGCGATGGTGGGTGAATGCATCGACCGCGATGCTCGCGGCCATGCCCGGATGCACGCGGGCGAGGTCGGTTTCCGGGATGTAGGCGCGCACCCACTTCGGGTTGGTGATCGCGAGCGTCAGCACCGGGCTTTGCGGCGAGACCATGTCGCCCGGCTCCCCGATGCGGGTGCGCACCAGCGCATCGAGCGGCGCGCGCAGCGTGGCATCGGCGAGTTCCTGGCGCAGCAGCGCGACCGCGGCACGGTCGGCCGCGAAGAGCGCGGTCGCTTGCGCGATATCCTCGCGCCTCGGTCCCAACACTGCCAGATGCAGCGCCTCTGACGCCACGCGCGTGCGGGCCGCCGCCACGGCCGCCGCGGCGCGCGCGTCCGTCACGTCCTGGCGGCTGACCGCCTGCCCGGCGGAGCGGCGAAACACCGAAGCGATGCGTGCGTACTGCGCGTGCATCTGGCGCTGCTGGGCGCGCGCGAGCGCCAGATTGGCCCGCGCCTGGGCGATCTCCTGCGGCCGACTGCCGTGCTGCAGGCGCTGCAGCGCGGCCTGCTCGGCCGCCGCGTGCGCCTCGGCTTCGGCCAGCATCGGCTGCAGGCGACGGGTATCAAGCTGCGCCAGGGCCTCGCCGCGGTGCACTGCGGCGCCTTCCTGCACTGCGATGCTCTCGATGCGCCCGCTGTCGTTGAACGCGAGGTTGACCTCACGCAGATCCACGTTGCCGTAGAGCACGATCGCACCGGGACCGGCCGAGCGCCCGGCAAACCACCACAGCACGAGGCCGGCCGCGACGAGCAAACCTGCGGCGAGCGCGAGCCGGCGGTGCCAGCGCGATGACGGCGCGGGCAGCGGCTGCGCCGGGTCGAGGGAGGGTGCGTTCACGGCCTGACTCCTGGAGAGACGCGATAATTTTCTATCGCTTGATACTTTTATGTCAATTGATACTATTACGGATGAACCGAACCGGCGGCCCACGCCGCCCCTGAAACGCACGCCCTCCGGTGAACAGCACACGCATCCGCCGAACCCCATCCGTTCGAGCCACGGCCGAATCCCCCCGCCCGCCCCCGCGCCGCGCCCGAGCGCGGCGCTACGCCTGCGGCGATGACACCCGGCGACGGATTCTCGAGACGGCCATCGAACTGTTCGCGCACCTCGGTTACTCGGGCGCCTCGACCCGCGCCATCGCGCAACGCGCCCGCGTCAGCCTGCCGGCCCTGCAGTACTACTTCGGCGGCAAGCCGGGCCTGCACCGTGCGTGCATCGAGTACATCACCGAGGACGTGCGTGCGCGGCTCGGCCCGCCCGCCGAACGGGCGCAGCTCGCGCTCGGCGCCGGCCGTCCGACGCGCCGGCAGCTGCTGCAACTGCTGCGCGGTGTGATCGAACCGCTCCTGGAGGGGCTGGCGAGTGAGCGGCCGGAGAGCTGGGCGCTGTTCTTCGCCCGCGCGCAGAGCGAACAGAACGAGGCGTTCGAAGCGATCTACGAGCGCATCGGGGGACGCCTGGTCACGCTGCTCACCGAGATCATCGGTCGGCTGCTCGGCGAGGTGGCCGCGCCGCCCGAGCCGCGCGTGCGCGCCGTGGCGATCGTCGCGCAGATCATGCTGGTCGGGCGCGCCCGGCCGGTGGTGCTGCACTCACTCGGCTGGCCGGACTTCGCCGGAGAGCGGCTCGCGACGCTGCAGAGCATTCTGTGGCGCAGCATCGAGGCGAGCCTCGGCGGCCCCTGATCCGCCCCGCGCGGGGCTCCCCGCCGCGCCCACTCCGCGGTACGATTACCGCACCTGCCACCGCTGCTTGCCGTGCCGCGCCCAAAGCCCACACTCCGCCCCGCCGCCGCCTCGCACCGCCCCGTGAGTGCCGAGGAGACGCTCTACCGCGCCGGCGATCCTGACTTCATGACGTCGCTGGCGCGTGGCCTGCACGTCATCCGCGCCTTCGCCGGGGTCGATCGCCGCCTCACCATTGCCGAGGTCAGCCGCGCCACGGGATTGACCCGCGCGGTGGTGCGCCGCTGTCTGTACACGTTGCGCGAACTCGGCTATGCGGCCAGCGACGGCCGCTCGTTCTATCTGCAGCCGCGCATCCTCAGCCTCGGCTATGCGTATCTGTCCACCACACCGCTCAGCACCGCTGCGCAGCCGATCCTGCAGGAGCTCAGCGAGCGGATCGGCGAGGCCACCACCGTCGCGGTGCTCGATGAGGGGGCCGTGGTCTACGTGGCGCGCGCCTCCACCCCGCGCATCATGTCGGTGACGCTCGGCGTCGGCAGCCGCCTGCAGGCGTACTGCACGGCGCTCGGCCGAGTGCTGCTGGCGAGTCTGCCGCCGGCGCAGGCCGACGCGCTGCTCGCCGACACGCACCTGACGGCGCACACGCGCTTCACCGTCACCTCGCGCGAGCGGCTGCTCGAGATACTCGCCGAGGTCCGCGCCGCGGACTTCGCGCTGAACGATCAGGAACTCGAGATCGGTCTGCGCTCACTCGCCGTACCCGTGCGCAACGTGGTCGGCGCCACCGTCGCGGCCATGAATGTCAGCGCCCAGGCCTCGCGCCTCTCGAGCAGCGAGCTCATCGAGAGCGTGCTGCCGGCTCTGCGCGCGGCCGCCGAGCGGCTCGGCAGCCAACTCGCGCCGTAAGGCGCGTTCCCGGCACCGGTGCCGGCGCGTACACTGCGCGGATGTTCCGCTCCCTCACACCGGCCGTACTCGGCCTGATCATCGCCAACGTGGCGATTTTTCTGCTCGAGCAGGTGCTCCCCTCGGCGCTCGTGCTGCGATTTGCGCTCTGGCCGCTCGGACCGCACTTCCACCTCTGGCAGCTGGTGACCTACGCGTTCCTGCACGGCAGCTGGTGGCACATCTTCGGCAACATGTTCGGGCTGTTCGTGTTCGGCCCGGCGCTCGAGCAGTACTGGGGCAAGCGGCGCTTCCTGTTTTATTATTTCGTGTGCGTGATCGCTGCGGCGCTGACGCAGATCGCCGTGCAGCATGCCACCGGCAGCAGCCAGGCGACGATCGGCGCCTCCGGCGGGGTGTTCGGCGTGCTGCTCGCCTTCGCCATGCTGTTCCCGCGCGCGCGGCTGCTGCTGCTCCTGCCGCCGATTCCGATGCCGGCCTGGCTGTTCGTACTGCTCTATGGGCTGCTCGAACTGTTCTTCGGCGTCACCGGCACCGAGCCTGACATCGGACATTTCGCGCACCTCGGCGGCATGCTCGGCGGGGCCATCCTGATGCTCTACTGGCGCTCGCGCTCCGCGCGCGCGCGCCGGCGACCGGGATAGCGGGAACTTTTGGGGCTGCCGTGAACTCTATGGCAGCTTGAGTCAGGAGGCGTCATGATCAAGACTGAGCACCTGTGCAAGCGCTACCCCGCCGTGACGGCCGTCGAGGACGTCAGTTTCGAAGTCCGGCCGGGCGAAGTGCTTGGCTTTCTCGGTCCCAACGGCGCCGGCAAGACGACCACCATGCGCATGCTGGCCGGCTTCGTCACCCCGACCTCGGGGCGCGCGCGCATCTGCGGTCATGACGTCGAAGACGCGCCGCTCGCCGCCCGCCAGTCGGTCGGCTACCTGCCCGAGGGCGCTCCGTGCTACGGCGAGATGCGCGTCAGCGCATTTCTGGCGTTCATCGCCGAGCTGCGCCGCCTGGAGGGCGCACGCAAGCGTGCCCGCCTGGACTACGTCATCGAGCGGCTGCAACTCGCGAGCGTGCTCGAACGGCAGATCGAGACGCTCTCGAAGGGATTTCGGCGCCGAGTCGGACTGGCGCAGGCCATCATGCACGACCCTCCGGTGCTGATCCTCGATGAGCCCACCGACGGGCTCGATCCGAACCAGAAGTACGAGGTCCGCACGCTCATCGAGGAGATGGCCCACGAGAAGATCATCGTCATCTCGACGCACATCCTCGAGGAGGTGGCCGCGGTCTGCACGCGCGCGATCATCATCGCGCGCGGCCGGATCGTCGCCGATGACACGCCGCTGCAGCTGACCAGCCGCTCGCGCTACCACAATGCGGTGTCGCTGCAGTTGGCGCGCGCCGAGCAGCTCGAGACGGCCCGCGCGGCGCTTGCCGGACTCGCGCAGGTCGAGCAGGTCGAGGTGACCGAGCGCGAGGCGCGCCTCACGGCGCTGCCGCGCGCCGGGGCGATGATCCTGCAGGAGGTCGCGACGCTCGCGGTGCAGCAGGGTCTGCAGCTGAAGGAGCTGCACCTGGAATCCGGACGCCTCGACGAAGTTTTTCGCACCATCACCGCCTGAGGGCACATGCTGGGGGACCGATGCGCAACGTGGCACTGATCCTGCGCCGCGAGCTCGCGAGTTATTTCGCGACGCCGCTGGCGTATGTCTTCATCATCATATTCCTGGTGCTGGCGAACGCCTTCACGTTCTACATCGGCGCCTTCTACCAGCGCGGCCAGGCCGATCTGCGCCCGTTTTTCATGTTTCACCCCTGGCTGTACCTGTTCCTGATCCCGGCCCTGACCATGAAGCTGTGGGCCGAGGAGCGCAAATCCGGCAGCATTGAGCTGCTGATGACCCTGCCGGTCAAGGTGTGGGAAGCGGTGCTCGGCAAGTACCTGGCGGCCTGGCTGTTCACCGGCCTGGCGCTCGCGCTCACCTTCCCGATCTGGATCACGGTCAACTATCTCGGCAGCCCCGACAACGGAGTCATCTTCGCCTCCTACTTAGGCAGCCTGCTGCTCGCCGGTGGCTTCCTCGCCATCGGCTCGTGCATGTCGGCACTGACACGCAATCAGGTGGTGGCGTTCATTCTCGGGGTCTTCGCCTGCTTCGTGTTGCTGCTCGCCGGCTACCCGATGGTGCTCGATGCGTTTCGTGGCTGGGCGCCCCAGACGCTGATCGAGGCGATCGCCTCACTCTCGCTGCTGACACATTTCCAATCGATCACGCGCGGGGTACTCGAGCTGCGCGACGTGCTGTACTTCGTCATGCTGATCGGGTTCTTTCTGTTCACCACCACGGTCGCAGTCGACCTGCGCAAAGCGGACTAGGAGCGCGGCATGATGAAACGCTCGACGCTAGGCTGGGGTTCGGTGGGTGCGCTCGCGCTGCTGCTCATCGGGCTGACCATCATCTTCAATTACACGCTCGCGGGCGCTCAGCTCGATCTGACGCAGCATCACTTGTACACGCTCTCGCGCGGCACGCGGCGCATCCTCAAGGGCATCCACGAGCCGATCGACCTGTACTTCTTCTACTCGCGCAAGACCGCGGACGGCGTCCCGCAGCTGCGCGCGTACGGCGATCACGTGGAGAACTTCCTGCGCGAGATCGCCGCCGATGCCGACGGCAAGATCCGCTTGCACATCATCGATCCACGCCCCTACTCGGTCGAGGAAGACCGTGCCGCGGAGCTGGGCGTGCGCGGCACGCCGGTCAACGATGCCGGCAGCAAGTTCTACTTCGGCCTCGCCGGCACGAATGCCACCAACGGTCGCCAGGCGATTCCGTTCTTCGATCTGCGCAAACAGCGCTTCCTCGAATACGACATCGCCAAGCTGATCTACCAGCTCGCCCATCCGACCAAGCCCCGCATCGAGTGGTACTCGAGCCTGCCGATGAGCGGCGGCCTCGACCCGCAGAGCGGACAGATGCGCCAGCCCTGGCTCGCCTACCGTCAGGCCGAACAGCTCTACGACCTGCACACGCTGCAGCCCGATGCCACAAGGATTCCCACCGGCACGCGCGTGCTCGTGCTCGTCGACCCGCGGCACCTCTCCGCGGCGACCCGCTTCGCCATCGACCAGTACGCGCTCGCCGGCGGTCACATCATCGCCTTCGTCGATCCGCTGGCCGAGTCGGCCGTGACCCCTGGCAGCCCGCCGCAGCCCGGCAGTACCGACCTCGACCCGCTGCTCGCCTCCTGGGGCGTGCGCTTCAATCCCAATGAGGTCATCGCCGATCGCTCGCTCGCACTCAACGTCGCGGGCGCCAACGGCATGCCCCGCCTCGATCCGCTGATCATCGGTCTGGGGCGCGCGCAGATGGCGCGCCACGATGTGATCACTTCCGGTCTGTCCAACGTCAACCTCTCCACGGCCGGATACCTGAGCGCGCTGAAGGGCGCCGGCACGAGCTTCCGGCCACTGCTGTGGAGCAGCGCCGATGCCATGCCGCTCGCGACGCAGTCGCTCTCCGGCCTCACCGATCCGTCGAGCGTGCTGCGCGGCTTCAAACCGACCGGCCAGCGCTATGTGTTCGCCGCCCGCGTCAGTGGCAAGGTCAAGAGCGCCTATCCGCACGGACCGCCCGCCGGGGTGAAACTGCCCGCCGGCACGCAGGTGCTCACCCAAGCACTCAAGCCGCTGCAGCTGGTGGTGTTCGCCGACTCGGACCTGCTCTCGGATTACCTCTGGGTGCGTCACCTCAACCTGTTCGGTCAGACCATCGATCAGACCTGGGCGAGCAACGGCAATCTGTTGCTGAACTCGCTCGACAACCTCGGCGGCAGTGACGATCTGATCAGCGTGCGCGCCAAAGCCGGATTCACCCGACCGTTCACCCGGGTCGCGGCACTGCGCCGCGCCGCCGAGGCGCGCTACCGAGCGCAGCAGCAGCGGCTGCAGGCGCAGCTGCAGCAGACCGAGCGGCAGTTGACGCTGCTGCAGACCGAGCGCAACCACAAGTCGACGCTGATCCTCACCCCGGCGCAGGAGCAGCAGATCGAGCACTTCGAGACCGAGCGGGTCACGATCCGCCAGCGCCTGCGCGCCGTGCAGGCCGGGCTGGTGCGCAGCATCGATGCGCTCGGCACGGAACTGAAGGTCATCAACATCATCGTCATGCCGGCAGTGTTCGCGCTGGCGGCGCTCGCCGGTGCGGCGCTGCGCCGCCGCCGCCGCGCGCGCCAGCACTCCGGGAGCGAGTCATGAAGCAACGCCATCTGGCCATCCTGTTCGTCGTCAGCCTCGCGGTGCTACTGGTGGCGATCTGGGTCTCGCGCCGCGCGCAAGAAGGCAGCGCATCGATCGCCGGCACCCCGGTGCTGCCCGGACTCGAAGCGCACCTCAATGCGCTCACCGAGGTGCGCATCCGCGGCGCCGGCGGGCAGCACGTCACGCTGCTCAAAGGTGCCCGGCACTGGCAGGTCAAGCAGCGCGGTTATCCGGCTGACTCCGGCAAGCTGCGCAAACTGTTGATCGATCTCGGTAATCTCAAGGCGGTTGCGCGCAAGACCCGCCTCGCGGCTCAGTATGCGGCCCTCGGCGTGCAATCCCCGAACGTCGCCGGTGCGAGCGGCGTGCGCATCGACCTGGTGAGCCCGGCGCACACCTGGTCATTGATCGTCGGGCACAGTGACGGCGGCAGCGGCGCGTACGTGCGCCTCGTCGGCCACCCGCAGAGCCTGCTCGCCGCGCCGCTGGTGATGGCCGAGGCGAAGCCGGCGCAGTGGCTGAGCCCGATCATCATCGACCTGAAACACCCACAGGTGCGCAGCGTCGAGGAGCGCCTCGCGCGCGAGCGCCCGTATCGCATCGCGCGGACCGCGCCGACGGTAGCCCAGTTTCACGTGTTCGGCATTCCACCCGGACGCACACTCAGCGGTCCTGGCGCCGCTGATGCGCTCGCCAGCGCGCTCTCCAATCTGACGCTGAACGATGTGCGCAAGGCCGCCCCGCCGCCGCCCGGCATGCCGCTCTCGAGCGCCGTGTTCACGACCTTCGCGGGCCTGCGGGTAACGGTGAGCGGCTTCCAGGCGGCGCAGAAGGGACCGCACTACATTGAGCTCACCGTGCGCGCCGTGGGGGCGAAGAGCGCGCCGACGGCGGCGCGCCTGGCGGCACGCGTGCGCGGCTGGCAATACCGCATTCCCGGCTACCGCTATCGGCAGATCTTCCAGCCCCTCACCGAATGGTTGCAGCCGCTCGCCGGACCTGCGGCGAGTGTGCGCAAGCCGGCGGCCTGAGCCGGCCGCTCAGCGGGCGCGGGCGAGCAGCAGGAGCGTCACGGTCGCCAGCAGCGCCGTCGGCAGCCACGCGACGATCACCGGATTGAGGTGAAAGACGATGGTGCCGCTCTCGATGAGCCGCTGCAGGAGGAAAAAGCCGATGCCGATGGCGAGCGCGAGCATCGCGCGCGCCCCGGCGCCGGCTGAGCGCATCGAGCCGAGCACGAAGGGCACGGCAAGCAGCACCGCGAACGCGATCGCGAACATGCGCGCGATGCGCGACCAGAACGCAAACTCGTACTGGCCGGCATCGAGCGAATTGGTGTGCAGGTAGCCGATCAGCTGCCACAGCGAGCGCAGCGTCATCTGCTCCGGGTCCTGCACGGTGAAACCAAGAAAACTCGCCGAGACATCCGAGTGCAGCACCTTGCGACCCGGCTCGCGCACCGTCACGCGGTCTCCCGCGAAATGCGAGGCCGTATAGTGATCGAGCAGCCATCGGTCGTGGCCGGCCGCGGTGGCGCGCGTGGCATGTCCGACCGCCAGCAGCTGGTGCGTCGGGGAGAGCTGAAACACCTGCATGCCGCCGAACTGACGCGAACTCGACTGGCGCGCGACGTTCAGGATCAGATCCCCATCGCGCACCCACGCGCCGGTGCCACCCCCGAAACTGATGGTGCCGTATTGACTGAAGGCGCGCTGCTGATTAGCCGCCTCCTGCAGCTGCGGGGCCACGAACTCCCCGACCACCGCTTCGAGGGCGATCAGCACCACCGCGGCAATCAGCGCCGCTGCGGCGAGGCGCGCCACTGACATCCCGGTGGCGCGCAACACGACGATCTCGCTGCCACGGGCGAGCGCACCGAGGCCGAGCAGCGAGCCCATCATCGCCGTGATCGGCAGCAGCTGGTAGGCCTGCTGGGGGAGGTTCAGCAGAGTGAACCACAGCGCATCGAGCAGCGTGTAGTGACCGACGCCGATGTCGCCCTGCTGGCTGATGAAGGCGAACAGCCCGCCGAGCACCAGGAACACTGTCAGCACCAGCAGCACCGAGCCGAGGATGGCCCGCACCACGTAGCGATCCAGAATGCTCATGCGCGCGCCCCGAGAATGCGCATCCGACTCGCCAGTTCAGGGCCGCGCATCATCGCCACCGCGAACAGAATGACCACGACATGCACCCACCAGAGCCCGAGCAGCAACGGGATCTGCCCATGCCCGAGCCACTCCTCGCCGGCCGAGAGCAGGTTCAGGTACACCACGTACAGCACGAGCGCCACCCACACGCGCGCATAGCGGCCCTGGCGGGGTCTGAGCCGCGCCAGCGGCAGCGCCACGATGGCGAGCACCAGGCACATCAGCGGCAGCGCGATGCGCCACTGCAGCTTCGCCTGCTGGCGCAGATCGCTCGAGGCGTACAGCGCCGCGGTCGGCGCGGCATCAAGATCTGTGACCACCTGATTCACCGCGGGCATCGGGATCGGCACGGTGTGCTCGGCGAAGCGCATGATCCGAAACTGCGCACTGCCCGGCACGCCCTCGAAGCGCTCTCCGTGGTAGAGCTCGATGGTCTGGGTGGTGCCGTCCGGGGAGACGGTGTGGCGCGCCTGGTTGGCCACCGCCACCTCCACCGTGCTGCCGCGGGTGCGCTCGATGAACACATTGCCGAGTGCGCCGTTCGGCTCGACCTGCTGGGCGTACACCACGGCGCTGCCGCCGCCGAAGGAGCGGAACTGTCCGGGTTCGAGCGGCGCGAACTGCCCGGCGCGGATCGCCTTGTCGCGCAGCGTCAGGGCCTGGAAGGTGGCCCGCGGCGCCAGCACCAGCGTCACCGCCGCGAGCCCCGCGGCGACCAGCACTGCGAGCGCGATCACCGGGCGGTAGAGCATCGCCGGGCGCACCCCACAGGCGAGTGCCGCAGCCATCTCGCTGTCGTG
Organism: Pseudomonadota bacterium; assembly: GCA_021851405.1. Taxonomy (GTDB): domain Bacteria; phylum Pseudomonadota; class Gammaproteobacteria; order Steroidobacterales; family Steroidobacteraceae; genus 13-2-20CM-66-19. The sequence goes on from JAJZDW010000009.1 coordinate 104,297, forward strand.
GTAGAGCCGGCCGAACGCCCAGATGATCCCGAGCAGCAGCGCCATGGGCGCCACCAGGCTCACGTATTGCAGCAGTCCGAGGTAAATCAGCCGTACGATGACCCCCTGGGGGAACTGGCTGGCCGCCGCCCGCTCGAGCACTGCCCCGACCTCGTAGGCGGTCAGGATGATCAGCAGCACCGCCATCATCAGCAGCCAGGCGCTCAGAACCTCGCGCAATACGTAACGACCGATGATTTTTCCCACCCGAGGAGCCCGCCCGCCGGAATCCCGGCTTGAGTTACACTGCCCGCGCGCGCCGCGGGGCACACAACACCGGGCGGAACGCAGCGGTAGTGAAGATAAAGCAGCAAGTGGCGCAGCTCAATGGCGCGGCGCGCGGGCACACACAGTTCACCGGCCCGGGCCGGTCGACGGGAGAAGCGGAATGCGGTTCGAGACCTGGAGCAAGAGCATCACCCCCCTCGAGGTGGATTGCCTGATCGTCGGCATTTTTGAGGAAAATGCCCTCACCGAGGCGGCGCGGCACATCGACTCGGTCGCCGGCGGGCGGCTCGGCAAGCTCCTCGCGCGCGGGGATTTTCCGGGACATGCCGGGGAGACGCTGCTGCTCGGGGATCTGCCGGGACTCAGCGCGCGGCGCGTGCTGCTCACCGGTTTGGGCGCGCGCGCGACCTTCACCCGCCGCAGCTGGCGCAAGGCACTGGCGGCGGCCATCGCGGCGCTGGCCCGCACCGGAGTCAAGAGCGCGGCAGTGGCGCTCGAGCGGCCGACGGACGAGACGCTCGATGACTACTACGTCGGGCGTGCCGTGGCCGAACTGACCGTGCGCACGCTGTACCGCATCAATGACCTCAAGAGCGGCAAGAAGGCGAAGCCCGCCCCGCTCGCGCAAGTGCTGGCCGGCCCGGCCACGCGCGCCTCGGCCGCGGCGCTCGAGCGCGGTCTCGCGCACGGACAGGCGATCGGCGAGGCGGCCGCCCTGCAGCGCGATCTCGGTAATCTGCCCGGCAACATCTGCACGCCGCGCTACCTGGCCGAGCAGGCCCGCGGCCTGGCGCGGCGGCACCGCTCGCTCAGCGCACGGGTGCTCGATGAGCCGGCGCTGCGACGGGAGAAGATGGGCTGCCTGCTCGCCGTCGCCCAGGGCAGCGCCGAGCCGCCGCGACTGATCGTGCTCGAGCACAAAGGCGGCAAGAGCGGCCAGGCACCGGTGGTGCTGGTCGGCAAGGGCGTAACCTTCGACAGCGGCGGCATCTCCATCAAGCCCTCCGGGGAGATGGACGAGATGAAATACGACATGAGCGGCGCAGCGGCGGTGCTCGCCGCGCTCGCCTTCGCCGCGCGCGTGAAGCTGCCGCTGAACGTGGTCGGCATCGTCGGGGCGGTGGAGAACATGCCCGACGGCAAGGCCATCAAGCCCGGCGACATCGTCACCAGCGCCTCCGGCCAGACCGTCGAGATCCTCAACACCGACGCCGAGGGCCGGCTGGTGCTGTGCGATGCGCTGCACTACGCACGCCGCTACAAGCCCGCTGCGCTCGTGGATCTCGCCACGCTCACCGGCGCGTGCGTCATCGCCCTCGGCCATCATCACTCCGGCGCCATGGGCACCGATGAGGCACTGGTACGCGAACTCGTCGAGGCCGGCGTACGCGCCGATGATCGCGCCTGGGCGCTGCCGCTCACCGAGGAGTACGGCGAGCAGCTGAAGAGCAACTTCGCCGACTTCGCCAACATCGGCGGGCGCGACGGCGGCGCGATCACGGCCGGGGCGTTTCTCGCCAAGTTCACCCGCGGGATGAGCTGGGCGCACCTGGACATCGCCGGCACCGCCTGGCAGGGCGGCGCGCACAAGGGCAGCACCGGTCGGCCGACCGCGCTGCTGGCGGACTTCCTGCTGCGCCGCGCGCAGTGGTAGAGCGACGCGTTGCGCGCGGACTTCTACATTCTGAGTGAGCCGGGCACGTCGGGGCGGCTGAAGGTCGCCTGCCGCCTCGCCGAGAAGGCCTATCAGACGGGCCAGCGCGTGCTGATCTGGCACGGCGACAAAGAGGAACTGACGCGGCTCGATGAGCTGCTGTGGACCTTCTCCGACACCAGCTTCGTGCCGCACGAGTGGGTCGATGGCGGGCACGATGCCCCGGTGCTGCTCAGCGCCGGGGCACATCCCGCCGGGCCCATCGGCGTGCTGATCAACCTGGCCACCGCCCCCGAGCCGCCCCCGAGCGCCGCGGCGGCCGAGCGGGTCGCGGAGATCATCGCGCCCGAGCCACTGCAACGCGAGGCCGCGCGGGCGCGCTTTCGCGCCTACCGGCAGCTCGGCTGCGAGCCGGTGACGCACACGCTGCGCGGCGCGTAGCCGCCCTATAATCGGCATCCCGACCGCTGTGCAAGAGCCTCCCGAGAACCATGGATAAAGTGTACGCGCCGCATGAGATCGAGCGGCGAATCTACGCGCGCTGGGAATCGAACGGCTGGTTCGCTCCCTCGGGCCACGGCGCACCGTTTTGCATCATGATTCCGCCGCCGAACGTGACCGGCACGCTGCACATGGGGCACGCGTTCAATCACACCCTGATGGACTTGCTCACCCGCTACCACCGCATGCGCGGCAACGATACGCTGTGGCAGCCGGGGACCGACCATGCCGGCATCGCCACGCAGATGGTGGTCGAGCGGCAGCTCGAGGCGCAGGGCCTGCATCGCACCGACCTCGGCCGCGAGGCGTTCCTCGAGCGCGTCTGGCAGTGGAAGGGACAGTCCGGCGGCACCATGGCCGCGCAGATGCGCCGGCTCGGCGACTCGGTCGACTGGTCGCGCGAGCGCTTCACTCTGGACGACGGGCTCTCGCAGGCGGTCATCGAAGTGTTCGTGCGCCTGCACGAGGAAGGGCTGATCTACCGCGGTAAGCGCCTGGTCAACTGGGACCCGGTGCTGCTCACGGCGCTCTCGGACCTGGAAGTGCAGAGCGCCGAGGAGGACGGGCACCTGTGGCACCTGCGCTACCGGCTCGAGGACGGCAGCGGTCACGTGGTGGTGGCCACCACCCGACCGGAGACGCTGCTCGGGGACACCGCCATCGCCGTCAACCCGGACGACGAACGCTATCGTCACCTGATCGGCCAGCAGGTCCGCGTGCCGATCGTCGAGCGATTGATTCCGATCATCGCCGACAGCTACGTGGATGCCGCCTTCGGCTCCGGCTGCGTCAAAATCACACCGGCACATGACTTCAACGACTACGAGATCGGACTGCGCCATCACCTCGAGCAGATCAATATCTTCACACCGCGCGCGGAATTGAACGAGAACGCGCCGCCGCGGCTGCGCGGCCTTGAGCGCACCGAGGCGCGTCGCCGAGTGCTGGAGGAGCTCGAGGCCGCCGGAATGATCGAGCGCACCGAGGCCCACAAGATGATGGTGCCGCGCGGGGACCGCAGCGGCGCGGTGCTCGAACCCTATCTCACCGATCAGTGGTACGTGAAGATCGCCCCGCTTGCCGCGCCGGCCATCGAGGCCGTCGAGAGCGGCCGCACGCGCTTCATCCCCGAGAACTGGGCGAAGACCTACTTCGAGTGGATGCGCAACATCAAGGACTGGTGCATCAGCCGCCAGCTGTGGTGGGGCCATCGCATCCCAGCCTGGTACGACGAGCAGGGCAAGGTCTACGTGGGACGCAGCGAGCAGGACGTGCGCGCCCGACACGGACTCGGCGTTGAAACGGCGCTGCGTCAGGACCCGGACGTGCTCGACACCTGGTTCTCCTCGGCGCTGTGGCCGTTCTCGACGCTCGGCTGGCCACAACGCACGCCGGAGCTCTCGCGCTACTACCCGACCGCGGTGCTGCTCACCGGTTTTGACATCATCTTCTTCTGGGTCGCCCGGATGATGATGATGGGCCTGAAGTTCATGGGCGACGTGCCGTTCCGCGACATCTACATCCACGGACTGATCCGCGACGAGTCCGGCGAGAAGATGTCCAAGTCCAAGGGCAACGTCATCGATCCGCTCGACATCGTCGATGGCATCGACCTGCCGACGCTGATCGAGAAGCGCACCAGCGGACTGATGCAGCCGCAGAAGCGGCCCGGCATCGAGAAGGCCACGCGCAAGCAATTCCCGGACGGGATCCCCGCGCACGGCACGGACGCGCTGCGCTTCACGTTCACGGCCCTCGCGTCCCCGAGCCGCGACATCCGCTTCGATCTGGCCCGCGTCGCCGGCTACCGGAACTTCTGCAACAAGCTGTGGAATGCCGCGCGCTTCGTGACGCTGATGGGCGAACAGGATGACCTGCACGCCGAGGCGCACCTCTCGGTGGCCGACCGCTGGATCCGTTCGCGCTTCGGGCGGGCGCTCGCGACGGTGGAAAGGGCGCTCGGCGAGTACCGCTTCGATTACGCCGCCAACGCACTGTACGAGTTCACCTGGTACGAGTATTGCGACTGGTATCTGGAGCTGACCAAACCGGTGCTGCAGGCCGAGACGGCCGACGCCGCGGCGCAGCGCGGCGCACGGCGCACGCTGGCGGAAGTCCTCGAGGCGCTGCAGCGCGCCCTGCACCCGATCATGCCGTTCATCACCGAGGAGATCTGGCAGCGCGCCGCACCGCTCGCCGGCTGCC
>JAJZDW010000044.1 GCA_021851405.1 Pseudomonadota bacterium
CGATCTCGCCCAGCGCGCTCGCAGGAACCTGCGCTCGATGCAGCGACGTGCCACGCTCGTGACCGCATTCTGGAAACAGGCGGAGATGTTTTGACATGGTCACGTACTTACGCAAGACTCAATAGTCCCCCAACGAGTACGCACGCAGAATGCAACACGTCGATCAAACTCCGTCTAAGAGGTCTGCGGCGTAGAGACCACTTCAGACCTCTGCATCTGTCCATATGACCCTCGCCGCACTTGCTGCAGTGGGCAACTGCGGCAAGACCACCATAGCCCGGCACGTCCTGGCGCCCGCCACCGGTGGCGCGATGAGTACCCTCGAGACTCACTCCGCCAGCGGGGAGGAGACGGACGTGCTCGATCGCGACGGATTGGCGGCGCGGGTTTTCGCGGCGCCGGCCGGCCACGTCATCCTCGATGTCGCCGTCGAGGACACCGCGGACGCGTTAGCCGCACTCGCGCTCGTCGCGCGTCAGGACACGAGCCTGTCTGCCCCGGCTGAGGCTCGTCGTGCCGCGGCTCGTAGATGGAAAGTCCGTCGCCGGCCTGCGCTGGCTGCTCGCGCAGCTCCGCGACGCGCTCCGCCCCTCGGTGAGAGCGGTGTGGAATCGCGTGCGCGATGACTCTGCTGTGCGCGACGGCGATATCACTCGCGCGGCGCGGACCGTCGCCCGTCAGGCGGCCGCACGACTCTGCACGCCGGTGATACGAGTCGCCGCTCTACGACCCCGTGCATCCGCTTGTGCGTCGCTACGGCAGCATCGAGGCACTGGCGGGATTGCCCGATGACGAGATCCGGGCGGTCCGATTGGCTGAAATGTCCGCGTTGCTCACGGGCCGCGACGCGGCGCAGGCGGCGCTCGCCGACTATCGCGCAGTCGCAGCCGCCATCGACGAGTAGGAGATAGTCATATGCGTCATCACATTCCTATTCAGTGCGCCGCCGCGGCTGCGGCGGCCACGCTCATCCTTGCGTCCGCCGTGCCGCCCGCCCGGGCGGTGTCGGAGGTGGCCGACGCGACCTTCCTCGAGCAGGTCGTGATGCAAACCGAGCAGAAGATCAGCATGCTCGCGAACCAGGCGATAAACCTCGGCACGATGCCGTTGCAGTTCTGGGGGCGGTTGACCGCCCCCGTCATGCAGATGCAGCAAGTCATCGTGCAAGCGGACGGTATCTGCGCGAGCGTCCAGGACACCGCCGCCGCGACCGCGCAGCAGTATGGAGATCCGACCGGCGCGCTCGGCTATGCCGAGGGAGATCGCTGCATGGCCGTGCTCACGGCCGCATACAGAGTATCGAACGGAACCGGCTTCTGCAGCACCGTGTAGCCATGCTCCCGGGCACTGCGCAACGCACACTCCCCACTCTCGCCCGTGATGACCAAGACCGGGAACTCGCCATGGGCAGCGCATGCGCGCGCCGCGACGGCGGCACCCTCCTGTGCGTGCGGCAACCTCTGATCGATTAGCAACAGATCGGGTCGGCCGCGTTTCGCGATGAGCACCGCAACTTCGGCTGCGGAGCCGGCGCAGTGCACCTCGAAGCCCCAGAGTGTCAGCAGCACCTGCATGCTGGTGCGTACCGCCGGATCGTCATCGACCACGTAGGCCCGCGCACCGCGCCAGGACTCGCGGCCGCCCTCGATCGAGCGCAAAACCGCTGCCGCACCAATGCCGGCGCGGGCACCGGGCATCGCGACCGTGAACCGGGTACCTGCCCCGAGGCTCGAGCAAAGCTCGATCCGCGCGCGCATCAGCTCGCACAGATGTTTCACGATCGAGAGGCCGAGACCGACGCCCTGCGGATGGTCTTCGATCACACCTTCGATCTGATAGAACTCCTCGAAGATGCGCTGGTGCTCACCAGCGGCGATGCCTCGGCCCGTGTCGCACACCTCGAGAATCGCTTCACCTGCGACCGGTGCCAGCGTCACGCGTACCTCGCCTCGTTCGGTATACTTGATCGCGTTGTCGAGCAGATTGCGCACGATCCGCCCGATCGCGCTCGCATCGCCGATCAGCTCCACGGGATCCAATTCCCAGTTGAGCGCAAGGCCCTTCGCTGCGGCGGCGGCCGCGAACTCCGCGCACACGCCCGCCACGGACCGATCGAGCGCGAACGGCTCATGCTGCAGCCGGTATCCCCCCGTCGCCAGTCGCGACAGGTCGAACAGCTCCCCCAGAATCTCCCCGAGCGCCCGCACCAGAGAATCGATGTTGTGGCCGGCCTCCTGCAGCGTCTGGGCACTCGGATTGGCGAGCAGCACCGCACTGTAGGCGGACAGCGCGTGCAGCGGCTGGCGCAGATCGTGGCTCACTGCCGCGAGCACGCGGGCGCGCGTGAGCGCCGCGCGCTCGGCGCGCGCGGCCACCTCCTGCATCTCCTGATTGCGCCGCTCGAGCTGGTCCACCGCCGCATCGCGCTGGCGGCGAATGTCGATGGAACGTCGCAGCAGCCGCTCGCTGTCTGCCGACACGCCGATGAGGAACAGCCAGTACACGACGGTGAGGACGATCACCACCGCCGCTTTCCCCGGATTCGCCATACTCCAGCCCGTAGCGGCACCGATCAACACCAGCGAGGAATAGGCGGCCAACATGCGCTTGGAGGACACCGCGACGGCGATGCCCGCCCCGGCGACGGTATACAGCGTCGTCTCCAGGAGTGCCTGCGAGAGCAACGGAATGTGCGCCACGAACAACACGGCCGCCGATCCGGTCGCGAGCCCCGCAGCCCCGTCCAACGCGACAAACACGTGATGGAGGTGCTGCGGTGGGTCACTCGCGAGGCGCACCAGCGCCCAGCGCGCCGTCGCGGCGCGGACGCACTCGACACCGAGTGCGAATCCCGCCCACACGAGAAACTCGGATAACGCGACGTCGGGCAGTACGATCCAAGCGACCGCACCGATCAGTGCCAGCTCGAAAAGCGGCATGCGCAGCAGAATGCGAGCGTGCAGCGTGAGCAGCTCGTCGCGCAGCTCCACACGCTGTTGGCGATCGAGACAGGCGCGCTCAATCATAAGGGCGCAGGCGCAGCCGGCTCGCCGTGATGACCGCCTCGGTGCGGTTGTGGACCCCGAGGAGCCGGAAGATCTCAGAGAGGTATTCCTTGACGGTGTGCTCGGAGATCGCCAGTTCCCGCGCGATCGACTTGGTCGAGAGGCCCCGGTTGAGGCCCGCGAGCACATGCTGCTGGCGCGGGCTCAGGGCGGGCGCGGGAGTCACAGACCCGCCTGTCTCGGCCCGAAGGCTGCGCGGCAGGAACACCTCCCCATCGAGCACGCGCCGCAGGGCGAGCGTCAATACTTGCGGCGAGGCGCTCTTGGTGATGTAGCTCATGGCGCCTGCATCGATGCATGCGCAAATCGTGACCGGATCATCTGCCGCCGAGACGATCACGACGGCGGCATTGGGCGCGCACTGTCTGATCTGGCCAATGGCCGGCAGTCCGTGATCTTGTTTCAGGTCTAGATCGAGCAGACAGAGCCGCAGGTCTTGATGCTCGCGCGCCTGCGCCAGGGCCTCCTCGATGTTCGCGGCTTCGAGGAAACGCACCTCCGGACGGAGCGAGGCAAGCAGTAGCCGCAAGCCCCCGCGGAACAAGGCGTGATCATCCACCAGCAGGACGTGCATGCGATTCTTCTTTGTCGACGTGATCGGGGCGCCTCTGGCTCGGTTAGTGGTCCGCCGCCTCCCCGGACGAAGAACCCGCCCCGATGCGCTCTGCGCTCGAATGTACTGAAGCGGTGCGCCGATGACAAATGCGCACGCGCGATATCGGATCGCCGCCCCTACTGTCGAAAGACGATCGTCATCTGATTGCAGGACCGGACACGGTAGAGGAAGGAGTGAAAAATCCCGACCAGCGTGACGGTGTAGTTTTCGGGGTCGGCCGCGTACGGAAAGGTAGGGAAGACCATCCCCTGGCCGGGCGCGAGGTATTCGTTCGCGCCGAACAACGGCGAGGGGCTGCGGTCGATGTCGACCTCGGTGATTCGCTTCGCATCTGGAGATTCGTCGATCACCGTGAGCTGCCGCGGCCCGCTCTGGCTGGTGCAGCCGTTCGAGGGCGGCACTGCCCGTGCCTCGGCGCGCTCGCGGCGCTGGCGCTGCCAGACCTGCAGCGCATCGAGCTCCGTAGTGTGTAGGCCGTAGGCCGCGGCCCGCTTGAGCCAATAGAGCGCACGCGGCCAGTTTTTTGGGCCGCCGCGACCGTAGTACTCATCCCGCCCCAGCGACCACTCGGCCCATTTGTAGCCCTGGCGGGCGGCAACTCTGAACCAGGCGTTGGCTTTGGCGTAGCTTTGCGGCACACCGCGTCCGTGGTAGTAGTCACCCGCAAGGTTGAATTGCGCTTTGGCATAGCCGTGGCGTGCTGCTTGGCCGTACCAGTAGGCGCCCAGGGCGACGCTTTGCGGCTCGCCGATACCCTTATCGTACTCGACGCCGAGGTGGTTCTCGCGGATCGCCTGCCGCCACGTCGCTGCGGTTGAGAGCTCCGCCCCCGCCGGCGCGCCGGCCGGCGGCGAGTGGGCGAGGGCGATGACGGCCGGCGGCGCTTGGGCGAGAGCTGCGGCCAAGGCCGATGGCAGGTGGGGCGCTGGCAGCGTCACACCGAGCAGCGCGCTGAGCCCCCCCGGAGACTGCGTGGCACGCACGACCTGGCCACTGAATGGATCGCTCGGCTGCTGCGCTCTGACCGCAGGGATCATCGTCAGCAGCACGAGCATTGCGGATACCCAACACTTGCCCACGGGGGTCTCCCGGCTATCGATCACTTACGGTGCTCGATACTTGCATCCCGCAGCGCAACGTGGATCCCCCCGTTTGGGGGGGTTGCCCGCGAAGCCACTGTCCGCAAGCATACGAGGGTATGTATCGGCAGGGACGCGCCAAAAGCAGAACAACGCGAGGTGCCGGGTAATGCCGACGTTGCGAACGCAGAGCGCAGTCGATGCAGTCAGTTCGATCGGTCGCAGTCGGGGGGAGCGATGAGAGCGCGGATCCGGGCCTTCCTCTGCGGCGCCGTGCTGCTCGTCCTGAGCGGCTGCGTGACGAGTTCGGGGGTACATGAGCCGCAGTTTCTGGCCACGATGCAGCACCAAGTCACCGATCTCTTCGACAATCCCAATCCCTGCTCGAACAACTCCGGTGACATCGGAATTGTGACCGGCGCACTGGTCGGCGCCTTCGTCGGTCATCATGTCGAAAAGAACGACAAGGGCACGCTGGTCGGGGCGGCCGTCGGCGCAACCATCGGGGGCCTGATCGGCCACAGCATGGACGTGCGTCGCTGCACGCTGTACCGGATCGCACAGAAGGATCACCTCAAACTCGCCAGCTCCACCATCACGCCGGCGAAGCTCGGGGTGAGCGGCAAGCACACGCTAGGGCTCGACGTGCAGATACAGGATCAGAACGTGATCTTCGAGCCGCATTCGGCGCGCTTGGCACCCGGGGCCCGCGGCGATCTCGAGCAGATCGCCGCGCAATACACCCCACGCGAACTGGTCACCTCGCTCGGCCCGAAGGCGCCGCCCCAGGCCATCGCCGCCGCCGAGCACCGCAAGGTGCTGATCGTGGCGCACGCGGCCCAAACGTCGGACCCGCTCTGGGCGGAGCGCTTGTCCGAGGAGCGCGCCCGGGTGGTCGCCGCGATCTTCGCCGCCGGCGGCGTGCCGGGCTACGACATCTATTATCAAGGTGCGGGAGATGCGCTGCCCGTCGCAAGCAACTCGACGGCGCGCGGCCGGCAGGAGAATCGTCGCGTGCAGATCGTGGACGTCGCCTCTCAGACCCAACTGACGCGCTACCTGAGCCTGAGAACGGCGAATCCGGCCGACTTTACCGGTGTGACCTACCGCGCAAGTCAATCATCGGCAGCGCGCGGCGCTGCGTCGGGGGTCACGGCGGCAAGTGCGGGCGGCGAGCCACCCCGGGCGAGCCCTGACGCCTCGTTTTTTCGGCGCATCGCGGAGCGCGCCAAGCGCTTGGCGTGGAAGGTGCAGCATGGGCGCCCCGCTCACGCGCCGGTTGCGGTGGCCGCGACGGCACCGCCGCCAGCCGCCGCGCGCAGAGCGGGCCTGCCGCCCGGCGCCTACGATTTCGGGGGGGCGCCGCTGCAGGGCGCAGAGCCGCCGATCGATCTCGGCAGGCTGCGGAGCCGTTCGATGTTCAGCTTTATTCGCGCAGCCCATGCCGGCGACCTACCGGCGCTGATCGGGGCTTGCACCAGCGACCGCCCGCATCTCGCGAGCGCGGTGCGCAATCTGTCCTCGGGACGGGTGTTGCCGGTTCGCGATGACGTGCCGGGCTTCTATGGCGCCCCCTGGCTGAGTGAGCCGCACGGCAATCTCGTGGCAATCCTCGATGCCTACGTGCCGAGATCCTCCGGCTTGCCGATACCGGATCCGCGGGTCGACATCTATCGGAACTACGCGCGATTCCACGAGCGCCGGCCCACGTTCTCGCGGCTCGCGCCGGTCAACGTCTACCGCGGGCCGCGCGGTACCTTGTACCGCGTGTTCGTCGGCGGCCCGATGCAGTGCCTGGATCTGTTCGTGCCGGCGCACGCCGGCCGTGGGCCAGCGAGGATCTACTACCCGCTGATCGGCCGGAGCTATCTGGCGACCTCCACGTTCGCGATCCGCCAGTGAATCACCCCACGCAGCGCAGCGATGCCGCCCTTGCGCTCGCCGTCCGCGCCAGACCGAGAGCCAAGGTGTCGCGATGAAAGCGCAGCTGTTCGACTTCCTCTACGCCTTCCCCGTGCCGCTGTTCGGCCAGATCGGCAAGCTCAAGAGGCTCAAGACCGATACCCGCAGCCTCGCGGGGACCGCCTGGCGGGAGGATCCGGTCGGGTTACCCGACCCGGAGCTGCGCCTGTGCAACGACTACTACGCCGCCTTCGGTGAGAACATCTCCTCGAAGCCGGTCTTCGAGAACACCTACGCGTATCTGGTGCACTCCTACCAGAGCGACACCCGTCCGATGGCCCTCTGGCAGCACGTCTTGCTGGTCGCACTCACCCTCGCCGAGGCGGCAGGCACGGGATTTCTGCTCGCGCCCTGGGTGTCGCAGGAGATGTCCGCCGCCCAGATCGGCTACGTCGGCTGGATCATTGCGTTTGCCTTCGCCTTCGGCATGCTGATCCTCACGCACTCCGCGGGCAAATCCTACAAGAAGGCGTCCTTGTTCAAGAGCGTCGTGGGCGAGAAGGATCCAGACGCGCTCAATCACATTCGGCCGATCTCTTTGTCCATGGCGCAGGAGGTGGACGCGGCACAGACGCCCGAGATTCGCTTCGCGGCGCGTGTGTCGAAGGGTTCGCACGATCGCGGCTCGCTCTGGCCGACGCTCGCGACGATGCTGGTGCTGGCAGCGGCCTTAGCATTCATCTTCTACATCCGCTGGGAGGGCATCAAGGAAGCAGAAACCCATCAAGTGGTGCATCTGGAGCACCATGGCATCTCCTCCTCAAGCGCCAACCCGTTCGCGGCCATGGGCTCGGGCAACTCCGCGGCCCTGCCGCCGGCGATCCAGCAAGCGCAGCAGCAGGCGCGCGACCGGGTCGCCCAGGAGATCGGGCGCGAGCAGGCCGGACAAGGCTTCGGCGCCGCAGCGCTCCTCTCCTTCATTTACATCATGACGCAGAGCGCTGGCTTCCTGTTTTCGTACCAGCATGCCTTTCTCGGCGATGGCGAGCAGGCTTTTGAACTCACCCGCGGAGAGTCGCATCACGAGACCTACGTCCGCGCCGTCGCCTCCCCGTACCTCAATCGGGCCGAGTCGCGCCTCGCCGAACTGCGCCAGTACTTGGCCGAGCACATCCCCGAGTATGCGCAGAGCCCGTCCCGCGTCTCGTTCATGGCGTTCTACAACCGCAGGCAGGGCGACAAGCTGCGCCAGGAGGACCTCGCGGGACTGATCCAGGAGGCCGATGCGCCACCCCCTAGCCCCGCTCGGCAGGCCGCCGAGACCGCGCCGCCCGCAGGGGCTTCGGCCGCGGGAATGATCGGCGCGACGGATGAGGAATTGCGCGCCGCGGCGCAGGAGATCTACGCCCTCGGGGACGCCGCGGCGCGCAAGGCGCGGTTCCGGGCGCGATCGGCGGGACTCGGCAGCGCCGAGCAGATGAAGCTGCTCGACTTCTTCAATCAGATCAGGGACGAGCATGCCCGGGTGCAAACCCTGGCCGAAGACCTGTTCAAAGACTGACGAGGAGAGCTCCATGTACAAGCCATGGTTCGCCGTGCCCGCTCTACTGCTGCTCCTCGGCGCGGCGGTGCCCGCCGAGGCCGCGCTGGTCAACCAGATTCCCAGCTGTTACGCGGCGAGCCACTACAGTTTTGCCAGTGCGCCGCCGAAGCGTTTGCTGTACGTGCTCATCGATCAGGCGGGCGCCTTGAGCCCCGCGCTGCAGAAGTCCGTCATTGACAATATCAATCATGCGCTCGGGCCGGCCACGAAGTTCGTGATCGCGGAGTTCTCCCGCGCCACGAACAATCACTACCTGCAGGTTCTGTACACGGGCGTCATCGAAAACCCGATGAGTGCCACCGAGCGCGACAACGTGCCGATGAAATCCCTCGGCGGTTTCAACAGCTGTATGCATGGCCAAGCACTGTACGCATTGCACATGGCCGATGCGACCGCGGAGCGTGCGCTGCAGTCGGCCGCGACCGGACCCAATCAGGCCAATGACATCCTGTTCTCCCTGAAGACCGTCGCGCCCGTGATCGCCCAAGATGCAGCTGCCGAGAAGGTTCTGTTTCTGGTGACCGACGGGTTTGAGAACTCGAGCTTCGCGAACTTCGGCGCCGGCGTACCGAATCCTACCGGGATGTTGCAGCAGGCACGCGCTCGAGGGCTGCTCGCGAACTTCGGCGGCGCGCGGGTGTTCGTGCTCGGAGCGGGACTCTCTCCGTGAGTGTCCGCAGGCGACCGACATCTGCGGGATGCAAACCGTTCGATTGGCTGGTGACACGGGGCTTGGTGTTGTGTCTTTTCACTGCCGGCATCGGTGGCCTCGGTCCGATTACGAGCGCGCAGGCACAGAACGCACCCGCGCTTTCAGTGCTCGTCCGAGAGGCCGAAGCGGGTATACCGGCAGCGCAATACGACTTGGCTATTGAGTATTCCCGTGGTGAAGATGGTCTGCCCAAGAATGCTCCGCAGGCCGTTGGTTGGTACGAAAAGGCAGCCTCTCAGGGGTATGCACCGGCAGAGACGAACCTGGGGAATGCATATTTCAACGGCTGGGACGGGCTGTCCAAGAGCGCCACGCAAGCCGTCTATTGGTGGGAGAAGGCAGCCGCTCAGGGGGATGCACCGGCAGAGACGAACCTGGGGAATGCATATTTCAACGGCTGGGACGGGCTGTCCAAGAGCGCCACGCAAGCCGTCTATTGGTGGGAGAAGGCAGCCGCCCAGGGGGATGCGACGGCGGAGTCGAACTTGGGGTCTGCATATCTCCACGGCTGGGGCGGGTTGCCCAAGAGTGGCACGCAAACCGTCTACTGGTGGGAGAAGGCGGCCGCGCAGGGATACAAGCCCGCGATCGTCGGCCTGCAAGAGCTGCAGCACCCACAGCAGGTCGCTGTTGCACATTCCGCACCGCAATCTGCGCCCGCCGCGCCGCCCGCAGACCGGCAGCGAGTCGTGCAGAGTTTGCAATCATTTTGGATTCTTTACTTCCGAGCTTCCAACGCGCAGGTGCTCGACTTCGGCGCGCCGGCCCTGGTGCGCCCGGTGGGTTTCGGAAGGGCTGGATCGTGAGAATAACCAGTGTGATCTCGGTTCTTGTCCTCAGCGCTCTGCTGACGATGCCGGCTCGCAGTCGCGCGATGACGCCTGATGCGCAGCAAGACCTGCTGGCATGGCGGATTGCCGAGACGGCCTGCCATCAGCAACAGCCGGGTGAGGCCAAAATCACCCAGCCGGCGCAGTTGCGCACACTGCGCAAGCCGGCGTCCCTCGGGGGCATGGCGACGCTCCTTTACTGCTTGCATGAGATCGGGGCGCTCAGGTTCGCTACGGCGGGAGCGGCGATCCACGACCCGCTGTCGGACTCTGTGTTGGGGGAGCTGTACCTGAACGGCTGGCCGGGCGGCGTTACCGCCGACCCCGCCAAGTCCTTTGCTTACTTCATGCGCTCGGCCCGGCAGGGACTCCCGTTTGGAAGTTTCGCCGCCGGACTCGACTTGGTGCAAGGATCGGGAGCGGCTCGCAATCCCCCGGCAGGCGCCGCCTTGATCCGCCGGGCGGCCGTGGAAGGCTTGCCCGCAGCCATGAGAGTCATGGGCGCGCTTTATCTGCACGGTGTCGGAGTGCCCCGCAATCAGCAGCTCGCGGCTGCCTGGATCAAGCGAGCGGCCGCTGCGGGAGATCAGCAGTCCAGGCAGTGGCTTGCGGCGCAACACGCGCCGCCGGCAGAGAGCGCCCAATCCGAGCCCGTTGGCGCATCGACGCCCGTGGACCAGCAGCAGAAGGTCCAACAGCTGCAGCAATTCTGGACCCTGTACTTCAAAACATCCCATGCCCGCGTCGTCGACTTCGGGGCGCCGGCATTGGTCGAGCCCGTCGGGTTTGGCGGTCGGCCGTGATCGGAGGGCGCGCGATCGCGAGCGACTCGGCTGGCGACCGCTCTAGACATGCCCTGACCAGGACCCCAGTGGCTTCACGGCATGGGCATCCTGCGCAGTCCGCGCGCCGCCCACCCTTCGATCCCGTGCACACCGTGTCGCACAAACTGCCGACTGGGAATACGCGATGCCCGATCATGTGACACTGCGGATTCCGAAGCCACGGATTACGCTGTATGGAGTGCTGGTGACAGCCATCTTGGGCTGGGGGGCCTACTCGATGTTCTGGCAGAAGCCCAAAGTGACACGTCCGGCAGTTTTGCCGTCGTTTGAGGTCCCAGCGCCGTCACCCGCGGCAGCGCTGCGTACTGCTGCGGCCTGCGTGAGCACGACAGCCATTGGCGGCGTCAGAAAAACGCTGAGCGATGCGGCCAAGAAAAGCTTAGATTAGGTGGCGCGTGAGATGAACGCCGTCAATGCCTGTCCGAGCGTCTCGGGATCAGCGCCTACCGCACCGGTCTGGGCCGTGAATCGCGCGGCCCACAGATCGGGTGGCCCATGATCTCGCGAGCATTTTCCGCGCCAATCTCGACCGCCGCATCGAGTCGCGCCCGGGTGATGTCAGTCGGCGTGCGATGCTCACCTTGCGGGCAGATACGCGAAGTTCAAGTGCCATCCCGCCTGCACCCACCGCGCTCACCACGCGAGGATCCCGCCCCTGCCGCCCCTCATGGAAGAGCGCGCCCGTAAATGCGTCGCGCTGGATAACGCGCCGCGCATGGGGTGTTGTCATCGCCGAGTCAGTTTGCGCGTGTCTCGGCCGGTCTGAACGTTGAGGTGCTCTTTCCGTCCGCTTTCTTCGGACGAGCCTATTTCAAGCGACTTGCTCTCCCCTTTCCTGTGATCGGTGACGTGTCGTCATGGTGACTGGCGGTCGGACTGCGCCTGCTTGGCAATATGCGTCCCCGAGGGGGCACACGGCGAACAAGAAACAACTGCAAGAGCATCTCCTGCGGGCAAGGTTTTATCGGTGAGCGCACGGGACTCGCGAACCGGATCCGCGGTCTCTGGCCGGTACGGACTGATTGTGCCGCAAGGCATCCACCACATTGCGCGGCGGGTTGCGGAAATTCCGGAAAATGCGAGCAACGAGTTGACTGATCGGGCGTTGCAGGCGCGGCTTCTTGAGCGCCTGAAGTAGTTTGATCGGCAAGCCAAGAAGATCGAAGCGGAGATCATCGGTTGGCACCGGCAAGACGAGCTGAGCAGAACTCTCGAGGCGATCCCTGGCGTCGACCCAATCACCGCGAGCGCGCTGGTGGTGTCAAAGGGGCTGTGCACTACCAAGTCGCCGGTCCTCGAGTCGATCGACGCGACGACCAACCCGTCGATCAGATCTCCGTGGGGTTCGAGGTGGTAGTAGTCACTCTCGGCGTGTCCCTGCTCCTGGATCGCGTACACGCCGCCATGGCGGGAGATGACCGCCACGTGATGGTGGGGCCAAGTCCGAACCACGCGCCGACTACGCACCGTCGGGTCGCGAGCACACGGCGAGCGAGACAGCCGCCAGAGCGGCGAGAGCGATAGAGAGTATGATGCGGGGCTTGTTCATGATGCGGTCCCTTCGACTACGTGCCAACATGATCATCAAGTGTTGGGCAGTAAAGACGGCACGTGGGAACGTGCAAAACTCATCATCTCGCTCCCATCGGCATGGAACTTCTGCCGCCTTCCGGCGGCAGACTCCCCTACCGCGTTGCGGTTTACGACCAAATCTGGAGCAGACGGGATTATGGGAGGGATCCGGTAAGATCGTCGATGAGGCACTCGGTAACAAAATTACGTGAGGCAATATGAGGGGTGAATAACTGTGGTGCCCTGTAGTGATCGGTCCAGAATAGGAGGCGCTCGCAGAGCGAGTCGACCAAGCTGAACCATCCGTTTCTCACGCCCGAGCGCAGCGGAAGCTCACTGTCAGGGAAAAGGTAGCGGATAGCGGGCGACCAGTAGACGTTGGAGCTCTGGAGTCATGGAACACCTCAGAGCAATCCGATCCGCCGCGAGGTTGCATCGCGCCGCGGTGGGGAGAGGGTTACGCGGTCCGAGTCGGCCGCGAGTGCGGAGGCGAGACCGGTGCGGACCATGCGCAGGAGCTCACGCACGTCGAGGTCTGGTGTGGCGAGTGCCGCCTCCGCGCTGGCGGCATCGAGCGCGATGCCGGCCGGGCACTCGTGCGTCGCGGCGAGCCGCCCAAGGTAGCTTTTGAGAATGGCGCGCCGTTGTTCCGCTGTCGGCGACGCGATGTGAAACTCAGTCAGGCGAGACAGTAGCGGGGGCGAGATCAACGCGCGCTCGTTTGCCGTCGCGATCACGATCACGTGGCTCGCATCCATCTCGAGCTGCAAGGACATGTCCCGATAGCGGCGCGCGGAATCCGGCTCTAGCAGATCGAGCAGGGTGTTGACCGGCGTGTCGCGACTGCCCGTGGATTCCTGCGCGAGCTTGTCCACTTCGTCCACGACGAGCACCGGGGCGGCGGATCCTCCGGCCGAGAGCGCGTCAAAGACCATGCCGGCGCGCGCGTTGCTCCACCGCGCATCGGTACCGCAAAGTTGCATCGCATCTTGGGCGCCGCCCGCGGAAAATGCGGACATCCGTACGCCGATCAGATCGGCGATTGAGGCCGCAAAATGCGATTTTCCGACGCCGGGCGGACCGAGGAGCAGAATCGGGTCGATCCGCGCGTCCGCGGTGCAGCGGGCGCGGCGGGCCAGCGTCCACTGCACCCGCAGGTGCGCGAGCACCTCGCCGAAATTCGCGATCTCGGTTCCGAAGTCGGCGAATGGGTCCTCGACCGCACCGGGACCGGCCCACGGCACCGAGCGCCAGCCGTCGTCGCGCGCCGCGGAGCTGCGCGCCAGCGTGGCAGCGCCCTGCTTGCCGTCGGCCTTGCTGGCCGCAGTGCCGAGCAATTCGCGGGTCTCATAGATTGCCGAGAGCGCGAACACGCGCACCCTGTGCTGTTCGTTCCGCCGCTGCTCTTCGACCACTGCGGTCAACCGCTCGGCCACATCGGCAACCGGTACTTCGGGCTCGGCGGCAGGGGCGGCCAGCTCGGCGTGCGGCGCTGGCGGTGGCACGACGGTCACGCTGACACTGGTCCGGCCGAACAGGAGGTGCTCATGGCGCTCGGCATACCGCGTCATCGGGTCCAGGCGTGCCCGCCAGGCGCGATCCCGGGCGAGGCGCGGCGGGGGGGTGTCGGGGGAGTCATGCCCGGACCTCCCACAGCGATACGGCGATGCTTGAGCGCAGCCAGGCGCCGGAGGTGTGCCAGCGGCGCGCGGCGGCGGTGAGGGTCCAATCCCGCAGCGCAGCGTAGCAGCGAAGGCTGACGCGATGACGACGGGGCGGCGTGACCGGCGCGCTCGGTGGTCACGAGGGCGCAGCCGGTGCGGCGGCAGGCGCGGATGGAGGCGAGCGGGACGGCGCGCGCGGCTGCAGGCTGCGTGCCTGTCACCGGCGCGATAGGATCAACGGTAGCCATACTCGAACCTCAGCCGTTCGGGTAGTGGTTAGCCACTCGCGGTGAATGCGCCCACGACGGGCGGCGCCTTGGCAGCGCCGAGCAATGAAGTCGAGAGAGGGTTCGCCAGTGGTCCTTACTGGGCACTTGCGGCGGCTGAGGGTGTTAGGTGTCCATGCCCAACTCTTTGAATTTACTGGTGGAACGGCGGGGAATCAAATAGATCCATAACTTGTTATTTGAGTTGGCTATTCTACAAACTAATCTCCGTGATACCCCATTCGGTACCCCATCCCAGCACGTTGCTGCGGATGGACGCCGATGGACTGTCCGAAAATTCGCCTTTCGATAGATTTCCTGCTGCTCCATGCGGTTCAAAAAATGCTGCCTCCGGGATTTCAGGGAGTGTACGACCGCGTGCATTCGCCATCGGGGTCTGGACGTCCTCCGCGCACCCCGTCCCTACGGGCCCTGGCCTGCGCTCCCAGGGCATCTCAGCCTCCAGGCGCTGGTCAGCCAGCGGGGCCAGGTCGTCATTCGTCGCCGCGGCGCAGGTCGAGTCTCGAGAGAGCTCCCTCCTCGACCTCAAGGCTCACCTCGATCGGCCTACAGCAGACGGGACAGTCCTCGACATATTGGGCCGAGCCTGAGCTGAGATCGACCTGCGTGTCGAAGCGCTCGCCACAGTACGGGCAGTACGCCGCGTGAAATTGCACGCCGCCCGCACCGCCGCGGCCGCACTCCTCCACTCCCGGCTCGAAGACCGGCTCGAGGCCATAGCGCTCGTCCACGGCCCAGTCCCCGGCTCCGGAAAGCTCTCCGCGGTGATGTGGTTTGGCACGGTGGCGTCTCATGAGGGTCCATGTTCTCGCTGCCGGGATACGTTGCTAACGGCCACCGTTACCGCTCGCCGAGCGCCGCCGCTCTAACTCTATCAGTGTGAGCCGGTGACGCTCTTCGCGGCGAGTGACAATTGCGGCTGCAACCCTCAGTGGTAAGTCCAGGTGAACTTCGCGACTTTGCGGAAATGGTCGTAGAAGAGATTGTACCCGCGGGCATCGTTCCTCACCCATGACATCTTCCTCAGCTACCACACGGCTGAGCGCGCAACATCATCACTTCTCATTGAGCTTCCGGACAGTCTTCCTCTCCACTACCCTAATATCACGCGTCACGCCTTCGCTGTGGACGGCCGGTGCTCCAATCCGTCAGCCGCTCCGCGACCTGGCGCGGCCTTGTTCACCTGTGCCGCAACTTCGGCACAAGCCTGCATGAGCTGATCGAAGGATAGGGCATCGCCGATCATCACATCGTCGGCCAGCATCGCCGCATAATCCTCGGCAAGTGCTTCGCGGGGGTGTCCCTCGGGGACGATTCTCAGATGTCCTTGTGTTGCCCGGATGTAGTTGATAACCGCGCCTTCGGTATCCTTCTCGATAAAGAAGCAGGACTTGTGCCGCGCGACGGCCGCTGCGACCGCATGATCGGCGACGATGCTTGCGAAGTGAGGGCTGCGCGCGATGGCGGCCAAGTCGTGCCAATGTCGCGCATACCGCTCGCCGCGGATGCGAGCCTGCGCGCAATAGACGTGTGCCGCGGTAGCTTTTTCCCAGAAAGTTCGCGCTACGCTCATCACCAAAGGTGTGGCCGTCGGGAACGATACGTCAGGCAAAAGCCCGTCCATGTCACATACCACTGGGAGTACTTGGTGTGGCTCACCGGTGGCGCGGCCGCCGAATTCCAGGGTGACGACCGGTGGGACATAACCTGTGCCTTGTGCAAGCGCAGGGTACTGCAGCAGCAGCTTGTCGTTCTCCTGGCCAGCCAGTTCGACCTTGGCATCAAGCCGCTCACGTGCCAGCGATGCCTCGATGATCGGTTGTACACTCGCCTTGATCCAGTCCGGCAGGCGATGTCGAATCGCCTTCGTCCATTTATCGGCTTGGCTACGGCTGGTGGGGAGATCGCCGCCGTCACCGATCAGGTCCGGAATGAGCTTTCGGATGTCACAGGTGAGATCGATATCCTCTGAGAAGCGGTTGATGATCTTGTAGACTTTAGACAAGGACGTGCCGCCCTTGAAAGTCAGGTCGGCCGACAAGGGTGAGTCGAACAGGGCGCGCAGGGTCCATACCACCCACAGGTCTTTTTCGAGCAGGTGCGTGGGGCGTCCGGTTCGCGCACGCGCGTATTCCAGTCCTTCGCGCTGGTCATCCTGACCGAGATCGAAGAAGTAATCAGCCACGCGCGGCTTCCCGGCCGATCGCCTGCGCCATCCAGGAGGGCAATGCCGCACGGACAGAGGCAAGAGCGCTCCATTCAGCGCGGGGAAGGGTGCGGCGTAGCGAGGCCAGCGACTCGCCTGCATGCGTCGGCCCCATCCAGGCCAGCGCACGCACAGCCGCCCCCGCCTGGCGTGTGCCCAGAGCCAACATCCACCGCGGCGCATGCTTTATCAGCACTTCCGAGTGGCCTAATTTCAGCTTTCGAGTTTTTCCGGAGGTCAAGTAGACCTCCCGAATGGGCACCTGTTGCGTCAGCCCCAAGGCGTTGGCAGCGCGGGCACCATGTGGCGCGACGACGTCTCCGCTTTGCTCGGCCATTGCCTTCACGACTTTCTCCGGGGCAGGGGCGCGCGTGCCGAATCGGCTGGAGACTGGAGCGACGTAGATGCCGCGTGCCACGCGCAGCAGTTTGCCGGCCTTGGTCAGCCTAGAGAAGGCCTGATCGATAGCCGGCCGGCTGCCCAGGTGCAGAAATTCCTTGGGTGACAGCACGCCCCCCTCCGGCAGAGATTCTGCTTGCAGCAAGATGGTTTCGGGCAGCGTGTTCATCGGCGTCTCCATAGGTAAGAAACTATACACTGCTTTCTGACATGCGCCAAGTATGCCAAGACGACTCGCCACGGCCCTCCGGCCAGTGCGTGCAAGTCTCTGAATCCCTTGGGACCGGCCAGCCAATGATCCACCTTAGCTTTATCGCGCGCTGGCCGTGGCACCCTGAGATGGCCCCGAGAAGCTGAACAGCCGGATAAGTGGATTACTCTGCTCTGGAAGGCGAAGATATCGACTGGAACTTGAAGCAGAAATGACTCGCAGATCTCGACGTAACCACTCACCGGCCTTCAAGCCGAAGGTGGCCTTGGCGGCGCTCAACGGCGATGCGACACGCGCGGAGCTGGCCGAGCGATTCGATGTGCATCCGAACCAGATTACGCAGTGGAAATCGCAGCTGCTCTCTGGCGTCGCGGACGTCTTCTCCTCGGGAAGTACCCCGCTCCGACAACTCGGCTCTCCGACCAGCGCCTCGAGCTGCTGCCTCGACATCTGCCTGTGCTTCCGTCGCAGGTGCACGAAGCGCGCGCCCTTGTGACCCCGAAAGACAGCGGCTCGGAGCCGTACTTCACTGCGGTAGGTCGTTCGGACGGAGCGCCAGACCTCACGTCGCCCGATCAGGGGACGCAGATCGACGGGCACGTGGACACGAACCGTCCAGATACCGCCTCGCCGTAGCACCGAAATGAGCCTCCCGCCGTGGCATTGCCAACGCAAGCACCGGATCGGGAGAAAATCGCTGTGAAATCAGCGACCTGGGAGAAATGGTGGAGCGGCGGGGGATCGAACCCCGGACCTTCGCATTGCGAACGCGACGCTCTCCCAGCTGAGCTACCGCCCCACGCAAGGGCGGCGATTCTAGCTATGATGCGCGCGGAAGCCAAGGCCATTTTAGGAGCTGGATCATGCTGGCCATCGGCGCGCACGCCCCCGAGTTCACCCTGCCCGATGCGGACGGCAGATCCGTCTCCCTGAAGGCGCTGCTGAAGCACGGACCGCTGGTGCTGTACTTCTACCCGGCGGACTTCACGGCCGGGTGCACGCGCGAAGCCTGCCAGATCCGCGATCTGCACCCGCAGATCGAATCCGCGGGGCTGCAGGTCGCCGGCGTCAGCCCACAGAGCCCCGAGAGCCACCGTGCATTTCGCGACAAATACCACCTGCCCTTCATCCTGCTCTCGGACGTGGACCGGTGCGTGATCCGGATGTACGCCGTGCGCGGCCCGTTCGGTCTCGGCGTGCGCCGGGCGACCTATCTCATCAGCCCCGCCGGCCAGATCGTCAATGTGGTCGCAGCGGACCTGCGGATCGGCGTGCACTCCCGCTTCGTGCGCGAGGCGGCCGCACAGGCGCCGCCTGCACCCGAGCGGCGCTGATTCAGTTATGCATGCGCAGCACCCGCGCCGGACCGTAGCGCGGGATGGTGACGATGTACATGTCCCGCTCGGCGGCGGGCGGGATGTGATGTCCGCTCAAGGCATGCACCAGGTCGGCGATCGACTGACGTCCGCACACCACCAGCACGCTCTTGCCGGTCTGCTGATCGAGGATCTCAGAGGCAATGCTCTCCCCGCCGCGGCTTGAGAGCACCACCGGATGCAGTCCCAGGAGCTGCGCGATCGGCTCGGCCGTCTGCTGCGCACGGCGGGTCTGACTGACGTAGATCGCGCTCAGTCCGTCCCGGCCCGAGGCGGTGGCGAAGCGCTGCGCCAGCACCTGTGCCTGCTGACCGCCGGCGGCCGAGAGCGGTGCGTTCGGGATCGAGCCGAGTTCACCGTTGGCCGACGGCACCACCACGACGATGGTATTGGTGGCCGAGGCCCACAGCGCCAGAACGACCCCGGCCAGGGCGAGCGCCGCGAGCAGACTGAGCCAGACCGGAGCCAGGAACGGACGTCGTCGGCGGGTGATGGCCGGCGCGGTTGGATCTGCGGTGTGTGAAGGCATCGTCTGTATTGTCTTTCCGGCGAGAGCCCGATCGAGAGTCCGTGAAGTTCATCACACTGCCCGGGCAAAGTCACCTTTACATTCCGGGGCAATTGCCTGTGTGCGATGCCGGCGCCCAAACCGACCCGCTCCGGGACCATCCGCCGGGCAAAGGATAACGACCCCACGAGGTCTCGATGTCTTCTGGCGGACACACAACGGTCATAAAACGGGTGCTCGAGCGCCGGGTACACGAACCCGAAGCTCGAGAAGACACCACGGCGACCGTTGCGGTCATGCTGCGCGTGCTGCCGCCGCCGCACGCGCTGCTGTCGATCCGCGCCCCGGACACCCGCAAGCACTTGGAGCAGCGCATTCACCGCGAGATGCTCGATGTGCTGATCTGCGAGGAGCACGAGACGCTCGATCAGCTGCGCGAGCAGTTCCGCAGTGTGGTGATCACCGACAGCCTGCCGCTGGTGCGACGCATCCGGGCCCAGAAGCTGCCGCGCGAGCCGTTCATCCTGTACGTCGCCCCGAGCGACGCGCTGGAAGAAATCGACTCCGGACTGTTCGCCGGTGCCGATGACTGCCTGGCCCGCCATGCCGGTGAACCCGCGCTCAAGGCACGGCTCGGCACCGCGCGGCGCATCGCCGAGCTCGAAGAGGTGCTGCGCATCGCGCTGATCGAAAACCGCGAACTCTCGACCACCGATGAATTGACGCGCGTAGCGAGCCGGCGGTTCTTCGGCAAACACTTCCCGCGCGAGATCGATCGGGCCGCACGCTACCGCCGACCGCTGTCGCTCATCCTCTGCGACATCGACTTCTTCAAGAACGTCAACGACACGCTCGGCCACGCCGGCGGCGACGAGATCCTCAGGCAATTCGGCGCGCGGCTGCAGGAGGGCCTGCGCCGCGGCGTCGATTGGGTCGCCCGCCTCGGCGGGGAGGAATTCGCGGTCATTCTCCCGGAGACGAACTACGACCAGGCGCTCGATGCGGCCCGTCGGTTGCGCGCCTGCGTCGCCGATCGGCCGTTCCAGGCCTCGGGCAACGAGGTGGAAGTGACGGCGAGCTTCGGCATGTGCAACCTCCAACAGGTGCCGCTCGGTGAGCGCAAGACCGCCGATCACATGCTGCGCATCGCCGATGCGGCGCTCTACCGCAGCAAGCACGCCGGACGCAACCGCGTCACCGCCACGCTGATGCCGATGAACCCGGTGCGCAGCGAGGCCACTGAGATCGACGAGCTGCTCAGCCGCTGAGCCGCCCCAGAGCGCGCACCGGTTCGAGCCGGCGCGCCCAGGTGCCTCTCCGGAACGTGTCAATGAGATTGGAACACCTGGTGTCATGAGATTAGAGAGCACGCGGGTGTGATCGAGGGTGGTGTCGTCTCTTTTTTGGGCGGATTGATCCAGGCTGCGGTGGGTAGCTCCGGGGGC
>JAJZDW010000010.1:0-19957 GCA_021851405.1 Pseudomonadota bacterium
AAGGCCCGCGGATACGGCCGGTTCCGTACCATCCGCATGGTCATCTTCATGATCGCAGGCAAGCTCGACTTCTCCCGCATCAACCCTTACGTCGCGGCGTAACCCACTCGTTTTTCAACAGAGCCGAATGTCTCGAAGTGCCCGTCTTCATCTTCACGCCTGAGCGCGTCGGCGCCGAAGAGATCATGGAACAGCGCAGCCGTCCGGGCAGGGTCTCTTACTACGAGGGCAATGTGGCTAATCGCTTGGAGCATGAGTCACCTTGGAGGACCTGCTGCTCTATGATCCGCAGCCACCGGACCTATTCGCCGTGTCCGCCCATGAGCGCGACACTTACCGTGGCCTTCGTTGCCGTTGACCCTGTGACTTTGGACGGGCACCGGATGGTCTGGCGCGAACTGGCTCGCCACCGAGGAGTGCTCGGGCCGCCGATTGGAGAATTCGCGTTGCTCCAACGTGCTGCAGCCGTCCATCGCTGGTAAACGCGCCATCAATGAGAAGCGCAATCTGGTGCGCCACGTCGTCCGGTTGGCGCGCCCCGATGCGTCGCATCAGCGCAGAGAGTCGCTCATACATTGCTGCCTTGTGACGAACCCGTATCCGTCGCGCAGGGTGCTCGTCGTCAGAGAACTCTGCCGCGACGTTGATCTGCGGGCAGCCGCGGTAGCCGTCACGACTCACTCGCTGCCCGATCCAATCAAGCAACGCCAGCAGCTCGCGCAGCGGATCGCCGGCATTGTCGTTGACGACCTGGTCCCACTGCATCCAGAACTCGCGATCCTCCCGCTCCAAAAACGCCGCGATCAAATCATCTTTAGTGTGAAAGTGGCGGTAGAGACTCGTCTTGGCCACACCGGATTCGGTGACGATCCATTCGACGCCGACCGCTCGAACGCCGTGACGATAGAAAAGATGGGATGCCGCCGTGAGCACACGCTCCGCGGTGTCGAGCTCATCGACATGAGCAGTCTTCACGGCATCTCGTCCCCGATACGGCGGCACCGGCCGACAATATGCACGGCCGCATTGCGAAGTACAACGACTCATCGAAATTGACGACGCTACCGATCGGTATTAGTATTCGATACCGATCGGTAGCGCTGGAGTCCGTGCAATGATGAGACCGGCAATTGCTGTTTATGGCGCGACGGGTCACACTGGGCAATTCGTCCTGCGCGAACTTCAACGCCAAGGACATCCGACCGTGCCGATTGGCCGCAATCCGGTGCCAACGGCTGACGATGCCCCGGGATCTGCGCCCGAACAATGGCGATGGGCCACATGTGACGACCCGGACGCGCTCGATGCGGCGTTGCATGGAGTGGGCGCCGTAATCAACTGCGCCGGCCCGTTCTTGGACACCGCGTCGGCTGTGATTGAGGCCGCACTGCGTGCCGGAATCCACTACTTCGACGTCACTGCCGAGCAGCGCTCGGCTCGACAATCTTTGGCGACGTACGATGAGGACGCCCGGCACCGCGGTACCGTCGTGATCCCGGCGGTGGCATTCTATGGCGGTCTTGCTGATCTGCTCGCGATCGAGTTGGTCCGCGGCGCGCGAGCCATTGAGCAGATTGCGATCGGCGTCGCGCTCGATTTTTGGCATCCGACGCCGGGAACGCGCAAGACCGGCGAGCGCAACACCGCACGCCGGCTCATCGTGGCAGACGGCCGTTTCACGCCACTTCCCCACCCGGCGCCGAGTTGTGAATGGACGTTCCCGGCGCCTTTCGGCGTTCAGCAGATGAGGGCGGTGCCGCTGGCCGAGATCGTCACCATCCGCAAGCACATCGCGGCTCGCAATATCTCGAGCTACATGAGCACTGCACCACTGCGCGATTTGGCCGACCCGCACACGCCGCCGCCGATGGCGACAGACTCGTCCGGGCGCTCTTCGCAGCGGTTCGTGATGGAGGTTCGCGCAGACGTGGACGGTCAGCGAGTGGCGATTGCCGTCGCTGGGCAGGATATCTACGCGGTCACCGCTCCGATTGTCGTCGCGGCCTGCGTGCAAGTGCTGCTAAATCCGCCCGTGATCGGCGGCGCATTTGCGCCGGCAGAACTACTTAACACACGTGAGATATTTGCCGCGTTGCAGCCGCACCTGACGGTGATGCGTACGGAGGGGGAACGCATGGCGCACCCCCATGGAGTGGCCCCATTCACTTCATCATCCGCGACAGTGCCTCGACACCCGCTTGGCAGTGACGTTCAGCGTTCGCCGGGTCGCTCAGCATGAAGTCCATGGTTGCCTCCGCCACGGCGTTCACGACGGCCGCCACAAATGCATAGGGGGTCTCGCGCATCGGTCCATGGACGTGCGCCGATCCCAGCAGATCTAGGATATCCCCCATGATCTGATGGCCCCTCGCCAGAGTGGCTGGCGCGATCTCATCGGACACCTCGAGCTGCGCCAGCACCCGCCGCTTCTGCGGAAAACGCAGCGCCCAACGCATCCAGTTCGACCACAGGAGGTGCCACCGCTCGGGCAGCGGCGCGTCCGTCCGTACGCCCTCGGTTGCCGCCGCCACCATGTCGCGTTTCAGTTCCACATACAGCTCGTTGAACAGCACCGACTTCGCCTCGAAATACGTGAATAGCGATCCGGTCGCGACACCCGCCTCCTTCGCAATCAGGGCCGTCGGCGCGCGCAGTCCCTGCCGGTCAATCGCACGGACCGCGGCCGCCATGATGGCGCTGCGCTTGTCGTCGCTTCGGGGTCTGGCCATGGGGGCCTCCTGAGGGCGGACCACTCTATAATTGACTGGCCAGTCAGTCAATTGCGGACCGGCAGCCCGAGAGAGCCACCTGGAACTCAGGCGCGCGCATACGTTCCAAACCGTCGCGACCGGAAGGTCCGTGCAAGGCGACCGGCGCGCGGTTTGACGCGGGAATCAGGAGCTGTCTACATTGGCGGGATTTCCTCGAGTCCCTCCGACCCGGCGCACGCCGTCGGGACGCGCGTGAACTTGAGTGGCCCTGCACGAAACGGTGAAACAGCGCCGACACCGACTCACGGCGCGTGGCGGCGGCCGCAGTTCCGGTGCGGGGCGCTTCAGACCGCGCACGCCGGGCCGATAGCGGAGTCAACGGGCAGCTGGGCGGCGGGGCCCGCTGAGTGTGATCGGCCGCACGGGTCCAGCGTTTCTGGCGTCCAGGTGCGCGCATCGGTGAGCAAAAACGTGAAATTCAGTCCCGCCCGCAATCTGGGGGGCCCGTAAGTTGACGGTCACCATGGGAGGTCACCCTTCACATCAGCCTGCGGCCGGCCGCCATTATGCCGCTGCGCTGTTCTTCGGCGCCTGGGGGCTTGCCACCATCGCGCATGCCGGCTGCTTTGATGTACAGGCGCCGGAGTATCGCGAACTGCGTCCGCTCGTCGCGCAGGACCCGCAGAGCGCGCTCGCCGAGGTCAGCGCCAGGATCGCGGCACTGCCACCCGATGCGGCCGCGCAAGAGCCGCGGACCGTCGCAGCCCTGTACGCCGTCCGGGCACGGGCCTATGGGCAAATGACGCTCACCCACCCGGAGCGCACCGCCGCGCTCGCCGGACTCGCCCTACTGCATGACCCGACCGAACCGCTGCGACTGGAGCTTCTCTCCAGCTATGGCGACAGCTTCAGTTCAGCAGCGGAGGTCACGTCCGCGCTGACCCAGATCAAGCAGGCGCGCGCGCTGGTGCGACCCGGTTCGCGCAGCGACGTCTGCCTGCAGATCCGCGAGGGGTTCATGAACTTGCTGCGTGATCGCGTGAGCCCGGGGATCCGCGAATTCACCAAGGCGTACATGCTAAGTGGGGCCAGCGAGCTGCCCGAGGCCCGAGTGGCGGCGAGCATAGGACTCGCCGTGGCGCTGCGATACATGGGCGATGGCCGCGAAGCGCTGAGCCTGATCGACCGGCAAATCCGCTGGAACCGGGCGCACCATGAGACCGATGATCTGTCCGGGGGCATCTACTTCAGAGGCGAGATCCTCAGATCCATCGGGCACTATCACCAAGCCATCGCAGCGTTCAAACAGTCTCGTGCGATGAGTGTTGCGGTCGGTGACCTACAGAGCACCGGGTACACGGACCTGCGCATGTGTGAAGCTGAAATTTCACTGCGGCACTTGTCGGCGGCCCGTCGCGCCTGCAACAGAGCCGCGCCCGTGCTCGCCGCCGGGCACGTGACCGCGATGATCAAGGAGACGCGGGTGCAGTTCGCCAAGATCGACTTGGCCGAAGGTCACCCTGCGCATGCCGTAAAAATTCTCGACCAGGTATTGCACGATCACGGCGCCGACATGATCGCCTTCACCATCGCGCCCGCCTACTTTGCGCGCGCCGAGGCGAACGCCGCCCTGCACCGCTACGCCGCCGCGTACCGCGACCTGAGCACGTACTTGCGCATGTACAAGGCGCGCAATCGCATCAACCAAGCCCGTCTGCGCACGGCCCTCGAAGTGCGCTTCCAGGCCAAGCAGGAGTTCGAACGCAACGCCATTCTGCGCCGCAAGCTACAA
Organism: Pseudomonadota bacterium; assembly: GCA_021851405.1. Taxonomy (GTDB): domain Bacteria; phylum Pseudomonadota; class Gammaproteobacteria; order Steroidobacterales; family Steroidobacteraceae; genus 13-2-20CM-66-19. The sequence continues at coordinate 4,504 of JAJZDW010000010.1, forward strand.
GCCGCCGCGCACCGCGCCACCAAACAGCTTCAGCTCCTGGACTGGATGAAGGCGGCCGGCGTGGCCGGCGCCCTCGCGATCGCGCTGCTCTCCTACATCCTCGTAGCCGACCGCAGGCACCGCCGCCAGCTCGTCGTTCTCGCCAACGAGGATCCACTGACTCGCCTGCCCAACCGTGGCCGCACCGCGCAGCTCGCCACCGAGGCGCTCGCCGCGGCGTGCGCGCAAAGCCGCCCACTCACGGTCGCGCTCATCGATTTCGATTATTTCAAGACCATCAACGATCAGTGCGGACATGCCGCCGGCGATCACGTGCTGAAGGAGTTCGCTCAGCTCTCGCGCGGGGCGCTGCGCACCGGCGACATTTTTGGGCGTTGGGGCGGGGAGGAATTCCTGCTGGTGCTGCCGGATGCGGCGCTCGACTCCGCGCTGGCGAGTGTGGAGCGTCTGCGCCTGCTCGCCCTCGGGATCCAGATTCCCTGTCCCGAGGGCCGCACCGAGGGGTTGCGGGTCACCTTCAGCGCCGGCCTCGCGAGCACCGCTGACGGTCTGCGGACCCTCGATGAGATCGTGGCACGCGCCGACATCGCCCTCTATGAGGCCAAAGACGCCGGCCGCGACGGCGTGCGCATCAGCCGGGCTCACGCCGAGCAGACCTCCGAGCCACTGCGGGCCTAGGACCCGTGCCGCCCGGTCGACAAGCGCCCCGGCCCCCCGTATCCTGCCGCAGACCACCTGCGAGCGAACCGCGCCGGCATTGACTCATCCGTCCCCTGACACCCTGAACTTCTGCAGCCAGTGCGGCGCGCGACTCACGATGCGCATTCCGCCCGGCGATCACTTGCCGCGCTACCTGTGCGATCTCTGCGGGGCGATCCACTACCAGAACCCGCGCCTCATCGTCGGCTGCGTCCCGGAGCACGCGGGGCGAATTCTGCTCTGTCGGCGGGCGATCGAGCCGCGACGCGGCTTCTGGACCGTACCGGCCGGATTCATGGAAAACGGCGAGACGCTGCAGCAGGCGGCCGCGCGAGAATCGCGCGAAGAGGCGCTGGTCGAGGTCGAGATTGGCTCGATGCTCTCGATCGTGCACGTGCTGCACGCCCACCAGGTGCACGTTTTTTTTCGCGCCGTGATGCCCAACGACGAGCATGGTGCCGGGCCGGAGAGCTTGGAGACCGCCCTGGTGCATCCCGAGGACATCCCCTGGTCGGACCTAGCCTTTCCGAGCACCGAGTTCTCGCTGCGCCGCTACCTCGAGGATCGCGCCGCGGGCCGCGAGCTGCACCACTTCGCGACGCTGGAGCGGCGACTGCGCTGACCCCGGCGCCTCCCGGAGCGGCTTTGCGGGGTGCACGGGCCGCATGGCACAATATTCGGCCGTGCGGACCTCAGCAGATCCGCGGGAACAGCCGTGTGCTCGCGCCACGCGCCGCAGCGTGTCCCGCCGCGAGCGTCGGCCTTACAGTCCGTTGATCCAGAAGGAATTCCGATGGCTTTCGTGGTGACTGAAAACTGCATCAAGTGCAAGTACATGGACTGCGTCGAAGTGTGCCCGGTGGATTGCTTTCACGAGGGCCCGAACTTCCTCGTGATCGATCCGGACGAGTGCATCGACTGCACCTTGTGCGAGCCGGAATGCCCGGCGGAAGCGATTTTCTCCGAGGAGGAGCTGCCCGCCGGCCAGGAGTCGTTCAAGCCCCTCAATGCCGAACTGGCTAAGCAGTGGCCGGTGATCACCGAGAAGAAGGATGCGCCCGCCGACGCCAAGGAATGGGACGGCAAGCCGGGCAAGCTCAAGGAACTGCAGCGCTAGCTCACGCTCGCCGCGCTCGCGCCGCCACGCTCAGGAACGCGGATGGTGGCGCGAGTGCAGATCCTTCAACCGCTCGCTCGCCACGTGCGTGTAAATCTGCGTCGTCGAGAGGTCGCTGTGGCCGAGCAGGATCTGCACCACACGCAGATCCGCCCCGTGGTTCAGCAGATGCGTCGCGAACGCATGGCGCAGCGTGTGCGGCGAGAGTCCCTTGGCGATGCCCGCCTTGCGCGCATAGCGCTTGATGATGTGCCAGAAGGCCTGGCGCGTCATGCGGTCGCCGCGGCGGGTGGGAAACAGGTAATCGGTCTGGCGCTCGAGCAGGATCTCATCGCGCGCCCCGTGCACGAATTCGGTCAGCCAGCGCACCGACTCGTCACCGAGCGGAATCAGGCGCTCGCGATTGCCCTTGCCGAGGACACGGATCACGCCCTGGTTGAGGTTGATCTGCTCGTAACGCAGATTGACCAGCTCCGACACGCGCAGCCCCGTCGCATACAGCACCTCGAGCATGGTGCGATCGCGGTTGCCGAGAGGATCGCGCACCACCGGGGCGGCGAGTAGCGACTCGACTTCCTCTTCGGTGAGGGACTTCGGCAGCGATCGGCCGATCTTCGGCATGGCGATCTGGGCGGTCGGGTCCTCGCGGATCAGGCTCTCGCGCATCAGGTAGCGGAAGAAGCGCCGAAAACTCGAGAGCTGGCGCGCCGTGGAGCGGGGCCGAGCCCCCGCCTGCACGCGCCAGGCAATGAAGTCCTGCAGATCTTGGCGGCTCGTGCCGAGCATCGGCACCTGCCGCTCGGCCAGCCAGCGCGACAGCGCGCTGAGATCGGCACGGTAGGCGGCGAGCGTATTGGCCGACAGCCCGCGCTCCATCCACACGGTCTCCAGAAAGCGAGTGACCGCCGGATCCGCATCAGGCTGGGCAGGCTTGGCAATTACGGGAGAGTCGTTCGACAATTTCTGTCTCGCAGCGGAATCAGTGTGCGCCGTGCGACAGACTTCGCTCTGTCGATAGAAAATCCAGCGCCACGGTGGCAGGCGCAGTATGGTGACCCTGCGCCGCGTGGCGATGTGATGACGATCACATTCAGGCCCTCTTGTTAACGTAATAGAGAATCCGCTCACAGTACCCGGCGCGCCACCGCGCCGACCCCGCAAGATGCCCCAGGAACCCTCGACATCCGCCCCCCGGCGCTCGCTGGCTCTGCTGCCGCTGAGGCTCGCCTTCTCGCTGTACGCCGCGGCCCTGTTTCTGGTCATGGGGATCGGCGCGCTGCTGCTCGCCACCGCACTCCCCGGCCTCGAGCGACGTCGGGCGGCCGCCCGGCGCATGGCGCGGCTGCTGCTGGTCGGCGCCGGGATGCGCCTCACGGTGCGGGGACTCGAGCACCTGCCGAGCGGCCAGTGCGTGGTGGTGGCCAACCATGCCAGCTACCTCGACGGGCCGGTGTTCACCGCAGCGCTGCCGGCCCGGTTCGGTTTCGTCATCAAGCGGGAAATGGCGAGCGTACCGCTCGCCGGGGCGTTCCTGAAGCGCATCGGCTCGCAATTCGTCGAGCGCTTCGACCGACGGCGCAGCGCGGCCGATGCGCTGCGAGTCCTTCGCACCGCGAGCGCCGGACAGTCCTTGGTGTTCTTTCCCGAAGGCACCTTCACCCCAACCCCGGGGCTGCTGAAATTTCACAGCGGTGCCTTCACCACGGCCGCACGGGCCGGCTGCCCGGTGGTGCCCGCCGTGGTGCGCGGGACCCGCGCGGCGCTCTCCCCGCGCGGGGAGCTGCCCCGACCGGGCCGGCTCGAGGTTCAGATCCTGCCCCCCATCGCTCCGCCGGACGACGTCCCGCCGGCGCAGCGCGCGGCGCTGCTGCGCGAGCAGGCGCGCGCGGCCATCCTCAGCGTGCTCGGGGAGCCGGATCTGTCCTCACATGTTGCGCCGGTAACGGCCGCCGACCTGGTAGAGGGCGTGGGAGATCTGGCCGAGTGAACAGACCTTGACGGTCTGCATCAGCGCCTCGAACACGTTGCCGCCCCCTCGCGCAACCTCCTTCAGCTGCACGAGCGCCGGCGTCGAACGCTCGGCGTTGCGCGCCTGGAAGGCCTGTACGGCGCCGACCTGAGCCTGCTTCTCCTCCTCCGTCGAGCGGATCAGCTCCGCGTGCGCATGTTCGCTCTCCGCATCCGACTTCGACAGGAAGGTGTTGATGCCGACGATCGGCAGGCTACCGTCGTGCTTGCGCGTCTCGTAGTAGAGCGACTCTTCCTGGATCTTGCCCCGCTGGTACATGGTCTCCATGGCGCCGAGCACACCGCCACGCTCGGTGAGAGCCTCGAATTCCCGGTACACCGCCTCCTCGACCATGTCGGTGAGGTATTCGAGGGCGAACGAGCCCTGCCAGGGATTCTGAGTCTTGTTCAACCCCAGTTCGCGGTTGATGATCAACTGAATCGCCACCGCGCGGCGCACGCTCTGCTCGGTCGGCGTGGTGAGTGCCTCGTCGTAGGCGTTGGTATGCAGGCTGTTGCAGTTGTCGAACAACGCATACATGGCCTGCAGGGTCGTGCGGATATCGTTGAAGTCGATTTCGCGCGCATGCAGGCTGCGCCCGGAGGTCTGCACGTGGTACTTCAGCATCTGGCTGCGCGGCCCGGCGTGATACAGATCGCGCATCGCCCGCGCCCAGATGCGCCGAGCGACCCGTCCGATCACTGCGTACTCAGGATCCATGCCGTTCGAGAAGAAGAACGACAGGTTCGGCGCGAAGTCATCGATCTTCATGCCGCGCGCCAGGTAGTACTCGACGATGGTGAACCCGTTGGCGAGCGTGAAGGCGAGCTGCGAGATCGGGTTCGCGCCGGCCTCCGCGATGTGATAGCCGGAGATCGACACGGAGTAGAAATTGCGAACCCGCCGCTCGATGAAGTACTGCTGCACGTCGCCCATCATCCGCAGGGCGAACTCGGTGGAGAAGATGCAGGTGTTCTGCGCCTGGTCTTCCTTCAGGATGTCCGCCTGCACCGTGCCGCGCACGGCGCTCAAGGTCTCCGCCTTGATGCGCTCATAGACCTCCGGCTCGAGCAGCTGATCGCCCGTGACTCCGAGCAGCGCGAGTCCCGAGCCGTCGTGGCCCGCCGGCAGCTCGCCGCGATAGCCTGGCGCAGCGACGCCGCGTTCGGCCGCGGCGCGATGCAGCGCCTCGATGCGCTGTTCGCTCTCGTGCCAGCGGCCCTCGGCGCGCAGATGGCGCTCGACCCGCTGGTCGATCGCGGTGTTCAGGAACATCGCGAGGATCATCGGGGCCGGACCGTTGATCGTCATCGACACCGAGGTCGTCGGGCGCGCCAGATCGAAGCCCGAGTAGAGCTTCTTCATGTCATCGAGTGTCGCCACCGACACACCGGAATTGCCGGTGCGACCGTAAATGTCGGGGCGGGTATCCGGATCCTCGCCGTAGAGCGTCGTGGAATCGAACGCCGTGGACAGGCGCGCCGCGCCGTGCCCCTGGGCCAGGTAGTGGAACCGCCGGTTGGTGCGCTCGGGGGCGCCCTCACCGGCGAACATGCGGGTCGGGTCCTCTTCCTCGCGCCGGTACGGATACACCCCGCCGGTGTACGGGAAGGCGCCGGGCAGGTTCTCGGTGCTGATGAAGCGCAGCAGCTCGCCCCAGTCGCGCAGCTTCGGAACCGCGATCTTCGGCACCCGCTGGTGGGAGAGCGTCTCGGTATAGTTCTCGCCCGTCACCTCGCGGCCGCGCACGGTGTACGAGTAGGTGTCCGCGCTCGCGGCCTGAGCGCGAGCGGGCCAGGCCTTGAGCTCGGCGACGCCCTCGGCCCCCACCTCGGCCAGCGCGCGGACGTAGGCCCGGCGCAGATCGGACCGGGTGGCATCCGCGGTCTCGTGCAGGGCCGCCTCCGGGTACGGCTCGAGCGGCGCCGGCAGCGCCGCATCGCTCAGCACTTCGAGCGCCTGGTAGAGGCCCTGGGCACGCCGCGCCGCTTCGGCGCGCCGCTCGATGCTCTCGCCCTCGGCGCGCCCGTGACGCGCGATCTCGGCCAGATAGCGCACCCGCGCCCCGGGGATCAGCGGCTCGCGCCCGGCCGCCCCGGCGGATGGCTCGGCCACCACCGGACTCTCCCAGCGCGCCGCACCGATACGCTTCTCATTGAGCACGGCGCACAGCGCTGCGAACAGCCGGTTCACTCCCGGGTCATTGAAGCGGCTGGCGACGGTTGGGAACACCGGCAGATCCGCATCGGCCAGATCCCGCTGCGCGGGATGATTGCGCCGCCACTGCTTGCGCACGTCGCGCAGACTGTCGGGCGCGCCGCGCTTGTCGCTCTTGTTGAGCACGATGAGGTTGGCGTAGTCCAGCATGTCGATCTTCTCGAGCTGACTGGCCGCGCCATACTCGCTGGTCATCACGTACATCGACAGGTCGACCAGATCGACGATCTCGCTGTCGGCCTGGCCGGTGCCAGCCGTCTCGACCAGGATCAGGTCGAATCCGGCCGCCTGGTACAGCTGGATCACATCCTTGAGCACCGCCGCGGTCGCCATGTGCTGGCGACGCGTGGCGAGCGAGCGCATGAAAATCGCATCCGAATCCAGGCTATTCATGCGGATGCGATCCCCGAGCAGCGCCCCGCCGCTGCGCCGGCGGGTCGGATCCATCGCCACCACGGCGATCCGGCGGTCCGGGAACTCCCGCGTCAGGCGCCCGAGAAGCTCATCGGTGAGGCTGGATTTGCCCGCCCCGCCACTGCCGGTAATCCCGACCACCGGGACGCGATTCGGGGAGCGCTGCACGGCGCGGCGGATCTGCTCAAGCTGCGGGTCTCCGGGTGCAGCGTTCTCGAGCACGGTGATCGCCCGCGCGATCTGCGCCGGCTCGCGCGCCGTGAGCGGCCCGTGTTCGTAGTCCGGCCGGCGCGCTGCGCGCACCCGGGTGAACACGTCATTGATCATGCCGTCGAGTCCGAGCCGCCGACCGTCCTCCGGAGTGTAGATGCGCTCGACGCCGTGACGCTCCAGCGCTTCGATTTCCTGCGGAGCAATGGTCCCCCCGCCACCGACCACCACTCGGATGTGCTCGCAGCCGCGCTCGCGCAGCATGTCGACCATGTAGGCAAAATACTCGTTGTGGCCCCCCTGGTAGGAGCTCACCGCGACCGCATCCGCATCCTCCTGGATCGCCGCGCGGACGATCTCCGCGACGCTGCGGTTGTGCCCGAGGTGCACCACTTCCGCGCCGTGCGTCTGCAGCAGGCGGCGAATCATGTTGATGGCCGCATCGTGGCCGTCGAACAGCGAGGCAGCCGAGATGAAGCGCAGCGGTGGATCGAGGCGCGCCGGGACCGGATCCTCGGCACGGGCGGAAGGGACGGCACTCGTGTGCTTGGATGACATGGTTCGCTCGCTGGGCGCTGGGCGGGACGAAAAGTCTTTACGCGCCGGTAGGATAGCTACTCATCAGTATGATACAGCGCCGCCCGGCCGGTCAACGCATCGGCCGGGTCCGACGCGCACGGGCAACCGAGCGCGCGAGGCAACGTCCGGCGCATGGCCGCGGAGCGCGCAGAACGCGCCGCGTGCGGCTATACTCTGCGCCTCCGGGCCGCGCCTCGCGACGGGCCCTCCTGAACCGGCATGGCAACCAGTCGACGCAAAACAGCGCCCGGACGAACCGCTCGTGAGACCGGCCCGGCCGGCACCTCCGCCACCGCTGCGCGCAGCTCGCCGTGGCGCGCCAGCGGGGAGCGTGCCCGCGACCGGCAGATCAAGCGCGAGGCGGTCATTCGCGCCGCCGCGCACGCCTTTAATCACAAGGGCTATCACAACACATCGCTCGATGACATCGCCGCGGCGCTGAAGGTCAGCAAGCCGACAGTGTATTACTACGTCTCGAACAAGGAACAGCTCCTGTTCGAGTGCTTCGTGGCCGGGATCGAGCCGATCCGTGGCGCGTTTCGCAAGGCGCGCCGGCTGAAGGCGAGCGCGCGGGTGCGACTGCAGGCGGTACTCGGCCATTACGGCCAGGCGGTGGCCTCAGAGTTCGGCTGGTGCATGGTGCGTGCCGAGGACCAGGACCTCTCCCCGGTGATGAGCGCGCACATCAAGTCACTGAAGTCCGAAATCGATCAGGGCATTCGCCGTCTGCTGCGCGAGGGCGTGCAGGACGGTTCGATTCACCCCTGCGATCCGAAGATGACGGCCTTCGCGCTCGCCGGGGCGCTGAACTGGATCGCACACTGGTATCGTGAAAACCAGTCCATGACCGGCGCACAGATCGCCGCCACTTTCATCACTATCTTCGAAAACGGGCTGATCCCGCGGGTGAACGCCGAGGCCGCACGGCGCGCGGGCGCCGCCTTGGCCGGGCGCGCGCGCCGCTGAAGGCCCGAGAGTCCACAGAGGTTCGTTCATGTCCAAAGCCGAAATTGTCATCGCCGCCGCGCAGCGCACGCCGCTCGGGGCGTTTCAGGGCGTATTCACCCCCGTCAGTGCCCCGGCGCTCGGTGCCGCCGCCCTGCGAGGTGCCCTCGAGGCCGCGGGCGTCGCGCCCGCCGATGTCGAGGAGGTGATCCTCGGCTGCGTGCTCCCGGCCGGTCTGGGCCAGGCGCCGGCGCGCCAGGCCGCGATTGCGGCGGGTGTGCCGCTCGCGACTCCCGCGACGACCCTCAACAAGATGTGCGGCTCGGGACTGAAGACGGTCATGATGGCTGCCGACCAGATCCGCGCCGGCAGCGCACAGATCGTGCTCGCCGGCGGCTTCGAGTCGATGACCCAGGCGCCCTACCTGCTGCCGAAGGCGCGCGCGGGCTACCGCATGGGCCACGGCGAGGTGCTCGATCACATGTTCCTCGACGGCCTGCAGAGCCCCTTCGACGGCAAGCTCATGGGCTGCTTCGCGGATGCCACGGCCGCGCGCTACGGATTCACCCGCGAGCAGCAGGATGCGTTCGCGAGCGAATCGGTGCGCCGTGCGCTCGCGGCCGCGAGCGGAGCGTTCGGCGCCGAAATCACGCCGGTGACCGTGAAGACTCGCAAGGGCGAGACGCTGGTGGCGCACGACGAGACCCCCGGCACCTGTGACCTCAAGAAAATTCCGACGCTCAAGCCGGCCTTCGGCAAGGACGGCACGGTGACCGCGGCGAGCGCTTCGTCGATCGCCGACGGCGCCGCAGCGGTGCTGGTGATGAGTGCACAGGCCGCCGCGGACCGTGGCGTGAAGCCGCTCGCACGGGTGGTCGCCTACGCGAGTCACGCACAGGAGCCGGAATGGTTCACGACCGCGCCGGTCGGCGCGATCCGCAAGGTGCTCGCGGCCACGGGCTGGCGGGCCGAGGACGTCGATCTGTACGAGATCAACGAGGCATTCGCGGCCGTGACCCTGGCCGCGATACACGATCTGACACTCGACCCTGCACGCGTCAACGTCAACGGCGGCGCCTGCGCCCTAGGCCACCCGCTCGGTGCGACCGGCGCACGCATTCTGACCACGCTGCTGCACGCGCTGCGCGCCCGCAACGCGCGGCGCGGGATCGCCGCGCTGTGCATTGGTGGGGGCGAAGCCGTGGCCGTGGCGGTCGAGACCGTCGGCTAGACCGGCGCATTCACAGTCAAGGGGGAATGATGAAGATTCAAGATGCGCGCGCCGCCATCACCGGGGGCGCCTCGGGACTCGGACAGGCCACCGCCCGACACCTGATTGCGCAGGGTGCCCGGGTCGCGCTGCTCGATGTGCAGGACGACGCCGGTCGGAGCGCCGCCGCAGCGCTCGGGCCACAGGCGCACTTCGTGCACTGCGACGTCACCTCCGAGCGAGGCGTCGAGACCGCCATGGGCGAGGCGCAGCAGCGCCTCGAGGGACTGAACCTGCTGGTCAACTGCGCCGGGGTCATCGGCGCCGGCCGCGTCCTCGGCAAGAACGGTCCGATGAGCGGGGAATTCTTCGCCAAGGTCGTGCAGGTCAATCTGATTGGCACCTTCCTCTGCGACAAGGCGGCCGCTGCGCTGATGCAGCACAACACCCCGAGTGAGGATGGCGAGCGCGGTCTGCTGGTGCATACCTCCTCGGTCGCAGCCTTCGAGGGCCAGATCGGCCAGGCCGCCTACGCGGCCACCAAGGCGGCGCTCGCGGGCATGACGTTGCCGATGGCGCGCGAGCTGGCGCGCTTTGGCATCCGCTGCATCGCCATCGCACCCGGCATCTTTCTCACGCCCATGGTGGCGAACATGAGCGCCGAACTGCAGGCCTCCCTCGCCGCGCAGATCCCCTTCCCGCACCGCCTCGGCAAACCGGAGGAGTTCGCGCAGCTGATCGGCGCAGCCTTCACGATCCCGATGCTCAACGGCGAGACCATCCGTCTCGATGGCGCCGTACGGATGCAGCCGCAATGAACAGCACCGCGATGGCCGAGGTCGAACGTGATGTCATGGAATACGACGTCGCCATCATCGGGGCAGGACCTGCCGGGCTCGCCTGCGCGATCCGCCTGAAGCAGCTCAAACCCGAGCTCAACATCTGTCTGCTCGAGAAGGCCGCAAGCGTCGGCGCCCACGCGCTGTCCGGGGCGGTGATCGAGCCCGGCCCGCTCGATGCGCTCGCGCCGGAGTGGCGCCAGTCGCCGCCCTCGATCTGTGTGCCGACCACCCGCGATGAGATGCATCTGCTGACGCGCACCGGCAAGGTGCGCCTGCCGCTGCCGGCGCAACTGCACAATCGCGGCAATTTCATCGTCTCGCTCGGACTGCTCGCCGCCTGGCTGGCGCAAAAGGCCGAGGGCCTGGGCGTGGACATCTTCCCGGGCTTCGCGGCGGCGGCCCCGCTGCTCGGACCCGACGGCACGGTGCTCGGGGTCCGCCTCGGGGATGTGGGCCTGGAAAAAAACGGCACGCCCGGAGCGAACTACACGCCGGGTGCACAGATCCTCGCCCGCACGACGATCGTCGCCGAGGGAGCGCGCGGGAGCCTCTCGAAGCAGTTGATTCAGCGCTTCGAGCTCGACGCCGGATGTGCGCCGCAGACCTATGGCCTCGGGCTGAAGGAGCTGTGGCAGCTGCCCGCGGGCCGAGTGCATCCGGGCCTGATTCAGCACAGCGTCGGCTGGCCGCTCGATGCGCGCACCTACGGCGGCAGCTTCCTCTACCACCTCACCGACAACCGGGTGTATGTCGGCTTCGTCGCCGGACTCGACTACGAGGATCCGCGCTTCTCGCCGTTCGAGGCATTCCAGCAGTTCAAACACCACCCGAGCGTCAAGCCGCTGCTCGAGGGCGGGGAGATCCTCGCCGCCGGCGCGCGCACCATCGCGGCAGGCGGCTGGCAGAGCATCCCGCGTCTGGAGATGCCCGGTGCGATGCTGATCGGCGATGCGGCCGGCGGCGTCAATGTGCCGAAGATCAAGGGCGTGCACCAGGCGATCCGCAGCGGCATGCTCGCCGCGCAGCACCTGGCCGAAACCGGAACGCCGCAGGGCTTCGATGCGCGCTGGCGCGCCTCGGCCGGCGGGCAGGAGCTGCGCGCCGTGCGCAATTTCAAACCGGGGTTCAAGCGCGGTTTGTGGTTCGGCCTGGCCAACGCCGCGCTCGAATCACTGAGCGGCGGACGCACCCCCTGGACGCTCACGCACCGCACGGCCGATTATCAGCGACTGCACTCGCTCGAGGACTACGCCTCGCCTGAGCGCCACTGGGTCGAGCGAACGCTCCCGCCGCGCGACCGGCTGGCGGCGGTGTTCTTCGCCTCGACCAGTCATGATGAGCACCAGCCGGCGCACTTGAAGGTGCGCGATCCGTCGATCTGCGCCGAGCGGTGCACTCGCGAGTTCGGCAATCCCTGCCAACGCTTCTGCCCGGCCAACGTCTACGAGATGGTCGAGGATGCCGGCGGGCGGCGGCTGCAGATCAATGCGGCCAACTGCGTGCACTGCAAGGCATGTGACATCAAGGATCCCTACGCCATCATCGATTGGACGCCTCCGGAGGGCGGCTCCGGACCCAACTATCAGTCTCTGTAGCACCCATGGATCCAATCTGGACTCCCTCCCCGCAGCGGGTCGCTGCTGCGAACGTGACGCGCTTCATCACGCGGGTGAATGCGCGGCGCGGACTCGCGCTCGAGGGCGTCGCGCAACTCTACGCCTGGTCGGTGAACGAGCCCGGCGCGTTCTGGAGCGAGCTGGCGAACTTCGCCGACGTGCGCGCCGAGTGGGGTGAGGGCCCCGCGATCGAGCACCCCGAGCGAATGCCCGGCGCGCGGTTTTTCCCCGCGGCCCGCCTGAACTTCGCCGAGAACCTGCTGCGCTACCGCGACGAGCACGTCGCGATCACGTTCAGCAACGAGCGCGGCAGCGAACAACGCCTGACCTACCGCCAGCTCGCCGAGGAGGTCGCGCGCATCGCCGCGGGACTGCGCGATGCGGGCGTCGGTCCGGGTGATCGGGTCGCCGGCTACCTGCCGAATCTGCCCCAGACGCTCATCGCCATGCTGGCCGCCGCGAGCCTCGGGGCGATCTGGTCATCCTGCTCACCGGACTTCGGCGTGCACGGCCTGCTCGATCGGTTCGGGCAGATCGCCCCGAAGGTGCTGTTCACGGCCGACGGATATTTCTACACGGGCAAGACCCTCGACTCGCTCGGTCCGATCGGGGAGGCCGCCCGGCAGCTGCCGAGTCTCGAGCGCCTGATCGTCATCCCGTACGTCAACAGCGCACCGAAACTCGAGCGGCTCGGAGACGCCGCTGAGCGCAGCACGCTCTGGGAGCACTTCGGCACGCGCGGCGCACCGCTGCGCTTCCCACCGCTGCCGTTCAATCATCCGCTCTACATCCTGTTTTCCTCCGGCACCACCGGAGTGCCGAAGTGCATCGTGCACGGCGCCGGCGGTACGCTCCTGCAGCATCAGAAGGAGCACCTGCTGCACGTCGACCTGCAGCGCGTCGACCGGATCTTCTACTACACGACCTGCGGGTGGATGATGTGGAACTGGCTGGCGAGCGCGCTCGCCACCGGCGCGACGCTCATCCTCTACGACGGCAACCCCTTTCATCCCGACCCCGGAGTGCTCTGGCGCCTGGCCGAGCGAGAGCGCATCACGGTGTTCGGCACCAGCGCCAAATACCTCTCGGCACTGGAAAAAAACGGCTATACCCCGGCTCGTGAAGTCGATCTCGGCGCGTTGCGCTCGATCCTCTCGACCGGCTCCCCGCTGCTGCCGGAGGGCTTCGAGTTCGTCTACCGCGCCATCAAGTCCGACCTGCAGCTCGCCTCGATCTCCGGCGGCACCGACATCGTCTCGTGCTTCGCCCTCGGTTGCCCGACCCTGCCGGTCTACCGCGGCGAGTTGCAGTGCCGCGGCCTCGGCCTGCGCGTGGAGATCTTCGACCCGGCCGGACGAGCCGTGCGCGCCGAGCGCGGCGAACTGGTCTGCACGGCCCCCTTTCCGTCCATGCCGGTGGCTTTCTGGAACGACCCCGAGGGGGCGAAGTATCGAGCTGCCTACTTCGAGCGCTTTCCCGGCGTGTGGCACCACGGCGATTTCGCCGAGCTCACCCCACACGACGGCATCGTCATCTACGGCCGCTCCGATGCCGTGCTCAACCCGGGCGGTGTACGCATCGGCACCGCCGAGATCTACTCCGCCGTCGAGAATCTGCCGGAGATCGCCGAGGCCATCGCCGTCGGCCAGGACTGGCAGGGCGACGTGCGCGTGATCCTATTTGTGCGCCTGCAGGACGGCATCGGCCTCGACAAGTCCCTCAAAGACCGTATCCGCACCGCCATCCGCACCAGCACTACGCCGCGGCACGTGCCCGCCAAGATCATCGCCGTCCCCGACATCCCCAGAACCCGCTCCGGCAAGCTGACTGAGCTCGCCGTTCGTGAGGTCATCCACGGAAGACCGGTGCTCAACGTCGAGGCACTCGCCAACCCCGAGGCGCTCGAGCACTTCCGCGCCCTGCCCGAACTCGGCGGCTGAGGGCGCAGAGCGCATGGACCAGTCTGCTGCGCCGACGCTGCGCGCGCTGTACACGCAGCAACTGGGCACCCGCGGCTACCGGCCGGACCCGGCACAGCTCGCCGTGCTGGCGCGCCTGGAGCACCTGCGCGCGCGGCTGATCGCCGCGCGCGCACCACAGGAATCGGTCACGCGGCGCGTGCTGCGACATCTGACGCACCGCCCCGCTGCCGCGCCACGTGGCCTCTACCTATGGGGGCCGGTCGGTCGCGGCAAGACCTGGCTGATGGATCTGTTCTTTCAGAGCCTGCCGTTTCCCGACCGACGCCGCCGCCACTTCCACCGCTTCATGCACGAGGTGCACCTGGAGCTCAAGCGCCTCGGCGAGCACACCTCGCCGCTCGAGCTGCTGGCCGAGCGGATTGCGGCCGACACACGCGTGTTGTGCTTCGATGAACTGTTCGTGAGCGACATCGCCGATGCGATGATCCTCGGCGGCCTGTTCGAGGGCCTGTTCAAACGCGGCGTCACGCTGGTGGCAACCTCCAACAGTCCGCCGGCACAGCTGTACCGTGACGGACTGCAGCGCCAGCGCTTCCTGCCGGCAATCGCACTGCTGGAGCGGCACACGGAAGTCGTTTCGGTCGATGGCGGCAGCGACTACCGGCTGCGCCGGCTCACCCAGGCAGGCACCTATCTGCCGAGCGGCGCGGCCGGCACCGCCGCGCGGCTGGGCGCGCTGTTCGAGGAACTCGCCCAACAGGCCGAATGGAGCGACACGCCGCTCGAGATCAACGAGCGCCCCATCCCGGTGGTGCGCCAAAGCGACGGCGCGGTGTGGTTCGACTTCGAGGCGCTGTGCGCCGGCCCGCGCAGTCCGGAGGACTACATCGAAATCGCGCGGCTGTATCCGGCCGTGCTCCTCGAGCAGGTACCCCAGCTCGAGGAGAGCCGTCACGATGAAACGCGGCGTTTCACCGCGCTGGTCGATGAGCTCTACGACCACAACGTCAAGCTCGTGGTCTCGGCGGCCGCCGCCCCCGACGCCCTGTACCACGGCGAGCGGTTGCGCTTTGAGTTCCAGCGCACCGCGAGCCGCCTGATCGAGATGCAGAGCGCGCAATATCTGGAGCGCGCCCACCTGCCGTAACGCACCGCTGCGGCAGCTACCTATAGCCCGCGCCGCGGGCCGTGACAGACTCCAACACGCCAGCTGCGCACCGTCACGCGCGACGCGTGCGGGGAGACACCGCGTGCTCAATCTGCACAACCGCCGCCTCGGCATCATCGGCCTCGGCTACGTCGGCCTGCCGCTCGCCATGGAATTCGGCAAGCATTTCCCGACCATCGGGTTCGATGTCAAGGCGCGCCGCATCGCAGAACTGCGCGCCGGACGGGACGACACCCTGGAGGTAAGCGAACAGGAGCTCCTCCTCGCAAAACATCTGACCTTCACGACGCAGCTGAACGACCTGCGCCGCTGCCGCGTCTACATCGTGGCGGTGCCAACGCCGATCGACCTGTACAAACGGCCCGACCTGAGCGCACTGAATGCCGCGACGACAAGTGTCGGCTCCATCCTCAAGCGCGGCGACGTGGTCATCTATGAGTCCACGGTCTACCCCGGCTGCACCGAGGAGATCTGCGTACCTCTGCTCGAGCGGACCTCCGGACTGAC
>JAJZDW010000010.1:20057-78489 GCA_021851405.1 Pseudomonadota bacterium
TTCAAGGAAAACTGCCCCGACATTCGCAATTCCAAGGCCGTCGACGTGGCGCACGAGCTCACCAAGTACGGCGCCGAGGTGGAAGTCTACGACCCCTGGGCAAACCGGCAGGAGTGCTGGAGCGAGTACCGGTTGCGCCTGCTGCATGATCTGCCCCGTCGCCGCTACGATGCCGCGGTCATCGCAGTGGCGCACGACCAGTTCCGCTCACTCGGTGCGGACGCCGTCCACCGCCTGTGCCGAAAGACTCACGTCGTATACGATATCAAGCACATCTTTCCGACCGCCCGCGTCGATGCGAGCTTGTAAGACATGCCGCCTCAGCGCGTCAGCCAGCCGCGCGAGCGCACCGTGAGCACCGCATAGGGAAAGATCCAAAAGAGCGCGAACGAGTAAAAGTAGGCGTAAAGGACGCCGTAGAGGAAATCGAGTGACCGTTCCGAGCGCAGATAGTAGAGCATGTTGAACAGCGATAGCGCGCCCATCACGATGAGCATCGACCCGGCAATCGTCGGATCCTGCTTAAGCACCGCCGGCATCACGATCAGCCCGCAGAGCGAGATCGGGTAGCTCACGTTGGTGATGAAGCGGTCGAACGCAGCCAGGATGCGCGTCGGCCAGGGCCGCTTCCACACGATGCGCGCGAAGCGCAGCTCCTCGCGCACATACGAGCGATCCCAACGCAGAAACATCTTGCAGAGATTCTCGAAGGCGTGCGGCACGACCGTGTGCACCACGGCGGTGCGCTGATACAGTGCATCGTACCCGCTGTCGAGAAGATAGTTGGTCAGTGCGCGGTCCTCGCCGAAAGTGCAGTTGGTTCCGAGGAAGCGCTGCGCGCGCCAGCGCGCGAGCACGCCGCGCACCGCATCGGTTCTGAGCGCGGTGAGCGCCCCGGGACAGCAGTAGACATTGCGGAAGACCGATTCGGCAGCCCGCTGAATGTCGAACGAGAGGATGAACCGCACGTGCAGCATGCGCGGAATGATGCCGCGCAAGCGGTTGTACACCATCACCTTGCCGGCCACGGCCCCGACGCGCGCATCGCGGAACGGTCCTGCGATCGCAAGGAGCGCGCCCCGCTCGATGACGCTGTCGGAGTCGATGGTCACCACGACCTCCCCGCGCGCCCGCTCGAACCCGAGCGCAAGCGCCTCGCGCTTACCCTGGTTGTGCCCCTGGCGCAGCGCGGTGACCAACTGCGGATAGCGCTCGGCGGCGCGCCTCACGTAAGTCCAGGTATCGTCCGTGCTGCCGTCGTCGATCACCAGGATCTGCAGCCGTTCGCGCGGGTAATCGGCGCGCACGACCGATTCAACCGACTGCAGCACCATCGCGCCCTCATTGTACGCCGGGATGATCACCGTCAGCGTCGGCGCCCCGTCCAGCGTGGCGGCTGGCTGGGGCCGATACGCCACCCACAGCACCGTGCGCACGACCACCAGCGCGAAGCCAAGAGCGACCCAAGCGACCGACAGATAGGCGATCGGTTGGACAGCGTGGCGGACGGCCACCGCCGCCAGCACGCGCGGAGTGATGTCTGCGAACTGATACAGAGCAATCACGACCAGACCGGCGCAGATCAGCCCGTACACGCTGTACACCCAGACCTTGCTCGGTTCCCGGCCTGCAGCGCCGAGGCGTCCGCGTAGAGCGGCGGTCACTTCCAGGTTGGTCATGGGCGATGTTCCGCGTGCGAGGAGTGGACCGTCGGGCCGCAGGGCGTCACCAAGATGGCCGGCCCCCTGCGGGCTTCGCCATAGGATGTTCGCCGGACGGCAAAAATCCATTACCAACTCTACGTATGCGGCCGCGGATTCGCCCGGCTCCTACCCCAGCTGCGCTCGCGCCTCGGCTCGCGCCTGCTCGAGCTGCTCGGTCAAGCGCCGCTCCGACACCGGCACCGCCGTGCGCAGCTCCTGTGCAAACAACGACACGCGCAGCTCCTCGATCATCCACCGCAGCCGCTCGAGTTGCGGTCGCTGGGCGTCCTCGGGCTGTGCGACACGCAACGCCTGCCAGGCGGCAACGAACGGCGCGATGCGCGCGGTGAGCTGCGCATCCCGGCGCGCGTCGGCGGGCAGCCGCGCCACGCGCCGCGCGGCGGCCTTCAGGTAGCGCGGCAGGTAGCCGAACCAGGGATCGGGCGTCGCCGTGATGAACTGCGGCGCCAGCAGCTGCGCGAGCTGCGCATCAAGATCGGTCGCCGCCTCGCGCGCGCTGGTACGCAATCCGCTGAGCGCCGCACGCACCTGACGCGCCTCGATACACACGGTGCGCAGCGTGGCGATGATGCGCTCACCGGTCGTCTCGAGCTGCGAACGGCGGCGCTGCAGCATCTGCTCGAACGCCTCGCGCGTTCGCGGTAGGGATGCATCCTGCGGCGCAAAGCAATCGGCGAAGATGCGTTGCACGACCAGATCGGCCAGCGATCCGGGCAGCCCGAGCGCGGCGCTCGCGAGGATCAGTTCGCGCTCCTCGATGAGCCGTTTGCCCCAGAACCGCGCCTGCTGCCCCAGGGCAAGCAGCGCCAGGCGAGTCACCGCGCCGCGCAGCAGCGCGTGCGCCCCGGTGGCATCGCGGGCTTCGGCGGGCGCCACGGCCTGGCCCAGATCGCGCAGCGTCGGGTAGACCACCAGCTGCAGTCCATTGCGCTCGATCGCACGGGTCTCCGGCACCTCGCCGAAGTCCCACTGCCGGTGTGCGCTCTGCGCATCAGTGGCGCCGAACGCCGGCAAGGACCCGCGGGCGCGCAGCGCCCGCTTCAGCCCCGGAAGATCCCGACCCTCGGCGAGCACCGCATCGTTCGCATCCACGACGCGGATGTTCAGGCGCAGGTGCGGCGGCAGCGGCAACTGCGCGAGCTCCGCGGCCGTGAGCGCGGTGGCCGTGCGCCGTGCGATCCACGGTGCGAGCGCGCCGTAGAACCCGGGCCACGCATCGACGTCCTCCGTCTCGGTCACCGCCAGTTCTTCGAGCGCCTGCCGGGCGTGCTCCGGAACGGGCACCAGCTGTTTGCGTTGGCCCTTCGGCAGCTCGCGCAGCACCGTGACCACCTTCTCCAGACGCCAGCCCGGGACCAACCAGGCCAGACGATCCGCATCGAGGCGCTCGAGCAGCACATCGGGTACGAGCAAGGTGAGTCCGTCATCGGCCTCACCGGGCTCGAAGCGGTACAGGAGCGCCAGGCGGTTGCCGCCGACGCGCAGCGCATCGGGAAAGCGCCGCGCGTCGATCTCCTCCGGCGTGCGCAGCATCAGGCCGGCGCGCGACATGGTGAGGCGCTGCGGCTCGCGCGGCTGCATGTGGCGCCACCAGCGAGTGAAGCTCGCCATCGAATTGACCTCGGGCGGGATGCGCTCGCGGTAGAACTCGACCTGCTGCTCCTCGGCGGCCACGATGTCGCGGCGGCGGATTTTGGCCTCGAGCCGCTCGAGCTCGGCGCGCACCGCGCGGTTGACCGCCAGGAACGGTGCATTGGCGAGCGTACGGGGCGGGCCGTCTTCGGGATCGAGAAGCGCTTCGCGGATGAAGATGTCGCGCGCCTCCCGAGGCGCGATGCGTCCGTAGTCGACTCGGCGCCGGTTCGCCAGTTGCAGCCCGTAGAGCGTCACGGTCTCGAACGCCCCGACGATCCCGCGCCGCTCGACCCAGTGCGGCTCGCTGTAGCTGCGCTTCAGCAGATGCGTGGCCGAGTGCTCGATCCAGGCCGGCTCGACGGCCGCCACCATGCGGGCGTAGAGGCGCGTCGTCTCGAGCAGACTCGCCGCGACGATCCACTTCGGCGGCCGGGCGGCGAGTGGCGTACCGCGCGCGATGACAAAACGGATACCGCGCGGCCCATCGTACTCACGCCGCTCGTTCAGCGTGCCGATCGAGCCCAGAAAGCCGGTGAGAATCCCCTGGTGAAGCTCGACGTAGGCCGCCGCGATCAGATTGGTGCGCAGGCCGAGCTCGCGCGCGCTGCGGGCGAGCTGGTGGTGCAGCTCCTGCCACTCGCGCATGCGCAGGAAGGACAGGAAGTGCTCCCGGCACCACTTGCGCAGCTGGCTGCCGGTGCGCTGTCCGCTCTGCTCAGCGTAGGCGCGCCACAGGTTCAGCACGGTGAGGAAGTCCGAGCGCGCGTCGGCGAACAGAGCATGCTTCTCGGCGGCCTGTTGCTGCTGGTCCGCCGGCCGTTCCCGCGGGTCCTGCGTCTCGAGGAATGCAGCGATGATCAGCATCTCGGCGAGGCAGCCGAGCTGTGCGGCGGCGAGCAGCATCCGTCCGAGTCGCGGATCGAGCGGGAGGGCGGCGATCTGGTGTCCGAGCGCCGTCACGCGCCCGGCGTCCATCGCCTGCAGCTCCTCCAGCAGCCGCACACCGTCGCTGATCAGTCGTGCCTCGGGCGGATCGAGAAATGGGAAGTCTTGCGGCTCGCCGAGCTCCAGGCTCGCCATGCGCAGGATCACGCTGGCGAGGTTGGTACGCAGCACCTCCGGGGCCGTATACGGTTCGCGGGCGGCAAAGTCCTCCTCGGCATACAGGCGGATGCACACGCCCGGTGCCTCGCGACCACAGCGGCCCTTGCGTTGCTCGGCACTCGCCTGCGAGACCGGCTCGACGTGCAGGCGCTGCACTTTGGCGCGTGCGCTGTAGCGGCTGATACGCGCCAGGCCCGAGTCGATGACGTGGCGGATGCCGGGCACGGTAAGGGAGGTTTCCGCGACGTTGGTGGCGAGGATCACCCGTCGCCCGGTGTGCCCCTGGAAGATGCGCGCCTGCTCACCCGCCGAGAGGCGCGCATAGAGTGGCAGCACCTCGGTATGGCGCAGCTCGGCGCGCTCCAGTGCCTCGGCCGCCTCGCGGATGTGCTTCTCCCCGGGGAGAAAGACCAGCGTGTCGGCCTCTGGACCGGCCGAGGCGAGTTCGCGCACCGCGGCCACCACCCCTTCGGGCAGCGACAGCTCCGCGGCGTCCTCGTCCTCGGCCGCGAGCGGCCGGTAGCGGACCTCGACCGGATAGCTTCGCCCGGACACCTCGATCACCGGTGCGGCGCCGAAGAACGCCGCAATGCGCTCTGGCTCGATCGTCGCGGAGGTCACGATGAGCCGCAGGTCGGATCGGCGCGCCAGCAGCTGGCGCAGCACACCGAGCAGCAGGTCGATGTTCAGACTGCGCTCGTGCGCCTCATCGATGATCAGCGTGTCGTAGCGGCGCAGCGCGCGGTCGCTCTCGAGTTCCTTCAGCAGGATGCCGTCGGTCATGAGCTTGACGCGGCACGCGGGCCCGGTGCGGTCGGTGAAGCGCACCTGGTAACCGACCGCCCCGCCGACCGTGGTCCCGAGCTCCTCGGCAAGACGGGTGGACAAAGCGCGTGCGGCGATCCGCCGCGGCTGGGTGTGGCCGATCAGACCGGCGACACCCCGGCCGGCCTCGAGGCAGAATTTCGGTAACTGCGTGGACTTGCCTGAGCCGGTCGCCCCGCAGACCACGATCACCGGGTGGCGCTCGAGCGCCTGGATGATCTCTTCGCGGTGCGCCGTGATCGGCAGAGCCGCATCGTAGTCGAGCCGCAGCGGCGCGACGCTCGCGCGCGCCCCGGCACCGCGGTGAACGGTTTCCATCCGCTCAAGTGTAATGCACTGCCGCGGCGGACGGCGCGGACTAGATCACCCCGCGGCGCAGCTGGTCGAGTTCGATCGACTCGAACAGGGCGCGGAAATTGCCCTCGCCGAAGCCTTCGTTGCCCTTGCGCTGGATGATCTCGAAGAAAATCGGCCCGATCACGTTGGCGGTGAAGATCTGCAGCAGCAGGCCCTCGCCGCCCTGCGGGTTGCCGTCGATCAGGATGCGCCGCCGGCGCAGCTCCTCGAGCGGCTCGCCGTGCCCGGGCACTCGCGCCTCGATCCCCTCGTAGTAGGTCTCGGGGGAGTCCTGGAACTGTATCCCGTGGCCGCGCAGCACATCGACCGTGCGGTAGATGTCCTCGGTGGCGAGCGCGATGTGCTGAATGCCCTCGCCGTGGTACTCGCGCAGGTATTCCTCGATCTGGCTCTTGTCGTCCTGCGATTCGTTGATCGGAATGCGGATCTTGCCGCACGGGCTGGTCATGGCGCGCGAGAACAGTCCGGTGTGCTTGCCCTCGATGTCGAAGTAGCGGATCTGGCGGAAATTAAACAGCTTCTCGTAAAAGCCCGCCCAGCGGTCCATGTTGCCGCGGCGCACGTTGTGGGTCAGATGGTCGATGAGGGTCAGGCCCGCTTCGCTCGCACCCGGCACCGGCGCCACGGGACGGAAATCGACGTCGTAGATCGAGCGCTCACCGTAACGGTCGACCAGATAGATCAGCGAGCCGCCGATGCCCTCGATGCACGGGATGTTCAGCTCCATCGGGCCGGCGAGCTGCGGGCCGGGCTTGGCGCCGAGCTCGAGCGCGCGCCGGTAGGCGTACGCGGCGTCCGTGACGCGAAAACCCATCGCGCAGGCCGACGGGCCGTGGTCGCGCGCGAACTGCTGCGCGAAGGAGTTCGGCTCAGCGTTGATGATGAAATTGATGCCGCCCTGTCCGTGCAGCGTCACGTTCTTCGAGCGGTGCTGGGCCCGGACCGGAAATCCCATCCGCTCGAACAGCTCGCGCAGCAGCTGCGGATTCGGCGCGGTGTATTCGACGAACTCGAAGCCGTCGGTACCCATGGGATTGTCGCGATTCTGGCTCATCGGTAACTCCCTCGAGGCCGCACGCTGCGCGGCGTGCCATTTCGTTGCGGACGCAACTATTATACTCTGGCCGCCTCTTCGTGGACAGACGTATATAATCGCGCCCCACCATGCATGCCACATCCTCCGCCGGCGACAGCCGGCACCTGCGCAGCATCCCCCCCGCGCGTCTCGCGCTGATCGACCGAATCGCCCGCATTCGCCTGCCTCGCGGCCCGCACGCCGCGGCGCTGAGCGTGTCGGCCGACTTCCTGCGGACCTACTACCGAGGAGTAGGCGAGGAAGATCTGGCAGCGCGCACGCCCCAGGCGCTGGCGCACGCCGCGCGCGGTCACCTCGAACTCGGTCGGCGCCGCGCGCCGGGGCAGTCCGTGGTGCGGGTGTTCAATCCCGACCCCGAGCGCGACGGCTTCGAGTCGCCGCACACGGTGGTGCAGATCGTCACCGACGACCGGCCGTTCCTCATCGATTCGCTCGGGCTCGCCTTCAGCCGGGCCGGCCTCGCAGTACACGTGATCGTGCACCCGGTCCTCGAGGTGCGTCGCGACGGCCGCGGGCGGCTCAGCGGATTCGGCGGCGACGGGGCGCGCGCGGCGCGGACTGAATCCTGGGAAATGTATGAAATCGACCGGCGCACGGACACCGAGACGCTCGAGCGGCTGCGCCAGGAACTCGAGCGCACGCTGCAAGAGGTCGGCGCAGCGGTCGAGGACTGGGAGCCGATGCGTGAGCGAGCGCACGCCATCGTCACCGAACTGAAGAGCAGCCCGCCGGCGCTGCCGAGCGAGGAGATCACCGAGGCGTGCCAGCTGCTGCAGTGGATGGAGGAGCGGCATTTCGTGTTCCTCGGCTACCGCCAGTATCGGCTCGAGCGCGGCACCCGCCAGGACTCGCTGAAGGGGCTGGCGCGCACCGGGCTCGGCATCCTGCGCGCGCACGATGCGAACGAGCGGCCCTCGGTCACGGCCCTCAAGGGCGAGATCCGCGAGCGGGCCCGGGAGCGCGAGCTGCTCGTGCTCACCAAGGCGAACTCAGTCTCCCGGATCCACCGCGCCGAGTATCTCGATTACGTCGGGATCAAGACCTTCAACGCCCGCGGCGAGGTCACCGGCGAGCACCGCTTCCTCGGGCTGTGGACCTCCACGGCCTACCACCGCAGTCCGCGCGATATCCCGGTGCTGCGTCTGAAGGTGGCGCGCGTCATCCAGTACTTCGGCCTCGATCCGCAGAGCCACGACGGCAAGGCGGTGCTGAACGTGCTCGAGACGTATCCGCGCGATGAGCTGTTCCAGGCGAACACGCGCGATCTGGTGCGCATCTGCCGCGGCGTGGTCAATTTATACGAGCGGCGCACGGTGCGTCTGCTCTCGCGACGCGATCCCTACCACCGGTTCTTCTCGTGCCTGGTGTACGTCCCGCGCGATCGCTACAACACCGATGTGCGTCAACACATCGAGCGCATCGTGCTCAGCGGCTTCGGTGGTCATTCCGTCGAGAGCCAGGTGCAGATCTCCAGCTCGAGCCACGCTCGCGTGCATGTGGTGGTACGGACCACTCCCGGGGAGCATCTGAAGATCGACGTCGCGGCCATCGAGCGGCAGATCGCCGATGCGACGCTCTCCTGGAGCGATCACCTGCACGAGGTGCTGGTCGCGCGCCGGGGCGAAGCCGACGGCCTCGCCCTCACCGAGCGCTACCGCCACGTCTTCCCGCTGGCCTACGAGGAAGATGTACCGGCGGCCGATGCCCTCGGGGACATCGCCGAGCTCGAGCAGCTGCGCAGTGCGCCGCACGGACGGCGGGTCAGCCTGCACCGCGCCGCGCAGCAGAGCGCGAGCGCCCTGCACCTGAAGATCGTCAAACTCGGTGCGCCGGTGTCGATCTCCGACCTGCTGCCGATGCTCGAGAACTATGGCCTGCGCGTCATCGCCGAGCGGCCCTACGAGCTCGCATGGCCCGAGGGTGGCATCGCCTGGATCCAGGACTTCGAACTGGAGAACCGCGAGGGCAGCCCGATCGACCTGGCGCGCATCGCCGAGCGCTTCCGGGAAGCACTGGCGGCCGGCTGGGACGGCACGGCGGAGAACGACGGCTTCAACCGGCTGCTGTTCTGCGCCGAACTCTCGGCACGCCAGATCCTGGTGCTGCGCGCCTACTGCCGCTATCTGCTGCAGACCGGCGTGCCGTTCAGCCAGGCCTACATGGAGCGTACCCTCGCGGCCAACCCCGCCATCGCCGCGGCGCTCGTGCAGCTGTTCGAGGCCCGCTTCGACCCTGCCAGGCCACAACCCGGCCGGGCCACAGAGCGTGCCGCCGAGCGGATCGTGGCGCGCATCCGCAGCGGGCTCGACGGGGTGAGCAGTCTCGATGAAGACCGCATTCTGCGCGCCTACCTGACGCTGGTGCAGGCGACGCTGCGAACCAACTTCTACCGGCGTGACCGCGGCGGCACGCCGCTCGCGTACCTGTCGTTCAAGTTCGACCCGGCGGCAATCCCGGACCTGCCGCTGCCGCGGCCGAAGTACGAGATTTTCGTCTACAGCCCGCGCGTCGAAGGGGTGCACCTGCGCATGGGCGATGTGGCGCGTGGCGGCATCCGCTGGTCGGACCGGCGCGAGGACTTCCGCACCGAAGTTCTGGGCCTGATGAAGGCGCAGAACGTCAAGAACACGCTGATCGTCCCGGTCGGGGCCAAGGGCGGGTTCGTACCGAAGAACCTGCCGCAGGGCGGCCGCGAGGAGGTGCAGGCCGAGGTGATCGCCTGCTACCGTACGTTCATTCAGGGCCTGCTCGATCTGACTGACAACATCGTGGCGGGCAAGATCGTGCCGCCGCCGAACGTGGTGCGGCGCGACGGCGATGACCCGTACCTGGTGGTCGCCGCCGACAAGGGCACCGCGACGTTCTCCGACACGGCCAACGGCATTGCCGCAGAGTATGGCTTCTGGCTGGGCGATGCGTTCGCCTCCGGCGGCTCCGCCGGCTACGATCACAAGGGACTTGGCATCACCGCGCGCGGCGCATGGGAGTGCGTCAAGCGCCACTTCCGCGAGACCGGTCTCGACATCCAGAAAACGGAATTTACGGTCGCCGGCATCGGCGACATGTCCGGTGATGTGTTCGGCAACGGCATGCTGCTCTCGAAGCACACGCTGCTGCTGGCGGCGTTCGATCACCGGCACATCTTCCTCGATCCGAAGCCCGACGCAGCCAGCAGCCTCGCCGAGCGGCAGCGGATGTTCGCCCTGCCGCGCTCGAGCTGGGACGACTACGATCGCAAGTGCATCTCCGCCGGCGGCGGCGTCTTCCCGCGCAGCGCGAAGTCGATTGCGCTCTCGGCGCAGGCCCGCACGATGCTGGGCCTGGAGGGCGCCACGGCGACCCCGATTGAGGTCATCCGCGCGATCCTGAAGATGCCGGTCGACCTGCTTTGGAACGGCGGTATCGGCACCTACGTCAAGGCCAGCCGTGAGTCGAACGCCGAGGTCGGCGATCGCGCCAACGACGCGCTGCGCGTCAATGGTTGCGAACTGCGCGCCAAGGTCATTGGCGAAGGCGGCAACCTCGGCTGCACGCAGCGTGGGCGCATCGAATACGCCCGCGCCGGCGGACGGATCAACACGGACTTCATCGACAATTCCGCCGGTGTGAACACCTCGGACGTCGAGGTGAATCTGAAGATCCTGCTGAGCCCGCTGGTGCACGCCGGCAAGCTCTCCCTCGCCGAACGCAACCGGCTGCTGGTGCGCATGTCGAGCGAAGTGTGCGCACTGGTGCTGCGCAACAACTACCTGCAGAGCGAGGCAATCAGCACGCTCGAGCTGCAGGCCAAGGCGCGCCTGAGCGAGTACCAGCACCTGATCCGTCTGCTCGAGCGCTCCGGCGGCCTGAACCGCGCGCTCGAGTTCTTGCCGAATGACGAGGAGATCGGCGAGCGCCGCAAGAGCGGCGCCGGGCTCACCCGCCCGGAGTTGTCGATCCTGCTCTCGTACAGCAAGATCTGGCTCAACAACCATCTGCTCGACTCGGACGTGCCGGAAGACCCGTACCTCGCCACGGAGCTCGAGCGGTACTTCCCCACCGCCGTGCGCAAGCGCTTCGCGCCCGCCATCGAGCGGCACCGGTTGCGCCGCGAGATCATCGCCACGGCCACCACGAACAGTCTCATCAACCGCATGGGGCCGACGTTCGTGCTGCGCGCCCAGGAAGACACGGGTGCCGAGCCGGCGCAGATCGCACGTGCGTTCTCCGCGGCGCGCGAGATCTTCCAGGTCCGCGACCTCTGGGAAGACATCGAGGCGCTCGACAACCGGGCCCCGGCCAAGATCCAGTACGCGGCGATGTTTGAGACCAGTCGCCTGCTGCGCCACGCGACCTATTGGCTGCTCGCACGCCGACCCGGACTGAAGGTCGACGCCGCGGTCGGCGAATTTCGCGCCGGCGTAAACGAGATCAGTGCGCAACTTCAGCCGCTGCTGTGCGGCTCGTGGCGCGAGCATTTCGACAGCGCTCACCAGCAGCTCACCGAGTCGGGACTGCCCGGGAGCGTCGCGGCGCGCGTGGCGAGCCTCGAGGCGCACAATGCCTCGCTCGACATCGTGGAGATCGCCGCCACGCACCGCACACCCGTCGCGGAGGCGGCGCGCGTGTACTTCGAAGTGGGCGCACGCACCGGCCTTGATTGGCTGCGTGGACAGATCAACCAGCTCTCGGTCGAGGGACCCTGGCAGGCCACCGCGCGCACCGGTGTGCGCGATGCGGCCATGCGCATCCATCGAGCGCTCGCCGAGCGCGTGCTCGACGGGGCGCGCCGCGGGACGGCGGCGGAGCGAGTCAGCGCCTGGCAGGCGACGGCGGAGCGCAAGCTCGCCCACTGGCAGCGCACGCTGGCGGAGATGCGCGCGGCCGGGACGGCCGACTTTGCCACGATCACGGTGGGCGTCGAATCGCTGCGCAAGCTCGCCGAGTAGCCGCGCCCGGCGGGTGCTCGGCTATACTGGGTGACCCGCACCGATTCTCATGCCGCAGCCGGCCGCCGGCTGCGGCATGAGGTGCCCGCCCACGCACCAGAGGTCCCCGCATGCCCGGAAAGCTGATCCTCGTCCGCCACGGACAGAGCCTGTGGAATCTGGACAATCTCTTCACCGGCTGGACGGACATCGATCTGGCGCCGGTGGGCCGTGCAGAGGCTGAACAAGCCGGCCGCCAGCTGCTCGAGGAGAAGATCACGGTGGACGTGGCCTTTACCTCGGTGCTCAAGCGGGCCATCCGCACGCTGTGGATCATGCTCGATGAGATGGATCGGATGTGGATCCCGGTCGAGCGCTCCTGGCGGCTCAATGAGCGCCACTACGGAGCGCTGCAGGGTCTGGACAAGGCCCAGACGGTCGAGCGCCACGGCGACGCACAGGTGAAGATCTGGCGGCGCAGCTACGACGTGCCGCCGCCGCCGCTGAGCAGCGACGATCCGCGCCACCCACGCTTCGATGCTCGCTATGCCGGGGTCCCGGCGAGCGAGATCCCCTCGACGGAGTCGTTGAAGAACACACTCGAGCGCGTATTGCCCCTGTGGAACGCGCGCATCGCCCCGGAGCTGCGGGCCGGCCGCAACGTGCTGGTCGCCGCGCACGGCAACAGCCTGCGCGCCATGGTCAAAATGCTCGATCAGATGTCGGAAGAGGCCATCGTCGAGCTGAACATCCCGACCGGCGTGCCGCTCGCCTACGAACTCGATGCGCAGCTGAAGCCGTTGAGCCGCCGCTACCTGGGCGACCCGGCCGCGATCGCAGCGGCCGCCGACGCCGTCAAACGCCAGACCGAGCGGAAGAAATGATCGGCCCGGCCACGTCGTCCGCCCTCAGGCGGCCCAGTGGTCGTAGCGCCCGTGGTATTTCTCGGCGAGAGCCCCCATCCGCTGGCTGACCGCCTGAATATCCGGCACCAGCAGCTGCATCGACTTCACGGCGTGCAGGCTGAACGGCAGATCGCTCTCGTCCTCGATCGGCTTGACGTCGATCTGGAAACCCTCCGGCTCGAGTTCGGTGCGCGCCGCCTCGCAGGCCGCCTGATCGGGCAGGCCGAGGAAGAAATCCACGCGGTACTCGTTGAACGGATGATAGCCCGTGGCCCGCAGCCGGCCGATCATCATCTCGTCCCAGGTGTTGCGCCGCGCCATGCCCTCGCGCAATCCGCGCCGGATGCGCACATAGAGCACCGCCAGGATCACCAGGCCGCCGACTGCCAATCCGATCATCGCCTCAAGCACGGCGCCGCTCCCCCAGTTCGCGTCGCATCCGGCCGCTCACTCGTCCGGCGCGATCGTGACGCGCAGCCCGTCGAGCGCGGGCGTGAAGTCGATCTGGCAGGACAGACGCGAATTGTCCTCGTAGTGGCTGAGCTCCATCAGCAGCTCGCGCTCATCAGACATCGGCTCCGGCAGCCGCTTGAGCCAGTCAGCATCAACGTAGACGTGGCAGGTCGCACACGAACACATGCCGCCGCAGATTGCGGCGACGCCGTATTCGAGGTCCCGCAGGGTCTCCATGACCTTGTCACCGATCTTGCCTTCGACCTGGTGTTCCTGTCCGTCACGGTCGATTACTCGCAGCAGCGCCATTCAGCTACCTCTTCAGTCGATTCGTCTGCGCATCACAGGGCGTGGGGGGCGCTAGTGTGCCGGGTCGGCGCAACCCGCGCCACTGCCATGCCTGCGCTTGGGCGTATTACAGGGGCCCGAGGATCTTGAGCACGAAGGCGGCCTTGCCGCCCTCGGCTGAGCGCGCCTCGAGGGTGGCGCGGATCGCCTCGCGGACCGCCTCGAACGCCTGCTCGTACTCTCCGTACACCTGGGTACTGAGACTGCCCGGCACCACCTTCAGCGACGGGTGCGCACTCAGCCGCCCGATGCACTCGTGGATCAGCGGCGCGAAGTGCTCGGCGAGCGGGTACACGCTGATGTCGATCCCGATGTCCATGGGTACCATTCTACCGGGCCGGGCCCGATCGGCTAGAATGGCCGCCCTTCGGCGCAGCACCTGCGCGGAAGCGCGAGGCGAATGAGACCCCTATGACCCGCAAGATCCAAATTCATCAGGTGGATGCGTTCACGCTCGAACGCTTCACGGGCAACCCCGCCGGAGTGGTGCTCGACGCCGACGGACTCACCGATGCACAGATGCTGGCCATCGCCCGCGAACTGAACAATGCCGATACGGCGTTCGTGTTCGCACCCGACGGCGACGACCACGATGTGCGTATGCGATTCTTCACACCGCGCACCGAGGCCGGATTCGTCGGCCATGCCACCGTCGCGGCACAGCACGTCCTCGCCGCCCGCACCGGCGCCCCTGCGCGCCTGCGGCAGAAATCCAGGGCTGCGATCGTGGATGTGGAGGTGCGTGGCAGCGGTCCGCAGCGACGCATTGCCATCCGCCAGAACCCCCCGCCGCTCGGTCGCGAATTGAACGACCGTGAGCGCCTCGCGGTACTTGATGCGCTGGCGCTCGCCACCGATGATCTGGACCCCCGCTGCCCGCTGCGCATCGCCGGCACCAGCAGTCCGCGGCTGCTGATCGGGGTGCGCGGCACCGAGGCGCTGAATCACCTCAAGCCGGACATGACGCGCCTGACGACGCTCTCGGCCCAAATCGGCGCGCCGGGCTATTTCGTGTTCGCACTGACGCCGGACTCAAGCGAGCATTTCACCGAATCGCGCATGTTCGCTCCCGCGCTCGGCATCGGCGAGGATCCGGTCAGCGGCAATGCTCACGGCCTGCTCGGGGTATACCTGGTTCACTACGGGCTGATGGCGCACGATCGGCGCACAGCGGCCTTCACCGGCGTGCAGGGTCGCTGGCTGCATCGCCCGGGACGCGTGCAGATCGAGCTGGAGATGGGCGGCGGCACGGTCTCGGCCGTCTGGATCATCGGCCAGGCGGTCTCGGTCTTCCAGACCGAAATCACGCTCGACTGATGCGCATCGGGACCTGACGCGCACTCGCCGGCACACCTGCCGCTGCGCGCCGCGCCCCTGCGCCGCGCGCAGCTCCGGTCCCGATTCGCCTCAGCGCACGGGACCGGCGTAGCGCGGCGTTCCGCTGGCGAGCTGCAGTTCGTGCGTCGTGCACTGCGGCCACTCGCTGCGCCGGTGCACGACCATGACGACGGCCGCGCCGACGGCTACACGACGCTCGATCCGCGCCTGCAGCGCCCGCTGCGTCGGTGCGTCAAGCCCGGCGAACGGCTCATCGAGCAGCAGCAGCTGCGCCCCGACCACCCAGGCGCGTGCGAACAACACCCGACGCAGCTGGCCGTAGGACAGCTCGCGCAGCGCGCGCTGCGCGTACGGCAGCACGTCGAACTCACGCATGGCGCGCCTCGCCGCGGCCACATCGGCCCCGCTCGGCGCATCGCTCAGGCCAATGCTCGCGTAGCGGCCCGACTGCACGACCTCCGCGACACTCAGGTGCAGGGGATGATCCGCCTGCAGGTGCGGTGCCACCAGGGCCGCACGTCGACGGAAGGTCTCCAGCGGGACGCCCGGCTCGAGTCCCGCCCGCACGATGCGTCCGCCCACCGCGACGCCGTGATCGCCATACAACGTACGCAGCAGCGTGGTCTTTCCCGCCCCGTTGCGGCCGTGCACCACCCAGCATTCGCCCGTGCGAACGGTGAGGGTCACGCTGCGCAGTGCGACATGCTCATCGAGATACACGTCGGCGCCCTGAAGCTCCACCAGTACCGCACCTGGACGGCTCGAACGACCGAGCGTCGGCGCAGCAGCGCTCGCCGGCGGACCCGCTGACAGCCACCGCCGCAGCGGAGCGCGCCGCCGTGCCCCGCGATAGACGACCCGCCCCTGATCGAGGATCAGCGCATGCGTGGCCGCCGCCGGCACGTCCTCGGCCCGGTGCACCGAAAGGACCCACGGCAGCGCGGTGCCGGCAGTGCTCTGCAGCCAGCGCAGGGCCCGCGTCCGGTTCAGGGCGTCGAGTCCGTTGAACAGCTCATCGAGCAGCAGCAGACGCGGCCGGGCCGCGAGCGCGCGGGCGAGCAGCACAAGCCGCCGTTCACCGTAGGACAGAGTCAGGAAGCGGCGAGCCGCCAGCGGCGCGATCCGCAGCCGGCGCAGCAGCGCCGCAACACGTCGCTGCGCAGTCGCATCCAGCGGGTCGAGGGGAATGTCGGTGCGGTGAATGCCGGTACCCACCACCTGCTCCACCGTGTAATTCCAGCCGTATCGCTCATATTTATCCTGCCGTTCGGGGCCGAGATACGCGATTTCCGTGCTGAGGTCCTGCGGTGCGCGCCACACCGCGGCACGCCAGCGGTACTGGCGCACGTCCGGTCCGTCGGGGGTCGGCCACACTGAACCGGCCAACACCTTCAGCAGCTGCGTCTTGCCGGCGCCATTGGCCCCCACCAGCACCCAACGTTCCCCCGGGCGGACCGTCCAGTTCACCGCCTGGAGAATCTTCTTACGGCCCCGTGTGAGGTTTAGATTTTTCAGCCGCGTCTCGATGAAACGGCCATCGGTTCGGGTCGTCATGACGATGCATCGGGATGGTGGAAGTGCCTATTTTTGCATACCCTGCCGAACGGCACGGCATCGGGCCGCGGCAGGCGCCTGCGGAACGAGAGGAACGTCTCAGACCACAGACGGACGTTGAACTTATCCTGCGGCCATGACTGGTCGAGCCCCAAAGGGGGGCACCTCGGGGCCGCTGCCGTGGCGGGGTTCCGGGCATTGAGCCCCCGCCCCCACCGCCGCGGCACCCCGGGAACCGGAGTGCTGTGCGCGCTGCTGCGGGCCGCAGGGGGCGGCGCACACGCACAGACTCTGGACTCCGCGGCGCTGCACGGGAACGCCTTCGGCACCCTGGGTGGCGTCTATCAGAACAGCCGCGGCGTGGCATTCCGTCGCGACACCGGCCAGGGGCGCGGCGCGCGCGCCGGGCGCATTGACCTGAATCTCTACCTCCTCGGTGACGCGCTCGACGTAGGCTACGCCTATCTCACCGTACGACCGCCACCGGAAGTCTATGGAATCCTCGCCACCGCCGAGTTCGACGGCGCCGACGTCACTGACTCGCGTGCGCTCGGCGCCGCGCTGATGCGGCTGCGTGCCTTTGGCGGCCCGATGCCTTTTCAATTCGCCACCGCCGACGGCAGCATCGTCAACCTCAGCCACAACGCCGTGTTCGGCCTGTCTGCCGATTGCCTCAACGGCCACTGGGAGACCCGCCTGGCGGTGGTGCGCCTCTCGGAACTCAGCGCCACGCCGTTCGCCCCTCTCGCTGCAGGACTCGAGGCGACCGCCGTCCCGCAGGCGGGGATGCTCGCCAGATCACTGCTGCATACGCCCCAGGCCACCTACGCCGCTGAAGCCGGCACTCATTACACCGGCAGCCACCTACGTGCCACGGCCATGCTGGTACGCTTCGATTCGCACCATCCGGTCGGTCCGAACGAAAACACCGGCGATGTGCTGCTCGGCGGGCGGGTGAGGAACGTGACGCCATTCATCGTTTTCTCCATGTCCGAGAACTTCGGCCAGGCACAGCCGACCGACCTGCCAGCGTTGCCCGTGTTCGCGCCACTCATCGCCGGCGCCGCCCAGGCCCAGACATCCTTTCAAATCACGCAGCGGGAGCTGTCGCTCGGAGCACGCTACGATTTTGCGCCGCACATGGACTGCAAAGTTCAGCTCGACCAGGTGTGGTTCGCACACAGCGCGCTCATTTTTGACACCAACGTTCCCCCCCACCGCGACTCGATGACAGTCGCCAGCCTTGCCATCGACTTCGCCTTCTGACGCCATGCGCCTGCTGCCCGTCATACTTCTGATGCTCCCAGCAGTCCCGTGCGCGCTATGCGCACCGGCGCGCGGCGCGCCCGGAGCGCGCACGGATCTCGTGGTGATCGTCAATCCGGCCGCACACATCGCCCACATGTCTCGTGTTCAGGTCAGGGACATCTTCATGGGCCGACTGCGTCAACTGCCCACGGGGGCAACAGCGCTGCCGATCGATTTGTCCGTCGAAGCCGAACGAGCGCAGTTCTACCGGTCCCTCGTGCACTGGAGCCTCACAGAGGTGAGTTCCTACTGGGCACGTCTGGTGTTCTCCGGACAGGCGAGCCCACCCTTTAGGGTACAGACTGCACGCGCGGCAGTGCAGCTGGTCGCCGACAACCCGAATGCCATCGCCTACGTACCGCGTACGGCAATCACCCCTCGCGTGAGAATCGTCCTTGATCTGGGCTCCCATTGATTCGCTGCGGCGCCTCGCGGCTCGCACCGCCCCACGCAGCCTCGTGCTGCGCGCGACTGCGCTCATTTTCGCGCTGGCGCTGCTGCTCGGCCTAGCGTTTGCGCTCGTCTCCGCACGCATCGTCGAGCGACGCGAGAACACTCGGCTCGTGAATCAGCTTCAGCAACTGGTTTTGACGGTCGAAAACACCGCCGAGATCGCCTGCTACCTGCACGATCAAACCTTGGCGCGCGAAATCGCCACGGGCTTGATGAAGACAGACGCCGTCGGCGGAGTGCGCATCAGTGCGGGCGGCGTGCCTCTGTATCAGAGTTATCGCGGCACCGTCGCCGCGGCGCGCGGACCGCTCACCAAGATCGTACAGACCATTCACTCTCCGTTCGATGCGCACAGTACCGTCGGCACCGTCACTCTGTACCTTTCCCACGCACATCTGTGGGCGCGGGCGTGGAGCTTCACGCGCTTCGTACTGGCCATTCTTGCCGCCGAGGTGCTGGTGATCTCTGCCGGAACGGCCCTCGTAGTTTTCGTCGTCGTCACCGACCCGATCAAGCGTCTGTCCGTTGAATTGCACCGGCCGCGCACGAGCGACAGCCCTGCACTGAAAGTGCCCAGCGGCAATGAGGCGGATGAGCTCGGCCAATTGGTCACGGACGTCAATACCCTGCTCAGCAACCTCGATTCGTTGGTATCGGCCGAGCGCACGCTGCGCATTCAGCATGAGCTATCCGATCGAAAACTGCGTCTGGTGCTCAACCAGACCGAGCTTGGACTGGTCATTATGGACACTCAAGGCAAGCTGCAATCCTGGAATCCCGCGTTCGTTCGCCTGTTGGCGCTCGAGCGCGAGCCGCACGAGGGTGACCTCTTCAGCCGCCTGCCGCCGCTTGCCCAGCGGACGCTTCAGATCGACAATATGCTGCGCTGTGCGCTGCTCGGCGCACAGGCTTACGAGGCCGATCTTGAACTGCCGCAGCAGTCCGAGGCGAGCCGACGTTGGGTCGAACTGTCCGTCAATCCACTCGGTCCTGATCAACTGCTCGGAGTCGTTCATGACATCACCGAGCGAAAGCGCTCGGTGGCCGCCGCCGAAGCGCTCGCCATGCGCGATGCCCTGACCGGGCTGCTCAACCGCCGCGGTCTCGATGAGGCGCTCGTACGGTTGTTCGCCGGCGGTGCCGAGCCTGGAACGCTGGCACTGCTGGCCATCGACCTCGACTGGTTCAAGGAGGTCAACGACACTCTGGGCCACGCCGCCGGCGATGAGGTCCTACGCCGAGTCGGGCGCGTCATCGAATCGGCGGTGCGCGCCGGAGATATCGTGGCGCGGATCGGCGGTGACGAATTCGTCACCGTACTGCTCGGCGTCGGGCACGTCCACCGCGCCGGGAAGATCGCCGACGACATCGTCGCGAGACTGGCGGCACCGCTGCGGCTGGAGAGCGGATCGTGGGCGCACATCGGGGCAAGCATTGGCGTTGCACAGGCATACGCGAGCGAAGATTCCCCGGCCGCGCTGCTGCGCCGAGCGGACACGGCCATGTACACCGCGAAGCAAACCGGCCGTGGCCGAGTGTGCGTCGCGCCGACGACCGCCGTCTGAGCTCAACCCGGGCCGCGCCGCACGGCGATGCGTCCGCTCCAGCTGATCCGACCCCGCACGGTGATCGCCCGATTCACCGGCGCACACCCGATGCGGGTCGTGTTCGACCGACGCCTACACCGCAACCACCCTCACACGCGCTGCGCGTACACGCTGAGCGAGAGAGCCCCCGCCGACGGCTTCTGCGGCGTATCCAAGCCGGCTGGCACCGGCGGGCGCACCGGCGCCCCTAGTCTCGCGGTCTCGCCTCGGGCCACGCTCGCGCCGTGGCGCACCCTCATCCGGGTGCGACCCCAGTGCAGCTCACCGCGAGCAGATCGTGCAGAGGACCGTTCGATCCGAACCAGTGGGTCACAGTGGCCGTCTTCCCTCGATCGCCGTCCTCATTGCACGGCGCGTACGCGGGCCACTACCGGTGTGGTGAGTGCTCCAACCACGACCACGCACCGGTTGCTGCCGGCAGCATCAGCCCTGTTGCGCTTAGCGAAGAGCGGTGGGCTGCGGAACGTGCCACAGTACGGACATCCGTGAAACCGAGCACCGTGCCGCCATGAGTCCCAGACCCGCATCACGCCCCCGCTCCGCGTCATCGCCTGCCTTGAAGCGACTTACGCATCTGTGCGCGGCCGCACGCCACTACAAGCCGCTGCGCACCGCAGTGGTCCACCCAGTCGATGCCGTGTCGCTGCTCGGCGCCCTCCAAGCGCAGCGCGCAGGCCTGATCCTTCCGGTGTTCATCGGACCAGAGAGGCGCATTCGTACCGCCGCTCGCCGCGCGAACCTCGAGCTCTCGGCGCATTCGGTGATCTCCACCGAACACAGTCACGCTGCGGCCGAATGTGCCGTGCAGTTGGCGCGACGCGGTGAGGTCGATGCAATCATGAAGGGTGCACTACACACCGACGAACTCATGCATGCCGTCGTCGATCCGGTACAAGGACTGCGCACCGAGCGGCGTGTCAGTCATGTATTTGCGATCGACGCCCCACATTACCCTCGCCTATTATTCATTACCGATGCGGCCGTCAATATATATCCATCGCTGGAAGACAAGCGCGACATCGTACAGAACGCCATCGATCTGGCCCATGCACTCGGGGTGCGCCTACCGAAGGTTGCGATCCTCTCAGCCGTCGAACTGGTCACGCCGAAGATCAAATCGACCCTCGACGCCGCGGCGTTGTGCAAGATGGCCGACCGGGGGCAGATCAGCGGCGCGGTGCTCGACGGACCGCTTGCCTTTGACAATGCTGTTTCACGCGCAGCGGCCGCGAGCAAGGCCATCGCTTCGGACGTTGCCGGCCGCGCGGACATCTTCGTCGTTCCGGACATCGAGGCTGGCAACATGCTGGCGAAGCAACTCGAGTATCTGGCCGGCGCCGAACTGGCCGGCATCGTGCTCGGCGCGCGCGTTCCGATCATGTTGACGAGCCGCGCCGACGGTGCGCGGGCGCGTTTGGCTTCATGCGCGCTGGCCGTGCTGTTCGCACGGCGGTAACGACTTTCAGAGGATCGTCTCGCCGTGGCAGAGACGTGGCGCGGGCCGAACCGCAGCACCGTCGGATGACTGAGCGGTCCTGAAGCGAACCGATATGCATTCGGCTCGCGTCGAAGTGACCGCGCGGCTGCGCGCCGAGCTCGCGGCCCGCTTCGGTGTATCGATGTGCCTTCTTGCCACCACGCCCGCGCGGCACCGAGCCCACCCAACCTGCCCACCATCGGCGCATGGCTGCGTCAACAAATCGTCCGGGCCGCGGACGAGGTACCCGCCTCGCGATCGCGCTCGACATTTCGAGCGTGACCTGTGAGTCGTGCGCTGCCCACGTGAGGAACGCGCTGCAACCGGTCCCCGGCGTACCCTCGGTGGAGGTGTCCTTCACCCAGAGCCGCACACGAGTCACCCTCGAGGCCCGGCACCTCGCCGGACACCGTGATCGGCGCGGTGACCACGCTCAAAGATACGGCGACGAGTTGGCAAGTTCCGTTCCTGCCCGCCGACGGACCATGCCGCGGCCCGCTTCAGCACTCTGCGCGGCCGAGCAGTAGCGCCGCTCACGGTGACGCCCCCTTGCACGTCGTCATCCTCGGCAGCGGTGGAGCGGCATGGCGGTGGCACTCAAGCCGACGGAACAAGGCGCACGCGTCACTTTGATCGAACGCCGCACTCTCGGCAGCAGCCGCGTCAACGTCGGCTGCCTGCGCTCGAAGACGCTGATCCGCGCCGCGCACCTCGCCCCTCTGCGCCGTGAGAGCCCGTTCGACGGCGGCCTTCCACCGGCAGTACCGACGATGCTGCGCGAACGATCGTTCGCGCAGCAGCAGACTCGGATCGTGGCGCTGCGTCACGCCCAATACGAGCAGCCTCGCACACGAAGCGATCGGTGTGACTCTCGATGCGCAGGCGGGCGATCGGCGGTGACGGCGGCATGAGGACGCGCGCCGCGATCACCCTGACCGGGGGGACTGCGGCACTGAACCTCTCAGCCGCAGCCAGGGCGATCTCTACTTATTCGCACGTGGCGAGCGTGGGCCACCACGGACAGAGAGCGCCGCAGGAGAGTCTCAAGACCGACAGCCGCACGCTGGGCCTCGACAACATGGTGCGCGTTGTCGTGAATTGCGGAACCCGCGCCTTCGTCAAAATGATCGCCGAGGCTGGCACCGGGCGACGGCTCGGCGTCCGGGCAGTCTCCCCACACGCGAGCGAGTTGATTCAGGCGTGTGCGCTCGCCGTCCACCATCGCGTGACGGCGCACAATCTGGAGAGCCCGCTCTTCCCGCATTTGACGATGATGGACAGGGTGAATCTCACGGCCCACGCGTTTTCCATGGACGTACGGCAACTACCTTGCTGCGCGGGATAGTCGGCTTCGGATGCCCTCGTAGGGGCGATGCTGCCCACGCTTCGTGAGTCGTGCTCGGCACCGCCGCGACATCCAACACCATGGCGCCCGAGACATGGACGTCTGGCGCACTGCACGCCCTACCGCGCAGTCCTCCGTTGAGCCGAATCGGACCACGCGGCAGTTGCGTTATGATTCCCTCGCGTACCACCTCGACATCAGCGTCACCTTCGTCTCATTTTGGAGACATACCACACACCCACCTTGAGTCGCTAGAATGCCCGGAGTCACCGGAATTCACACCACCGCCCATGCCCCCAAGCGTCCGAGCACGTCAAGTAGTTCATGCAGGTTCCACCGTCGCTCGCTCACCCAGTCACTCGCGACTCGTCACCAACTCATGACGCGTGATTACGTAAAATTTGTGCCACTGGTCCGCTGCAGGCGACCGTCGGTCGGCGCCGACCGCAGCGACCGAGGGTTCACTGAATAATGTCGTGCATTCCTTGGAACTGTCGCTCCAAGGAGTGCACATTGTTGAGGCAAACGGGCCGGACGCCCTCGCTTGCTGGAGAATTGATCGCCATGAGATATTTTTTTTACACGTTTCTGTCTCGGCGCCGGCTGCGCACTGCGGCTCTCGCCTTGCTCACTCTCCCATTGGCCGCCTGCGGCGGGAGTAGCTCCTCGTCCGCTCCGGCCACCATGAATCTCGGCATCACTGACGGCCCGGTCGCCTCCGCGAGCGCAGTGGTCATCTCCTTCACGGGTGTCGAACTGCAGCCGAGCGGCGGGGGCAGCCCTGTGACCTTCAATTTCAACAGCCCGCAGACGATCAACCTGATCAATGAACAGAACGGCAATGAAGCGTCGCTGCTCAGCGGCGCGTCGGTTCCGGCGGGCAACTACGATTGGATTCGACTGCTGCTCAATGTCGCATCAAGTGGCACGGTGGCGAATTCGTACATCGAGATCAATGGGGCACAATTCCCGCTCATCATCCCGAGCGGCGCCCAGACTGGCCTGAAGCTGGTTCAGGGCTTCACCATGACGGCCAATCAGGTCGCGGACTTTACCGTCGATTTCATGCTGCAGCAGTCGATCACCGCTCCGCCGGGCCAGACGTCCGGCGGCACCCAGGATTACGTCCTCAAGCCGGCGCTGCGCCTGATCAATAATGTCCAAGCCGGAACGATCAGCGGCGCCGTGATGCTCTCGACGCTACAGAGTAATTCGGCCTGCTTAGCGGGTTATTCGGGCAGTGGACCGTTGCCGAATGCCCAAATCGACATCTTCTCCGGGGCGGTCACGCCATCGACCGCCATGACCCCCGTGGTCGAGCCGGAGATTGCACTGTCGTCCTCAGGCAGCTATACCTTCGACCAGCCGTTCCTGCTCGCGGGCGGTTATACGGTGGCGTTGGCGTGTTCGAGCACCTCGAGTACCGGCACGAGCACCGTGACATTCATACCGGCTGCGGGTATGAGCGCGACCGTGACCGCCAATCAGACGACGACGGTCAACTTCTGAGTCGCTGATCCAGCTGCACGGCTCTGACTGCGTTCGGGCGGTCAGAGCCGTGCAGCAGCGACGCAACAGAAATTTCTGGCCCCTGCGTTCCGCGTCACCGCGGCTTTCCGGTCCTTCTGTCGCGATTGTCCAAGGGCCCATTGACCCCGGGGCGTGAACCGTGCCGCCGGGTCTCTGATTCAATCGCACGACTCCGGTCGGCTCCGGCATCCGGGCGCGGCCTCCCCGACAGACCAGACACTCCCAGCGTCGCTGAGTCCGCAACGCCGTCCACGCCAGAGGACACTGCTGCATGCCGATGACCCACTGCGGCCGCCACGAACATCAATGAGAGGCGGATCCCCACTCGGGCATCCTAGAGACGCGGACGTCCACCGCTTCGCGTCGAGCTGATTTCTTCGGGCAATGGGATTACCCGTGATCATTTGGGATCACCTGAGCCATTTGTCACGGTGTTCGCAAGGCCGTCCTCACATCGCTTGCGCGGTCCGATTCATCGGCGTACGCTGCCTCCCGTCTCAGGTGGTCCAGGAAATTTGATTCCCTGGACTGAAACGGGAAGTCGGTGCGCATCCGCTCAGCGGGAGCCAAGCCGGCGCTGCCCACGCAACGGTAAGCGAAGCGCAGACTGCGAAGAACCACTGTGCCCACGGCACGGGAAGGTGCGGTCTTAAGGACGACACGTCCATTCGCGAGCCCGGAGACCGGCCGGAGACACGCACTCGGCGACTCGCGTTGGGCGATGTCAGACCGGTTACGATATCTGCATATCGCAGCCTTCTGTCGTCTCCACACACGCGCCCCGGGTTGACCTCGACGCACGTGGCGTGTGTAGGAGCAGACCGATGACATTCGTGATTGCCGCGGTACATCCTCTGGCCGGGGGCGCTTCCTCGATTGCGCCCCTAGAGAATAGTGATTTGATTCTCGGCCCAATGAGCTTGGCCTTCTCTCGAGGCCCCGGACCCAGAACCAACGATTCGGCCCTCACTCGGCCCTCGACACCCGTGCCGTCGCGACGATAGGGCGTGTGCATCCGTACCACGACGACTGCGGTACAGGTGAAATTCCCTGCTCTTCGGTGGTGATCTCCCGCTTTGCCCGCAAATCGGAGCGCAAGTGGCTCACCTCGCCACCGACGGCACCGTGATCGTTCAGTGGCACTCGATTGCAACGCGCCTTGATCCCTGAGCAGTCCGCAAACCCCATGAGTCAATGCACACCCGCCTCGCCCCTAGACCGGAACCACTCCATGCTCACGCAGCAATCGACTCGGCGCCTCGGCTTCCTCGCGCTCGCCGCCACGATGGCCGTTACCCGCTTCGGTCAATGCGCCAGTGCGTCCTCGCTACCCGATGCGTCGTGGGCGGTGTTCTTCATTGCCGGAGTCTACTTCGCGGCGGATTGGCGCTGGGCGCTTCCCGCGCTGCTCGCTCAGGCAATTGGGATCGATTTCGCCGCGATTCATTACTACGGCTTCAGCGACTACTGTGCCACGGCCGCGTATTGGTTCATTGTGCCGGCGTACTCACTCCTATGGCTCGGCGGCGCGTGGTTCAGCCGTGCCTACCAGACGCTGTCGCGCGATCTTGGGCGACTTGCTCTCAGTTTTATGCTCTCGGTCAGTGGCTGCTTTCTGTTGACGGAAGGGAGTTTCTATTGGCTGAACGATCGCATCGTGCATGCGAGCATCTCGGGTTGGTGGTTCAACGTCACGAGCTGGTATGGCTACTTCATGCTCGCCACTGCCGGCTACGTCGCACTCGCGGTGCTGGGCCACCTAGCGGCAACCCGCCGTCTGCCCGCGCGCGCATCTGCAAACGCCATGAGCGTCGCTCGATTCCGGAGTTGACGCCGCAGCCATGTCAACCGACGAAGGGACGACCGCCTACGTCCTCGAGTTCGAGATTGACGCGCGAGCGGGAATCGAACGGTAGGGCACGGGTGAGTCACTGGGTATTCGGACGAGGCGTCTAATTGCCATGAGCAATTCTCCACACCGCTATGACGACACGGCTCTCGCGGCCATCTATCGCGTCATTCGCGAACGCCGCGATGTCAGGTCATTTTTGCGCACGCCGGTCAACCCCGAAACGCTTGCACGGATCCTGCAGTGCGCGCACGCCGCACCGAGCGTAGGACTATCGCAACCGTGGCGCTTTCTGCACATTACGCGACTCGAATTGCGTCAAAGGATACATACGCTGGTTCAGCAGGAGCGCCTGCGTACGGCCGATGCGCTGGGTCACCGACGGGACGAATTTTTGCGCTTGAAGGTCGAGGGCATTCTCGACTGCGCCGAGCTGCTGGTCGTCGCACTGGTCCAGGGCGGCACCCGCGAGATCTTCGGCCGGCGCACGCTTCCGGAGATGGACTTGGCCTCGGTGGCCTGCGGGATACAAAACTTGTGGCTGGCAGCGCGTGCGGAGGGGCTGGGCGTCGGCTGGGTCTCCATGTTCGACCCACTGGCGCTGGCCGACCTGCTGCGGTTTCCAGAGCAAGCGCGTCCCGTCGCCATATTGTGCATTGGCAACGTCGCGCAATTCGATCCGGCTCCACGCCTTGCGCTGGAGCAGTGGCGTCAGCCGCGACCGCTCAGCGAAATGCTGTTCGAGAATGACTGGCCGGAAGGGGCGCCGTGAGCGGCCGTGATCGATGCGCCGCGCGGGACCTTGCCCTGACGCGCGCCCTCAAGGACGGGATCCAGAGCGGTGCCACGCTGCTGGATGATGCCCTTCGGTACCCGGCAGGACTGCTGGCCCTACCACCGGTGAGGCTGCGGGTCGCGGAATGAAGGCCGGCGTGCTCATTGCGGCTGTGCTGCTTGACGGGTGGCTCGGTGAGCCTCGGCGGTGGCATCCGCTGGTGGGCTTCGGGAACATTGCCCACCGTCTCGAAGCGAGACTGAATCCCCCCCGCGAGCGCGCTGCACTCGCACCTCACCACCTTTCCTCGGGCTATATGGCGGGCGTGCTCGCCGTGCTACTCACGGTCGGTCCGCCGGTTCTGGCGGTAGCGCTGCTCCTTCGCTACCGACCGCTCGCACCGCTCATGGCGGTCGCGCTGCTCTACCTGGTGATAGGTCACCGCAGTTTGCACGAGCATGCCGTCGCGGTGGAACGTGCGCTGCGCGATGAAGATCTTGTCGAAGCCCGTCGCCGCGTCGGTGCAATGGTGAGCCGGGATACCGCGGACATGGATTCCGGACGGATCGCCGGCGCGACGGTGGAGTCCGTACTCGAGAACGGCAATGATGCGCTCTTCGGTGCGCTCTTCTGGTTCCTCGTGAGCGGAGCCGCCGGGGCACTGGCGTACCGACTCATCAATACGCTCGATGCCATGTGGGGTTATCGCACCGAGCGCTATCGTCAGTTCGGCTGGGCCGCGGCTCGCCTCGATGATCTGATGAATTTTCTCCCGGCGCGCCTGACCGCGCTCAGCTATGCGGCGGTAGGTCATCTCGCCACCGCACTGCGCTGCTGGAGACTGCAGGCGCCCGCCTGGGACAGTCCGAACGCCGGACCGGTGATGGCGTCCGGTGCCGGCGCGTTGCAGATCCGCGTGGGCGGTGGCGCCTTCTACCACGGCCGCTGGCTGTCGCGGAGCACTCTGGGCGAGGGACGTCCCGCTGAGAGCGGGGATATTGGGCGCGCCCGATATCTCGTTCTGCGTGCATTGGCGCTGTGGATCGGGGTAGCGACACTCATCGGGCTGATCAGGTGGGCACTCGATGCTTGAGCATGGCGGAAGACTTCGCCGCGCGGCACTGCGCTATGGTATCGCGCTCGAACAGTGGCTGGACTTATCGACCGGAATCAACCCGGTGTCCTGGTGCGGCATCGAGGTGCCCCGCTCGGCCTGGGCCCGCCTACCGGAGGAGGATGACGGACTCCTGACCGCGGCACAGAGCTACTTCGGCGTGCCACACGTCCTGCCGGTCGCCGGCTCTCAGGCGGCAATCATGCATCTGCCCCAACTGCGCACGCGCGGGACGGTAGGCGTGCTCGCGCCGAGCTACGCCGAGCATGCTTTGCGCTGGCGCGAGGCGGGACACCAGGTCGCGCCGGTCACGCTCGCCGAGTGTCCCTCCGCCGCCGATGTCCTCGATGTCCTCGTGCTCGTCAATCCGAACAACCCTACTGGGGAGCGCATTACGCGCAGTCGGCTGCTCGAGTGGCATGCACGCCTGGCCGTCCGTGGAGGCTGGATGATTGTCGACGAAGCGTTCGCCGACGCGGACTCGTCGCAGAGCGTTGTCTCCTGCACTCAACGTGAGGGACTCATCGTGCTGCGTTCGCTCGGCAAATTCTTCGGACTCGCCGGTGCGCGCGTCGGGTTCGTGCTGGCGGCCGAGGACCTCCTCCACGCGCTGGAGGAAAAGCTCGGCCCCTGGACTGTCGCCGGCCCGGCCCGCTTCATCGCGCAACACGCGCTCGCCGACCGGCCCTGGCACGACGCCATGCGTGCACGACTGCACGCACAATGCGCTCGCCTCACTGCACTCCTGCAGGACTGTGGGTTACCCCCCGCAGGCGGCTGCAGCCTGTTTCAGTGGGTGCCTACCACCGCCGCGACGCCCATCCACGAGGCGCTGGCGCGCGAGGGCATCCTCACTCGCCTGTTCGAGGCGCCGCGCGGCTTGCGCTTCGGTCTTGCGGCGCAGGATGCCGAGTGGGCACGCCTCGAGCGGGCGCTCGGGGCGTATCAGGCGTTGCGATCATGACCGCTCGCGCACTCCTGCTCCAGGGCACGCGCTCCACGACCGGCAAGCGCAGGCGGGTCCGTCGTGCCCACGCACGGTCCTCACGGTCAGTCATTCAGGAGCGATCCATCGGCGCACGTCCCCAGGTAGCGGCTCCTGCGGAACGCGACGCGGATTTCGAGCCGTTGTGGGGCGCGATATGACTACCGTGCGACGCTCTGTGTCCGCAGGAAATGGGTCCCGTCCGATGAAGCAGCTGATCCTCGGTGGAGTGCGCTCCGGGAAGAGTCGGCTCGCGGAAGAGCGTGCAGGCGCGAGCGCCCGTCAAGTGGTCTATGTGGCCACCGCACTCAATGGAGGCGATGCTGAGATGGAGACGCGAATTCTGCAACACCGCGCACGTCGCCCATCGGAGTGGATCACGATCGAAGAGCCGTACGCGCTTGGCAACGTGCTGCTCGCCAACGATTCGCGCGATCGGTGTCTGTTGGTCGAGTGCCTGACGCTCTGGCTCACGAACCTGCTGTGTGTAAGACCCGACCGATTGGACGACGAGCGGCGCAGTCTGTGCGATGCGGTAGCGCAACTGCGCGGCGCACTGATTCTCGTCAGTAACGAAACGGGTCTCGGAGTAGTGCCACTGGGTGAGTTGTCGCGCCGCTTCCTCGACGCCAGCGGCGAGCTTCATCAGACGTTGGCGCAACTCTGTGATCGGGTCACACTCACGGTCGCCGGATTACC
Organism: Pseudomonadota bacterium; assembly: GCA_021851405.1. Classification (GTDB taxonomy): domain Bacteria; phylum Pseudomonadota; class Gammaproteobacteria; order Steroidobacterales; family Steroidobacteraceae; genus 13-2-20CM-66-19. The sequence goes on from JAJZDW010000010.1 coordinate 49,446, forward strand.
CCTGGAGCTCAAAGGGCCACCACAATGATCGCGCTCACGGCCCGCCATCGATGGGCCACTGAGTGCACCGGCGCCACCGCCCGGATGAGCATCAATGACATACCACACTCGGGGGTGCACAACATGCGAAGCAGCGGAACCTTACCCATCATCAGAGAGGTCCCTTGAATATGAGCGATATCAATTCCGTCTCGCTGCACGAGACACTGGCGCACGTCCGGCCGGTGACGGGGGACTTGCGGATCGAAGCCAATCAACGGCTCGATCAGCTGACCAAGCCGCCGGGAAGCCTCGGGCAGCTGGAAGCGATCGCCGCGCAGTGCTATACCATTGCCGAAGGCAGCTGGTCCGCTCCGCTGCGCAAGGCGGCGTATGTGTTCGCCGCCGATCATGGCGTGACTCAAGAAGGGGTCAGTGCCTACCCCAGCGCCGTAACGGCGCAGATGGTCGAGAATTTTTTGCGCGGTGGTGCAGCCATCAACGTGCTCGCGCGACTCCATGGCGTGCAGCTCACGATCATCGACGTAGGCGTGGATGCCGACTTTCCCAATCACGGTGCGCTATGGCAACGAAAGGTCCGCCGTTCCAGCCGGAACCTGCGCGTCGAGCCCGCGATGTCATCGCTCGAGCTGACGGATGCGCTGAACGTCGGCCTTGAGGCCGCTGAAGACGCCCACAGCCGGGGCATGCATCTGGTTGCCGCCGGCGAAATGGGCATCGGCAACACGACGGCCGCTAGCGCGCTCGCCGCGGCCCTGACCCGTCAGTCGGTCGAAGCGGTGACCGGCAGGGGGACCGGAATCAGCTCCGCTGCCCGTCAGAGCAAGCAGCAGGTGATTGGTGAGGCGCTCGACCGACACCTCCCGCAGTGGCGCAGCGAGACGGTAGCGCCACTCGAGGCGCTCCGCTGCGTCGGTGGGCTGGAGATCGCCGCGATGACTGGCTTTTTTCTCGGCGCTGCGCGTCATCGCAAAATCATCGTCGTCGATGGCTTCATTGCCACCGCCGCTGCAGCGGTCGCCGTTGCGCTCGCCCCCCCGGTGCGCGATTATCTGCTCGCCGGCCACCGCTCCGAGGAGCCCGGACACACTCACCTGCTGCATCACATCGGCATCACGCCCATCCTGGATTTGCGGATGCGCCTCGGCGAAGGGACCGGCGCTGTGCTCGCCATGCCGGTCATCGCCTCCGCGATGCACATTCTGACGGAAATGGCCACGTTCGCATCGGCAGGGGTGAGCACCGCAAACGCATGAGGCGTCCAATCCGCGAATTCCTCGGCGCGGTTCAATTCCTCACGCGCATTCCTCTGCCGCAGCGGTGGCTGGGAGAGATTGCACTGGCGCAGGCCGCACCGTACTTCCCCCTGGTCGGGGTATTACTCGGACTGGCCGGGGCAGGTGTCGACGTCGCTCTTCGTGCGCACCTCCCCGCGACGGGCGCGGCCGCCGTATCCGTGGCGCTTCTGATCGTGATCACCGGCGCGCTTCACGAGGACGGACTCGCCGACACGGCGGATGGCTTCGGGGGCGGAACGACCGCGGAGCGGGTGCTCGGCATCATGCGCGACAGCCGAATCGGCAGTTACGGCGCGATCGCCATCGCACTGTCCGTCTTGCTGAGGACCGCATTTATCGCGGCGCTACCGAATCGGGAGGTGTTCGCCTACTTTGTGTCGGCCGAAATGCTGTCGCGCTGGAGCGTGCTTCCACTTGCCTATTTTTTGCCCTCCGCCCGTCAGGGTGGACCGACCGCCGGACAGGGTGCGCGGCTCGCCCGTGCCATCCCAGTCACGGCGGTCGTGTTCGGCACATTGATCGCCATCATCGTGACCGTGGCGAGTCTGCACGCAGACAGCTGGCGCCCCTGGGCGGTCTGTCTGCCGATCATCGCCGCAAGCGGACTATATTTCTGGCGGCGGATAAGTGGCGTGACCGGCGACTGTTTCGGCGCCGTCATTCAGCTCACTGCCACCGCCGTCTATCTCTGCGGTGCATGGCGATGAGGCAACTGGTTCTCATCCGCCACCCGGCCACCGATCTTGCTGGGACATTCTGCGGGCACAGTGACCCCGACTTGAATGCAACGGGGCACGCACAGCTGCAGGCATTGCAGCAGAAACTCGCCCGATCCTCGCTCGATCGACTCCTCAGCAGCGATCTGTTGCGTACCCGCCGATGCGCCGAGGCGCTCGCCGAGCAGCAGGGCATTAGGGCCACCTTCACCCCGGCATTGCGCGAGATGCATTTTGGCGATTGGGAGGGACTGCGGTGGGACGAAGTCGAGATCCGTTTCCCCGAGCAGGCGCAGCGTTGGCTGCAGGGGTTTGCAACGTTTACACCACCTCACGCGGAGGCGTATGCGCAGTTCACCGCCCGCATCAGCAGGGCGGCCGATGAATGGTTGCAGGATACCGCGGACACGACCCTCGCCATCGTGACGCATCGGGGCGTATTACTATTCCTGTTGCAGCACTATTGCGGGGTTGAGGTCACGACGGCATGGCAACTGTCATCCCACTACGCAACCGTCCTGTTGTGCACGCCCGCGGCAGGCGGGGATCGTCCCTGGGCGGTCCGCGAGACATGGCACCCGGGGTAACGAACGCGCCCGAGCGTCCCAAGATCTCGGCAACGGGGATCGCCGTCGGCCGTGCCGGACGGCATCACGGTGAGATTCTCCAGGGTCTCTGGTGGCAACCCTCGGAGGCTCGCGCCGATCCCATCCCCTGTCTCGTCACTCTGCCAGTACCTGGCACCGGCACGGAGGCCCATTTCCGGCTGACGCCCGGACGACGCATCGTGGTTCACCCCACCAACCGGGTAAAAGCCGCGCGCGCCGCCCGATTGGCACTCGATGCGCTCGACGCCAGCGCCTCCGGCGGCCTGCTGCACCTAAACAGCTCCATACCCATCGGACTCGGAATGGGCTCCTCCACCAGCGACGTCCTTGCGACACTCCGGGCCGTGTTCGACGCATGCGGCGCGCCAGCGGATGCGACCTTGCTCGCCCGGCTCGCAGTGAGGGCCGAGGCCGCCGCGGACCCGCTCATGTTCGCCGGTGCGGTGCTGTTCGCACAGCGCGAAGGCCACATCCTTGAGGACTGGGGACGATGGTTCCCTGATTTCCTGCTCCTGAGCATCGACACCGAGCCGCGCTCGGGTGGTCACGATACGTTGGGCCTGCCTGTACCGAACGGCGCCGCCATGCGGGATGAGTACACTGGGCTCGTGCAACAAGCACGTGCCGCGTTCCAGGCACGCGATGCGGCTGCCGTCGCCGCCGCCGCGACTCGCAGTGCCGAACTCAACCAGCGGATCGTACCCCTGCGTGGATTTGAGGATCTGCGCATGCTGGCCGCCACCAGTGGAGCGCTGGGCCTGCAGATCTCGCACTCGGGAACCGTGGCCGGGCTGCTGTTCGATCCGCAGATCGTCCGGCACACGCTGAAACCTCTGCTGACCCAGCTGCGCGCGCGCCAGATGGCCCCGCTCGGGATTTTTCGCACCGGCTGCGATACCTCTCGCGGTGCTGCGTGAAACTCTGTCGATGCGCGCATGCCGGCCTCGGACCCGCACACCGTAGGCTCAACGCGAATCTCGAGCACTCCGACTGAGCCCTTTGGGGGGATCGGCGTGCCGGTAAGATCCGCGTCAAGGCCTCACTCGAGAGTCGTCCAGCCCACACTCCGCCGGATCTCCCATGGATTTTCATGCGCATCGACTGAATTCGATCTGCGCGGAAGGAAGGGCCGCGCATCCATCTACACGGCCCTTCGACTCACCACTTCGGAACAAGTATGCGTCGCCAGAACCCCAGAGGACTCTGGACCGCCGCATCAGAATCCAAACGGACTCCACGTCAATCCGACGAACACCCCGAACGGCATGGTGTTGTAGCTATAGGCCGTCTGATACCGCTTATCAAGCAGGTTCTCTATACGCGCACTCCACCGAAAATCCCGGCCAAGGGGGCCCTCGGCGGTCAGGCCGACCGTGGTGTAGCTCCCCAGGGTCACGGGAAATGCCGTAAACGACGGCGTGTACGCCACATCCGGGCGCGGCCCCATGTAATGCAGGACCAACCCGGTCGTTACTCGGCCGAACTGGTAGCCCAGCGTGAGGTTAGCCATGCTCCTGGCGAGACGTTGCAGCGTCGGATTACCGACCTCGCTCTGCGCGATCGGCTGCTGCAAGGTCACATTGGCATCATAACTCCATCGCCGCCAGCTGCCCCTTGCGGAGAGCTCTGCCCCACGCGTGCGCGTACGCGCGATGTTTTGGAACTGCGTCATTCCGTTCGGCGTCGAGCCGAAGCCCCACATTTCGTTGCCGGTGGTTTGGAACAACGTCATGCGCACATTGACCGGGGCTCCGGACCACTGCAGCGCCGCCTGAACGGTGTGCGCCGATTCCGGCTTCAGGAGGGGATTCGCGGCCCAATACGGGTTGCTGTAATACAGATAACCGAGCGGCGGCACATTGAATGCACTCGAGTAGCTGGCGATCGCCTCGAATCCATGACCCAGTTGGCGTCCGTAGCCGGCGTAGAACGTGTTTTTGTTGCTGGCATAGCCGCCGAACTGGTCATGCCGCACATTCAGTTGAATTTCATTTCCGGAAAACGAACCATTCAATCCCGCGAAGACGGCAGTGACGTTGCGCGAGGTGCTCGGAATGTCGCCCTGGCCGGTGCTGGTGACTGACTGGTGCTGATGGGTCGCACCGCCTGTGACTATCCAGTCCTTGGAAAGACGCACGACATTGCGCCAGAGCACATCAAGGTGTGTCGATCGATACATCGCCGGGTAGCTGCCGAGATTGATGTTCTCGGTGCGCTCTCGAGACACGCTGAAGTGCGACGTCCAGATGGAAGCGATTCGATTGTCGCTGAACACCTGAAAGAGCGTCTCCTTCGTGCGTCCTCCGGCCGAATCGTTGTCGTAGCTGTAGCGCCCGTCGCTGGAAAACACACGCGCACCGAGTTGCTCGTGACTGCCGAGCTCCTGCACGATCGAGCCGTTGGCGGTGAGATTGTGATATCCGTCGGACTGGTTCGTGGTCACCAGTGTGCTTTGCGCAGGGTTGATGGACGGAATGCCCGCTGTGGTGAACCGACTCACCCCGATTTGCAGACGAGTGTTGTGAATCCGGCCACTGGCGTTCACCGACGCCGTCACCGTGTTGCGGCTCCCTGCCGCCATGGACAGGTGCACTTGAGGTTTGGAGCGTCCCTCGCGCGTGGTAATCAGGATGACGCCGCCAATGGCGCTCGAGCCATAGATCGCGGATACGTTGCCGTGAATCACCTCGATGCGCTCGATCTGATCGGTGGTGAGGTTCTCAAGATAGTCGCCACCACCGGATGCGTCTTCGGCGGTCAGAGGCACACCATCGAGTAAGATCAAAACCCCCGCATCCGTTCCACCGAACCCCTCGAGGTAGAGTGTCGAGGTGTGCCCGGGGCCGCCATTCGAGGTGATTTGCACGCCGGCCACTCGTTCGAGCAACGTCGTGAGATTTTTCACCCCGCTCTGCTCAATCTGAACACGGGTGATGACGCTCACGTTGGGCAACGTCTTAGCCAGGGGTTGGGGAAAGGTCGCCGCCGAGATGACCACGGTCGGTACATTGGTGGGCGCCATCGCAGCCAATGCGGGTGTCCCGATCGTCAGGCCGCACGAGAGCGCCATCCACCCCAGGGCTGCCAGGACCCCAGCCGACCGGGACCCGGGGACCCGACGGGTGTGCGTCGCCGGATGAGGGCAGGCACGCACTTCGCTCGAGCTCGTCATCTGTACGATCCGCTCGTTGGGTACGCGCCGATAAAAATCGGCCAGAGTGAGGATCATTTGCATCGCAGTGCTCCGTTCATGTGCCCCTTCCGGGGCGTAGTAACGACAGCCGATGCGAAGCACGCGCATACAAACCGTGAATACGGAGCTTTCACTCCGTGCACACGGCTGCATTCGGTGGTGGTGGAATGTTCTCCCCCGGCCTCCGCATCGGTCTCAATGTCACCGCTGCGATAGACCGCTCCGTGTGGTGCTCCCCGCCCACCGGTTGGGTGACCGTACTGGCAGGTCTCCTGGCTCGCGGGTCGTGATCGTGCGCCCGGCCTTCCCAGTTTCCCAGTGGCCGTCGTGGGCGCGGACTCGCCGCTTACAGTTACGGGGGTAGCTGCGGCATCGACTCATGTCTCACCGCATTCCCTCTTGCCTCCCCGGTGTCGACCGGGGAACCAGCACGCGGGCGAGAGTCTCTCCCGAAGTCGGTCCGCCGTCAAGAACGGCCGCTCCCAAGGCGCTGACGGCGAAGTTGCGCCGCCAACGCCAATACCGTGGAGTGGGATCTGACCGTTGTGGGTTTCCGCAAACTCGGAAGGTTCCGCCATCCGCGCGCAACCGCGCACCAATGCTCGCTGAGTCTGGGCAACAGATCGGCGACGGTAGACGTTGAGTCAGCGCAGCATAATTGTGGCCCGAAGGGTGCGCTCAAGAGCGCCACGCCGCGCCGCTGCAAGTTCAATCCGTCATCGATACGATAGACCGTGGAGCTCTAGACGACATCCGCTCGGTCAGCTTGCGCCCCAGGCAGTCCTTCCCCTGGATACCCGTTGCCGCTCATCGGCGAAGAAACCGGATGTGATTCGGTCGCTCACGGCGCACCCTCCGCGCCATTGATCCGGCGTCACTCGCGTCGCTCACCGGCGCACACGCGCCCCCCCGGAAAGGGCAGGCCACGATTCACGGCGCAGCGCTGTCGTTTGAAATCAATCATTCGTCCGACTTCAACTGAATTTCCCTCGCAGTGAAATGCACACGGGCTTGAGGATCCCGTAGTGGACGCATGCTGTCCGCCGGTTTGTGTTGGCGCTCCATCCCTGCAGAGGCGACCGTCCTGAGCCCTCGTTCGCCCAAGCGCTGCGCGAGAAACGCCGCCGTGTGAGACGGATGGCCGGCGACACCGCTTTGCGCCCGGACCACGGGCACTTGGCGCAGTGGCCGCGTTGTAATGTCGTCCGGTTCGAGACGTCGTTCGCTGCAGGAAGGGTCGGCGTCTTGCCCACGCCGGCGTCACAGTCGCGAAGGCGACTGGCGCGCCGTTGCGTCGCCGCATGGCGATTAAGGCATTGAATTTTATGGCATGATTGGCGCGCCCGGAGGGATTCGAACCCCCGACCACCTGGTTCGAAGCCAGGTACTCTATCCAACTGAGCTACGGGCGCCCACGGGAGGCGGCATTCTATCAGGGGGCCGGGCCGCCCCGATACGGCAGGAGCGACTGCCCGGCGCACGCGGCGTGTCGCCCGGAGACGCCGGCACGCGTACGCGATTGTCGAGGCGGGCCCAGTGCAGCGAGGCACCTGAGCGTCAGCGCGGTTCGCCTGAGCGCTGGCGCTGCGGGGACACCACGCAACATTCGGACACATCCCCGGCGGAATACTCGGTGTTGCGTTGAGATTCGTCACGGCGCGCCGGTGATCCCCGCCGCGACGGCCGGCATCGCGAGGGGTGCCCCGCGCGGCGCCCTTGGGCGACGCGGTGTCTGCCCGGTCTTCCAATGCCTCGAACGCGTACGCGGCCCCGGCCTTTGCCCGGCGCACGATCCGGTGCCACCGCGACGGGCGCGGCCGCGAGCGGCAGTCCCGGGGGCGGCCCCTCGCCGCACGGACCGCCCTGCCCGGATCCAGGACCCGAGGGGTTCGGCTCATCCGCCACGGCCCATGGCGCACGCCGCAGTCCGGAGCCTGCCGGGAGTAACCCCGCCGTCGCCCCGGATTGATAAGATAGGGGCTCCGTCACTCTGAGGGTCTCTAATGAAATCATTGCTCGCTGCGGCGGCGCTCGCAGCGCTCACCCTGGCTCCGGCGTATGCCGATTGCACGTACCCGAAGGCGCCTGCGAACCTGCCCGACGGCACCGTCGCGACGCTCGCTCAGATGCTCGCCGCGCAAAAATCGGTGCAGGCGTACAACGGGACGATGAACACCTATCTCGCCTGCATCAAGAAGCAGAGCGACGCAACCATCGCGAAACAGTCGCTGAAGCTGACCAAGAAGCAGATCAAGTCGCTCGAGATCATGGAGATCCAGCGCAACAACGCGGCCGTGGATCAGCTGCAGAAGGTCGCCAAACGCTTCAACGCGCAGGTGCGGATCTACCAGAAGAAACACGCCAAGAAGAGCAACTAGTCCACTGGGGGCGCGACGGACCATGCTCAGCCCGGGGCAAGCGGATGAACTGATCGGCCGGCACCTGACGTGCCTGCCGACGGTTTCCCTACCCCTGCTGCAGTGCGCCGGAGCGGTGCTGCGGGAGGACGTTCGCGCCGAGCGCGATCAGCCGCCCTTCGACCGAGTCGCCATGGACGGCATCGCGCTGCAGAGTGCAGCGGTCGAGGCCGGGCAGCGCCGCTTCGAGATCCAGGCGACCCAGGCCGCGGGCGAGCCTGCCCTGACGCTCGCCTCGGGGCACCACTGCATCGAAGTCATGACCGGCACGCCCTTGCCGGTGGGCTGCGATTGCGTCGTGCCTGTCGAGCAGATCGGGGTGGCCGACGGCCACGCGACCCTGGCGGAGGGCCTCACGGTGGCCGTGGGTCAGCACCTGCACCCTCGCGGCACGGATGCCCGCCAGGGCGAGCGGCTGCTGTGTGCCGGGATGCGCCTCGGCCCCCCGCAGATCGCGGTCGCCGCCGCCGCCGGCAAGGCCCGAGTCCGGGTGGCCAGCCAACCGATGGTCGCGGTGCTCTCCACGGGCAACGAACTCATCGAGCCGGGTGAACCGATTCTCGACCATCAGGTGCGCCGCTCGAACGCGTACGCCATTGCCGCGGCGCTCGAACTCCACGGCTACCCCCGGATCGCGACGGAACATCTGCACGATGATGCGGCTGAGCTCGAGGCTCGGCTGAAATTTCACCTCGAGACGCACGACGTGCTGGTGCTCAGCGGCGGGGTGTCGATGGGAAAACTCGACCTGGTGCCGCAGGCGCTGGAGTCCCTCGGCGTGCACTGCGTCTTCCACAAGGTCGCGCAGCGGCCCGGAAAGCCGCTCTGGTTCGGCATAGCGCCCTCGGGTGCCGCCGTGCTCGCGCTCCCGGGTAATCCGGTGTCGACCGCGGTGTGCGTCTCGCGCTATGTGCTCCCCGCACTGGCGGCGGCTCAAGGGCTGCGCGCGGGGCCGCAGGAGCAGATCGCGCTCGCTGAGCCGTTCACCGTCACGGCACCGCTCACGTTTTTTCTGCCCGTCCAGCGCGTCACCGACGCGCTCGGCTGCTGCCGGGCACTGCCGAAGCGAACCCACGGCTCGGGGGATTTCACCTCGCTCGCCGCCACCGACGGGTTCGTGGAACTGCCGCCCGGCCCGAACACCTATCCGGCCGGGTTCGTCGCGCCGCTCTACCGCTGGTAGCCCTCTGGAGGATGGCGCTCGGCCGCCGCCAGTGGTAAACGAGTGCGATGACTGTCCGTGATTCTCTGAGCGCGCGCTCACCGACCGGACTGCGCGACCGGCGCGGCAGGATGCTGCACGATCTGCGCATCTCGGTGATGGACCGCTGCAATTTCCGCTGCCCGTACTGCATGCCGCGGGAGACGTTCCACGACACCTACCGGTTTCTGGCCTCGCGCGAGCGGCTGTCGTTCGAGGAAATCGTGCGCCTGGCCCGAGTGCTGGTGCGCCTCGGGGTGCGCAAGCTGCGCCTGACCGGCGGGGAGCCGCTGCTGCGACCAAACCTCACCGACCTGATCGGCGATCTCACCGGGATCCCGGGTATCGAGGATGTCGCGCTGACCACCAACGGCACTCTGCTCGCAAAGTACGCGTGCGAGCTGCGCGCCGCCGGACTGAAGCGCGTCACGGTGAGCCTCGACAGTCTCGACCCCGAGGTCTTCCTGCGCATGAGCGGCGGCTTTGGCGCACTGGAGGAGACGCTGAACGGCATCGAGCAGGCGCGCCGGGCCGGCCTCGGCCCCCTTAAAATCAATGCGGTGATCCAGCGCGGCGTGAACGATCACACCGTGCTCGAGCTCCTCGAGCGCTTCCGCGGCACGGGGGTGATCGTGCGCTTCATTGAATACATGGACGTCGGCAACCGCAACCACTGGCAGCGCGAGGCCGTCGTGCCCTCGCGCGAGCTGCTCGCGCGCATCGGCGCACGCTGGCCGCTCGAACCGCTCCAGCCCGCCTACCGCGGCGAGGTCGCCGAGCGTTACGTCTTCACCGACGGCGCCGGGGAGATCGGGTTCATCTCCTCGGTCACCCAGCCGTTCTGCGGGGACTGTACGCGCGCGCGGCTGTCCTCCGACGGTGTGCTGTACACCTGCCTGTTCGCAACGCACGGCACGCCGCTGCGCGATCGGCTGCGCAGCGGCGCTTCCGACGACGAACTGCTCGATGCGCTGCGCGGTGTCTGGCGCGAGCGCAACGACAATTACAGCGAGCAGCGCCAGGGTCCGCTCGCGGACGACGGGGCGCACAAGGTCGAAATGTTCTACATTGGTGGCTGATGACGGCGAAGAGACTCTCTCATCTGGACACGCGCAACCGCCCGACGATGGTCGACGTGGGCGCCAAGGACGTCACGCTGCGCGAGGCGACCGCCGAGGCGCTGGTGCAGTTGCCCGCCCCGGTGGCGCGCGAGCTGCGCCGCAGCGGCCACCGCACCCGCAAGGGCCCGGTGTTCGATACGGCGATCGTCGCCGGAGTCATGGCCGCCAAACGCACCCATGAACTGATCCCCTTCTGCCATCCTCTCGGGCTTGAGCACTGCTCGGTGGAGGTCGAACAGCGCCCGCGCGGCCAGATCCGCATCCGCTGCCGCGTCGCGGTGCACCATCGCACGGGCGTAGAGATGGAAGCGTTGACCGGCGCCACCGTGGCTGCCCTGACGGTGTACGACATGTGCAAGGCGCTCTCGCACGACATTCAGATCACGAGCGTGCGCCTGCTCGAGAAGTCCGGTGGCAAACGGCCGTTCCGCCGTGCGGGAGCCGCACGGTGACCGCAGCGCCGCTGTACGGCGTCGTGCTCTCCGGCGGGCGCAGCCAACGCATGCACCGCGACAAGGCCGCCCTCGCCTACCAGGGCGTGAGCCAGCTCGAGCGAACCATGGCACTGCTTGAAAGTCGGGTCGAACGCGCGTTTGTCTCGGTGCGCGCCGAGCAGCGCGACGATCCGCTGCGCGCCCGCTACGCGCTCATTGCCGATCAGGTCGCCGACCTCGGGCCGGCCGGCGGCATTCTCGCCGCCCAGGCGAGCGCGCCCGGCGTCGCCTGGCTGGTGCTCGCCTGCGATTTGCCGTTTCTCGATGCGCACACCCTGGATCACCTGATCGGCGCGCGCCAACCGACCCGCTCGGCCACCGCCTACCGCTCGAGCCATGACGGGCTGCCCGAGCCGCTGTGCGCGATCTACGAGCCGGCCAGTCACGCCGCCCTGGCCGCCACCGTCGCGGCGGGACGCAACTGTCCCCGTAAGTTCCTGCTGTCGGCCGACACGGCACTGCTCGAGCCGCCCTCGCCCCAGGCGTTGGAGAACATCAACACGCCGGAACAATTCTCGCAGGCAACCGCTGCGCTCGGGACTCCTGAGCGGCGGGTCACCGTACAGTACTACGCGCTGCTGCGCGAACAAGCCGGCCGCGCGCACGAGTCGCTGCGCACGGCGGCCACCACCGCCGCGGAGCTGTACGGGGAGCTCCGCCAGCGCCACCCCTTCACCTTGCCGCCAGAGCTGCTGCGCGTGGCGGTGAATACTGAGTTCGCCGAATGGAGCGCGCCGCTCACCGACGGCGACACGGTCGTGTTCATCCCGCCGGTGGCGGGCGGCTAGCGGCCGGCTCCGACGGCCTGATCGTCGCGCGGACATTCGTATGAGTCTGTTCCAATTCAGCACCGAGCCGTTGGACCCCGCCGCGCTGCGCGGCATGCTGGAGTCCCCCGCCGCCGGCGGTTATGCCAGCTTCGAAGGGTGGGTCCGCAACCACAACGAAGGCCGCGAGGTGCATCGGCTGGAATACGAAGCCTTCGAGGCGCTCGCCGTGAAGGAGGGCGAACGCATCGTCGCCGCAGCGCTGCAACGCTTCGGCGTGGAGCGCGCCGCGTGCGTGCACCGCGTGGGGGCGCTCGAGATCGGCGAACTCGCCGTGTGGGTCGGGGTCTCGGCGCGGCACCGGCACGAGGCATTCCTCGCCTGCCGCTCCATCATCGATGCGGTGAAACACCGAGTACCGATCTGGAAGAAGGAACACTATCGCGACGGTGACTCCGGGTGGGTCAACTGCGAGCGCTGTGCCGCACCGCCCGATGAGGCGCACGTGCACGCGCTCGGCGCGCCGCAGGCGCAACACGCTGAACACGCGCACACGCCGGAGCGGGACGCACTCCTCGCACCGCAACCGGATTACTCCCGGCAGATGGTGCTGCCGGAAGTCGGGGCAGCCGGTCAAGCGCGGCTCGCGCACTCGGCGGTGCTGATCGTCGGCTGCGGCGGACTCGGCGTGCCGGCGATGAGCTATCTGGCGGCCGCCGGCATCGGCCGGCTCGGCCTGGTGGACGCCGATCTGCTCGAAGCCTCGAACCTGCACCGCCAGCCGCTCTATTCGCTGGCCGACGTCGGTCGCCCGAAAGTCGAGCTTGCCGCCGAGCGGCTGCGGGCGCTGAACCCGACGCTCGACCTGCGGATCCACCGAACCCGTCTGGGTGCGGAAAATGTCGCAGCGCTGATCGACGGCTACGACGTGATTCTCGATTGCACGGACACCATCGCCAGCAAGCTCGCGTTGAACGACGCCTGCGTACAGAGTGGCCAGGCCGCGGTCTTCGCAAGCGTCTACCAATACGAGGGGCAACTGCAAGTGCTGCGGCCCGGCGCGGGCCCCTGTCTGCGCTGCGTCTGGCCGGAGACGGTCCGGGACGGCCTGGTCGGCGTGTGCGCCGAGGCCGGCGTGCTCGGGCCGGTGCCCGGAGTCCTCGGCACGCTGCAGGCGCTCGAGGCGTTGAAGCTGTTGCTCGGGCTGCCCGGCCAGCTCGCCGACGCGGTCCTGATGGTGGACCTGACCACCCTCAGCATCACCCGGGTGCGCGCGCGGCGCGCCGCGGACTGCCCGCAGCATGCGCTGCGCGGCGCGGCACGCGCGGCCGAGTCCGCGGACATCGAACTCGCCTTCGATTCGCTGCAAGCGGCGCATGCCGCCGGCTTCGTGCTCATCGACATCCGCGAGCCGGCCGAGCGGGCGCGCGCGCCGCTGGCGCACCCCGCCGTCGGTGCAGTGCCCCTCGCGGAGTTACTGTATGGCGGACGGGCACCGCCGCAGCGCTGTCTGCTGGTCTGTGCCGCCGGCCTGCGCAGTCTGGCGGCCGCGCGCGAACTTCGCGCGCGCGGTCATGCCGAGGTGTATTCGCTGCGCGGCGGGCTCACTGCGCTTGCGCGGGCGGCTACGGCCTGATCTGCCCGGCGCCGCGTACGACGTACTTGTAGCTGGTGAGCTGCTCGACGCCGACCGGACCGCGGGCGTGAAACCGGTCGGTCGAGATGCCGATCTCCGCCCCCATGCCAAACTCCCCGCCGTCGGCGAACTGCGTCGAGGCGTTGTGCAGCACGATGGCGCTGTCGACGTGCTGCAGGAAGCGCTCGGCCGTGGCCTCGTTTTCGGTCACGATCGATTCGGTGTGTGCCGAACCATATCGGGCGATGTGTTCGATCGCGCCGTCCACGCCGTCCACGACCCGCGCCGCGATGATGGCATCGAGATACTCGGTGTACCAATCATCCTCGCTGGCGGGCCGTACGCGCGGATCGGCGCTCTGGATCGTGGCGTCCCCGCGAACCTCGCAGCCGGCCTCGAGCAGCGTGCGCACCACCGGCACCAGGTGCGTAGCGACACAGGCTCGGTCGATGAGCAGTGTCTCGGCCGCGCCGCAGATTCCGGTGCGGCGCATCTTCGCGTTGAGCGCAATGGTCTCGGCCATGCGCACGTCCGCGTCGCGATCGACGTAGACGTGGCAGTTGCCGTCGAGATGCCCGATCACCGGCACCCGCGCTTCCTTCTGCACCCGCTCGACGAGGCTGCGACCACCGCGCGGCACGATCACATCGAGGTATTCGGTCATGCCGGCGAGCAGATAGCCGACGGCTGCGCGGTCCTGCGTGGGCACCCGCTGAATGCATTCGGCGGGCAACCCGGCGCCACGCAGACCCTCAATGAGACACTCATGCACGGCGGCATTGGAGCGCTGGCTCTCCGTCCCGCCGCGCAGAATCACGGCATTGCCGGACTTCAGGCACAGCGCGCCGGCATCTGCGGTGACGTTGGGCCGACTCTCGTAGATGATTCCGATCACACCCAGCGGCACGCGCACGCGCTGGATCCTCAGGCCATTCGGGCGCTGCCATTCGGCTGCCACCGTGCCCACCGGATCGGGCAGCGCCGCGATCGCCGCGACACCGTCGGCCATCGCCTCGATCCGCCCCTCATCGAGCGCGAGCCGATCGAGGAGCGCCGCGCCAAGACCGGCGGCCCGCGCGGCCGTCACATCGTGCGCATTGGCCTCGAGAATGCGTGCGCGGTGCGCGCGGATCGCTGCCGCAGCGCGCATCAGCGCATCATTTTTTACCGCAGTGCTCGCCCGCGCGAGGACAGCCGCGGCGCTGAGCGCCCCGCGGCCGAGCCCCTCCATCATCTCGCCCAAAATGCGCTCGTTATGCGGGTTCATAGGCGAAGGACGGCAGCAGGACCAGATCGTCGCGATGGATCAGCTCATCGCGCCCACGGAACCCGAGGATGGCCGGAATGTGCGCCGAATGCCGGCCAATGATCCTGAGCGCATCCGCATCCGAATACGCAATGATACCCCGGGCCACTTCCGTGCCCTCGGGAGTGAGCACGCTCACGGTGTCGCCGCGCTCGAAGCGGCCGCGCGCGGCCGTGACCCCGGCCGGCAACAGACTGCTGCCGGCGAGCAGTGCGCGCAGCGCCCCGTGATCGACGGTCACGGCACCCGTCGGACGCAGCGTTCCGGCGATCCACTGCTTGCGGGCGGCTGCCGGGCTCGCCGCGGGCAGGAACCACGTACAGCGCTCGCCTTCTTCCAGGCGCCGCACCGGATGCAGCGGTCGGCCCGCCGCGATGCACATGTGACATCCGGCCGCGACCGCGATTCGCGCCGCCATCAGCTTCGTGGCCATGCCGCCGGTACCGAACTCCGAGGCCGATCCCCCGCCCATGGCCTCGATCTCAGGGGTCATGTGCGCCACCTCGTGGATGAAACGCGCCTCGGGATCCCGGTTCGGATCGGCACTGTAGAGCCCATCGACATCCGAGAGCAGCACCAGGCAGTCGGCCGCCGTCATCTGGGCCACGCGGGCGGCCAGACGATCGTTGTCGCCGTAGCGGATCTCCGCCGTGGCCACCGTGTCGTTCTCGTTGATGACCGGCAGGGCGCCGAGTGACAGCAGCGTCTCAAGCGTGGCACGAGCATTGAGATACCGACGGCGCCGCTCACTGTCCTCGAGCGTGAGCAGAACCTGGGCGACCGTCACCTGCCGGCGCTCGAGCATCTCCCGGTAGGCATGTGCGAGGCGGATCTGCCCGACCGCGGCGGCGGCCTGGCTTTCCTCCAGGCGCAGCGGCCCCTTGGCGAGCGACAATTCGCGGCGGCCGAGCGCCACGGCCCCGGAGGAGACCAGGATGACCTGCTGCCCGCGCTCGCGCAGACGCAGCAGGTCCTCGACCAGCGTCTCGAGCCAGGCCTGATTGATCCGCCCGGTTTGCGTCTCGACCAGCAACGCCGAACCGACCTTGACCACGACGCGGCGCGCCGTCGCCAGAGGGGAGCGGGTTGCGGCTGTAACGGACATGAGAAAACTATACGTGGCGCGAACGATCCGCGCGAGTGCAAACCGAGCTGTGCGTTGCCCCCGGCCAGCGCAACCCCTAAACTTGCGCGGCCGCCAAGTCAGAGGATTCCATCGGTGAGCAGAGATAACGAGCCGGTTCCCGGCAAATGGTACGAGGACCTCGAAGAAGAGGAATCATTCCGCGTGCTCAAAGTGGACGAGGACGCCGAGCTGATCGAGATCGAGCATCTCGACGGCGAGATTGAGGAGGTCGATTTGGAGACCTGGCACGAGATGGATCTCGAGCCGACCCAGGAGCCCGAGGGCTGGGCCGAGTCGGACGAGGAAGAAGAGGAAGAAGAAGAGGAAGAGGACGAAGACGAGGACGACGAAGATTGGGACGAGGACGACGACGACGAGGATGACGAGGACGATTGGGACGAAGACGAAAAAGACGAGCGCGCCGAATATTGAGTCGGCCCTTCGTACCGTCCAGGGGTTCTCGTGCCCCTTGCATCGGCGCCCCGGCGATCGGCACCCCTGAGCGGGCCGCCCGGGCCTGCGCTGCGGGAGGGCTGAGCGCGTGAGCCACGATGCCGCCACGAGTTGGCGCCACGAGAAGGAGTCGGCCTGGCTGTACCGGCGAGTCGCGGCGGCGGAGCCCGATGCCCGCCACCGTCAGCTGTTTGAACAGCTGGCCGGTGCCGCCGAGGAACAGGCGGGACATTGGGAAGCGGCGCTGCGGCGCGAGGGCGCCGCAGCGCCCACCTTCCGAATCTCGACCCGCGCCCGGATCGTGGCGGCCCTGGTCGATGCACTCGGGCCGCGCGCGCTGCGCTCGGTTCTGGCGGCGATGAAATTGCGAGGACTGTCGGTCTACAGCGGGCCGGCCGTCACCGGCCACGACATGCCCACCACGCTCTCGGACGTCGGCGCCCGTCATCGCGGCGGTCTCGGCGGCAACTTGCGGGCGACCGTGTTCGGCATCAATGACGGACTGCTCGCCAACGCCAGCCTGGTCATGGGGATCGCCGGCGCCGGCAGCACGCCGCGCCTGGTGTTGATCACCGGACTGGCCGGATTGCTCTCCGGCGCACTGTCCATGGCGGCCGGGGAGTACGTTTCGGTGCGTTCGCAGCGCGAGATGTACGAATACCAGATCGCCCTCGAGCGCGCCGAAATCGCCGAATACCCCGACGAAGAGGCCGAGGAGCTGGCCCTGATCTACGCGGCGCGGGGCATGCCGCTCGCGCAGGCCCGAGACGTCAGCCAGACTCTGCTGGCGCGCCCGGAGCACGCGCTCGATGTTCTGGCGCGCGAAGAGCTGGGCCTCACCCCGGAGCTGCTCGGCTCGCCCTGGGCGGCCGCCGCCGCGTCATTTCTCGCCTTCGCCATCGGCGCCACGGTGCCGCTGCTGCCCTTCCTCACCGGCAGCGCCGGAGTGCGCGCGATCGCGATCACCGCCGCGCTGACCGGCACCACGCTGTTCGCCGTCGGTCTGGCGATCAGCCTGTTTACGGGCCGCCACGCGCTGCGCGGCGCGCTGCGCATGGTGCTCATCGGCGGTGCGGCCGGGATCACGACCTACCTGCTCGGCCGCGCCCTCGGCGCCGCACTGCACTGAGCAGACGCATGGTCGCGAACCCGCACCGGGTCGGTGAGAGTGACGGGGCATGACCGGACGGCTCCCACCGGGATCGCGGCAATGAACGCACCGGCGCCGGAGACGCTCGAGCGGCTCGCGGGCATCCTCGGGCCCCACCGCCTGCTCACGGCGACGAATGACCTCGAGCCGTTTCTCACCGACCACCGCGCGCTCTACCGCGGCCGTGCCTGCGCCGTAGCGCAGCCCGAGACCGCCACCGAAGTCGCGCAACTGCTCGCCGTGTGCCACCAGGCGCGCATCGGGGTCGTCCCACAGGGCGGCAATACCGGATACTGCGGCGGCGCGACACCCGATGAGAGCGGCACGCAACTGGTGGTGAGTCTGGCGCGGATGAAGCGCATCCGCGCAGTCGATGCGCTCAACTACTCGCTGATCGTGGAGGCCGGCTGCGTGCTCGCCGACGTGCAGCGTGCCGCCGAGGAGGCCGACCGCTACTTTCCGCTCAGTCTCGGCTCCGAGGGCAGCTGTCAGATCGGCGGCAACCTCTCGACCAACGCCGGCGGCGTGCACGTCCTGCGCTACGGCATGATGCGCGAGTTGGTCCTGGGGCTGGAAGTCGCCCTGCCCGACGGCCGGCTACTGTCCTCGCTCACCGGTCTGCGCAAGGACAACACCGGTTATGACATCAAATCGCTGTTCCTCGGCGCCGAGGGTACGCTCGGCATCATCACCGCCGCGAGCCTGAAGCTCTTCCCGCGCATCCGCGCGACGGCGACGACGTTCGCTGCCGTGCGCGATCCGCGCGCCGCCATCGAACTGCTCGCCCGACTGCGCGCCGCGAGCGGCGATCGGGTGAGCTCCTTCGAGTTGATCCCACGTCTGGCCGTCGACCTTACCGTCCGCCACATTCACGGCGTACGCGATCCGCTTGATGCGGTGCATCCGTGGTACGTCTTGTGCGAGCTCAGTTCGGCGCGCGAGCACGACACACTCGAGACCATGTTGAGTGAATGTCTGGAACAAGCGCTCAGCGACGGCCTGCTCGAGGATGCCGTGCTGGCGCGCAACGAGCGCGAGCGCGCCGCGCTGTGGACGCTGCGCGAATCGATCCCGGAGGCGCAACGCCGCGACGGCGCGAGTCTCAAACACGACATCTCGGTCCCGGTGGCCGCGATCGCCGAATTCATCGCGCGCGCCGGCGATTGGGTGCGCCACCACGTGCCCGACGGACGGCTGATTGCCTACGGCCACGCCGGCGATGGCAACCTGCACTTTAATATCAACCAGGCCCCCGATGCCGACCGCGACGCGTTTCTCGCCCGCGGCGATGCCGTCAAGCGCGCCATTCACGATCTGGTACGCGACTTCGACGGCAGCATCAGCGCCGAGCACGGCATCGGACGGCTGAAAGTCGCAGAGCTGGAGCGTTATGCCCCGGCGGTGGAGTTGGATCTGATGCGCGCCGTGAAACACGCTTTCGATCCTAACGGAATCATGAACCCCGGCAAGGTGCTGCGATGAGCACCGCACGCGGTTTCGCGCCCCGCCACGAGCTCACCGCGCAACTGCTCGCCACGGCCGCCCTGGCCAGCTGGACAGTGCCGTTGGGGTGCTTCCGGTTGCGCTACGGCGGTGCGGCCCTCGCCCATCTCGTGCTGCCCGTGCTATTGGGCCTCGGCGTACTGAGCGCGCTTCTGCATTTGCTGCTGCACCGGCACGCCGAGAACTTCGGCATCTTCTTTCCGGCCGCAAATGAGCAACGCGGCAGTGTGCACTCGCTCCGACTGATCGCAGTGCTGCTGCTCGTGTTCAATCTCGGCGCCGCCGGTTTCGTGCTGCACGAGGCGCTCTCACACACCACGCTCGTGATGGTCATCCTGCTCTCGACGGTCTCGACCATGAACCTCGCCGATGAGTGCTGGATCGCGCGCCGCCGCCGGCGCGACTCGCTCCCGTAACGCAGCGGCGCACCGGATCCCCGGCCTCAGCACACGCGGCAGGAAAGTGAACCTGCAGGGCGGCCGCTGGGCTCTGCGGCTGCCAACACCGCGCGCCGCGGCCACCGGCGGCCCCGCACCTCCGCGAGCGCCACCCCAAACGCCTGCAGGGCCTCCATTCGCAGCCGTTCGGCCTCGGCGCGGGACTCCCCGGGTGGCCGTTCGGGGGAATGAGTGCTCGGCGCGAGCATCCGGCGGGCTGCGGGTGCGCGAGCGACACGGTACAATGACTGCAAGAGGTACCTTATGATTGACCACCATCGCTCATCCGCATCCTGGGGCGTGCGCGCCGCATGGCTCGCGGCATTTTTGCTCACCACGCTGCTGTTCAGCGTGGGACTGACCTGCGCCGTGCCGCTGGTCGCCTTCGGCGCGATCTGTGCGCTGCGCCAGAGCCGCGGCCAGGCGCTGGCGTTCACCGCCGCGCTGTGGCTCGCTACGGAAGTCATCGGCTTCACGCTGCTGCGCTTCCCGGTCAGCCTTGCGGCCTTCGGCTGGGGTGCGCTGGTCGGCGCGGCGCTGCTGGTGGCGACGGCGGCTGCGAGTGCCGCAGCCCGGCGCGTGCCAGGTGCAGCAGGCATCCTCGCGACCTATCTCAGCGCGTTCGGCCTCTATGAGGGCCTGCTGTGGGCCGTCAGCCGCGTGGTCGGCGGCGCCAGCGGCGCCTTCACCCCCGGCATCCTGACCCAGGTATTCGTGCTGAACGGCGCGACGTACTCGGCCCTGGTGCTGGTGGGCGCACTGACGTCGGGCCGTACCGCCGGCCGTTCGCTTGCCGCTCACGCGCAGCGTCGCGCGGTCTGAGTTCCCTGCCATTGACCGACGTTGCGGCCGCCCGGGGCAGCCGCAACGGCTACGGCGGTGCCGTGCGGCGCAACCGCACCAGTCCTTCCTGCGCCGTGCTCGCGACCAGCCGGCCGTCGCGCGCATAGACACCGGCCCGCGCGAATCCGCGCGCACCGGAGGCACTCGGGCTCTCCACCGCGTAGAGCAGCCAATCATCGACCCGCAGCGGCCGGTGAAACCACATGGCGTGATCGATGCTCGCCATCACCAGCGCGCCGCTGAATGAGGACTTGCCGTGCGGCAGCGTCGCCGTATCGAGCAGGAAGTAATCCGACAGATAGGCCAGCAACCGCCGATGCAGGCCCTCGTCCGCGGGCAACGCATCGACGGCACGGAACCAGACCTGACGCGCCGGCGTGCCCACCCCGGCGGCGAGCGACTCCATCGGCTGCACCAGCCGAAACTCGAACGGCCGCGGCCGCTCGAGGAAGCGGCGCACGGCCTGCGGCAGCCGCTCGAGCAGATCCGGCGGCGGGCGGCTCGCGTCCGGCAGCGATTCGGGCGGCGGCACGACGGGCATCGCGGTCTGATGCTCGAAGCCTTCCTCGGGGATCTGGAACGAGGCGGCCATGTTGAAGATCGGCGCGCCGTGCTGGATCGCGACCACGCGGCGGTTGCAGAACGAGTGCCCGTCGAGACTGCGATCCACCTGATAGACGATCGGCGCGCTGAAATCCCCGCGGCGCAGGAAGTACGCGTGCAGCGAGTGCACGGTCCGTCCCTCGACCGTGGCGGTGGCGGCCGTGAGCGCCTGGCCGAGCACCTGGCCGCCGAACACCTGCGGGCTGCCAATGTCGCGGCTCTCGCCGCGGAACAGATCGACCTCGAGCCGCTCCAGATCGAGCAGCGAGATCAAATCGGCCAGTCGCGGATCCATCGGGTCGCTCCCCTTGCCGGACGAGACGGTCAATCGGGCACGCCGAGCCGCTGATGCATGATCGGGCTCGTGGTCGTGTACTGGAGAAACTGCCGCTTCTGCGGATACAGGTGGTGCTGGATCGCGAAGGCCGCCAGTGCCGCCTCGTGGAAGCCCGAGAGAATCAGCTTCTTCTTGCCGGGGTAGGTGTTGATGTCGCCGACGGCGAACACCCCCGGCACGTTGGTCTGAAACTTCTCAGTGTCGACCTTCAGGGCGCGCTTCTCGAGTTCCAGGCCCCACTCGGCGATCGGCCCGAGCTTCGGATGCAGTCCGAAGAACACCAGCACCTGCTCGGCCGCGAGCGTCTCGAGCGCCCCATCGGGGCGCTTCACGGTGACCCCGCTCAGGCGCTGCGCTGAGCTGCTGAGCGCGTGCGGCACGGCCTCGTAACAGCGCATGCGCCCGGCCGCCACCGCCTCGCGCATCTTGGCCACCGACGCCGGAGCGGCACGGAACTCCGCCCGGCGATGCACCAGGGTGAGGCTCTTGGCCCGCTCGAGAAGCTCGAGCGTCCAGTCGAGCGCGGAGTCGCCGCCGCCGAAAACCACGATGTCCTTGCCGGCGAACGCCGCGGCCTCACGGACCCGGTAGTGAATGGCGTCGCCCTCGAAGGCCTCGGCACCCTCGAGGCCGATGCGCCGCGGCTGGAACGAACCGACGCCGGCGGCGAGCACCACCGTGCCGGCGTTGAAGTGCGTACCGGCGGCCGTGCGCAGATCGAAGCGCCCATCCGCTCGGCGCGAGAGCTCGGTGACTTCCTGGCCGAGGTGAAACTGAGGATGGAACGGCTTGATCTGCTCGAGCAGCCGGTCGATCAGCTCCTGCGCACCGCACACCGGCAGCGCCGGAATGTCGTAGATGGGCTTCTGCGGATACAGCTCGGTGCATTGACCGCCCGGATGCGCCAGGGAATCGACGAGGTGGGCGCCGATGCCGAGCAGACCCAGCTCGAATACCTGGAACAGTCCACAGGGCCCGGCGCCGATGATCACGACCTCGGCATCGATCGGCGCGCCGGCCTGCGGCGCTGCGCTTTGCGTGCTCACTTGGCTCACTTCGTCCCCGCTGGGTGCAAAGCGGCCATTTTACCGAGCTTGGGTACGGGATGCGCCCCTACGCGCGGCCGGCGTTCGAATCCGTCGGGGTGTGAAAATATTCGCTCTCCGCCGCCAGCTGCTCGATCAGCCGCTTCAGCTCCGCCATGCGGCCCTCGGCCGTGCTGATCGGCATGCAGTCCTGGCAGCGCGGATCGCCGCACGGCTGGCGCGAATAGAGCCAATACTGCAGCGCACCGGCGAGCAATCCGTCGGCGATGTCCCACAGGTCGGCGTCCCGGTCTTTGTCCGCGATCTTGTTGCCCAGATCGACGGCTTTGGTGAAGGCAGAATCGAAGGTATCGGCGATTTCAGTCATGGGCCATCTTCTCCCACAGGCCGCCAGTATACGGCAAAGGACCCGGAGGCATGGCCGCGACGCCGCGGTGCGCTTCAGGTCAAGCCTCTGGGTGCTCTGCCCGTTCGAGGAACGCCGCACGGGCGCGCACGCCGATGTCGGGTTGGTCGGTGAAGAATCCGTCGATGCCGATCGCCAGAAAACGGCTGATTTCCCAGGCCAGATCGCCCCGCTCCCGATCCGCTCCGCCGCTGCGCGCCTCGGCCGGCAGGAAGGCGTTTTCGGCGCGGAACGTCCACGGGATCACCTTGAGGCCCTGCGCGTGACTGTCGGTGATGAGCCGCGTCGGGTGCGCCAGCCGCCCCGAGGCCGCACGCGGGATGAGAAGAGATTTTTCCGGACCGATGCCCGCGGCGTAGGTGGCGATGTCGGCCAGACCGGCCGGCTGGGCCATCTGCGCGAAGGTCTGCGACCCGCCCGCCCGGCGCACATCCTCCGGGGCGCCCACGGTCTCCAGCAGCTGCACCAACGGCAGGTTCGTCAGCCGCTTCAGGGCGCGCAGGATGCCGGTTTCGAACGACTCCAGGAGCACTCCGGACTCAGGCGCCGTGCCGCCGTGCGCCTCGAGAGCGCGCACCAGCGCACCGGTCATCTCCAGACCGCAGGCGGCAAAGTGGCTCGGATGCTTCAGCTCCGCAACCAGCACGATCGGCGGCGGCACCGGCCGGCCGCCGAGGGCGGCCGCGTACTCCCGCTCGCGCTGTACCGTGGCGCGCAGCCGCAAAATCTCCTCGAACGTGGCGATCTCGAACTGTCCGTCGAAGCGGCGGTTCTCCGGGCGCAGCGCCCCGATGCGCTCACGCATGCGCAGGCTCTTCAGCTCCTCGAGGGTGAAATCCTCGCTGAACCAGCCCGTGACCGCCTCGCCGTCGATCTGCTTGGTGACCCGCCGGGAGGCGAACCGAGCATGCAGCGCCACATCCGTCGTACCACTGAGCTCGTTCTCGTGCCGCGCCACCAGCACTCCGTCGCGCGTCATGACCAGGTCCGGCTCAAATGCGTCCGCGCCCTGCTGCAGCGCCAGGTAGTACGCCGCCAGCGTGTGCTCCGGCAGGTAGCCGCTCGCGCCGCGATGTGCAATCACCAGAGGCATGACGGCAGCCCAGTTGCTACACTCGGGCCGTGCTGCTCACTGAACATGACATTTACCTGTTTCGTGAAGGGACGCACGGCCGGGCCTACGAGAAGCTCGGCGCGCACCTGCTGCCGGCACACGGCGGGCGGGCGGCGGGCACGTATTTCGCGGTCTGGGCGCCGAATGCCGCCACGGTCGCCGTTATCGGCGATTTCAACGCGTGGGACCCGCTCGCTCATCCGCTCGCGCCGCGGCCGGACTCCTCGGGCATCTGGGAAGCATTCGTGCCCGGCTTGGGCGCCGGCACGCTCTACAAGTATCACATAGTCTCCCATCATCA
Source organism: Pseudomonadota bacterium (assembly GCA_021851405.1). Classification (GTDB taxonomy): domain Bacteria; phylum Pseudomonadota; class Gammaproteobacteria; order Steroidobacterales; family Steroidobacteraceae; genus 13-2-20CM-66-19. The sequence continues at coordinate 73,522 of JAJZDW010000010.1, forward strand.
GGGCTACACGGTCGACAAGAGCGATCCTTTCGCCTTCCGCTGCGAGACCCCGCCGCGCACCGCATCGGTCGTCTGCGATCTCGCCTACGACTGGAGCGACGGGCAGTGGCTTAGCCAGCGCGCACAGCGGCAATCCCTCGGCGCACCGTGGTCGATCTACGAGCTGCACCTCGGTTCCTTCCGGCGCAAGCCCGAGGAGGACAACCGCTCGCTGAATTACCGCGAGCTTGCCGAGGCGGTCGCCGCGCACGTCACCGACCTGGGCTTCACCCACGTCGAGCTGCTGCCGGTCATGGAGCACCCGTTCTACGGCTCGTGGGGCTACCAGGTCACGGGGTACTTCGCGCCGACCTCGCGCTACGGCACACCGCAGGATTTCATGTATTTCGTCGATTACCTGCACCAGCGCGGCATCGGCGTCATTCTCGACTGGGTCCCCTCGCACTTCCCCGCCGACCAGCATGGGCTCGCATTCTTCGACGGCACGCATCTCTACGAGCATGCCGATCCGCGCCAGGGGCATCACCCGGACTGGAAGAGTTCGATCTTCAACTACGGCCGCGCGGAAGTGCGTAACTTCCTGCTGAGCAACGCGCTGTTCTGGCTCGAGGTCTACCATATCGATGCGCTGCGCGTCGATGCCGTCGCCTCGATGCTCTATCTCGACTACGCGCGCAAGGACGGCGAGTGGATTGCGAACCGCTACGGCGGCCACGAGAACCTCGAGGCGGTCGAGTTCCTGAAGCTGCTGAACCAGTCCGTGTACCGCGATCATCCCGACACCCAGACCGTCGCGGAGGAATCGACCGCCTGGCCGATGGTCTCGCGCCCGACGCATCTTGGCGGCCTCGGGTTCGGTATGAAGTGGAACATGGGCTGGATGCACGACACGCTGAAGTACTTCGCAGCCGATCCGGTCTACCGCAAATTCCACCATCACCAAATCACCTTCAGCCTGTGGTACGCGTTCAGCGAGAACTTCGTGCTGCCGCTCTCGCACGACGAGGTGGTGCACGGCAAGGGCGCTCTGATCGGCAAGATGGCCGGGGATGAGTGGCAGCGCTTCGCGAACCTGCGGCTGCTCTACGGGTACCTCTGGACCCACCCCGGGAAGAAGCTGCTGTTCATGGGCGGGGAGTTCGCCCAGACCCGCGAGTGGCAGCACGAGCAGAGCCTCGAGTGGCACCTGCTGCAGTACGCACCCCACCAGGGCGTGCAGTGCTGGGTGCGAGACCTGAACCGGCTGTACCGCTCGGTGCCGGCGCTGCACGCGCGCGACTTCACCGCCGAGGGGTTCGAATGGATCGACTGCGACAACGCCGATGACAGCGTGCTGGTCTACCTGCGTCGCGGCGACGGGCCGCGCGAGGTCGCGCTGATCGCCTGCAATTTCACGCCCGTGCCGCGCGAGCATTACCGCATTGGCGTCCCGTTCGGCGGCCGATGGATCGAGCGGCTCAACAGCGACGCTCCGGAGTACGGCGGCAGCGGCATCGGCAACCTCGGTGGCACCGACGCCGTGGAGCACGCCCTGCACGGCCGGCCGTATTCGCTCGCGCTGCGCCTGCCGCCGCTCAGCGTGCTCGTGCTGACCCCCGAATAGGCACCGACCGTCAACTGTGCGCCGCGCCGCGCGTTATCCTAAGCGGGCGCGGCCATTGGAAAGGAGTGGGCCTCATGCGACCCTCGATCGAACGACTGCTCAGCACGGCACTGCTTGCCGCGGCGCTCACGCTCGCGTCCTGTTCGGGCATTCCGCTGGCCCAGCGCCAGAGCGCCCGACTGCACCGCTACGAGGCCTATGCGGGCAAGCCGGTCCACGAGTTCACGTGGAACACCGGCTACAAGAGCTGGTCCCCGCTGGCACGCGATAAGCTGCTGGTGTGGACCGATCTCGATCAGCCCTATCTGGTGACCGTGTTCCACCCCTGCACCGATCTGATGTTCGCCCGTCACATCGGCATCACCTCGACGGTCAACACCGTGCAAGCGCGCTTCGACTTCGTCACGGCAGACGGCTGGCGCTGCATGATCTCGACCATCCAGCCGATCGACTACCGGCGCATGCAGCGCGATGCGCATCGCCCCAAGGCCGCCGGCAAGACTCAGCGGTAGCCGCGGGCCTGCAGGTCGAACAGCCGCGCATAGATGCCATCGGCGCGCATCAGCGCCTCGTGCGAGCCCTGCTCGAGGATGCGGCCGTGCTCGAGCACCACGATTCGGTCAGCCCGCCGCACCGTCGAGAAGCGGTGCGAGATGAGGAGGACCATGCGCTCGCCGCCGAGTTCGCGGACGTGATCGAACACCTCGGCTTCGGCCTGCGCATCCATCGATGCGGTCGGCTCATCGAGCACCAGTACATCGGCGCTGGTCCGCATGAACGCGCGCGACAGGGCCACCTTCTGCCACTGCCCGCCGGAGAGTTCCCGGCCGTCGGCGAACCATTTGCCGAGCTGCGTGTGGTAGCCCTCGGGCAGCGTCGCGATGAAATCGCTCGCGCGACCGAGTTCGGCCGCCGCCTGCCACCGAGCCTCGTCCTCGAAGGCGCGCTCGTCGCCGGCGCCGATGTTGTGCCCGAGCGGCATCTGGTAGCGGGCGAAATCCTGGAAGATGACCCCGATGCGCTCGCGCAGCCGCGGCTCGTCCCACTCGGTGAGGTCAGTCCCATCGAGCAGAATCCGCCCGTTGCTCGGTGAGTACAGCCGCGTCAGCAGCTTGATCAGCGTCGTCTTGCCCGAGCCGTTCTCCCCGACCAGAGCGAGCGTGCTGCCGGCCGGTACGTGCAGGGTGATGTGCTCGAGCGCCGGGCGCTCAGCGCCCGGATAACAGAAGCTCACATCCTCGAAGCGAATCCCGTCGCCGGGTCGCGCACCGCGCTGCGCCGTACCGGGCGCCGCCGGCACGTCCGTCTCGAGGTACTCATGCAGGGTGGACAGATACAGGTTGTCCTCGTACATCCCGCCCACGGCCGCGAGCATCGCCGAGACGTCCGCCTGCCCCTGGCGGAACGCCACCAGGTACATGGTCATGTGGCCCAGGCTGATCGCACGCCGCACGGTGCTGAGGGCGATCCACGCGTAGGCGGCGTACAGAGTGAGCGTTCCGATCAACCCGAGCACGAACCCCCACGCGCCGCGCCGCAGCGTCAGCGCGCGATCGGCGCGATAGAGACGCCGGTAAATGTCCCGATAGCGCTCGAGCAGCCGCGCGCCGAGCCCGTAGAGCTTGACCTCCTTGGCGTAGTCCTCCCGGGCGAGCACGGTCTCGAGGTAGGTCTGCATGCGCGTCTCGGGGGAGCGCCAGCGGAACAGGCGGAACGCATCGCCGGAGAACTTCGCCTCCGCAATGAACGCCGGCACCCCGGCGAGCAGCAGCGCGAGCACCGCCCAGGGCGAGAACCCGGCGAGCAGAGCCGCGAAGCTCACCAGCGCGATCAGGTGCTGCGCCAGACTGAAGGTGCGGGTCACCAGACTCACCGGCCGAGTCGAGGCCTCGCGACGTGCGCGCGTCAGCCGGTCGTAGAATTCCGAATCCTCGAAATGACGCAGCTCGAGGGTCACCGCCTTCTCGAGGATCAGCTCGTTGACCCGCTGCCCGAGCTGCACTCGCAGCAGGGAGCGCGAGAGCGTCAGGCCGCGCTGCGCCGCGGCGAGCGCCGCCACCAGCACCCCTTCCAGGATCACCCACCCGATCACGGCGTGCACCCCCGTGCCACCGGAACGGATCGCCGCCACCACGGCATCGACGATGCGCCCGCTGGCATAGGCCACCGTGACCGGAAGCACGCCGGCGAGCAGCGTCAGGGCCGCAAGGCCGACCGTGAGCGCCCGGTTGGTCGACCAGACCAGCTCGACGGCATGGCGGCTGTAGCGGAAGACCCCGAGGAAAGCCCGCAAGGTCAGCCCCTCGGACGGCGGCGGAGCGGCGGGGCGGCGGGCGCTGGCGGATGTCGGCATTGCTCCTCAGAGTGAGGGCGTGGCCGCTCGACCGCAAGCCGGAACCAACCGACGCCTAGCGTGGGCGTGGCCGTTTGCGAACGCAACGGGCAGGCAGGTCTTCAAAAGTATGCTATGCTTCGAAGTCTTTGTCATCTGGCCGCATTGCGGTCCCCGCCCCCCTCATGAGCCAACCCATCCGCAACATCGCCATCATTGCGCACGTCGATCACGGCAAGACGACGCTCGTCGACTGTCTGCTGAAGCAGTCCGGCACGTTCGCCGCGCATGAAAAGCTCACCGAGCGCATCATGGATTCCAACGATCTGGAGCGTGAGCGCGGCATCACCATCATCGCCAAGAACTGCGCGATCGAGTACCACGGCACCCGCATCAACATCGTCGACACCCCCGGCCACGCCGACTTCGGCGGCGAAGTCGAGCGCGTGCTCTCGATGGTCGACGGCGTGCTGCTCGTGGTCGATGCGGTCGACGGCCCGATGCCGCAGACCCGCTTCGTGACGCGCAAGGCGCTCTCGCTCGGCCTGAAGGCCATCGTGGTGGTGAACAAGATCGACCGGCCGGGGGCCCGCCCCGACTGGGTGGTCGACCAGACGTTCGAGCTGTTCGACAAGCTCGGCGCGAGCGACGAGCAGCTGGACTTCCCCGTGATTTATGCCTCGGCGCTGCAGGGGCGCGCCGGCACCGATCATGCTGCGCCCGGCGAGGACATGGGCGCACTGTTCGAGGCGATCCTGGCGCACGTGCCACAGCCCGCAGCCGACGAGGCGCGACCGCTGCAGCTGCAGATCTCGACGCTCGATTACAACAGCTATGTCGGCCGGATCGGCATCGGCCGCATCCGCCGCGGCGTGATCCGTCCCGGGCAGAACGTCACGCTGCGCTACGGGGATGAGGAGCGCGGCACGGCGCGCATCGGCCAGGTGCTCACCTTCACCGGTCTGCAGCGCCATTCGGTCGAGGAAGCGCGAGCCGGCGACATCGTCGCGGTCACGGGCATCGAAGACGTCAA
>JAJZDW010000010.1:78589-106534 GCA_021851405.1 Pseudomonadota bacterium
CAGACGCGCGGCACCGGCCTGATGAGCCACATCTTCGACGGCTTCGCGCCGGTCAAGGGGGACATCCCCGATCGTCGCAACGGCGTGCTGGTGAGCAATGAGCAGGGCGAGGCGGTCGCGTATGCACTGTTCAACCTGCAGGAACGCGGCCGGCTGTTCGTCGGCCCGGGCGAGAAGCTCTACGAAGGCATGATCATCGGCATCCACAGCCGCGATAACGACCTCGTGGTCAACCCGATCAAGACCAAGAAGCTCACCAATATCCGCGCCGCCGGCAAGGACGAAGCGATCCTCCTCACCCCGCCGATCGAGCTGACGCTGGAATACGCCGTCGAGTTCATCGCCGATGACGAGCTGGTCGAGGTCACCCCGGAGTCGATCCGCATCCGCAAGCGCTACCTGAAGGAACAGGACCGGCGCCGCGCGCAGCGCGATCCGAACGAAGCCCTCAGCGCTTGAGCGAACGCTCCATCCGCGCGACCAGCGCGGATGGAGTGAGCTTCAGCACCCGCGCGAGCTTGAAGAGCGTGGTGAGCGTCGGCTGGCGGATGCCGCGCTCGATCTGGCTGACGAAGGTCCGATCGACATCCGCATAGAGCGCCAGCTGTTCCTGTGAGACGCTTTGGCGCTTGCGCTCCTCGCGCAGCACCGCACCGAACACGGCAGGAATTTGATTGGAATTGGTGTGACGCGGCGCCTTCATGCCGACCTTGATCTGAGCCCTCCGGGCGGCGCGAAGATGCGGTCGGCTGTGGGATTTGGTCCACGGGATATATGCCGCAAACTCCCCTCGCCCCGAGACCCTCCGCATCGTCTGCCCGGCGGACCGCTGCCGGCGCACGACCCCGAATCGCGCCGACGTGGTACGGAACCCACGACTCGACGACGACGGGCCGCGGGTCCGTGTTTCGCGCACGCCGCCGACCGCAACACTCGTAACCCATTGATAATAATGGGCATTCACCCCGCCCGGCGCTGATGTTGCAGTTTTGATACACAAAAAAACCCGGCCACACTGGGTTGAACCGGCCGGTATTGCGCTCCGCGCCACAGCTGCTATTGCATTGATTTCATGACATCGATATCATTTGTTATCGATGTCATCGGCCTTCTACGGGATGGCATCGTCCTTTTCAGCGGTATTTCGGGGGGGAGACCGCCATGCTGTCCGTATTCGGATCCGCGTCCATCGTCACCGGCTCGCGCTGCGCGAGAGTGCCGGCGGTGCACGTGTCCGCGCACGGCGCTTGGCGGGCGGTGGCGAATATGCCGGTGCAGTCTCGGTCGAGCACCGAGACAGGCATTCAGCCGCAGCGCACGGACTGTTCAGTTCTCACGCGCCATTTCCACTCTCGGAGACTCCTGTGCTGCCGACGCGCGCGAGCCGGCGCGGCACCCTCGACCTGACACATCCCGTTTTCCGATAGGAGGATCTTGCATGAGAGCGAACAAGAACAAGGCGTCCCGTACGCGCGTCGGTCCGACGCGGCGCACGTCCTTGAGCGCAACGGCGCGCAGCACGACACACAGCACTATCGCGGCCGTGGTCGCCGGTATCCTCGGCACCACCGCCGGCCTGAGTCTGGCGCACGCGCAGAACGCGTCCGCCACGGCCCCGCAGCCGACCATCAATGCCGGGAACATTCAGAGCTCCCAGAACCTGCAGGAAGTAGTGGTCACGGCAACCGCGACCCACGTGCGGCTGTTGAACGCCAGCTATAACGTGGTCGCCGCCGACCGCCAGCTGATCCAGGAAGCGAACCCGACCAGCTCTGCGGACATCCTGAAGCTCTCCCCGGGCATCTGGCCGGAATCGACCGGCGGCCAGACCGGCGCAAACATCGAAGTCGCGGGCTTCCCGAGCGGCGGCGACGCGCCGTTCTTCACCAATATGATCGAGGGCATGCCCCTCTACGGCATGCCCTCGCTGTCGTTCATGGACTCGAGCTCGCTGTTCCGCCTCGATGACACCATCAAGCGGGTGGAAATCGTCCAGGGCGGACCGTCGGCGATCTTCGGACCGGGCCAGATGGGCGCCTCCGCGAACTACATCCTGCGCACCGGATCGGCGACGCCGCGCGGCGAAGTGATGGTGACCTACGGCAATCAGGGCCTGTGGCGCACCGACATGTTCTACGGCTTCCAGATCGCTCCGGGCTGGTACGGCAGCGTCGGCGGCTTCTACCGCGTGTCCAAGGGTGTGCGCGCCCCGCAGTTCCCGGCCGACAACGGCGGGCAGTTCACCGCCACCTTGAAGCACGACCTCAACGGCGGCTCGGTGGTGTTCTGGACCCGCATTCTCGATGACAAGAACCAGTTCATGGCGCCCTTCCCGCTCATCCAGAACTCGAGCGGCTCGTACTCGGCGTATCCGGGCTTCAACCCGCTCACCGGCACCTACGGCAGCTACGCGATCCAGAACGTGAACGTGCCGAACCCGGCGGGCGGCTTCGAGAGTGCGAATCTCGCCAATGGCCGCGGCGGCAAGCTGTTCTTCCTCGGCAGCAACTACAACCAGACGATCAACGGCTGGACGCTGCACAACGGCTTCCTGATCGACGGCGGCGGACTCGACACCAACGCGCTGTTCTCCGGCAACAATCCGCGGCCGCTCAGCTACTTCCTGTACGGCTGCCAGGTGGCCGAACCGGCCGGCTTCTGCAACGGCAGCTCCGCGATCGATGCGAACAACCTCGGCGCGCACGGCCAGGGTCTCTCGCCCAGCCTCGGCGTTTCGGCGGTTTACGCCGGCTCCGGCAATCCGGTCCCGATGAACCAGAGCGTGATCTCGCAGGGCTGGTGGTACATCCAGAAATCCCTGCAGAACATCACCGACGAGTTCCGCGTCAGCCACCGGCTGTTCAAGGGCGACACGCTGACCGGCGGCATCTACCTGGCCCGTTACAGCATGAACGACAACTGGTCGCTCGGGAACCAGATGCTGATGACGAACACCCAGAACGCCACCCCGATCGTGCTCAGCTACGTCCAGGGCGGACAGCAAACCAATCTGACCAGCTCGCAAGGGTTCTGGAACGAAAACAACAATTACAACATCCTCGAGCACGGCGATGCGACCAACATTGCCGGGTACTTCTCCGACCAGTGGCGGCACGGCCCGTGGCTGATCGATCTCGGCGCGCGTCTGGAGAACATCAACGCCCGTCAGCGCACCTGCAACACCACGCCGCAGATGCTCTCCGGACCGAACAACCTGTGGGACAACGCAGTGCCGGTCTGCAACGGAACGTGGACCTACCTGCACTACCAGCGCACGCGACCGACGTTCACCGGCGGCGTGAACTACGACTTCTCGTCGCACATGAGCGCCTACATCCGCATCAACAACGGCGTGCACTTCGACGATTTCGACAACGGCATCCGCGGCACCACCAACGGGAACTTCGGACCGCTCGAGTCGATCCACAACTACGAAATCGGGTACAAGTACCAGAACTCGTGGATGTTCGCCGACATCAGCGCCTACGAGCGCATTTTCTACGGACTGCAGAGCGAGGCCACCAACGCGCAGGGCATCGGCATCCCGGGCGACATCGTCAGCTACGGCGCCAAGACGCACGGCATCGACCTCAACGGGTACGTTCAGCCGTTCAAGCATGCCACCATCCGGGTCGTGGGCGACTGGATGCAGGGCCACTACAACGGCGCGGCGAACTGCGAGTCGTACTTCACGATCAACGGCACGCAGGCCTGTGCGGCCATCAACGGTGCTCCGTTGCAGCGCCAGCCGGACTTCCACGTCCTGGTCACGCCGAGTTACGCCATTCCGACCAACTGGGGCGTGGTGTCGGCCTGGGTCACGTACGAGTACGTCGGCAAGCGCTATGAGGACACCTTCGGGCTGCAGCCGCTCGGGACCTACAGCGAGGTCGGCGCCGGAGTCGTGGCCGACGTCGGCAGCCATTGGGAGTTCGCCGTGCGCGGTACGAACCTGACCAACACGATTGCCCTCACCGAAGGCAACTCGCGTGAAGCGGGCGTGTCCCTCGGCGTGAACAACGTCCTGCTGGGACGTGCGCTGTTCGGCCGGGAAATCAACTTCAGCGCGCGGTACAAGTTCTAAGTCCGCACCGTCACGCCCCCGCGCCCGTCCGGGCGCGGGGGCTTTTTTTTTCACCTGTGCATCTCTCCGGCGCGCTCTGGGCTGCGGTCTGTGGCCCTTCCATGCGAAAATCGCAGGCCATGCCCGCGCCAACCGCATCGAGCCGACCGTGAGCACTCCACCGGAGCTGCTCGAGGAGATGCGCGCCATCGGCGCGCTGCTGCAGGGCGGCCAATACGGTGCAGCGCGCACACGGCTCGAACCCATTCTGGCGCGCCACCCGGACTACGTCGAAGGGCTGCGCCTGCTCGCCGGCACCCGGCTCGCGCTCGGGGAGAGCGAAGCGGCAGAAGCGCTGCTGCGACAGGCACTCGAGCTCGATGCGAACTGGCCGCCGACGCTCACGACGCTCGGGGAGCTGCTGCTCGCGAGCGGCCGAACCGCGCAGGCCGAGCCGCTGCTTGAGCGCGCGGCTACCGGCTCGCCGGCCGATCCACGGGCGGCCTGGGTGTTGGCACGGCTGTACAGCGATTCAGGCCGGGCGGCCGAGGCGGTGCGGCTCCTGGCGCCGTTCTGTGCCGCACCGCGACTCGACGCAGCGCTCGCCGCGCAGCACTCCGGTGCGCTCGCGGCCCTCGGGCGTGCCGAGGAGGCGATCGAGTTCTACCAGGCTCGCGTGCACCGCACGGGGGCTGATGCGGGCGCCGCGCAGGCGCTCGTGATCGCGCTCGGCGCGGCGGGCCGCACCGCCGATGCGGGTCGAATCGCCGCGGACCTGCTCGGCCGCGGCGCACGCAGTGCCGAGCTGTGGTTGGCGCAGGCGCGCACCTGCCTGGCCGCGGGCGAGCAGTCCGGTGCCGAGGCCGCACTGCGCGAGTGCCTCACGCTCGATCCGCGCCAGCTCGAGGCACACCACAGCCTGGCGCAGCTGCTGTGGGTGCGGAGCGGGAATCTCCACCAGGCAACCGCCTCGCTCGATGCGGCCCTCAGTCGGTTCGCCGAAGATGACGCGCTCTGGGGGGCCAAGGCGGCCATCCTGCAGGGCGCGGGCGAGGCGCGCGCCGCCTATGAGTGCCTGGTCCCGCGCACCCAGCGGGCGCGTGCCGCACCCTCGCTGCTGGTGCGCGCCGGCCTCGCGGCGCTCGAGTTCGACCCCGGGGCGGCGCTGATCCTGGCCGAGCGGGCGCTCCACCTCGCACCGGCGAGCGCACCGGCGCGCACGCTGCTCGCGGCGGCGCAGCTCGGCGTCGGCCAAGCTGCCGCGGCGCTCGAGCTTTGCGTGCTGCTGTTGCAGTCGGCGCCGGACGATCAATACCTTCTCGCGCTACAGACCACCGCGCTGCGTCTGCTCGGGGATGCGCGGTATGCCGCGCTGTGCGATTACAACCGGCTGGTGCTGCCGCTGATGCTCGAGCCGCCCCCACCGTGGAGCGACCTCGGAACGTTCCTCACCGACCTCGGCGCAGCGCTCGCGCGCCTGCACGCCCCGGATGGACACGCGTTGTTGTTCCAGTCTCTGCGCCGCGGGACGGAGACGACCCAAGATCTCACGCGCAGCCGCGATCCGGCGATCGCCGCGCTGTTCAGTGCGTTCCGAGCGCCGATCGAGCGCTATCTGGAGCACATCGGCCGCGGCGCGGATCCGCTGCGCCGGCGCACCGGAGCCGGGTGGCGGTTCAACGGCAGCTGGTCGGTCCGTCTGCGCGACCGCGGCTTTCATCTGAGCCACGTCCATCCGCGCGGCTGGATCTCCTCGGCCTGCTATATCGAATTGCCCGAGTGCATGCGCAGCGGTCGCAGCGAAGCCGGTACGCTGTCCTTCGGCGTGCCCGGCATCCTCACCTCCCCAACCCTCAGCCCGGAGCACACGGTCCGTCCCGAGCCCGGCATGCTGGTGCTGTTCCCGTCGTATTTCTGGCACGGCACGGTGCCGTTCGAGAGTCCGCAGTCGCGACTCACCGTCGCCTTCGATGCGGTCCCGGACCGCAGACGCGCCTGAGCGGCACCGCAGCCCTCACAGGCCGCGCGTGCAGGCCTCGACGAACGCGCGCAGCTTCGGCTGATTGCGGCTGGCGCGCGGGTAGTAGATGAAAATCCCGTCGCGGGCGGGGGAGAATTTTTCCAGCACCGGCTCGAGCAGGCCCTGTTCGAGTTCGCGCGCCACACTCAACGTCGCGCTGTAAATAAGCCCCAGGCCCTGGCGCGCCAGGGCCCGCAGCAGCGCCCCGTCGTTGACCAGCACCGAGCCCGGCGGATCGATGGCCACGGCCTGGCCCTTGCGCTCGAACTCCCAGCGGTAGATGTCGCCCACCTCAGGCCGGCGGTAGCGGATACACTCGTGCTCGGCGATGTCCTCGGGGACTTTCGGCCGGCCGTGCGCCGCGAAATACGCTGGCGCGCCGAACACCCCCCAGCGAAACAGCGGCGAGACGCGCACCGCGAGCATGTCGCGATCGATGTACTCTCCGATGCGCACGCCCGCATCGTACCCGGCGCCCACGAGGCCGCCATGGTCGTCTTCAATGGTGATCTCGAGTCGCACGGCCGGATAGGCACGGCGAAAGCGCGGCACGACCAGCTCAATGACCTGCGCCACGGCGAAGCGCTGCACCAGCAACCGCAGCGTTCCGCTGGGCGCAGCACCCATTTGCGCCAGCTCCGCGAGTGACTCGGTGATGGCCTGCGCCGCCGGACCGACACCGGCCAGCAGGCGCTCGCCGGCCTCGGTGAGCGCGACGGAGCGCGTGGTGCGCAGGAACACCGGCACCCCCAGGCGCCGCTCGAGCGCCTGCACCGCCTGACTCACCGCCCCGGGTGTCACCCCGAGCGCGTGCGCAGCCTTGCGGAAGCTCCCGTAGCGGGCCACCGCCAGAAATTCGGTCAATCCTGCGAATCCATCGTTGCGCGCCATGGTCGCTCCCGCCGGTACGGCACTTGTAATTTAGTTTTTCTAAACAGCCCATGCAAAGAACGAGCACTTCTTAATCACAAACCAAGGGTCTAGTCTATGCACACCCCCCGGATGTAGAGATCGTCCATGCGCTATCGAACCCTCGGCCATACCGGCCTGCTGGTCTCGGAGATCTGCCTCGGCACCATGACCTTCGGCGGCCGCGGCTACTGGACCGCGATCGGCGCACTCGACCAGCCCCTCGCCGACCGGATCGTCGGCCGGGCCCTCGATGCCGGCGTGAACTTCATCGATACCGCGGACGTGTATTCCGATGGTCTCGCCGAGGAGATCACCGGCAAGGCCATGCGCAACAGCGGACGGGCACGCACCGACCTGGTCCTCGCCACGAAAGTGTTCGGTCCGACCGGCGCCGGCCCGAACGACCGCGGCGCCTCGCGCGGGCACATCATGGATGGGGTCAAGGCGAGCCTGAAGCGCCTCGGCACCGACTACATCGATCTGTACCAGATCCACGCGCTCGACCAGCTGACGCCGATGGAGGAAACGCTGCGCGCGCTGGACGATCTCGTCCGCCAGGGCCACGTTCGCTACGTCGGGGTCTCGAACTGGTCGGCCTGGGCACTGATGAAAGCGCTCGGCATCGCCGAGCGGCAGGGGTGGGTCCGGCCGGTGACGCTACAAGCCTATTACTCGATCGCCGGGCGGGACATCGAGCGGGAGATCGCACCGCTGCTTGCCGCCGAGCGGCTCGGACTGATGGTGTGGAGTCCTCTCGCCGGCGGCCTGCTCTCGGGAAAATTCACCCGCAACGGACAGGATCCGCAGGACGCGCGGCGCACCTCGTTCGATTTTCCGCCCGTGAACCGCGAACGGCTGTTCGAGTGCGTCGAAGCCATGCAGCCGATCGCTGCGGCACACGGCGTGTCGGTGGCACGGGTGGCACTCGCCTATGTGCTCGGCAAACCGTTCGTGACCTCGGTGATCATCGGCGCCAAGACGCTCGAGCAGCTCGACGACAACCTGGCCGCCGCCGCACTGACCCTGACGCCCGAGCAGCTCGCGACGCTCGATGCGGTGAGCGCGCTGCCGGCGGAATATCCCGGCTGGATGATCGAGTTCCAGCACGCGCGCTCGCGGCTCCCCGAGACGAAGCGCTGAGCCGACCCGGCGCGCCGCGCCGCCGCTCGCCATTGAACGGAGACTCTCATGAGCACTGACGCAAAGACCTGGTTCATCACCGGCATATCACGCGGTTTCGGCAAGATCCTCGCCGAGCAGCTGCTCGCAGACGGCGCCACGGTCATCGGGACGACCCGCGACGGCACGGCGCAGATCCCCTCGGGCCGAGGCACGCTGACCGTGCTACCGCTCGAGGTGACCGACCCGCAGGCGGTGCGGCACACCATCGAGCGCGCATTCGCACTCGGACGCGTCGATGTGATCGTGAACAACGCCGGCTACGGACTGCTCAGTTCGGTGGAAGAAGCGAGTGAAGCGGACATCGAGCATCTGTTCGCGGTCAACTTCCACGGGCCGCGCCGCATCATCCAGGCGGCGCTGCCGCATCTGCGCGCCCAGCGCAGCGGACACATCGTCAACATCACCTCGATCGCCGGGATTGCCCCGAGCGCCGGCTCCGGCTACTACGCGGCCGCGAAGATGGCCGTCGAGGGACTCTCGCAAAGTCTCGCCCGCGAAGTCGCGCCGCTCGGCATTCGCGTGACGCTGGTGGAGCCGGGCGCATTTCGCACCGACTTCCTCTCCGCGCACTCGATCCGCCAGCGCAGCGCCGCTCTGAGGGACTACGCGCCGAGCGCTGGCGCGGTGCATGAACGGCTCGCCGCAATGGCCGGCCGCCAGCCCGGGGATCCGGCCCGCGCCGCCGCGGCCATCATCGCTGCGGTGCACGCCGAACAGCCGCCGCTGCACCTGGTGCTCGGTCCCGACGCCTACCAGCGCACCCGGGAGGTGCTCGAGGCCTTCTCGGCAGAGCTCGAAACCTGGAAGACGGTGAGCCTGAGCACGGACTTCCCAGCCGGCCGGTAAGCGCGCCGAGCGCACCTGCGGGCGGAACGTCTAGGCGCCCGCGGGCGAATTGGCGTTGAAAGCGATGCAGATGCGCGGCTCGTGGCCCTCGTGCGGCTCGACGTAGTGCTCCATCCACGCCGGGAAGAGCACCAACAGCCCCTCGCTCGGGGCCAGTTCGATGTCGCAGTGTCCGTTCGGGACCGGACCCTTGACCGCGCTGTGCAGCACGCCGGCGCGCGGATCGCGGAACACCAGGGGCCCCGAGCCCGACGGCACCTTGAGATAGAACGAACCCGACAGCATCGATCCCTCGTGCATGTGCAGGAAGTTGAAGCCTCCATGCTCGTGCAGGTTGATCCAGGACTGCAGCGTGAAGCGCTGCTTGCCGAGTCCCATCTCCTCGAGCGCCTGGGTGCAGGCGAGCGTCACGGCCTGGCGCAGCGGGGCGAGATTCGGCCGCTCCAGCACTGCCATGTCCTGACTGTTCCAACCACTTCGATTGGTGCGCCCCGCCGGGGTGGGCTGCTCGGCGCGCAGGGCGAGCACCCAGGCGACCCACTGCGCAAAGTGCGGCTGCAGGGCCGCAAGCTGCCCCTGCCAGACGCGGGTGGGGAACAGATCGAAGGACTGCATCAGTGGCGCATCGCCCCCGCCCTGCGCGGGCGATGCGCCCGGATTCACCGCCATGTGACTACCACCACCTGACGGATGCTCTGCGCGGGAATCTGCACGCGCGCGATCCGATGTGCACCGTCCCAGCTCACCGTTTGCACAGGCGTACCGTTGACGGTGAGCGCGGTTGGCCGCTGGCGCGTATGCAGACTCAGCGCGTACCCACGCGTCGCCAGCTGCCCGCGATATTTTCCGCGGGTCGGACCGATCACCAACCGGTGGCGGCCATTGCGGGTGTGGTAGTCGATCGGCGTCAAGGCGTACTGCCCCGATCGATAATCGAGCGAGCGGCCATCGTCCTGGTACAGATCGAAGCGTCCGACGCCAGACCCGTACACCTGCAGCACGAGCGGATTCACCGGCTTGGCGTTGGAATACGCGCTTGGCTGCTGTTCGGGTATCACCGCCCCGGCACGTACGAACACGGGAGTGTCGGCCACGCCGTAGTGCGCGGTGTAGGTCTTGCCGCCGGCATAATGCTTACCGGTGAAGAAATCGATCCACGCTCCGGGTGGCAGGTACACCGAGCGCACCCCGCTCGGGCTCAGCACCGGCGCGATGAGCAGATCGGCACCGAGGAAGTACTCATGCGGATGGTCATAGGCCTGCCCGCCGGGCACGTCCTCGAGGTACAGCGGCCGCAGGATCGGCACCGCATGCCGGTGCGCCTCCCAGGCATAGGTGTACAGGTACGGGATCAGCTCGGTGTGCAGCGTAAAATAGCGGCGCATCAGGGCCACGCCGCGCGCCCCGTAGGTCCAGGGCATGCGCAGATTCCCCTCGAACGGATTCTCGTGCGCGCTGTGCATGCGCAGAATCGGCCCGAACGCGCCGAACTCGATCCAGCGCGCATACAGCGCGAAGGGGATCTTCGTGCCGTGGAAACCGCCGATGTCGTGACTGATGTAGTCGATCAGTTCATTGCCGCCGCGGGCGGAGAAGGCGACCTCGTAGGCAAGAACCGGCCATTGCGAGTAGGTATCGCCGGTGAAGAAGCCCGGGTAGCGCTCGCTGCCCCAGCCGCCGTAGCGCGACAGGATGAACGCGCGCTTATTGGTTTCGCGCTGCGTGGCTTCGTAGTACACCTCGTTGGTCCACAGCTGCGGGTTCAATCCCGGCATGCGGGCCGCACCGCTGCCCCCGTCAACCCACCAGAAGTCCACGCCGCGGCGCAGCAGGGGCGCATGCAGGTCGTGCATGAACACGTCGGCCTGCTCGCGGTTGGCAAGGTTGAAGCGAATCGCCGGCGGCGGGGGAACATCCTGGATCACGGTCGGGGCGAACATCAACCCGCCACCGTGCGCTCCGGCCGTGACCTGCAGCGCGATCTGGTTCACTTTGCCGGGTTGGATCGCAGCGGTGATGTCGGCGTAGGTCGTGCGCCGCGGCCACTGCTCGTGGCTGTGCGGCACGCGATGGCCGTTGACGAACAGCGTGTACGCGTGCGACACCCCGCCGAGGTACAAATACAGATGCGGCGGCAGCTGAGCGGGCAGCTGCACGGTCGCGCGGTACCAGCCCGTACCGTGTGCGCCACGCAGCAACTGCGAGCGCCACGTGAATCCGACCCGCACCGGCCGCCAGCGCTCTGGGCCGTGCTTGCCCGGTGTGTAGGGCCCGGTGCTGAACTGCCACAGACCGGCCAGATCGGCCTGGAACGTCGGCTTCGGCGGCCATTGCCAACCGAGGTCGCGCAACACCTCCCCGGCATGACTGTCCTGATACGACAAGCCACTCTCGCGGGTATTGGCGTAGCCGGGGTGATCGTTCAGCGCCAGCTTGAAGCCGTGCTGGTGCAGCCAGCCCATGAACTGGCGCGGATGCGCAATGAGCGGGCTCCAGTCGTAGCCGCCCTGCCAGCCGTAGTTGTGCCAGCCGAAGTCGAGCACCAGCGTATCGACCGGGATGTGTGCGCTGCGCAGACGGATCAGTTCGCGCTCGAGGTGTTGCACCCCGTAGCGGGCGAACGCCGGGTTGCGCACCGCGGGCGATCCGGGGAAGTACTCGAAGTTCAGGTCCGTCACCATCGGTCCGAGCACGTAGCGCGGAATCATCGGTACCGGCCCGCAGAGCTCGGCGTATTCACGCAGCGCACGCCGATAGTGCCGCCCGTAGGCAAACAGATACCAGTCCTGGTCATGGACGTTCGGGCGCGGATGGATCCAGGTGTGCGCGGCATTCCACACCGGCGTGCCGCTGTCATTGATCAGCGCGTAACCGGCGCGGCTGAGCAGCCCCGGCTGGGCATGCGCAAGCCGCACGTCGATGCCCGGAATGATGTCATCGACGGGACTCTCCCGATCCTCTTTCCCGGGCGGCAGGTTCTGGCGGCTCACATTGTCGAGGGAGTCCGTGAGCCCGCCGAGGTTCAGCGGGTCGTGCTGCCCCGGAATCCAGCGGTGCACGGGCGCGCCGGCGCTCTTCCAGGACACCTGGAGGTTCTTCGGCGTGAAGGGCCCGGAGTGCATCCGGTAGCGCACACGGAGTGAGCCTGAGGTGGCGATCATCCAGCCGCCGCTCTGCTCGACCGTCACGGCGACGGCCGGCCAGTGGCGCTTCTGCACCACCACCGAGGGCGCGTTGACGAAGTGTCCGCGCGGCGCGTACTCCATCCGCACCAGCGTGGGGGTGAGGAACTCGAAGCGCGCCTTGCCGGCGACGACCACCGAGCCGTGCTGGACCGGTCCGCGCGAACACGCCGCCAGCAGCAGCGCCGCGAGTACTGCGGCCCCGGCGCCGGCGCGCCGCAGAACACTCCCAGTCGATCGGTGCGCCATTGCGCTCATAACACTCTCCGTTTCAGCCGCACGAGCCCGTGCGCGCCGCGCACGACCGTGATCTCGAGGCGCTGGCCCCGAAACTGCACCCCGCGCAGCGTCAGCGAGCGCCAGCCGCGCGGCAGAACCGGAGTGTACGCGTCCACAAGGCCGCTGTGGCGGATCCGCAGGCCCGTCAACGCGAAGATCAGACTCTGCAGATAGGCTCCTGAACCGGTGAGGAATGGACCGACGTTGTTGCTGGCCGTCTCGGTGCGCACGTTGAAGGGCGGCTTCAGCGTGCCGCCGGTCAGGTACAAATCCACACAGCGGCCCGCGGTGGCGGCTCGACCGACCATGTCCGCGGCGGCCACGCACGGCAGAATCCCCATGCTGACGTCGGCAAAATGTGCCAGCGGCACCGGTCGCACCGCGGCCGCATAATCCCCCCGCCACAGCGCCGGCGGCAGGCGCAGGTCGAGCGCCGGCAGGAACAACAGCGGCAACGGCCCGCCGCCAAAGGCGGCGCCCGCAGCCGCCGCACGTGTTTCCTGGTACGGCAGGTGATGCCCGCCGCCTGGGGCGAGCGGAACGGTCATCCGCGCGGCAATGCGCTGCCAATCGGGATCGGCCGGTACACCGAGTGCGTGTGCGGCCGCGACTGCGATGCGCAGCGCGCGAACGGCCACGAGGTTCGTGTACGTGTCGTTGGGGATGTCCCCGTGCGACTCGGACACCGAGGTCACGTGCAGAATCTCGTACCGGCGAGTCTTTGCGTCATAGACCGCACGACTGGCATAGAAACGCGCCACCGCGCGGATCACCGGCCAGCCGTGCGTGCGCAGCCAGGAGCGATCGAGGGTGGTGAGATAGTACTGCCACTGCGCGATGGCGATCTCGGCGTTGACGTGGATCTCGCTCAGCGAGAGAGCGCGCGCGGAGGCCGGGGTCTGGTCGCTGCCGTTGTACGGATCGGATTCCCAGGGGTACATCGCGCCGGCGTAGCCGAGCGCCCGGGCGCGCCGACGCGCCGCCTGCAGGGTACGGTCGCGGAAATTCAGCAGCGAGCGGGCGCGCCGCGGGTGCAGCAGCAGCAGCGCCGGGTACACCCAGGTATCGCTGTCCCAGAACACGTGCCCGGCATAACAGAGCGTCAGCCCGCAGGGTCCGACTGCCCAGCCGGTGTCCGGACTCGTGTTGGCGAGCAGGTAGTACAACGCCGAGTGCGCCACCTGCTGGGCCTGCCGGTCCCCCTTGATGCGGATGTCCGCTCGCCACAGCGTGCGCCAAGCGGCGCGCTGCTGAGCCAGCAGCGCCGCGAAGCCGTTGCGTCGCGCCGCTCGCACCCGGGCAAGATCCGCGCGCCGGCCACCGCCCCAGCCACTGCGCGAGAGGCTGGCGAAGGTGGTGAAGGTGTAGCGGTGCTCTGCTTCGACCTGCATGCGCACCACCAGCGCCACGCGATGTGGGTCGCGGCGCACGCGGATGGATCGCACCGGCGCGTGCCGGGGCAGCGAGAGCGCCGCGGCGAGGGCGATGGGCAGACTGTTCGCCGCCCGACCCGCGAGCCACACGGTGCGATCGGCCGCCGAGACGCCGCGGCGGTTCACGATCACGGTGCCCGGGTACCAGAGCGCGGCGCGGTCCGGCGTGGCCGGCGCCCGCGGTGTCAGCGTCAATCCATGGGCGGCGAGCGCCTGGTTGACCTGCGTCCCGGTGAGCCGTCCGAGCGCAAAGCGCGGCGTGTGCGGTCGCCACAGCGTGAGCGGGAAGGCGACCGTAATCCGTCCACTGAAGTGTGGCGTGATACTCAGGCGGATCACACCGAGGTGCGTCTGCGTCTGGCTGAGGAAACTGACCGCCGTGATCGACGTGACCCGCGTCCCGTCGACATAGCGGTAGCGTGTCGTCAGGACTGCATCGTGCAGATCGAGCGTCTGGTGATAGGCGCGAAACCGCGCCGCACTCAGGGTCCCGTGATTCATCCAGCCGGCCGCGCTCGCGACCGGGTCCGGGTTGTAGTCGATGCCGTTCCACCCCGGCAGCAGCGCCGGGCGGGCCATATCGCCGGGAGTGCGGTCCATCAGCCCGACCATGTAGGTCTGCGTGGCGCGGGTGCCGCGCCGGGCGGTGAGGGTCGCGAGCATGCCGTTGCCCAGCATGCCCGGGAAATAGTCCCCCAGCCCCGCGGCATCCACGCGCAGGTGAAACCCGCCGGCAGCGTGCGCCAGCGGACCGGCGGCCGCGCACAGCGCCGCCCCGAGGACCGCCACCACGCGGGCCGTTGCGTCCCCGAGGCCGGCGCGCGGCACGCTCAGTGCGTCCCGGCCGCCACGGGCGATGCTGCACGCATCAGGCCCGCGGGTGGCCGTACGGCCAGATACACCGTACTCCAGAGTTGCGCGGCGTCGGCTTCAGAGGCATCGGCGCGGGCCGAGCCGAACGGGCGAATGTGGTAGTGGCCGCCACTGTACGTCCAGGACCACAGTTCGCTGTTGGCCATCGAATGCGTCGCGTGGATCACCCGCCACAGGGTGCGTTGCGCGTTCTGCAATTGCACGCGCACCGCCGGTGGCAGATCCGTGCGGCGCAGCTGGCGCGCGAGGCCCGCCGCCAGCAGCGCCTGCTGCCAGGACCAGACCACCGTGCCGTGATAGGCATTGCGAGTGAATTCGGCCGCGAGCGTGTGCGGCGCGAACACCGGATTGGCCACCACCAGGCCGGCGCCCGTGATCAGCCCTGCCGGGAACGGTCGCATCACGGCGGCCACCAGACGCTGCAGCGTCTGCGCGGCGGGCTTGCCGAAGAGCAGCACGTAGCCGACATCCGACTGCATCACCGGAACGGGCCGGCCTGAGCGCCTCAGCGAGAGCGCGGGGAAGGACACCGGACCGCGACCGAGCGAGGCCAGAGCGGCCCGCGCCGGAACGCCGTCCGCCGCGGCATAGGCCCTGACGTCCCGCACCGCGGCGGCATGCGCCACCGTCACCGTGAATAGCGGCGCGGCACGCCGGCTCCAGACCTGCGCCAGCCGGGCCGCCTGCGCGAACTGGGGCCGCTCGGCGGCGGTGAGATACGGGTTGAGCAGTCCGCTCGCATACAGCCGCGCGATCGCATCGAGCGCCGCCGGCACGAGTGCCGCGTTGACGTCGTACGGGTAGTACCCGCCACCGAGGCCGGTGTTGCTGTCGCGCCAGTCACCGACCGGGACGCCCGGTTTCAGGCCAATCAGGTGCGAGCGGACCGGATCCCGAGCGAACGGCGCGGCGCTCGCGAGCACGAACGTCAGGTTGCGCACCAGCGCCGCACCGTGCGTGCCGTGTCGCTCCTCAGGCCCGCCCACCGGCGCGGCGAGGAATGCTGCCGACTGAGCCCGCTCGCGCGGATTGAGCAGCCATGCGGCGGCGTCCGGCGCCAGCAGGTAGTTCTCGTCGATCATGAGATAGGTGTAGCTCGGCGCCGCCGAGCGCACCCCGCGCTTGAGGTTCTCGAGCACCGCCTCCTCGCCAATGTCCTCTTCGTGCGCGACCTGGCCGTGCGCCGAGAGCCGCTCCAGGACCGAGTCGAGTGCATCGTCGATCGCGTGGGCGGTGAGCGCCGGCATCAGCAGCCGTACGCTCATCAGCGTGTCGCGACCGAAATACGTATCGAACCGCCAGGAGCCGGCGAGAAATTTTTGCCGGTACGCCAGGAAGGTCAGCGTGTCGCGCGCCGCGGTGCTCCCGGCGTGCGGATGGCGCAAGAGCTGCCGGCCGGCGAGCGGCGTCAGCGGCGGCTCTCCGGTGAGGCCCGTGAGCCGCACACGGATCACGCCGTGGCGATCGGCGAGGATCCGGGTACCCTCGAGCCGCCCGCGCAGCACCTGCACCGTCAGGCGATAGGCGGCACCGCCGTCGAGGCGTTCGCGCGCCCAGGCGATGCGATGTGCGCTCACC
Organism: Pseudomonadota bacterium; assembly: GCA_021851405.1. Taxonomy (GTDB): domain Bacteria; phylum Pseudomonadota; class Gammaproteobacteria; order Steroidobacterales; family Steroidobacteraceae; genus 13-2-20CM-66-19. The sequence goes on from JAJZDW010000010.1 coordinate 94,958, forward strand.
TGCGCCGGCGTGGCGATGCCCGGGGGCAACCGGCCGAGCGAACCATAATCGCGCAGCACGCGGATGCTCGAGAGCACCGCCTGGTGCACCTGCAGCGCCGGATCACCGGTGAGTTCGAGCAGCGCGGAGATGCCGTAGAGTGGCCGGCCGTGCCGATCGTGCGTGCGCACCGGATGCAACGGACCGAGCAGCCGCCATCGCGCCCACCGCGGCTCGCGGTCGAACCAGATGCCGACGCCACTGTCCCCGGCGGGAAATGCGACGATGAGACGCGGATCGGGACCGGACCGCAACACCAGGTCGGCGGCCACCGGACCCTGACGCAGGAAGGCGTTGAAGAAGCGCCCCTGGCGGACCTGGAAGGCCAGCGGCCGCGCCATGGCGACGGCGGCGGTGCAGAACACGGCGCACATCAGTGCGGCAACGGGCCAGCGCCGCGATGAGAGTCGAACACGCATGGATATTTTCCTTCTGAATCGAGCGCCTGCCGCGACCGTTGGATGGTATTGCAACGCCCGGATGACATCGATATCATCATGGTATCGATGTCATCCGGCAGTGACAACCGGCGCATATGACACGCAGAAGATCGGAAGACGCCGCAATCCGGCGGCCTCGCAGCAGACCATGCAGGAGGGGGACAGGGTGAACAGGTCAGCGTGCTCTTCGATCGCCCGCAGCGGGCGTCCCCCGTCGCACTGAACCGCACACCCCTGCGCAGCGCACCGGCGGGGCCGGTTCACGCGGGGCATGGATTTTCCGCAACACACTGCAACTCATGAGCATGTATTCGAGCAATCCCATGGCAGGGAAGCGCCACACGGCGCTGCGGGGTGCCTTGTGGGCCCTGACCTGCAGCGCGGCCGTGGCCACGGCTGCACCGGCGTTCTACGCCACTCCGGCGCAGCTGTTCGGTCCGCTGTTCGTGCGCGTACAGATGGCCCGCGTGTTTCCGGACGGCAAGACCTTCGCCGATGCCGTCCCCAAGGCGTCCCCACCGGTGATCCTGCAGCGCTTCCGCACGCGCGATCCGCGGTCGCGGGCCGCATTGCTGCGTTTCGTGCAGCAGAACTTCACCCTGCCCCCGCCGGATCGGACCCGGGTGCCGAAAGCCGCGACACTGCAGGGACACATCGCGGCGCTGTGGCCGCTGCTGACGCGTCCGGCCGTCGTACCGCCGTTGTACTCCTCACTGCTGTACGTCCCGAAGCCGTACATCATCCCAGGGGGGCGCTTTCGCGAGTTCTATTACTGGGACTCCTACTTCACCATGCTCGGGCTCATCCCCGACGGGCGGCTCGCCAACGCCCGCGACATGATCGAGGACTTCTCCTACCTGATCGACACCTACGGCCACATCCCCAACGGGACGCGCACCTATTACCTGTCGCGCTCGCAGCCGCCGGTGTACTACCTGATGGTCGGACTGCTCGATCCGCACGATCCGGCCCACGCCTGGGCCACTCACCTCACGGCGCTGCGGCGCGAATACGCCTATTGGATGCGCGGCGCGGCGGGCCTGCGCGCGGGCGAGGCGCGCCGCAACGTGGTCGCCATGCCCGACGGGGCGATCCTGAACCGCTACTGGTCGCCGGTGGACACGCCGCGGGATGAGTCATACCGCAAAGACGTGCTCTTGGCGCGCCGCTCGCACGAGCCGCCGGCGGTGCTCTACCGCAACCTGCGCGCCGCGGCCGAGAGCGGCTGGGATTTCAGCTCCCGCTGGCTCGGCGACAGACGCCACTTGGCAACCATCCGCACCACCGATCTGGTGCCGATCGACCTGAACAGTCTGCTCTACGGCATGGAGCGGGCCATTTCCCGCGGCTGTGCCGCACGGCATGAGCTGACCTGCGCGCGCAAGTTCGCCGCGCGCGCCGCACGCCGTCGGCGCGCCATCGACCGCTACCTGTGGGATGCACACCGCGGTTACTTCATGGACTACGACTGGCGCACGCACCGGCGGACCGGTGAGCTCAGCGCCGCAACGCTCTATCCGCTGTTCGTCGGACTCGCCGATGCACGCCAGGGGAACGCCGTCGCCGCTGTGACGCGCGCGCGGCTGCTGAAGCTCGGCGGCATCGTGACCACCACCATCACCACCGGTCAGCAATGGGACGCACCCAATGGGTGGGCGCCCCTGCAGTGGATCGCCGTTGAGGGGTTGCGCCGCTACGGCCATCCCCGCTTCGCGCAGAGCATCGCACGCCGGTGGGTGCGCACCGTGCGGCGTGTCTACCAGCACACCGGCAAGCTGGTCGAGAAATACAACGTCGAGCGCGACCTGCCGGGTGGCGGCGGCGAATATCCGTTGCAGGATGGATTCGGCTGGACGAATGGCGTCACGGAAGCCTTCCTCAAGCTGTATCCGCAACTGGATCACCCCTCGAGCGGCGGCGCGCCCTAACCCCCTCAGCGCGCCCTCGCCGGACTCTCGGACAAGGACGTCCGCGGAGTCCGAACGTCACCCGTGTGTTTGCCGGCTGCGCTGAAGTGCAGCGCAAGCTCGGCTGGGGCACTGACCCTTGGTTTCTGTCGTCCTGCCGAATCTCGGCTAGATTGCCCAGGCAGGCATCGCTAAGATCGTCCCTCTCGCGCCCAATCGAGCGCAATGGAACGACAGCCACGGTCGTGGCTGGCACTGAGGAGTTCTACTTTTGCTCCCCGAGACTCATTTGTCAAGAAGTGCAAAGAATTGCCCGCCCAGCCTGCACGCCGCGGTCCGTGCGATCGCCCTCCTCGGCGGTGCCTCCGCCGCCGTGCTGCTGGTCGGCTGCGGCGCCACGCAGCCGAAGCCGACCGCGCAGGCACCCCTGGTGAAGACCGTGACCGTCGAGCCGCAACAGGTGCCGCTCACCGAGCAGTTCGTCGGCCGGCTGTCTGCCCACCGCGAGGCGAATGTGCTGGCACGGGTCGCCGGCGTACTGCTGAAGCGCTACTACACCGAAGGCACCGAGGTGCATGCCGGCCAGCCGCTGTTTCAGATCGATCCGGCGCCCTACCGAGCTGCGCTCGATGCCGATCTTGCCGCACTCAGCGAGGCCAAGGCCAACGCCACCAATGCCGCCGTGACGCTGCAGCGTGACCGCGCACTCATCGGCACGCATCTGATTTCGCAATCGCAGTTCGACACCGATCAGGCGGCGGCCCGCTCGACCTCGGCGCTGGTGCAGCAGGCCGAAGCCAACGTCGAATCCGCCCGGATCAACCTCGGCTACACCCACGTGACTTCACCGATCAGCGGAATCGCGGAGGAACAACAGGTCACCGAAGGCGCACTCGTCGGCCAGGGCACCGCGACACTGCTCACCACCGTCGATCAGATCAACCCGATCTACGTCAACTTCAACGAGCCCGCCGCGCTGCAGGAGCAGCTGACGGCCGAGCTGCAGGCCGGCCGCGTGGCGCTCGCGGGCCCGAAGGCCCGTGTGCAACTGCTGCTCTCGGACGGAACCGACTACGGTCAGCCGGGCGAGCTCGATTTCCGTGCGGCCAGCGTCGACCCGTCCACCGGCACCATCGCGCTGCGCGGAATCATTCCGAACGCACACGATCATCTGTTGCCCGGAATGTTCGTGCACGTACGTCTGGCCGTCGGGCGGGCACTCAAGGCCTTCCTGGTGCCCCAGGCGGCCGTGCAGCGAGACAGCACTGGCGCCGCCTACGTGCTCACCGTCAACGGTCGCGACACCGTCGAGAAGAAGCCCGTCGAGACCGAGGGCACCTCCGGCAGCGACTGGATCGTCTGGCGCGGTCTCGCCGCCGGCGAGCGCGTCATCGTCTCCGGCCTCCAGAACGCCCAACCAGGCGCGAAGGTCGATCTGCAGCCGGCGGGACATGCCGCCGCGCAGGCCAATCGCTAGGAGCTGCGAGTGCCTCAATTTTTCATCGGCCGACCCATCTTCGCCTGGGTCATCGCCATCCTGATCTGTCTCGGCGGCGCGATCGCCGTGTCTCATCTGCCGATCGACTCGTACCCCGAGGTGGCCCCACCCCAGGTCATCATCAGCGCCAACTATCCGGGTGCGAACGCCAAGACCGTCGAGTCGACGGTCACGCAGGTCATCGAGCAACAGCTCACCGGCATCGACAACCTGCTCTATTTCACATCGCAGTCGAGCTACGGGCAGTCGCAGATCACCCTCACCTTCGCCACCGGAACGGACCCGGACATCGCCGAGGTGCAGACTCAGAACCGCGTCGCGCTCGCCGAGCCGCAGCTGCCGACCGAGGTCAATCAGCAGGGCATCAACGTCGACAAGTCGAGCGCCGGGTTCCTGGCCGTACTCGCGCTGCGTGCCCGACCGGGCGGCCCGGATCGCGCCGAACTCAATCACTGGGTGGCCGCGCACATCATCGATCAGATCGCGCGCATCCCGGGCGTCGGCTCGGCCAATCTGTTCGGCTCCGACTACGCCATGCGCATCTGGCTGAACCCCACGCGACTGCACGCCTACGACATGTCGGCGGCCACCGCGCTCGCGGCCGTTCAGGGCCAGAACATCCAGATCGCCGCCGGCTCGATCGGCGCCGCTCCGGCGGTCCCGGGCCAGCAGACCACGGCGACCGTGACGACCCAGGGGTGGTTCGACACACCGCAGCAGTTCCGCAACATCCTGCTGCGCACCAATACCAACGGCACGTCGGTCTATCTGAAGAACGTCGCCGACGTTCAGCTCGGCCTGCAGAACTACTCCTTCGCCGGCAAGGTCAACCGCACCGTAGTCGCGCCGTTCGGCGTGCAGCTGCTGCCGGGGGCGAATGCGCTCACGGTGATGAAGCTGATCAATGCCAAGATGGCGCAGCTGCAGAAGAGTTTCCCGCCCGGTGTCACCTGGTTCACGCCGGTCGACTCGACGATCTTCATCAAGGCCGCGATCAAGGACGTGGCGATTACGCTGCTCGAGGCTTTCGCGCTCGTATTCATCGTGATGCTGGTGTTTCTGCAGAGCTTTCGCGCCACCCTGGTACCGATGCTGGTCGTACCGACGGCGCTGCTCGGGGCGATGATCGGGGTCTACGCGCTCGGCTACTCGATCAACCAGCTGACGCTGTTCGCCATGGTGCTGGCCATCGGCATCGTCGTCGACGACGCCATCGTGGTGGTCGAAGCGGTCGATCGCATCATGCGCGAGGAGCACCTGCCGCCGATGGAGGCGACCCGCAAGGCGATGCGGCAGATTACCGGGGCGATCGTGGCCATCACGCTGGTGCTCGCCGCGGTGTTCATTCCGAGCGCGCTGCAAAGCGGCAGCACCGGGGTGATCTACCGCCAATTCGCGCTCACCATCGCGCTGTCGATCGGGTTCTCGGCGCTGCTGGCGATGTCGTTCTCCCCGGCGCTGTGCGCCTCGCTGATGCGCCCGGAGCATCTGAAGGCGAACGTGGTGTTCCGCTACTTCAACCGGGCGTTCGAGGGCACCCGCGCGGCGTACGTGCGCCGCGTGTTCGAGTCCGTCAAGCACCTGCCGCGCTGGATGACCGGATTCGCCGTGATGCTCGCGCTCGGACTGTTCCTGTTCGTGAAACTCCCGGGCAGCTTCGTGCCGGACGAAGACCAGGGTGACATCATGGCGAGCGTCGAGCTGCCTGCGGGTGCGACGCTGCAGCGCACCGAGGCGGTGCTGCACCAGTTCTATCAGATCATGATCAAGAACCCGGCGGTGCACGATGTGTTCCAGCTCGCCGGCAGCGGCTTCGCGGGCAACTCTGAGAACGCCGGCCGGGCGTTCATGCACTTGGTGCCCTGGAGCGATCGCTCCGAGACCGCCGATCAGGTGATCCGCTGGGCCAACCGCCAGGCCAAGCAGCACATCCACAACGCGAAGATCTTCGTGGTCAATAAGCCGACCATCCAGGGACTCGGCCAGTTCGGCGGCTTCGACTTCTATCTTGAGGACCGGGCCGGGCTCGGCCGCACCGCGCTCGATGCCGCGGCCCACAAGCTCATCGCCCAGGCCAACCACGATCCGCTGCTCTACAACGTGCGCATCAACGGGCTGGCGCCCGAGCCGGAGCTGCACCTGCACGTCGATCGGGTCGAGGCCGGTGCGATGGGCGTCTCGACGCAGCAGGCCTACCAGGCCATTCAGCTGATGCTCGCACCGGTGTTCGCCAACGACTTCATCTACGACGGCCGTGTCGAACAGGTGCTGGTGCAGGCCGCCGCACCGTATCGCATGGGGCCGCGCGATCTGCAGCAGTTCTACGTCGACGGCAGCACCGGGTCCATGGTGCCGTTGTCGGCCGTGACACAGACCCGATGGACGGTCGCCGCCCCGGCACTGACCCGCTACGACGGGTATCCGGCGGTGGAAATCATCGGTGCGGCAGGTCGGGGTTACAGCTCCGGCCAGGCGATGAGCGAGATGCAGCGCCTGGTGACGCGCGATCTGCCGCACGGGTTCGGCTACGACTGGGCCGGTCAGTCGCTACAGGAGAATTTCTCGCGCGCGCAGGCACCGATGCTGTTCGCGCTGTCGATCCTGGTGGTGTACCTGGCGCTCGCGGCGCTGTACGAGAGCTGGAGCATCCCCGCGGCCGTGCTGCTCGCGATTCCGGTGGGGCTGATCGGCAGCGCGCTGGGTGCGACTCTGCACGGCCTCTCGAATGACGTGTTCTTCAAGATCGGGCTGATCACGATCATCGGCCTGACCGCCAAGAATGCCATCCTGATCGTGGAGTTCGCCGTCGAGTTGCAACGCCAGGGGTACAACCTGCATCACGCCGTACTCGAGGCGGCGCGGCTGCGCTTCCGGCCGATCGTGATGACCTCGTTCGCGTTCATCCTCGGCGTCTTCCCGATGGTGGTCTCCACCGGCGCCGGTGCGAATGCACGCCACGATATCGGCACCTGCGTCGTGGGTGGCATGTTGAGCGCCGTGGTCCTCGGCGTGCTCATCATCCCGCTGTGCTACGTGACGGTGCGTCGCATCCTCGGCGACAAGTTGGATGCCCCCGAGCAACTCGAGGCTATGCCGCCCGGGGAGTCGTGAAGCGCCGCCACAGGTAGTAGATGGGGATGCCGGCCACGATGACCAGCAGCGTCACGCCGGTATCGCGCGGATCGGTGACCAGCGCGTTGGCCAGCATCCCGAGTGAGGCGAGCAGGAACACGGCCGGTACGATTGGATAGCCCCACGTCCGGTACGGGCGCTCGAGATCCGGCTGCCGGTAGCGCAGCACGTAGACCCCCGCCACGGTGAGCACGTAAAACGGCCACAAGCCGAGCACGAAGCGGTCGGCGAGTTGCGCGAAGTCGTTCTGCATCACGTACACGCAGCCGAGCACGGTGGCGATCCAGATCGCCACCGAGGGACTTTGGAAGCGGGGCGAGACACGACCGACGCTGCGAAACAGCAGACCGCGATCGCCCATGGCGAAAATCACCCGCGAGCCGGTCATGAGCGATGCGTGCAGACCGCTGAACGTGGAGAGCAGCACGACGGCCGCGATCACCACCGCACCGGCGCTGCCGATCAGCGGGATGTGCTGCGCGACCGTGGTGGCCACGAGCGGGGCATGCGCAATCGCCTCGGCGGGCAGCGCGTACAGGAACCCGAGATTGACCACCAGGTAGACCAGCATCACGCAGCAGGTCCCGATGATCAGCGCGAGCGGCAGCGTGCGCTGTGGTCGAGCCACCTCGCCCCCCATGAATGACACATCGGCCCAGCCGTCGTAGGTCCACATCACCGGGACCAGCGCGGTGGCGATCAGCGACAAGTGCGCCCCACCTTGCCAGATGATGCGGTGCGCAGGTGCGGCGGTGCCGCCGGAAACGGCGGTGAAGGCCAGCAGGCCGAGCACCAGCAGCGCGGTGAATTTGGCGACCGTGGCCGGCGCGAGCACGGCGACTGCGCGCTTCACGCCGATGTAGTTGATCGTGCCGACGGTGAGAATCGTGGCGGCGGCAACCCAGTGGATCTGCGCGGGCGTGAGCGGAATGAAGTAACCGAGGTACTCGGCGAAGATGGTCGACGTCGCCCCCAGCGCCGAGGCGCGAATGACCGCGAGCTCCGTCCAGCCGAACAGAAATGCCGGCAGTGGACCATAGGCCTCGAGCAGGTAGGCGAAGATCCCGCCCGAGCGCGGCATCGCCGCGGCGAGTTCGGCGACGGACAACGCCCCGGCGAGCGCCACCAGGCCGCCGAGCGCCCAGCACAACATGGCCGGGCCGGGGGAGTGCAGCAGACCGTCGACCGTGGCCGGGACGCGGAAGATGCCGCTGCCCACGGTGACCCCCACCAGCACCACGACGGCGCTCCACAGCCCCACCGTGCGCGGCATGCGCTCGCCCCATTGGTCCGCGACGGCCGATTGACGTTCACCGAGCGCTGGCGCCACGGGCTTCCTCCGGTAAATGTTCCGAGGATAGCAAAGCCCGTCCGACTCGCGCGCCTCAATAGCGTCGTGCGAGCGCCTCGATGTCGGACCGTTCGGCGCCGATTGCCTGGTACAGCGGCACGTGGCGCCAGCGCGGACCGCCGTTGACGATGGCCGCGAAGGCGATCCAACCGCCGTGCGCCGAGCGCAGGTAACCGGCCACACCGCACACCGAACGCGGATCATTCAGCGTGCCGGTCTTCAGCGCCACGCGGTTCAGCCAATCGGCATTGCCCTGGCGCAGAAACAGAAACGGCGCATCGTGCGGGGCCACCAGTCCGGCATAGAAAGCGCCAAACCGGCGCGTGTCGTGGTACTCGTGGCTGAGCAGCTGCACCAGGTCGTGCGCCGAGAGCCGGTTGCCGGTGGTCAGACCGCTGCCGCTGAACAGCGGCGGCGGGCCCAGATTCGGCGGATCGCCATACTCGGTGCCCGCCACGAAGTTCTCCAGCAGCGTGCTCGCCGAGGCCAGCGTCTCGTGCGGCTGCGTGATCGCGCCCATGTCGAGCGTGAGCACATCGGCGATGTAGTTATTGGAGTACTGCAGCATCCGCCACAGCTGCTCGCGCACCATGAGCCCATCGACCCGCGCCAGCAGGTGCACACCGGTCGGCAGCGGCTCGAAGCGCACGCGCACCGGTCCGGCGATCCGCACACCGATCTCGCGCAACGCCTCTTTCAGCAGCAGGCCCGTGCCGCGCGCCGGATCAGACATGGCCCGGTAGACGCGCTGGCCGCGGCCCAGGGGCACATCGCCCCCGACCGCCAGCGTATCCTCGCCGTTCTCGGTGCGCCGCTCGACCCAGAACGTCTGGCGCGCGCGTGCGCCGACGGTCCGGATGGTGCCCGTGACCGGAATCGGCAGGTGCGTCACCCCGCAGCCCTCGACGCGGGCGGCGAGTCCGGGGCGCCTCGGCACGACCCGCACGCACCACGTGCCGAAATCCACGCCGATCGCCGACAGCGGCGCATTGTAGGCATTGTCGCTGCGCAGAAGCGCCGCACAGCGGTCGCGGTTGCCGCAGGCGACCGTCCCGAACGGCAGCGGATCGACGATGAGCGAGCCGGTGACCTCGTGAAGCCCGGCGCCACGCGCCTCGGCGGCGAGTTCCCACAGCGCACGGTCATCGAGCGACGGATCGCCGGCGCCGGCAAGCACCAGATTGCCGTGCAGTACCCCCGCGCGCAGCGGCTGCATCGCCAGCAGCCGGGTCTGAAACTGTTCGTTCGGCGGCCATGCCTGCAGGGCGGCAGCGGCAGTCGCAAGCTTGGTCAGCGAGGCCGGCGTCAGGCGCCGGTCCGGGTTGAGCTGCTCGATGACCCGGCCGGTACGCAGGTCGACTGCCAACGCCGTGACCAGCGCGCCCTGGCGCTGCAGGCGCGCGAGTGCGCCCCACTCGGCGTGCGCCGGCAGTGCCGCGAACAGAGCCGTGGCGGCCAGTAGATAGGATGGGATTCTGCAACGCATGATGGGCGGCTATGGTAATTCAAACTCGCTCGCAACGCGTGACGCTGCGCGCCCCATGCGAGCGGCAACCGGCTGGGGCGAGACGGCACAGGAGCGGGGATCGGATCGCCTCGGCGGCGCGAGGCGCGGAAGGAAAAATGGCGCGCCCGGAGAGATTCGAACGCCCGAGCTCACGGTTCGTAGCCCACCGCATGGCCTACGCGGCAGGTCGCCGAACTACGATACTCTGCTGAATTCAATGGCTTACAATCATACGCCTGCGTCGTTTCAGGTCCGAATGCGCTCAAGTACGTTTCATGTTGGTCACTCCAATGACGGTAGGACTCGCAAATGCCCACCGCCAAACTGCGCCAGGACACCGTGCGGCCCCTCGCGTATGTCGGTGCGCACAACTCACCGTGCATCTATTGGGATGATGACATCCCCTGTCTCGGCCTGCGAGGCTACCCGGCGGATCGTCGGACGGATGTCGTCAGCTACGGTGTGAAGTACCGCAAGCGCCTGGCCACACTCGGTCGGGCGGACGCGCTGACTCTGGCGAAAAGGGTTCGAGCATTTCTCGGCCAGGTTCGCCGGCGGCGAAGACCCGCAGGCGGACGATACCTGCACAGCCACCGGGTCCCGAAGCTCGGCTCACGCCTCGCCGTGACGATCACCTCGGCGGACATCGCGGACATCGACGTTCCGCCTCGATCAATGGGTTCCATGTTTCCGGCGCCATCGATTCCAGCTCTGGTTCCGTCCTTCGCGGGTAGGCAAGGTCGTTGCGGCCGGAGGAGTGCGCATATCCGCGGACCTCAGGGTCAGCTCGTCGTGGAGTGGCCACTCATCGGACCCCCGCCACCCGCGCGGGCGCAGCGGCAAGACGACCGAGGACCGCTCGACATTGCCTATCAATCGCATCGACCAGAACGCCCAGAGTCTCGCCTGCCGCAGTTAACCCGCGCAAGCTCGCGCCGAGCGCTGCGGCCTCATCGGGTAGGACCTGCGTCAGCTCCATGAGCGAGCCTCGAAGCTCCTCCGGTGGGTAACGGCAGCTTCGTGCGAGATCATCGAAGTGTCGCGGTTGGATTTGCCTCAAGCGGTAGTAGTTGCCCACCCGGATCGCGAGCTTCATTTTCTGCACGGGAATGCGCCTGCGGTAAGGCCATGCGCTCGCCACATCGTAAAGCGGAGCGAGTCGCATGCTCGGGCGATCGGCGCCGCGAGCCACGAGAAGCGAATAGTTCTTGGCATGAGCGTCGGTCGCGGCAATCAAGTAGATGAAGCAGGCCGTGCGCATGAGTCGAGTGCGATCGGCGATGGGATCATCAGCACTCTCAAGGAGTGCCATGATGTCCCGCAAACCCGGACCACCTTCGTTTTCGTATTTGGACGCGGGGTGAATGCCAAGCGCCTGGCAGCAGTCCTCTTGGTGGATTCTCACCCATCGGCCTCCGAGCACCACGCGGTCGTAACGCTCGGCGATGAGCGTGGGGACGTCACCGATCAAGCGCCAGTGAGTACGCGCGGAAGGCAGGCCCACACGGCGCGCGAGCTCGAGACAGAAATGCTCGTTCTCGGCAAAGCCATCGAAGTCGTTCGCAACTGGCTTGAATTAGAGTCCCGTCCTGACCGCTCATCGCGCTGTTCCTGACAGCACTCGAGCGGTCTTGGCCCTGACGGGCCGTTGAGCGAGTTCACGGTTCTGCGTGGGGCGGCGCTGAGCGCGTCCGGCGGTCACC